>DASYZE010000029.1:0-16789 GCA_035946625.1 Terriglobia bacterium | reverse complement strand
CTCCGCCGTCTTGATCCCTGCCTCCGCTTGCTTCAACACCCCGATGATCTGCTCCTCCGTGTACCGACTCTGCCTCATTTCTGGTCCTCCTCGGGCTTTTATACCCCGGAGAACTCTCATTTACACTGGTACAGTTTTCGGGGGGCAGGTCAACCGTCACTTCCGTTTGAATTTCAACTTTCGACTTTCCAATTTGGATTTTCCGGTTTCCAATTTCAACATTCGACTCTGAACTCTCGATTCCTGCTACTTCGCTTCCTTCCAATTCAAGCCCGCGCCGATCTCCACGCGCAACGGGACTCGCATCGGGTAGGCGCCTTCCATTTCTTCTTTGACGAGGTGCTGCGCAGCTTTCACTTCTTTTTCCGGCGCTTCAAAAACCAATTCGTCATGAACGGTCAGGATCATGCGCGTCTTGAGTTTTTCCCGGCGCAGGCGCGCGTGGACTTTCACCATGGCCAGCTTTAACAGGTCTGCGGCAGTGCCTTGCAAAGGCGTGTTCATGGCTTCGCGTTCCGCCCGATTGCGCGAAGCCACATCGCCGCCGCGGATTTCGGGAATAGGGCGCAAGCGCCCAAACATCGTGCGCACCCGTCCTGTGTCGCACGCCTCCTGCACGCATCGGTCGAGATATTCCTTTACGCGAGCGTAGCGGTGAAAATATTCGTCAATGTAGCGTTGCGCTTCGGTCTTGCTGGTTCCGGTGCGGCCGGCCAAGCCGAAAGAACTGAGACCGTAGATCACGCCATAGTTGATGGCCTTGGCCATCCTGCGGTGATCGTGGGTTTGCAGGGCCGGCAGAATGCCGAAAATTTCCTGTGCCGTTCGCGAGTGGATGTCCTCATCGCGGATAAAAGATTCGATCAGCCGCGGGTCCTCGGAAAGATGCGCCAGCACCCGCAATTCGATTTGCGAGTAGTCGGCGGATATCAACCGGTTGCCGGGCTCGGCCACAAAGGCGGAGCGGATGCGCAAGCCGAATTCATCGCCAATGGGAATGTTTTGCAGGTTGGGGTTGGAAGAGGAAAGCCGGCCCGTGCGCGCCCCGGTTTGATTGAAACTGGTGTGAACGCGGCCGGTGGAGGGATTGATGTATTTGGGCAGCGTATCCACGTAAGTGGATTTCAGCTTGGCGCGCGTGCGGTATTCAAAGATTTTTCGCGGCAACTCGTGCTGTTCGCGCAGCGCCTCCAGTACTGCAGCGTCAGTGGAATATTGCCCGCTTTTTTTCAGGCGGCGCCCGCCCGGCAATTTCAATTTCTCAAAGAGAATTTGGCCCAGTTGTTTGGGTGAATCAATGTCAAACGGTTCCCCGGCGAGAGTATGAATTTCCCGCGTCAGAGCCGCCAATTCTTTTTCGAATTGAGCGGAGAGGGCGGCCAGAATATCCGAGTCAATCCGCACTCCGGCCGCTTCCACCTCGCTCAAAACTTCGCTGAGGGGCAATTCGATTTCGTCATACAGGCTTGTCAGATTTTCGCGCGCCACCTCCGGCGCGAGCAACGCAGCGAGTTCACGCGTGCAGGCGGCCGCATCGGCGAGCGAGTTTTCCAGGCGACGTCCCAGCCGCCGCAAGGCCAACTCATGCAAAGATTGGCTGGTGGCTAACGGCTCGACAAGATTGGCGTAAAGCAAGGTGTCGTCCGCCACTCCATTCAATTCAACTTGTTCCTTGGCCAGGAGAAGGCGGAGAAGTTTTGAATTGTGAATCGACTTGGGACGCCTGGGGTCGGCAAGGGCTGGTCGGGCCGCTTGCAGAAATTTTGCGGCGTTCGCGGACACATCCAGCGGAAGTGTGGCACGGCGTTGGCCATCTGATAATCCCAATCCGGCGAGACGTCCGCCAAAACCTTCCTCTCCCTCGACGGCGGCGGCAATCGTTAACGGTCCATGTGCTTGCAGACCGGCGAGCCAATCTTTCAGCTCCTTGGAACTGGTGAACTCCTGCCCCTGCGCACTCACTTCCCCGCCAGCGGTCGCGCCCTCTTGAGGTGAAGGCGACTCTTCCAAGAATTCCCTCAAAAGCTTAGTAAATCCCAATTCTTGACAGAGTGCTGTAAGTTGAGTCATGTCGCGTGCGGACGGCGCCAGTTTGCTGATCGTAAGGTCCATGGGTACATCAGTGCGAATGGTGGCGAGGTCTTGGCTGAGTCGCGCTTCGGCTTGATAATCGCGCAAGGCGTCATGATAGCTCTGCTTCTTGACTTGCTCATAGCTCTCAAGAGTCTTTTCTAGCGTTTTGAACTGACGTATGAGCTCGGTTGCTCCTTTGGGACCGATGTAGCTTCGTTTTTTCTCTCCGTCAGCAAGCTGCGGTTCCTTGCCAGGCAATGGGCGTGCGCCTGGAATGTTATCACTCGGATCGCCGGTCAGCGCCAGCCAATCTACCACCTGGTCCGGCTCAACCCCGATAATCTCTCGTACGCTCTTTATGTCAACCTGCGAAAGTTTGAATGCGCCAAGAGCTCGCTGCAATTTTTTCTCCACCAACTCTTTGGCCTTCTGCGCCTCCAGGGCAGCAAGATTCGGATTGAGTTCTATTTCACTTCCCACCACCGCCTCTCTTACCTTCTCACCATTGAGGGTAGCAATTTTCAGTTTGTGTTCATTTTCATACTCCTCGAACGTTTCTTTTGGCGTCCGAGGAACAACCAACGTTTGTTGGTCGGAACCTGAGCGTCCTGGCTTCAATAAGAAAGTTTGATCGTCAACAAGTTGACAAAGGTCTTCGTCACCCGACACGATAAAAACGTACTTCGGCCGATCAGTTCGCCGTGCCAGCGTACCTATAACGTCATCTGCCTCGAAGCCGTCTTTCTCAACTAGACTGAGGCCCATGGCGCGACAAAAACGTCGGACAAAGGGGAGTTGAACGCCTAAATCCTCTGGAAACGTCGGACGATTTGCCTTGTATTCCTCAAATGCCTTGTCTCGAAACGTGGGAGCGGATGTGTCGAAGGTGACGGCCACATGTTCAGGCCGATGGTCCTTAAGCAGCTTCTTTAGGATACGCACAAAAATGTAAATGGCTTTCGTTGGCATGCCGCTCGGTGAAACCAGCGCCATTTGCATGGGAGCGTAAAAAGCGCGAAATACCAGCGACATCGCATCAATCAAGAAAAGCTTTTCTCCCTTCGTGGCTTCGGCCAAACATTGCCTCCTCGATAATCCAATCAATCATCTTACACGATGCACAGCCAAGATCATGACCAAGAAATTCCGACCTTGAGGCCAAGTGGAAATCCACAACATGAGGAAACAAGACTGTTGCATGATGAGACTATGACCGTGACATATTTACCACACATCTATTTCATCGAACTCTTCGTAATCTACCTATCTTACTGAAATATAGCATGATAATATTAGGAGATAGCTTGGCATTCGAAGTGCTGCAAACCAAGTTGCAGGTACTATGATTTTTGATCAACAGCACACCATTGCTTCTCCTGTATCTTTATCAGGCATTGGCCTGCACACCGGGGTAAAGGTAACCGTGCGGCTTTGTCCTGCCCCAGTGAACACTGGGATCATATTCAAGCGGACGGACCTGGATTCGTTCCCCATTGAAGCTACAACAAGAAACGTCGCCCGCGTGAGCTACGCCACCAGCCTGATGAAAAAGGGCGTGTTGATTTCCACCACCGAGCATTTGCTTTCTGCCCTGGCCGCTTCTAAGATCGACAACGTTTATGCGGAAATTGACAACCTGGAACTTCCCATCCTGGATGGCAGCGCCCTCCCTTTCTTGAAGCTGATCCAGCAAGCGGGAGTGCAAAAGCAGCGTGCCCGGCGGGCTTTTGCCAAAATCCTGAAGCCCGTGGAAGTGATGGAAGGCGGCAAGCGGATTGCCATTTATCCATCGGAAACATGCCTCATCACATATCATATAGCCTTCAAGCATCCCCTGATCGGCGAGCAGTCCATGGATTTTGAACCTCTGCGCGGAAATTACGAAGCCGATATCGCGCCCGCCCGCACATTTGGTTTTATTGAAGAAGTTGAGATGCTGCGAAAGAGCGGCTTGGTTCGCGGCGGCTCGCTGGAAAACGCCGTGGTGCTGACCAAGGATGGGATATTGAATCCGGAGGGCCTCCGCTATCCGGATGAATTCTGCCGCCACAAAGTTCTCGACCTTCTTGGCGACTTCGCTTTGCTCGGACATCCCTGGGTGGGCCACGCGGTCGCCGAGCGCGCCGGCCACGCCATGCACATCGCATTGATAACAGGACTGCTGCGGGATAAGAGCGCCTGGACCCTGGTCAATTCCGCCGAACTCGCCGCCTCAGAACCTTTACCCGTTCAAGCAGAGATTGCCGCTGCATCTCAAGCGTAGGCGGCGGAATTTCCCCTCCCGCCTTTGAATCAGACCCATAGCTTGTGGAGACGCATGTGCCTTGCTATAGTTCGTCACCGCGATGGGCAATCCTCCGCTTACAATCCCGGAAACGTTTAATGTGGCTGAATATTTTGTGGATCGCAACGTGAATGAAGCGCGCGGCGACCACACGGCTATTCTTTTTCAGAAACAAAAACTGAGCTACCACAACGTTGCCGAACAGGTTCAGCGGGCTGCAAACCTTTTGCAGGAGGGCGGGTTGGTGCGCGGAGATCGGGTGGTGCTGATCCTGTACGACTCACCCGAATTCGTCGCAACTTTTTGGGGCGCCATTCGTTTGGGCGTGATCCCCATCCCCACCAACACCCTGCTTTCGGCGGAAGATTATGCATTTATGTTGCAGGACAGTGGCGCGCGAGGGCTGGTGGTTGACGCCGCCCTGCTTCAGAAAATTGAGCTCGGGCTGGATCGGCTCCGCGAACTGAAATCAGTTTGGATTGCAGGTCAGCCTCAAACGGGGCACAGGAATCTTGCCGAAGAAATGGCGCTCGCTCACGCCCATGCGCCAGTGGCCGCCACCCACCGCGACGATCCGGCCTTCTGGTTGTACACTTCCGGCAGCACAGGCAGCCCCAAAGCAGCCATCCATCGCCACCGCGACATGGTTTATTGCCTGGAACACTACGCCAAACAGGTCCTGGGAATAGTTTCTCAGGACGTCACTTTTTCGACCTCCAAGCTGTTTTTTGCCTACGGACTTGGCAACGCGCTCTATTTCCCTTTCGGAGCGGGCGCCACCACGGTACTCCTGCCCGAACGTCCCGGCCCGCAAACAATCTTTGAAACCCTGGAACGCTTTCGACCCACCATTTTTTACGCCGTGCCCGCGACATATGCGGGCATGCTTCAGGCGCCCGGAGTCCATGCGCCGGCCATGCGCTCAGTCCGCCACGCAGTATCAGCCGGCGAAGCGCTGCCGGCGCCGCTTTGGGCCCGGTTTAAAGAAAAGTTTGGGGTTTCCATACTCGATGGGATCGGCTCCACAGAGATGCTGCACATGTTTATCTCCAATCGGCCGGATGACATTGTGCCAGGGTCGAGTGGCAAGCTTGTGCCAGGTTATGACGCTCGGATCGTGGACGAACAGGGCGGAATTGCGCCTCACAGCGAGATTGGAGAGCTTCAGATTCGTGGCAAGAGCGCCGCCGCCGGTTATTGGAACCGCCCCGAGCTGACCCAATCGACTTTCTCGGGCGAGTGGACATTGACCGGCGACAAATATTATTGCGATGACCGCGGCACCTACTGGTACTGCGGGCGCACGGACGACATGATGAAAGTAAGCGGCCTGTGGGTTTCTCCCCTCGAAGTGGAAACGGAGTTGTTGAGCCACCCTCTAGTTTATGAATGCGCCGTGGCGGGCGCGATGGATGGCGATGGTTTAACCAAGCCCAAGGCGTTCGTGGTGCTGAAGCCGACCCAAACTCCGACCGCCGAGATAGAGACAGTGCTTCGCACCTATCTCAAGGCTCGATTGCCGGGCTACAAAGTGCCGCGCTGGATCATTCAGGCCAAGAGCCTTCCGCGGACCGCCACCGGAAAAATTCAACGGTTCAAGCTGCGGTCGCCGGTAACAGGTACGCAGCCATAACCTATTCTGCAAGTCGCACGAGCTCCACCAGGGATTGGCCTTTTGACAAGAATACCCTGGCGAAAACAATAGTTTATCGCAACCATAAAATTCTCTTATAATGTTTGAGGATTGGGAAGCCGCCGGGCTGGCAGCGTTTATGCCAAGGTCGTAAAAAAGGATTCCGCAACGGATTTCTTCTGCATTCTGCTTGAAATCTTTTGCCCTACTCGCGGCAAGCCAACTTCCGGATCCGACACCTGTGGGGGCGCCATGACCATAGCAGAGACGGAAAAAGAACTCAGCGTATATGAATCGATGGCCGCGCGTTTCGACGTGGCGGCCCACAAGTTGAATCTTGACGAAGGCCTCTACCGATATTTGCGCAAGCCCAACCGGGAAATCATCGTCCACATTCCCGTCACTACGGACAATGGCCAACTAACTGTCTTTGATGGATTCCGCGTCCAGCACAGCATTGCGCGTGGCCCATGCAAAGGAGGAGTCCGCTACGGGCCGCACGTGACCCTCGACGAAATCCGCGGCCTGGCCGCCGAGATGACCTGGAAGTGCGCGGTGGCCAACATTCCTTTTGGCGGCGCGAAGGGCGGAGTCATCTGCGACCCGCAGAAACTTTCCCAGGGCGAACTGGAGCGAATCACGCGCCGCTATACGGCTGAAATTCTCGATTACATCGGCCCGGAACGCGATGTCCCCGCCCCCGACATGAACACCAACGAGCAAACGATGGCGTGGATTATGGACACTTACTCCATGCACGTCCGGCACACGGTCACCGCGTGCGTCACCGGCAAGCCCCTGGCTCTGGGCGGGTCGCGCGGGCGACGCGAAGCCACCGGACGGGGGTGCATGATCGTCTGTGACCAGGCCCTCAAACGGTTCGGCCGCGAGCGCGAATCCACGCGGGTGATCGTGCAGGGATTCGGCAATGTCGGCTCCCAGGCGGCCCGACTGATGCACAAGGCCGGCTACAAAATCATCGGAGTGGCGGACATCAATGGCGGCGTCCTAAACACTCATGGCCTCGATATTCCGGCGCTGCTGGAATTTGTGGATGAGCACAAAACAGTAGTGGGTTACCCGGGTGGAGAAGCCATAGACTGCAATCAAATCCTGGAACAGGATTGCGAAATCCTGCTTCCCGCCGCCACTGAAAGCGTCATCAACAGTAAGAACGCCAGCCGCATCAAGGCGCGAATCCTAGCCGAGGGCGCCAACAGTCCCACCACCCCGCCCGCCGACGACATCCTGTTTGACCGCGGCGTGTTCGTGATCCCCGACATCCTGGCCAACGCCGGCGGCGTCACCGTCTCCTATTTCGAGTGGGTGCAGGATCGTCACGGCTACTTCTGGACGGAAAATGACGTGAACCAAAAGCTCCAGGAACTCCAGGTGGCCGCCTTCAACAGCGTGGTGGAGTACGGCGAAAAGCACAACGTGAACAACCGCATCGCCGCTTACATGCTGGCCATCGACCGCGTGGCGAATACGCTGAAATTGCGCGGGATTTATGCGTGACCATAAATGTGGGTTGGCGCGATGGGGGCTGACACGTCAACGTGTGCTGTTTCATCCATGAGTAAATCAGTTTCCTCTCACCCTCTCCAAGCTCTTCTTGTTCCGTCGGGCCGGTGTTTTTAGGGGTAGATGATTTTGTTTCGGATCGCATATCGAACCAGTTCACTCAGGGAGTTCAAATTGAGCTTGCGCATGATGTTGGCGCGGTGAGTCTCAATGGTTCTGACGCTGATGCCCAGTACCGCCGCCACCTCCTTGTTGGTTTTCCCCTCCGCCAGAATTTGAACAATTTCCCTTTCGCGTGCGCTGAGCCGGTTGTGTGGGCTGGTCCCACTCTCGGGGGGCTTTTCCGTTTCCCGATAACCTTGAAGAATATGATCGGACACCTTTGAGGAGAAAAAGGGCTCATGGTTTCCGAGGGCTTCAATGGCGGAGATCAGAACCCGGCCCGCATCGGACTTCAAAACGTAGCCGCGCACGCCCACCTCCACCATCTCGTGCACCAACTCTTCTGAATCGTGCATCGAAAGGATGAGCACCTCGGTCTTGGGTGCAATCTTCAATATCTGCCGCGTGGCCTCAATCCCGTTGAGTTCGGGCATACTGATATCCATGATGACCACGTCAGGCTTCAACTCTTTCGCTGCGTCAACAGCCGCGCGCCCCGTGGACGCCTCACCACAAACGTGCCATTCCGGCCTAACCTCCAATATGGTCCGCAATCCCTTGCGGAACACTTCGTGATCGTCGGCAATCAAGACGCGAAGTTGGGACATCAGATCTCCACGGCCACGGGCATAATGGCCCTGATCAAAGTTCCGGGTTCGACGGCTTGTACTTCCAGTCGTCCTCCCAGGGTCCGGATGCGTTCGCGCATCCCCATCATTCCCACACCGGCCTCCTTGGGCATCCTTTCCCCACCGCTGAAATTGAATGTTGTCGGCAACCCTTTACCTTCATCCCGCACTTCAAGGATGACCTGGTGGGAATGAAGAGCGATCCTAATCTGGGCTGTGGGGCTGGCCGAATGCCGATGCACATTCATCAAAGCTTCTTGGGCTACTCGGAACAGGCATAGCTCAACCTCCACTGGCAGTCGGGCGAAGCTTTCGTCAATATGGAGTTTGATCCGAATGCCGCTGCGCGCCGCAAAGCCTTCCGTGTATTGCCGCAAAGCAGACACCAACCCTAATTCATCCAGCATCGGCGGGTGGAGCAAGTAGGACAGCGTGCGCAGGTTTTCGGCGCAGTCCTGCATAATGGAGCCAGCCTCGGAGAGAGCCCGTCTGGCCCGCGCGGAAAGAGCAGCCCCTGAATTTTCCACGATGGAAAGGTCCATCAGCACGGACACCACACTTTGGCCGAGGCCGTCATGGAGTTCCCGCGCAATTCGGCGTCGCTCCTCATCCTGGAGCCGGAGAAGGTCGCCGGAGAGCTTGCGCAAGGCTGTCTCCGCTTCCTTCCGATCAGTGATGTCGCGGATGACGCCGGAGGTCAGAATACCTTCGGCCGTTTGCAACGGACTCAGGCTGATCTCGACTGGAAACTCCGTCCCGTCCTTGCGCCGCCCATAGAGTTCCGGGCCCGCGCCCATAGGCCGCGTTCGGGCGGCCGCTAAGTAGCCCTCCCGGTACCCTGCATGGCTGCCGCGAAAGCGCTCCGGCACCAGCAGTTCGACTGGCTGACCGATCAACTCCTCCCGCCTGTACCCGAAGAGGTTCTCCGTCTGAGCGTTCACCAATGTAATCCGGCCCTCACGGTCCATGATCACCATGGCGTCGGGCGCGGACTCGAGCACAGCGCGGAATTTCTCCTCCCCCCGCTTCCGCTCGGTAATGTCAGTCACGATACCGCAAATGGCATCAATTTGACCACTCTCATCGCGCAGCGGAAACTTCGTGACGATGCTTGTGTGAGGCCCATCCTCCTGGAGGGCGACCTCCTCAAATTCGATGGGTGACCCGCCTTGCGCGACTTTGAGGTCATTGGCGCGGAAGGAGTCGGCCTGCGCGGCAGGAAATATCTCCCGGTCGGTCTTTCCCACGATTTGATCCTTGGCCAAATCGCATAGCTTCCGAAACGGAGGATTGGCGTAGAGGTAACGGCCCTCCGCGTCCTTGATAAAAATGATCGCCGGACTGCACTCCATAATCGCATGCAGGCGGCCTTCGCTTTCACGATAAGCCTGTTCCGCCCTTTGGCGCTCGGCGATTTGACTCGCCAAGGCCCGGTTCGCTTCCACAAGATCCGCCCTGCCGGGCAGCGCAAGCGCCTTTGGGACAAGCGGCACCAGCAGTGCAGCCGTAGCCAGCGATGCGCCCGCGGTGACCAGCTTGATCATGCCTGAAAGCCAGTACGTGCCGTGCCACACCGTCCAAATTGCCATCAGATGGGTCGTGCCGCATCCAAAAATGAATAGCGCAAACATCAGGAACATCCAGTTGAAGGGCACCGTGCGCCGTTTGCGGGCGAAATAGATCAGGACAATGGGAATGGTGTAATACGAAAGCGTGATGATGCCGTCCGAGACCACGTGGAGCCACACTAATTCCGGCCGCCAGAGGTAGCAAAAGCCATGCGGCATAAAATCAGATGCAAATAGGTCCCTCACGAATTCCCACATGACTCCCCCTCCTTTTCAGCCGGGGACCTGCCCCGAGTTGACAATCCGCCGTATGCCAATGCCCTGTGCGTCGGTGTGCGCCGAGCGTAACCGACCTTCCTCTTATAGAGACTCGATTTTCAGATTCCGGCCTCCCGCAGTGTACACCCACTGACTCGCTTTGAATCCCGCGGGTTTTGGGGGGAGCGCGAGCGGGGTGAAAGCGCTCGCCGGCTCGGGCACCTCACCCCGTAAATCTCGCGCCATCCCAGGCCGAAAGTCAGGCGGCATGCGGGGCTCAATCACTCATACCAATGAGCCCTTAGTGGCACTTACGTATTGACCGCATCGGAGAATCAGTAATGTGCTTGATTGCGCGTATTTCCGTTTTGCTTCAATGTGATGCCGCTCTTCTTCGTATTTTCGATGTCGCGTGGGGATTAGAATAACCAGGAAGGTATTAACATAATGAGGATAAAGTTTTGGGGCGTGCGCGGCTCAATTCCTACTCCCGAGCACCGGAACTCACGTTACGGAGGGAATACCGGGTGCATCGAAGTCAGACTTAACAATGGCACGCTAATGATTCTGGATTGTGGCAGCGGGCTGCGAGGCCTGGGCAACAGTCTCCTTCGCGAATTTGGGCATCAGCCTATTACCGGTTACATTTTTCTCACTCACTTTCATTGGGACCACATCCAAGGTATTCCCTTTTTTGCTCCTCTCTACAAGGATGGCAGCGAATTTTTCTTTCATGCGGTGCGGAGGAAGGAGCAGGAACTCACCGAGGTCATCCAGGGCCAAATAGCAAGCCCCTATTTTCCAGTGGACATGCGGGTGCTAAATTCGACCCGAATGATTTGTAACCTCGACTTTGGCGAAAAGAAAATCGGAGGGGCGATCATCAGTTCGGCGCCCCTCAATCATCCTCAGGGATGCGTCGCTTATCGGATCGAGGCGGACGGATGTGTATTCGTGCTGGCGACGGACACTGAACCTGGATCGGCCTTGCATGACCGCTCCCTGCGGGAACTGGCCCGGGGCGCAGACGTGCTTGTTTACGACGCCCAGTACACGCCCGAACAATTGCAAGATGTCAAGAAGGCTTGGGGACATAGCTCGTGGCTGGAAGGAACTCGCATCGCCAATGAGTGCGGCGTGAAACGGCTGGTCCTGTTCCACCACGATCCTGAACATGACGATGATTTCGTAGACGAAATAGTGGAGAAGGCACGCAATGAATTTCCAGAGGCTATCGGGGCGGCAGAAGGATTGGAGATCAACCTTCCTCAAGTGGAGATGGTTCGTGCCTACAAACCATCAAGCCCGCGACGAGAGCGCCGCTATATTCTTGAAGTGCCCATCCGCGTAATGTGGCGGAATGACCGCGGCGAGAAGGGGGTAGCCGGGGGATTCGTCCGCAATATTTCGAAGTCGGCGATCTACTTCATGGTGCCAACCTCCGCTCCTACGGACCGCCCACTCGAGCTGGATTTGACGCTCCCAACCGAGATTCGGGAGCATGGGATGCTGGCCATGCGGTTCACAGCCCGGCCTATACGAAAAGAGAGAGTGGTTGCGGCGCCTGGCCGCGACCCATCCTGGGTGGGCGTGGTGGCGCAATTGGGGCAGACAGTTACAAATTCGACCAAGGGACGCAACGGCCTTGACCCTAATGCCGTGAAGAAGCGCATTGGGAAGCGGACAATCGCGGGCGAAGCGCCAAAATTCCAGCAAAGGGTCGTGTAAGGTTCAAACGTGCCCTGCCTTCAGGTCTTGGCTGCCGACGATCCATGCCCAAGCGAATACATGCCCGTGGCGCAAAGGATGGTGCGTGCGGGGCCGGAGAACAGTGCAGGGCAAAATAAGCAGTCTGGCTTATGAGCTATGAAGTCGGAGTTGGACCGCTCAATAAATTATGTAGAACCCGCCGCCCGCGTCTTGAAAGGCGGCAACTGAATCCCAGACGGGCAGGTCTGTGGCAGTGCCCCTCGCGAGGGTAAGCCCTCTCTTTTCGTCAAATACCTGCCAGCCAATTGTCCCGCCCCGCCGCCAGCCCGTCCCATCCGTCCAGGCGAAAAGAACTTGGCCCTTTGAATTCCCGATCACCACCGGATGCTGGCGGCCGATCCCCTTGCCGGGCGCCGGAACCGGCGCGGAAACTTTCAGGCCCCGGCGCGATACCGCGGCAAAGTAAACCTGCGTTTCCGTTTGCCACGCGATCAATGTTTCTCTTCCGGCCTCACTGATGTAGTTCGTGGACATGGGGCAGGCCTTCAGTTCCCAGGGAGCAACGTCTTCAGATTTAAACGTTTTGGCCTGATCGGTTGAAACCAGCAAGGTCGTGTCTCGATGAATCCCTTCACGTGCGGCACGATATAAAATGTAAAGCGTTCCCCGGTTGTCGGCAAAGGCCCGCAAACCACAGCACCCACAAGCTCCGGCAGACAATCGACTGGCCGCTATCTCGCGCTCGAATGTTTTGCCCTCATCGCGCGAGCGCGCCACCCAAACGCGCCGGTTGGTCTCCCCGTTTTCATCCGGATTACCGTGCCAGACCACGTAGACGTTTCCGGATTGATCCGCGGCCACCGACCCGCCGCCGTCCAACCCCACCGCGAATTGCATCACGTTTTTTTGCGGCTCGAATGCGGTGCCTGCGTCATTCAGCCGGGAGAAGAGCATGGGCGTCTTGTTCCCCGGGCCACGGGGCATTGCTTTATCCGACCCCAGCCACGCCACGTAAACCCGCCCGCCCCGCCCCGCGGCAATTTGCGCCCCGCGAACGGTGCCTATCGACATGGCGCTTCCCGGTACACTGTTCACCCGGATGGGCTGGGAAAATCCGGTCTCATGCGGACCCTTTTGAACATAGTAAATATCCGAAGCGGTCTCAGGGCCGGTGAGATAAACCATGTGAATTACTCCGGCGCGGTCCACCGCCACCTGGGGTTGGATGCCGCCATTGGGAGTGCGGATGATTCTGACTTGCGGAGAGGCGTTTGGCGGGCGCGGGATTGTCGCACCCACAGGGCAAAGAGCCAGGCCCAAAGTCACCCGCAGCCACGTTCTACACGATTTCGCGTTCGTCAAGATAAACGCCCTCCCCATGCGCGTTCATGAAGGCAGATTCATTTTATTTGGAAAGCACGGCGCGGGTAACGTTCGCGCCCCGGCGAAGTCATTGTGGTGACCATGGCCGCCTTCCATGGGCTCTGCCTCGTCAATCTGCGCATCGGTGCGGTTCGATCCCGCAAGATTGGCCATCGCCTGTTCGCAACGGCTGCGAACCTCATGAGGACTGAGTCCGGGGCAGGCACCGGCCCTGCTATGACCGCCCACTAAAGCCGGCCCACAAATCGTCCGGGGGAGAGAATCCCTTTGGGGTCCCACGCATGTTTCACCTTGCGCATAACTTCAAAATCGTTGCCGGGTGCGCCCCAAACGTCCAGGCGTTGTTTGATTTCGGGCGCGCAACGCTCCACCAAAAGGGCGCCATGCAATTCCTTCGCAGCCGCGCGCAGATTGTCAATGGTGCTAACTATTGCAGAGTAGTCCGAGGGATCGAGATAACAAAGATGGGCTGTGCCCACGCCGGGCTGGGCGAAAACCGCAAGCCGGGATTTTGTCTTGTCGGCGCCCTGCTGTGCGCGGTTCACAAATTCTTCGCAGCCAGCGATGGGGAGTGACCCCCTCAGGATCACCGCGTCTGAAAACTCTTCCGCCAACCATGATTGAAAATCAACCATTCGCGCCCAACTGCGCTCCGCTGTTCCCTGCTCCATCGTGCTGACCTTCGCGCCCGCAGCGGAGCCTATCGCGCCCAGCGTTCGGGCGTAACGTTCCAGCACGCGGTTAGTTCCCCCCGCTTCCACCCACAACGTCATGGTCGAGCCAGGCCGGGCACCCGCTTCGTCTTCCCAAACGACCTTGCCGGCCTCCGCATTCAACAATGTCATTCGCATGGGATTCAACGGAGATTGGAGGATGCGCTTTCGCAGGTCGCGCGCCTCATCGAGACTGGCGACGTGGAAAATAAATGTTGCGCGCCCGGCGGGTAGCGGAAACAATTTCAAATGGGCCTCCACCATCACACCCAAGGCGCCGTGTGATCCGATCAAAAGTTTGGTGAGGTCATATCCCGCGACATTCTTCACCACCCGCCCACCAGCCTTGATGATCTTGCCGTCCGTGGTCGCAATCGTCATGCCCACAATCATGTCGCGCGGCGCACCGTACAATAGCCGGAGCGGACCGCTGGCATTGGTGGCGAGCACCCCGCCCACGCTCGCGCGGGCGCCCCCCGGCGGGTCAAGCGGCAGCCACAGGCCATTGCGGCCAAGCAAGCGCGCCAATTCGCCCAGCTTCATGCCCGCTTCAACTGTGGCCGTCAAGTCCTCCGGCTCGTAATGCCAGACGTTGTTCATTTTACGCAGGGAGAGAGCGACGTCATATCGCGCCGGAATATTTCCAAGGCCAAGTTTGGTCGCGTTACGGCACGGAATTACGGCCAGGGTGTGATCCGCGGCGCACTTGAGCACGGCCGCCACCTGCTCCGCCGTGCGCGGGTAGACCACGCTCTTTGGAACGCAGCCGTCCGCGCTCAGGGTGCGGCAAACGGCGTCATCGCTCACCACGGACCCGCCCCCGACGATGGCTTCGATTTCCGCCCGCATTGGTTCGATACCGGACATCATTTCAATCTCCTGCGCCGACCTGCACGCGTAATTCCCCGCACATTTTTCCCGAAGGCAAAACTTTGCCGGGATTGAATGACCCGCCGGGATTAAACACGTTTTTTATTCGGCGCATCATTTCCAGGTCGGCGGCGGAAAAAATGAGCGGCATCAGCTCGTTTTTCTCCATGCCCACGCCGTGCTCGCCGGTGATCGAGCCGCCCATCTCCACGCACTTGGTTATGATTTCCTGCGCGGCCCTCACGACTTTCCCGGACTGGTCTTTGTCGCGGGCGTCAAACATCAACAGTGGATGAAGGTTGCCATCGCCGGCGTGAAAGATATTGCCAATGCGCAGGTTGTACCTTCGCCCGATTTCTTCAATGTGCTCCAGCATTTCCGGAAGTCGGGTGCGGGGAATCACTCCGTCCTGAACGTAGAAATTGGGGCTGATGCGCCCGAGCGCGCCGAAAGCGTTCTTGCGCCCACGCCAAAGCAGGTCACGCGCTTCCGTAGTTTTGGCGTGGCGGACTTCGCGCGCTCCGCATTCGCGCGCCACGCTTTCAATTTGTTCCGCGTGCTCTTCCACTTCCTCGCGCAATCCTTCGACCTCAATTAGCAACACGGCGGCGGAATCCATTGGGTAGCCCGCGTGCGTCGCGTCTTCAATCGCCCGCAAGGTGAAGCCATCCATCATTTCGAGCGCCGCAGGCGTGATGCCGCGCGCAGTGACGGCGGCAACCGTCCGGGTGGCGCCGGGCACTCTGTCGTATATTGCCATCAGGGTCTTCACCGCTTCAGGCTTGCGCATCAATCGGACGGTGATTTCGGTCACGATGCCCAGCGTCCCTTCCGACCCCACCATCAGGCCGGTCAGGTCAAATCCGGGTCGGCCCCAAAAATCGGCACCGGTGTCTATCACATCTCCGCCGGGCAGCACCACTTTCAAACCCAACACGTGGTTGGTGGTGACTCCGTAGGCCAGGGTATGCGGGCCGCCGGAATTTTCCGCCACGTTGCCGCCGATGGTGCACGCCTTCTGGCTGCTGGGATCGGGGGCGAAAAAATAACCGCGGTCTGACGCGGCCAGTGAAAGATCCAGATTCACAACTCCAGGCTGAACGCGTGCACGCTGATTTTCAATATCGATGTCGAGGATGCGCTTCATGCGCGCAAGTGAAACCACCACGCCCCCGGCGGTCACCACCGCGCCGCCGCTCAACCCGGTTCCGGCGCCGCGGGCAATCACTGGAATATTTTCGCGCGCCGCCAGCTTCACGATTTGCACCACTTGTTCCGTGCAGGTCGGAAACGCCACCGCGTCCGGGACGCGTTGCGAGGAGAGCGCATCGTATTCATAAAGCATCAAGTCTTCCGGCCGCCAAAGGAAACCGCCCGGGCCGAGGAGGGTGGACAACGCACGCTGAAATAGGGTGAGCTTCATGGAAAAATCACTCGGGAGCGCATGCGCCCAGGCAAAAACTAATGCGCGGAATCAACTTCGTGCGCCGGTCGCAGCACCCGACTCGACCTGAGCAAGTGAAGTATATCGGCGCAGCAGGATGCGGTCAACGCGTGTGCAATTCCATGTCGCAGCAAAGTGAAAAGATCCTATTGCAGCAAAGTAAGAAGTTCCTGTTGGAAACCGGCAAAATGTCGGGATGAACAAAGAACAGGAGCTGTGGATGAGCCAGAGAGATCGGGATCGATTGAAGGTATTGCATGAAACGGAAAAGGGGCATGTGACCCAGAAGCAGACGGGGGCGCAGTTGAGGGTGAGCGAGCGCTGGGTGCGGAAGTTGGTATCGCGGCTGAGGCAGGAGGGGGATGGAGGAATTCTGCACCGTCTGCGCGGGCGGGCCTCGAAGCGGAAACTCAGCGAGGGGGTGCGGGGGAAAGTGGTGCGACTGGTAAAGCGGGAGTACTCCGACTTTGGGCCGACGCTGGCGGCCGAGTATCTGGCGGAGAAACATGGGGTGGTGGTGAGCAAAGAGAGCGTGCGG
>DASYZE010000028.1:0-11265 GCA_035946625.1 Terriglobia bacterium | reverse complement strand
GGAGATGGTGATGCCAGGGGACAATGTGGCGCTGGACATTGAGTTGATCACCCCCATCGCCATGGAAAAAGGATTGCGCTTTGCCATCCGCGAAGGCGGCCACACCGTGGGCGCCGGAACCGTAACCGAAGTGATGAAGTAAGGAAATTCTGCCGTCGACGTTGGCGCGCAAGAGAGCGTTGGTTGACGGCCAAGGACGGGGAAGGCGATGCGCGAAATCATTACCTTACAGTGCGGTGATTGCAAGAACCGCAATTATTCGACAACCCGGAACAAGAAGAAACACCAGGACCGGCTGGAGCTCAAGAAGTTTTGCAAGAAATGCCGTCACCACACGGCCCACAAAGAAGTCAAATAGTTCACAGTCGGCAGTCAACAGTCGACAGAAAGAGGGAGAGGAAACTTGGTCTGCGTTTTGAACTGTGAACTGTCGACTGTCAACTGTGAACTGTTTTTTCAAGGGGCGTAAGTTCAACGGTAGACTGCCGGTCTCCAAAACCGGACGTGGGGGTTCGAATCCCTCCGCCCCTGCCAGGAACCGGATTTAAGGAAGTCGGTCACCGTCCCGTGCGCGAATCAGGACGGCGCGACATTCGATTGAGGTAGAAAAAAGGCATGGCCGAAGAAAAGGTGAACCCCAAGGCTCTGTGGATTCAGTTCCGCGATTATGTTTCTGACGTTCGCGTGGAAATGAAAAGGGTCACGTGGCCGGGTAAACAGGAAATCTACGGGACCACAGTGATGGTGATCATCACCACCATTGCGCTGGGAGCCTACTTCGCGCTTTGCGACGTGATCTTCAGGAACGGCACGAGCAAGCTGCTGAATTTTCTCCTGCACAAGGGGTAGCGCGGAAGCGGAAAGCTGAGGGCCAATCGCCCTCGCCAGAGAAAACGGTATATGGCCAAGAACTGGTACATCATTCACAGCTACTCGGGATTTGAAAGGAAGGTTGCGGAGACCCTCCGCAGTCGGGTGGAAGCCGCCGGGCTCTCGGAGCAGTTCGGGGAAATAATGATTCCCACCGAGGACGTGATTGAGATGCGGAAGGGCAAGAAAGTGGTGTCCTCCAAACTCTTTTACCCCGGATACGTCCTGGTTGAAATGGACATGAACAACGACACCTGGCACCTAGTGCGCTCCACGCCCAGAGTGACGGGATTTGTCGGTTCGGGCCAGATGCCCAGCCCCCTCACCAGCGAGGAGGTGGACAGGATTGTCCACAAGGTGGAAGTGGCGGCGGAGCATCCCAAGCCCAAGCTGAAATATGAGAAGGGCGAGAATGTGAAAATCACCGACGGCCCCTTCAAGGATTTCACCGGGTCGGTGGACGAAATTAATGACGACCGCTCCACCCTGCGCGTGATGGTAACAATTTTCGGTCGCGCGACGCCGGTGGAACTGGATTTTTATCAAGTCGAGAAACTGTAAGCTGGAAAGAGGAAGCTGAAACGCGCGCGACGCCCATTTCCAACTTTGTGGTTTCCAGTTTCCGTTTTTTGTGAGGGATTATGGCGAAAAAAGTAACGGCAATGGTGAAGTTGCAGATCGCGGCGGGCAAGGCGACTCCGGCCCCTCCCGTGGGCCCGGCGCTCGGCCAGCACGGCGTGAACATCATGGAGTTCTGCAAGGCTTTCAACGCCAAGACCTCCGCCAAAGATCAGGAAGGGCTGATCATTCCGGTGGTCATCACCATTTATCATGACCGGAGCTTTACCTTTATCACCAAAACGCCTCCCGCTGCAGTGCTTTTGAAACGCGCCGCAGGCGTGGCCAAGGGCTCTGGCGAGCCCAACAAAACCAAAGTGGGTAAGGTGACTGAAAAGCAGGTGGAAGAGATTGCCAAGACCAAGCTGCCCGATTTGAATGCGGCCAGTCTAGCCGCCGCCATCCTCACCGTGAAGGGCACAGCGCGCAGCATGGGGATTGAAGTAGTCGGTTAGCCGCAAAGGCCGTCCCCGGACGGCTCGATTTTCGATATTTCGAGCGGAGTGATGGATATGAAGAGATCCGGAAAAAAATTTAGAGACGCCACCAAGCTGGTCGATAAACCAGTATACAGCCTGACCGACGCCATGCCCCTGATCAAGAAGACCGCCTATGCCAAGTTTGATGAAACGGTGGATGTGGCCATTCGGCTGGGGGTTGACCCCAAGCACGCCGACCAGATGGTGCGGGGCACGGTAGTTCTGCCCCACGGTCTGGGCAAGACCAAGCGGGTGGTGGTAATCGGCTCAGGCGACAAAGTTCGAGAGGGGCGCGAGGCGGGCGCCGATGAAGTGGGGGGCGACGATCTGGTTCAAAAAATCCAGGGCGGGTGGTTGGACTTTGATGCGGTCATCGCCACGCCCGACATGATGAAGTCCGTCGGCCGTCTGGGCAAGGTGCTGGGCCCGCGCGGATTGATGCCCAATCCCAAGACGGGCACGGTGACGGTGGACGTGGCGCGCGCGGTGCGCGAAGTGAAGGCCGGCAAAGTGGAATTTCGCGTGGACAAGACCGCCATCATCCATTGCGCGGTGGGCAAAGTGTCCTTTGACGCCAGCAAGCTGGCGGAAAACGCGGGAGCTTTGATTTCGAGTGTTCTGAAGGCAAAGCCAGCTTCCGCCAAGGGAAAATATTTCAGGAGCATCGTCGTTTCCTCGA
The DNA here is from genome assembly GCA_035946625.1 of Terriglobia bacterium. Taxonomy (GTDB): domain Bacteria; phylum Acidobacteriota; class Terriglobia; order UBA7540; family UBA7540; genus DASYXZ01. The sequence goes on along the minus strand of DASYZE010000028.1, from coordinate 8,619 downwards.
CGATGGGGCCGGGCATCCGGATCGATACGGCGTCTGTTGAAGCGGCGTAATTCGGGTCCCCGGGGAGAGCGCATATGAAAAAAGACGAGAAACAAAAACAGGCGGAGGCGCTGAAGCAGGAACTGGAGAAGGCCCGCAGCGTCATTCTTTCGAGTTTCGAGGGATTGCACGTTGCCGAAGATACGCGCCTCCGGCGTCAAGTGGCGCAGTCCGGGGCGAAGTATAAGGTGGTCAAGAACAGCCTCATCGAACGCGCCGCGCCGGGCACCTCCGTCGAACCGGTGGCCAAAAAACTTCGGGGAACCACCTCGCTGGCCTACACGGAAGCGGACCCGGTGGGCCTGGCCAAAATTCTGATTGCCTATGCCAAGGAAAATCCCGCTTTCGTTTTCAAGGCCGGGGTGGTGGAAGGCCGCGTGGTTTCCATGGCTGAACTGGCGGCGATTTCCACTTTACCGCCGCTGGGCGAGTTGCACGCGAAAATTCTTTTCCTGATCAATTCGCCGGCGCAACGCGTGGCCTCGGTGCTGGCCGGGGTGGCGCGCAACCTGGCGATGGTGATTCAGCAGGCAGTGAAGGAAAACAAGTTTAAGGAAACTACCTAGCCTCCGTCTCGCCGATGGCACGACGATTTCGGGCGCTCGGGAAAGGGTAGGAATCTTCAGGAGGAAAAACCTAATGTCGGAAAAAATTGCAAAGATCATTGAAGAAATCAAGGGGCTGTCTCTTCTCGAGGCTGCCGACCTGGTGAAGCAGCTTGAAGGCGCCCTGGGCGTTTCGGCCGCGGCGGCCACGGCGGTGGCCGCCCCCGGCGGCGGAGCCGCACCGGCGGCCGCGGCCGTGGAAGAGAAGACGGAGTTTTCCGTTGTTCTCACCGCCATCGGCGCCAACAAAATCAACGTCATCAAGGCGGTGCGCGAAGTCACCAGCCTGGGCTTGAAAGAGGCCAAGGACCTGGTGGATGGCGCGCCCAAGCCGATCAAAGAAGGCGTGAATAAGGAAGAGGCTGAGACGATCAAGAAGAAGTTCACCGAAGCCGGCGCGACCGTGGAAATCAAGTAACCTTCTTCTGGATCTGCCATTCGTCCGGACCTCGCGGATTCGCCTTGGCGGCGAAGGGCAGGGTCCGGCGGAAGATTTGGGAGTGGCGGTGCTGACGATGCAGGTGGAGGGGCGGCTTGGAGCGTGGGTTTGCATCCTTCGGCGCAGAGATGGCATCTTATTTGAGCAGGGTTGAGTGTCGGCGCTACCTCACAAGGTCAAGAATCCTCACGTAAGGAGTATCCGGAATGCCTAACGGCGGGAACGGCGCTGTGCGTCAGCGCATAAACTTCTCCAAAATACCGACGGTCATCAAAATTCCCAACCTCATCGAAGTTCAGAGGCGGTCCTACGAACGTTTTCTCCAAATGGACCTTCTGCCCTCGGAGCGGGAAGACAGCGGCCTGCAGGCGGTGTTCAATTCCGTCTTCCCCATCAACGATTTCCGGGGTGTGTCGCAATTGGACTTTGTGGATTATTCCATCGGGAACTGGGAATGCAAGTGCGGAAACTTGCGCGGTCTGCACCACCTGCGCAGCACTTGTAAGAACTGCGGGCATACGGTGATCACCGACCCCTTTAAGATGGGGGATGTCCTCTGCACCAAGTGCGGCACTTTTAACAAGAACGTGGTGACATTCTGCAATAAGTGCGGCGACCCTGTCGCCCTGCAATTGAAATACGACGTCACCGAATGTCAGGAGCGGGGCATGACGTTCGCCGCCCCGCTGAAGGTCACCATTCGCCTCACCATTTACGACAAGGACGCTGACACCGGGCATAAAAACATCCGCGACATCAAGGAGCAGGAAGTTTATTTCGGTGAAGTGCCGTTGATGACCGAGAACGGAACCTTCATCATTAATGGGACTGAGCGCGTGATCGTGAGCCAGTTGCACCGCTCACCCGGCGTGTTCTTCGAATCCAACGTCCAGAAGACCTACTTCCTGGGCAAGATTATCCCCTACCGTGGATCGTGGGTGGAGTTCGAGTACGATACCAAGAATATCCTATACGTTCGCATCGACCGCAAGCGGAAGTTTTTGGCCACGATTTTCCTTCGCGCCCTGGGGCTTAAGAACGACACCGAAATCCTGAACACCTTCTACCAGGTGGAACGGATTCAGATGAAGGACCGGAAATTGTTTTGGGAAGTTTCCCAAGGTCTGGTGGGATGGAAAATCTCCAAGAACATCGAACATCCGCGCACCCACGAAATGGTGGCTCACGCGGGCAAGAAAATTACCGCCTCGGTCCTGAAGGAAATTCAGAAGTCCAAAATCACCCATGTGGAAATTGCCACTCACGACCTGGAAGGCGCTTACTCCGCCGCAGATATTGTGGACTCCACCACGGGCGAAATTCTTCTGGAAGCCAACAACGAGCTGACCTCCGCGGCCCTCAGTTCTATTCAGGATTCGAATATTGCTGAGTTGCCCATTTTTTTCCCCGAGCGTGATGATGTGGGTTTGGTGGTCAGCCAGACTCTTAAGAAAGATACCTTGAAAACCCCTCAAGAGGCGTTGATCGAGCTTTACCGCAAAATGCGGCCCGGCGACCCGCCGACCCTCGAGACAGCCACTGCCCTCTTCAATGGCATGTTCTTCGATCCGCGCAAGTATGATTTCTCCCGCGTGGGGCGCCTGAAATTCAACATCAAGATGGGTTACTACACGATGTTGAAGGCCCGCATCGACGAAAAAACGACTTCGCTGGAGCTCGAAGACAGCAAGAACCTTCCCCTGGCCAACTTTTACGTCATCGTCGACCAGGAAAAGATGTTCGTGGGAAAGCGCGAAGGCAACCTCTGTTCCGAAGTGGTGCGAGGCTGCGAGGGTTCACTCGCCACCGATCACTCGGAGAGCGCGGTGGTCCAATTGCCGCTCGAGAAGCGGACACTGGATCCGGAGGATTTTTACACCAGCATTCGTTACTTGCTCAAACTCCGCAAGAACCCCAATGGCAATTTCGCCGTGGATGACATCGACCATTTGGGGAATCGCCGCGTGCGCGCGGTGGGCGAGTTGCTGGAAAATCAGTTTCGCATCGGCCTGGTCCGAATGGAACGTGCGATTAAAGAGAAGATGTCCGTCTACCAGGAGATGTCCACGGCGATGCCGCACGACTTGATCAACGCCAAGCCGGTGATGGCCTCGATCCGCGAATTCTTCGGGTCGTCCCAGCTTTCCCAGTTCATGGACCAGACCAACCCCCTCTCGGAGATTACCCACAAGCGACGGCTATCCGCCCTCGGGCCCGGCGGCCTGTCACGCGAGCGGGCGGGGTTTGAGGTGCGGGACGTTCATCCCACCCACTATGGACGCATTTGTCCGATTGAAACCCCGGAAGGCCCGAACATCGGCCTGATCTCCTCGCTCTCCTGCTACGCGCGCATCAACGAATACGGATTCATCGAGAGTCCGTACCGGAAAGTCCGAGGCGCCCGAATTGTGGACTATGTGACCGTCACCCACGGCGGGGATGGCCCCTGGAAAGTGGGCGAGCACGTGGAACTGCACGAAGCGGAAAAAGTGAATGACGACCTGCGCGAGAAAAGGCGCAAGTTGGTGGAGACCCAACCCTATTCCTTCTATCTCTCCGCATGGGAAGAGGACCGCCATATCATTGCCCAGGCCAACGTGGAACTGGACGAGAAAGGCCGTATCGTTCACGAGCTGGTGAACGCGCGGCAGGCGGGAAACTTCGTCCTCAAGCACCAGGCTGAAATCGACTACATCGACGTCAGTCCCAAGCAACTGGTGAGCGTGGCCGCATCGCTGATTCCTTTCCTGGAGAATGACGACGCCAACCGGGCTTTGATGGGTTCCAACATGCAACGCCAGTCTGTCCCCCTGTTGCGCGCCCAGGCGCCCCTGGTGGGCACCGGCATGGAGGAGGTCACAGCGCGCGATTCGGGCGCGGTGGTCATCTGCAAGCGCAACGGCGTGGTGGATAGCGTCGATAGCGAGCGCATCATCGTGCGCGTAGAGGGCGACGGCCACAGCGGCCAGCTCTCGCGCGAAGTCGGAGCGGATATCTATCAGCTCATCAAGTTCCGGCGCTCCAACCAGAATACTTGCATCAATCAGAAACCGATCGTGCGCAAAGGTCAAATGGTGCCCGCGGGCACGGTTCTGGCCGATGGTCCCTGCACCGACCGCGGCGAGTTGGCTCTGGGCCGAAACGTCCTGGTGGCCTTCATGCCCTGGCGCGGCTACAACTTTGAAGACGCCATTCTGGTCAGCGAGAAACTGGTGAAGGAGGATTCGTATACCTCGATCCACATTGAGGAATTTGAAATCGAGGCGCGCGATACCAAGCTGGGGCCGGAAGACATCACCCGGGATATCCCCAACGTTTCCGAGTCGCTGCTCAAAGACCTGGACGAGAGCGGGATTATCCGCATCGGCGCTTATGTGAAACCGGGAGACATCCTGGTGGGCAAAGTGACGCCCAAAGGCGAAACCCAACTAACTCCGGAAGAGAAACTCCTGCGCGCCATCTTCGGCGAAAAAGCCGGTGACGTGCGCGACGCTTCGCTCAACTGCCCTCCGGGCATCGAAGGCATTGTGGTGGACGTCAAGGTGTTCTCCCGCAAAGGCCAGGAAAAAGACGAACGCGCCAAGGCCATAGAAGGCGGCCAGGTAGCGCGGCTGGAGAAAAACCTTGCCGACGAAATCCGTATTTTAAATGACGAGCGGTTGAAGCGCCTTTGCGCCCTCCTGGAAGGCGAAAAACTGCAGGCCGATCTCCACGACGAAAAAACCAACAAGCGGTTGTTGACCAAGGATACGGAACTGAACCGGGAAGTCCTGAGCCGGATCTCCACACGAAACCTCAAGCGGATCAAGATCGGAAAAAAGGATCCCACCCTGCTTGAAAAGATCGATGAGATCGAGGAGATGACCTCGCGGCAGATCGACATTCTGGGCAAGATCACGGAAGAAAACGTTCAGAAACTGAAAAAAGGCGATGAGCTTCCTCCCGGCGTCATCAAGCTGGTGAAGGTTTATATTGCCATGAAGCGCAAGCTTTCGGTGGGGGACAAGATGGCCGGGCGCCACGGCAACAAGGGCGTGATTGCGCGCATCCTGCCCGAAGAGGATATGCCCTATCTGCCCGATGGCACCCCCGTTGAAGTGGTGTTGAATCCTCTGGGCGTTCCGTCCCGCATGAACGTGGGGCAGATCCTGGAGACCCACCTCGGTTGGGCGGCCAAGGAGTTGGGCCATAAGGTGCGCGATCTGCTCGCCGTGGGATCGAGCGCCGAACTGGTGCGCAAAGAACTCCGGGCGACCTACAAGGGCAGCCACCTGGCTGCCACTCTCGAAAATCTGGACGATGAAGGCGTGTTAAAGCACGGCCGTGCCTTGCTCGATGGGGTCGCCTTCGCCACTCCGGTGTTCGATGGAGCTGCGGAAGTGGAGATTAAGGAATACCTGGCCAAGGCCGGCCTTCCGACGTCGGGCAAGGAAACTCTGCATGACGGCATGACGGGCGAGCCGTTTGAACAGAAGGTAACCGTAGGCTACATCTACGTGCTCAAATTGTCCCACTTGGTGGACGACAAGATTCACGCCCGGTCCATCGGACCGTATTCACTCATCACCCAGCAACCTCTGGGCGGCAAGGCTCAGTTTGGCGGCCAGAGATTCGGAGAAATGGAAGTGTGGGCCCTCGAGGCTTACGGCGCCGCTTACATTCTCCAGGAGCTATTGACCGCGAAGTCGGACGACGTTTATGGCCGCGCCAAAATATACGAAGCCATTGTGAAGGGGGAGGCGGCCATCGAGCCGGGCGTTCCCGAGTCTTTCAACGTCCTGGTGCGCGAGTTGCAGAGCTTGTGCCTTGACGTTGAATTGCTCAAGAAGCCCAAGGAGTCCAAGGAACAGCAGTTGGTGGCGGCCGGCGCCGAATAAGGCATAAAGTCGGAATTGGAAATTGGAAAATCGCGGGAAGAGGCTTGCGAAGCAACCCGCAACCCGCAACCCGTAACGCGCAACCCGATTTTCGAATTTCCGTTATCGATTTTCCAGATTCCATATTCGAATTTTGAGTTTCGATATTTGCCCAGGCGAAATTCTCCTCTGAAGGAGGCATCCATTGTTTCGCAGCAGCCCTTATGACCGCGTGAGTTTGATTGCCGAATTCGACAGCATTCGTATCAGCCTGGCTTCGCCGGAAAAAATCCGTTCCTGGTCGCATGGCGAAGTCACCAAACCGGAAACCATCAACTACCGGACCTTCAAGCCGGAGCGCGACGGACTTTTTTGCGCCAAGATCTTCGGCCCGGTGACGGACTGGGAGTGTTTGTGCGGGAAGTACAAGCGCATGAAGCACCGCGGCGTGATTTGCGACAAGTGCGGTGTGGAAGTGACCCTCTCCAAAGTCCGGCGCGAACGGCTGGGGCACATCGAACTGGCTTCGCCTTGCTCGCACGTCTGGTTCTTCAAGGGTCTGCCCAGCCGCATCGGCCACCTTCTGGATATCGCGCTGCGCGATCTGGAGCGGGTGCTTTATTTTGAGAGCTACGTCGTCATCGATCCCGGAGAAGCCCCGCTGAAGGAAAAGGAGCTGTTGACCGAAGAGCGTTATCGCCAGCTCATGCAGGAATACCCGGGCAAGTTCCGGGCCGGTATGGGCGCCGAAGCCATCAAAGAGTTGCTCAAGCACGTGGATGTGGAAGCACTTTCGGTGGAAATGCGCGAGAAGATGAAGGCCGATCCTTCCCTTCAAAAACGGATCAAGTATTCCAAACGCCTGAAAGTGGTGGAGGCGTTTCGTAAATCGGGCAACCGGCCGGAGAATATGATTCTGGATGTGCTCCCCGTGATTCCCCCGGAATTACGCCCCCTGGTGCCCCTGGATGGCGGGCGGTTTGCCACTTCCGACTTGAACGATCTCTACCGGCGCGTGATCAACCGGAACAATCGGCTGAAGAAGCTGATGGAGCTTCACGCCCCGGACGTGATTGTGCGCAATGAAAAGCGGATGCTGCAGGAAGCGGTGGATGCTTTGTTTGACAACGGGCGGCGCGGACGAATTCTCCGCGGCGCCAACAATCGCCCGCTCAAATCGCTTTCCGACACCCTCAAAGGCAAGCAGGGGCGATTCCGCCAAAACCTGCTGGGCAAACGCGTGGACTATTCCGGACGCTCGGTGATTGTGGTGGGCCCGGATTTGAAATTGAACCAGTGCGGCCTGCCCAAGAAGATGGCGCTCGAGCTCTTCAAACCTTTCATCTATCACCGGCTGGAGCAAACCGGGCATTGCACCACCATCAAAGCCGCCAAGGAAATGGTGGAACGGCAGGAGCCCGTGGTTTGGGACATCCTGGAAGAAGTGATCAAGGACCATCCCGTTTTGCTCAACCGCGCTCCCACCCTTCACCGCCTGGGCATCCAGGCGTTTGAGCCGGTGCTGGTGGAAGGGAAAGCGATCAAAATCCACCCGCTGGTTTGCACCGCATTCAACGCGGACTTTGACGGCGACCAGATGGCCGTGCACATTCCGCTTTCGCCCGAGGCTCAGATTGAAGCTTCGGTGCTGATGCTCTCCTCGCGCAACATTCTTTCACCGGCCAGCGGCCAGCCGCTCGCCATTCCCACCCAGGACATCGTGCTGGGCGTCTATTACCTGACCAAGGAAAAGCGCGGCACCAAAGGCGAAGGCCGCACATTTGCCAACTCCGATGAAGTTCTCTTGTCTCTCGAGGCCCGCGAGGTGGAGACGCTCACGCCCATCCGCCTGCGTTACACCGGCCGTGTGATTGATCTGACCACGGCTGACGATGACCAGGACGTGATCCACACCGAGCCGATTACGGTGAAGAACCAGTTCATCAACACCACGGTGGGCCGCGTGATCCTGAACGATCACCTGCCTAAAGACCCGACTTCACAGCTTCCCATCATGCCTTTCGTCAACGGGCTGCTGAAGAAAAAGGGCTTGGGGGCGCTGGTCAATTACTGTTACCTGCGCTTTGGGCTGGAAACTACCGTTCACATGCTGGACGAAATCAAAGCTTTGGGATTCCTCCACGCCACCAAGGCCGGAATTTCCATCGGCATCGATGACTTGATCGTGCCCCTCGGCAAGGCTGCCTTGGTGAACGCTGCGGAAAAAGAAGTGATCGAAGTTGAGAAACAATACCAGGACGGCGCCATCACCCACGGGGAACGCTACAACAAAGTGATTGCCATCTGGTCTGCCGTGACCGACGAAGTGGCCAACGAAATGTTCCAGGCCATGGAATCACAGGACAGGGCGGGGCAGGAATTTAACCCCATTTACATCATGGCGGACTCCGGCGCGCGCGGCTCCAAGCAGCAGATCCGGCAACTTTCGGGTATGCGCGGATTGATGGCCAAGCCTTCGGGAGAGATCATTGAAACCCCCATCACTGCGAACTTCCGCGAAGGTTTGAACGTTTTGCAGTATTTCATTTCCACCCACGGCGCGCGCAAAGGTCTGGCGGATACCGCCCTGAAGACGGCGGATTCCGGCTACCTGACCCGCCGCCTGGTGGACGTGGCCCAGGACGTGATTATTTCCGAGTTTGACTGCGGCACCGTTGAC
>DASYZE010000027.1:0-37273 GCA_035946625.1 Terriglobia bacterium | reverse complement strand
ATGGCCCTCTACCTCCTCGCCCACCCGCGCTGGGCCTCTCTCACCCGCCAACGTTTTGTCCACATCCTGTCCCGCCTCGCCAACGGCCGCGGCGTCTCATTCCTTACCGCCTTCTCGCCTTGAAACTGGGGGAGGGCAAGGCGGAACGTACATGTTTGGTTGGCTTGGGGTCTGCCCGGTGGTAATGGCCCAGTCGGGTGCCCCCGGAAGACCAACCTTGGGTATTGATTCAAACGAGTCGCCGTGCCGAAGGTGAAACTGTTTTTGACAATCTTTTGACAGCATCGAACCCTCAGCTCTTATATCATACCTTGAAGGAGGTGGCGTCGCGTCCCGGTACAGCGTGCGAATCGCCACGGATACGGACAAAGACTTGCAAATCAGTCGAGGTCGCTTGATGTTTCTTCCATTCATTCAGGCGCTGTGCTGCATCCTGGCGCAAGCGACCCCGTCCCGCTCCGGGACCATTCCAGTCCTTCCAACCCTTGAAACGGGCTATCACCAAATGTACGACCTCCAATTCTACCAGGCGCACCAGACCTTTCACGAGTGGGAACGATTGCACCCGCAAGACCCGCTCGCGCCCTCCGCCGATGCCGCCGCTTACCTTTTCACGGAGTTTGATCGCCTGGGCATTTTGCAATCGGAGCTGTTTGTGGATGATGAGAAATTCAAGAAAAGCGCATCTTTAACCCCTGACCCGGTGGCGAAACGGCAATTCGAAAACGCCCTGGCCCTTAGCGACCGATTGGCAGACGCCGTCCTGGCCCGCTCACCGAAAGACTCGAACGCTCTATTCGCCAAAACGATGAACCTGGGACTGCGCTCGGACTACGTGGGATTAATCGAGAAGCGCTATTTCACTTCTCTGAGCTATATGAAGAGTGCGGGAATTCTCTCCGACAAGTTGCTCGCCGTTGATCCCACGCGTTATGACGCGTACCTGGCCACCGGAGTGGAGAATTACATGCTGGGTTTGAACGCCGCTCCGGTCCGATGGCTGCTTCGAATCTATGGAGCACAGGCGGACAAGGAGCAGGGGATCGCGAGGCTCAAGTTGACGGCGGAAAAGGGCCACTTCCTGATGCCCTTCGCCCGGCTCCTGCTCGCCGTCGCGGCTTTGCGCGACAAGGACAAGAACAGGGCGCGCCAATTGCTGGCCGGCTTGGCGCGGGAATTCCCCAATAACGGGTTGTATGCACGGGAACTTTCCCTGCTTCAATAACCGGCCGGCCTGTCGCGCATCGATAGCATCAAATTTTAATGGGGGCCTGTGAAAAGCGAAACCGTTGTGAATGCGTCGCGGGTGCTATTTCGTGCTGTTGAGATTCTGGCAGCCGCGCTGGGCCTGGTGCTTCTTTTCAGCATAACATCCCTCTCTCAGGAAGCAGTCCTGGAACTCGACCCGGCTCAGACACAGATCCAGTTCACGCTGGGCGCAACCTTCCACACCGTGCATGGGACATTCAAACTGAAGCGCGGAACCATTCGATATAACCCGAATGATGGGAAGGCAAGTGGCCTGGTGGTGGTGGATGTGACCAGCGGAGAAAGTGGGAACGATGGCCGCGACCTGAAGATGCACAAAGACGTGCTGCAAAGCTCAAAGTATCCGGAGGCGACTTTTGCCCCCGCGCAAATCAGGGGCGGATTGGATCCAAAGGTGGACTCGCAGATTGAGATTCAGGGCGTGTTCAACCTCCTCGGCGGCCATCACGATTTGACGCTTACCTTCCGCGTGCATAAAGCCGGGGATCATTTGACTGCCAGCACTCATTTTGTGATTCCCTACCAGCAATGGGGACTAAAGAATCCCAGCACGCTTTTTCTGCGGGTCAGTGACAAGGTGAATATCGATATTCAGGCCGTGGGTCGTCTGACCTGGCCCGCGGGTCATTGATTGCCGCGTCAAAAAACGCCCGCGTCTGCCACGTGCAATGTATATCGGCGCCATTATACTATTTTCAAGACGCCGGGGCAGCCGCATCCACTTTGTAGCCCAACCGCAGCGCGCAATCCTTCAACATGTCCGCTTCCCATTCAGGTCGTTGGGGGTTCTTTGGGTGGGGTCGGTCCGTGGGGATGCGCCCAAGCAAGTGGAGAAACACCGCAGCGGAATGTTTGTAAGCGGGCACGGGCGCGCGGAAAGCGACGTTTCCCAAATGCTGCAAGGCGTCGGAAAGCGAGTAATAGTCAGGATGGGCGGCTTCCCACAGTTGATCACGCTCGGCAAACTTTTCCGGGGCGAAACTGGCAAGCCCGAGCAGATAATCTGACCCGTACTCTATCATGTTGATGCCCAGATCGTTCCCGGTGTAAATGCGGAACTCAGGCCGAACTTCGTCACGCAGCGCGAGACGGCGCAGCTCGCTCAAGCGGTCGAGCGACGAATGCTTCATCCCTTTCATTTCGGGAATCTCGATCAGTCCCCGCACGGTCTCGTCGTCAAATATTTCGCCATTGGGCGCAAACATTCTTCCCAGCTCGAATCCGATGACGTGATCGAAGCCTTTGCACACACTCTGATAAACGCCGATTTTCTCCCGGGCCGATTTTCCGTGCAGGCGCGCGGTTTGAAATAAAATCGGAATCCCGCCCGATGAAACAATTTGATCCATCTGCCGCCGGTAGAGGCCGGTCACATCGCCCTCCAACTCCTCGATATACGCGCCCGCCACAAACCGCACACCTTTGCCCAATGCCTCCTGCGTCCACCAGAGAACTTCGCGCTTCTCGTCTTCGCTCAGGTAATTCACGTAGCCCGTGTCCATATTGACGGCGGCTGTCAAGCCTGCCCGTTGGACGCCCAGCAATTGGTCTTGAAACGCCTCCACTGCCACGCGCCCGTCCGCATGAAAAGGAAGCAGCACCGCCGCGATGCCGTGCACCTTACGGCGCGCCACGCGCCGCTCCGCTAGAGTTTCAATGTTCATACTCATTTCCTTTCCCTTGCCCGCCTAATCCTTCACGCGCGCGACTCCAGCCCAAGCTTTCAATGCAGGACCCCATCAAATCTTTTTTTTGACCGCTTTCAGCCGGGCCGCGAATTCAGACTGTTTATAGTAAGCGTCCAGCGGATAACAACCGGAGGGCAATCCGTTGCGGGGCGCGGTGGTGCAATCGCTGAAGGTTCGGCAGATTCTTTTATGCTGAATGGTTGCGCCCTGCAAAACGTCCTGGAGCTGCTCGGGATAAGTCAAAACCATACGGCCCAGCCCCACCGAGTCCACCCAGCCCTCGCGCACGGCCGCCTGGGCGACGTGCGGCAGGAAATCCTGTAAATAGGTGTAACCGGTCCCGACGAAGATCAAGTTGGGAAACCGCTCCTTCAAATTCAGCGTGGCGTCCATCATTTGAGCCACTCCCATAAGCGGATCGCAGGGAGGCTGATAGCCGTCTGAAGGCGGGTAGATAGCGGGGCGCTGGAGGTGCGGACAATAATAGGGAGAGCCTGCGGTGATGTTCACCAACTGAATTTCCAATTTCTCGAGCAGCGAAAGAAATTGGTACGTTTCTCTCAAATCCGGTTGGATTGGGTTTCCGGGATCCACACCAAATCCCCATCGATAAGGAATCAGCGCTTCATAGGGCTCCGGAATGCCCGGCCCTAATTTGCCCGGCGCCGAAAGGGCGGGATCCGGCCGAAATGGGACCGAATCATACGCCGAGAGCCTCACGCCAATGCGCAAGAGCGGAGCCAATGATCGAATGCCCTGCACCACCTCCCGCAAGAAGCGCGTACGATTCTCAAAGCTGCCTCCGTAATTTCCCTCCCGCGTATGGGCGCTCAGAAACTCGTGACCGAGATAACCGTGGCAATGTTTGATATCCACAAAATCAAAACCGAGATGGGCGGCAGCGCTAGCGGCGCGGTGGAAATCTTCTATGATTCCGCGAACCTCTCCGTCTGTGAGCAAGGGATAATCAGCCGGCAAGCCCAGCCGCCGGTCGAGGATAGGGTGATGATAAAGAATGCGCGGCTCGTGCCGGTCTTTGGTGTTGGGCTTGGCGTAGCGCCCGGAATGGGTGAGTTGAAGGCCGATCACCAAACCGTCGTCGCTGCCGGTCGTCCGGCGATGCTCCTCAATAAGGGTAGCCCGCAGTCGCGCCAAGCCGTCTCGAGTGTGCGGAGCCATCAGAAGTTGATTCGGGTTGGCCCGCCCGTCTTGGCGAACCGCCACGGCTTCCCCGCCCCAAATCAACTTGGCGCCGCTACGCCCAAAATGCCGCCACCGGCGTACGGTGTTTTCGGTCGGGTTCCCGTCCGCCGTGCCGTCCCATCCTTCCATGGGATGAATGGCGATCCGGTTTCCGATTTTGAGGCTGCCGCGCACCAGCGGCCATGCCAGAGGTGAGTCTGCGCCCCGCTCGAGTTCAATATCGAAGGGGAGCGTGAGGTGCAGCGAATCCAGATGTTCGAGAAAATGCTCGGCATCCTTCACGCTTCCCAGGCGTATGATCTGGCGTCTGTCGATGGCTTCCTCCACTTTGCGCGTGAAGCGGTCCGCACCGCCCAGTTGGGTCCACCTCACTTGATGAGGTTTCTTTCAAATGAACTTACTTCGAAGCGCCGGAGTAGTTCACTCGCCAGACAGAGTTCGAGCCGTCATCGGTGACCACCAGCGAACCGTCGGCCGCCACCGCCACTCCCACGGGACGGCCCCAGACATCACCGTCCGAAGTTACGAAGCCGGCGAGAAAATCCTCGTAGCTACCGTTGGCGCGGCCGTTCTTTATCGGCACGCGAATCACTTCATACCCCGTCCTCATGGCCTTGTTCCAGGAGCCGTGCTGGGCGGCAAAGACGTCGCCATGATACTCATGCGGAAACTGGGCGCCTTCATAAAACAGCATTTCAAGCGAGGCGTTATGGGGCTCCAAAAGTACGTCCGGCACAATAACCTTGTTTTTCAGTTCCGGATGTTTCTCTTTGTGGCGGGGGTCCTGGTGTCCGCCCATATAAAACCAGGGCCAACCGTAAAAACCGCCCTCGTGGACGTGAGTAATGTAATCGGGCGGAAGATTGTCGCCGAGCCCGTCGCGCTCATTCACCGACGCCCACAAGTCACCCGTTTCCGGCTGCACGGCGATGCCCACGGGGTTGCGGATACCCCGGGCGAAAACTCGCAAGTCCGATCCATCCGGGTCGGCCACCAGAATGTCGGCCCGGTGAAACTCGACGGGATTATTGTCCGAATCGTCGTCGTTGGAATGGGACCCGACTGAAACAAACATTTCCTTCCCGTCGCGAGAGAAGGCGATGTCCCGGGTCCAGTGCCCACCTCCACGAAGATGGCCGCCGCCGGGCAGGTCCGGGATGATGACTTGCTCGGGGCCCCTTGCCTTCAAGTCACCATTTTCATAAGGGAAACGGACCACGGAATCCGTGTTGCCCACATATATGAACTTTGGATTAGGTCCGGGCGGATAGAATGCGATCCCAAAGGGCATTCGCAGGCCGGTGGCGAAAATTTCAACTTTCTCCGCCCGCCCGTCCTTGCCAATTCCTCGCAAGACGCTCACCCGGCCGGGCTCACTCTCGGCCACAAACAGGTCGCCATTGGGCGCGGCACGAATCAATCTCGGATTCACCAAACCCGTCGCGTACAGCTCCACTTTGAAACCTGGGGGCGCTTGCGGCCATGCGCCCGCGGGCCGGCGGACAACTTGCGGCCCATTATCCACGGATGGAGTCGCAAAGGGCGCGGGCAAATCTGCAACCGTGATTTTGTGCACAACCCCTGGTTTTTCTCCGCGATAGTCGGTGAAAATCACAGGCTGCGGAGGCGTTTTCTCATCACCCGCGCCAACCATGGCAAGAGCCAGCGCCGTACATCCAATCACGAGCACTGCGCCGGCTGCTGATGCCATTGTCCTCCGATGACGACGACTCATGAAGGCACACCCATCCTGCCTCGAACTTAGGTCCCAGCACTCACTTTATCATGGACCACCATGAAATATATTTAGAGAACGGGGCAAATTGACCGCGCACGCCATTCAGCAATGGGAATTTCCCATTAGTTGCGGCGTGGTGTATAGTGGCGCGCATCGAGAAGCATGTTTGCGGTCTCCGGCGAATGGCAAGAATTGAAGAATCGACCGGCAGCCAACCGTAACCAGATCGAACGATTTCGCCAAAGGAGCGCGCCCCATGAACTTTCCATTCGCCGCCCTCGCCGCATCAAGCGGCCCACCGCCATTTATTATTTTCGTGATTGGCTTCCTGATCGGTTTGATCCTGTTTTTTGTTGGCTTCAGGACTTACCGGGAGTATCGCATTTTGGAGGATACGCCTATCGCTCCCATTCGCAGCATTCCCATGGGCCTTGTCCACGTGCGCGGAAAGGCCACGGACGGCGACCGCTTGACCAGCCCCTTGACCGGCGTCCCCTGTTACTACTATCGAGTCCAGGTGGAAAAATATGTGAAGAAGGACAAAGGGAGCGAATGGGAAACTGTGAGCACGGAAACCGAGGAGCGGAATTTCCTTCTCGACGATGGCACCGCCAAGGTGCTGGTGAATCCTCACCAAGCCGAGTATGACGTGATGCGCACATTTCAGGCCGAGACTGGAAACTTGACCAACGCCGGCCGATTTGTTGATCCATCGCTCGGAATTCCGGGACCATCCGACATGGATCTGCGTGCATACCTCGGCGATTCTTCGAAAGCCCAGGCCGCACTCGCTTCCCTGAATATTCCCGGGGCCAAAGCGGCGGGGAAAGTGCTGGGGGCGGCGCAAAAACTCGAGGCGATGGGCATGGCCGTCGGCGGAAGTGGATTGCACTTCACCCTGGGGGAAGGCCAGCAATACCGCTTCACGGAACATTGCCTGCTGGCGGAACGCGACTGCAACGTCCTCGGCACCTGTGCGGAAAACCCGGCGCCGAAAGACGAACACGACCGCAACATCATCATGAAGGGACAAAACGAAAAGACATTCCTGGTGACCAACAAGACGGAGGGGCAAATCGAAAAAAGCCTGCGCCGCAAGGCCTTCGTTCTGATTTTTTTGGGAGCCGTCCTCATGGTCGGCGTGGTGGCGCTCGGCCTCTACGAAAGGCACATGCTCTAACAGCCGGCTTCAATCAGCTTTTGGCTGGGTATAGATAAGCAAATCTGCCATACCGAATAACCCTAGCATGATCAGCGGGTGTTGCCGCCCCCACACTCCAAGGCGGGCTTCGCCCGCGAGTTCATGACGGCCACGCGATCTTATACGGGCGGGCTGGTGTTGGCAGCTTCCAGCTTGTTGACCACGGTTTGAACCACCCCCACCGGAAACGAGACGTGAACGGTTTCACCCGGGTCGTCCACGTCGATGTAGAGTGAATTACCCTGCTTGGTGATTTTCACGTGCTCGTCAGGGCTGGTTACTTCCACCAGGGTTGCGTCGGGGCAGCGGTCGAGTTCCTGGCTCACCGCCTTGAGGACGGGCAGCCACTGGTGAGTATCCCGCCCGTGAATGTGGAAATGTTTGGCGGGGATAAAACCCAGGGCCACCGGAACCGCGATGGCCGGGATGAAAAGATGCACATGATCGCCTTTGGGCCTTTTTTCATCCACGGAGACCCGAACGGCGCCGGAGTTATAAGTAACCACTGCCGCCGTACCCGCCAGTGAGGCCGCCCCCAAAAGCGCAAGGCTGGAAAGTTTAATCGCTGCCGGATGCATGGTCTCACCTCGTTAATCGGATGAGCTGCGTGTATCGGTCCACACGCGCACGGTTTGAGATCTGTCATTCACGGTCACCAGATCCACGTTGCCCAGCCCCCTCAAGGCGCGGATTCCGGCCATGATGTCCAGTTCGTCCTTGTTGCCAGATAACAGCGCCTGGACCACCACCAAAGGAACCTTCACGTCCACATTTTGATTGTCGCCATGCTTGTCGGGGTGTTTTTGGTGAACCTTGACCAGCAAGTTTCCGCCCGACTTTGCCACGTGGACGTCCTGATCACGGTTCTGCACAGTGACAAACTCATTGTCCGGAGTCGTACGGATGGCCTCGAAAATGGTTCGCAGATCGACGTCGTTGATATGGCCGTCAAATCTCACTTTGCCATTATGAAATTTGTTGGCACAAATCGTGGGGAGAATTTTTTCCGCGAAGGACATGGGGATGTTCACGCGCACGCTCTCCCCCTTGGCGTCAGTGCTGATCACGCGAACGTGAATCCATTGATCGGGCGGCGCGGCCGCAACCGTCGCGGCCAATGCCAGAATTATTCCTGCCAGCAACATCATTTTTTTCTTCACGGCTCACCTCGCCTTTTTTCGCGAAATTTGCGTGCCTCTCAAAACAAAAAACGAAATCTGCGACGCAAAAGTTCCAATTAAATGTCCGCCCACCGCTCATCAAGCGCGCCGCGGCGCCCCTAGAATCCGGGCGGGGAGCGTAACCAAGGCCCAGAGAAATTCCAGCACGCCGCCCACGGCGATCCCCAAAATCCGAAATGGGAGCAGAAGGACCCAAACCAAGGGGTAGAGCACCAAAGCCAGCAAAGCCACCGGCCAGCAGAGCACCAACAGGATGCACCACAAAAAGAATTTCACCATAGCGAATGACTCCCCTTCTTCCTCTCGCAACCTAATACGCAGGCTGGCGGAAAATGTTCCCGAAATGTAAGAAAACAGAACATGGAAATAGGAAAATGGAATATCGAAGCTTGAAGTGGTCGAAGGGGCACGCCTTGGCGTACGGTGGCGACCTGGAGTATATTTTGTGTCGGCAGGAGCTGGAAAACGGAAATTCCGGATAATAACCGGTTGCGGGTAGCGGTGTCATTTGGAATCGTATTCCATAACAGCATCCGTCATTCCCGCGAAAGCGGGAATCCAGTTCCGTAGGCGACGCTTTCCCAATGGCTTGCAGAGTGGATTCCCGCTTTCGCGGGAATGACTGGACTTGGGAGCAGTCGAGTTTTGCAAATGACACCACTACCCGGTTGCAGGAAAGATGCAAGAAAGTTTGGCTCGCGACCGGTGTTCGCGTAGAATACAGCGCGTGAGTTATGAGTGATTTTCCAGGTTTGACCCAGGGCGAATACCCAGCAAACTCTTTGGCCTGGAGGGAAATGGTGGCCCGATACCGGCAGCCCTCTTTCTGGCGCAGTGTCTGGCAGATCGTGGATACACTGGTTCCTTATGCGGCTCTCTGGTATCTGATGTGCCGCAGCCTCTCAGTGTCCTATTGGATTACGCTGCTGCTGGTGGTCCTGGCGGCTGGACTTCTGGTGCGGGTGTTCATTATTCACCACGACTGCGGCCACGGTTCGTTTTTCAAGTCCCAGAAGGCCAATGATATCTGGGGGTTTATCACCGGCGTGCTGACCTTCACGCCGTACTATCTGTGGCGATGGAGTCACGCCATCCACCATGCGGGCTCGGGTGATTTGGATCGTCGCGGCTGGGGCGATGTGTGGACGCTGACAGTGGAGGAATACCTCCAGGCGTCCCGATGGAAGCGGTTTGCGTATCGAATAGTGCGCAATCCGGCGGTGTTGTTTGTGATTGCCCCGCTGTTCTTGTTTTTAGTCGAGTATCGATTTGCCCCAGCCAAAGCCAGCCCGCGCGAGCGTCACTCCGTGTATTGGACGAATCTAGGAGTCTTGGGAATGGGCAGCGCGCTGAGTTTGATTTTCGGCATTAAGGCGTATCTGCTGATCCAGTTGGCGGTGATCGCGGTGTCCGGCTCCGCTGGGGTATGGTTGTTTTACGTGCAGCATCAGTTCGAAGGCGTTGACTGGCAGCGCCACGGCCATTGGGATTACACCACGGCGGCGCTGGAAGGCAGTTCGTTCTACAAACTGCCCAAGGTCCTGCAATGGTTTTCGGGCAACATCGGGTTCCATCACATTCACCATCTGAGCCCGCGCATTCCCAATTACAATCTGGAAAAGTGCCACAAGGCGGAGCCGCTGTTCCAGAACGTGCCAGCCGTCACCTTGCTGGCGAGCTTCAAATCACTCACCTTTCGTCTCTGGGATGAGCAGGGCCACAAGTTGGTCAGTTTCGGCCATCTCAGAACTCTGCGAAAACAACAAACATAAGCCACTCGTTGTTGACCCGCCGGCAGGCTGCTCGTTCAACGGGTGTAGGAACGGACGTCATTCGCGCGGTTCACTGACCAGGAAACTATCTCCTCCTTCAAGGGGGATCCCCGGGCTTGCGGCTTGCCCGCTTCTCAATTTCGACCGGCCTTTTTAAAAGTGTCAAGCCCTGCGGCCACCCTTCCTGACTCTTCGTCGTCTGACGGCAAACTTTCATGGAGATATAAGGGGCAAGGTCAACTGGCCATTCATACGGGCTTTGAACAATTCATTTGCAGTACAATCTTTGAGCGGGAAATGTCATGCGCAAATTGGTCTTAACATGTGCTCTATTCATGGGGGCATGGTTGGTCGTTCTCGTTGCGGGAACGCAAATTGATCGCATACTTCGGAAAGGGAGTTGGGCATGGGGGGAACGAATGCTGATGGCCGCCAGCCGGGAAGCTGATAAGTCCACGAGGAGGCCCGGTCCCGGAACGGTGAAAGTAAATCCCAAAGACGGCCTCAAGTATGTCTGGATACGGCCGGGAGCTTTCATGATGGGATGCTCGCCAGGTGACACCGAATGCGGTTTGAATGAGAAGCCGCCGCATCGGGTCCTTATCAGCAAGGGCTTTTGGATGGGGCAGACCGAGGTAACGGTGGGATCGTATAAGCGTTTCGTGGCAGCGGGAGAGCGACAAATGCCAACTGCCCCGAGCTTCAACATCGGATGGGCAAACGACCGGATGCCTATTGTAAGTGTGAGTTGGAAAGGGGCGCGTGATTACTGCACCTGGGTGGGAGGGCGACTTCCAACGGAGGCGGAGTGGGAGTATGCCGCGCGAGGGGGAAATACGGGGGCGCGCTTCGGGCCGCTGGACGAAATTGGCTGGTACGCAAGCAATAGCGGACAGCAGCGAGTTGACAGCGAGCGGGCGTGGAAGGAAGACCAAAAGAATTACGGCCAGATGCTTAAGGACAATCACAACCGGGCGCATGGCGTGGCGCTTAAGGGTGCGAATGCGTTTGGGCTTTTCGACACGTTGGGGAATGTATGGGAATGGGTGAACGACTGGTATGACCCGAACTACTACCAGAACAGCCCATCCCAAGACCCATCGGGACCGACAAGCGGCCAATTCCGAGTTCTTCGTGGGGGATCCTGGGATAACGCACCCGGGCTGGTTCGCGTATCGATGCGCGGAAGGCTCGGACCAAGCAGCAGGAGCAACGGCATCGGATTTCGTTGCGTCGAAGAAATAGGCAGTCCTTAATCCTTATTTCTTCTTCCCGAAAGTTTCTGTTTGAAACTGTGACCCAGAACAAGGGAATCCCAATTGGAATCAACCGATTAAAGCCAGGCCGGCACCCCGAACGACTGGGGGCGCCGGCGTGGTTTTTGATCAGGACCTTTGCGTGGAAGCCCGGGAGAAATTATCCCGAGAATATAGATTTAGTTAGAAATCCGCGGCTGAAGTGTTGAGGTGCAAACCAAACATCGTCAACTTTATAAATGAATCTCAAAATACAACAAGTAGGGGGGCGCCTCGCCGTGGCGAGCTTGCTGGTGCGCCAGAAATCCAAACTAATCCCGGTCGTTATCGTCGTGGCCGCGTCCGTGGCCGTGGCCTCGTCCTCGGCCGTGACCTCCGCCCTGGTCATCTTCACCCTGCCCGATACTCATAACGTCGAGGACTCGGTTGTTCCGGTCAATAATCATGGCGCGGTCGCCCAGGAACACTCGCGAGCAACCCGGAGGTAATTGGGGCATCTGTCGATTTAAGTCTGCTGGGAACGGCTCGACTCGTCTTTGAAGGCCGGGGGGTAATGTGCCATTCCGTTCCACCTGTCTCTCCAGGCCGGGCGGCAAATTCCCACCACGCTTGGCGAGGCCCGGCGGCAGGTTCGAATAATCGTTCGAATAATAGCGGCGGACCAGGCGCTGGTCGCCATCGGAGAAATAAGGTTGACTGTAAGACCCGCCCGGGTAGCCTCCGCGTGCAGGGGGATAGTAAGACTGACTCGGTGGTGGCGGAGGGTAAGCCGACGCTGGTGCCGGATAGGTGGGCTGGCGGCCATTGGCCGTATTGGGGACAGGGCTTTCATTACCGCCCGGCACCACAAACGGCAGCACTGTTTCAGCAGGGATGACGATCTCTTTCTTGCCGGTTAAGAACGCCCCCACCGTGCCGGCGCCCGCTCCGGTGGCGGCGCCAATCGCCGCACCCTTCGTCCCACCCATAATCGCGCCGATGATCGCTCCCGCCGCTGTCCCTCCTCCAATAAATTCAGCGTTGCGAAGTAGATGGGATTTGCCGTCAATGCTCACTGTGGCCGTGGAAATCGCCCTGCCGCCCGCCTGCGTCAATTCAAGCGTGATAGTAGCAGGTTTCTTCAAGCGGCCAGAGCTAACCGCCTGGATGACGCGGCCGCTGGCCCGAGCGCCAGCCGGGATGAGGGTCCGGCCGTTCACCACCACCGGCTCAGTGACGATGCCCGAAAAAGCTTGGCCGGGTCTGACCACGCCGGTGTCAAGCTTGTCGTTCACACGCACCTGGATCTGCGTGCCCGGGGGAAGCGATGTCGCGCGCACATTCACCGCCGTCATGCAGGTTGTCCAAGCCAAAGCCAAAGTGAATATTATTTTTTGGTGGGCACGATGATTGAATTTCATTGGGAAACCTCCGACACCGAAATATTAGAAAGGTTTGCGAATTCTTATTCCGCAACTGAGATGGATTGTATACCTACGGAAGTTCGTGCGCCACCTTTTTGTGGACACGGCGACCGGAGCGGCGCCTTGCCGGAGGGTGCCGCGGAAATTCTCGTGAGTCTCTGTCCGCTCACGTGCCCGGCGGCGAAACAACGTGATCGCCTAAAGTGGATGGTCGCCCGGATCTATCGGAATGCCGGACCACTACCACTTCAATGATTCAATCAGATCCGCTCTGGCGCGGTGTGACGAGGCTGAGGCGGCATCCGCGTGCATGCCGCACCTACATCTCTTCCAGCGCGAGGAACTCAGCGATGAGATCCATTTCCCCGGCGGGCACTCTGAAAGGGACTTGCTTTCCCGCACTGCCCGCGCCTTCAGCCTGCGGCGCAGCAGGTCAGGCAAATAGCGAAGGAGTGCAACCGTTGTCTGGCTTGACGACTCAAATCCTTTAGAACTAAACTAGGAGTAGCTCGAAAAGGAAGGCTGAAACGATGAGAGTTCGCGGCTGGGCAAGGGTGGTGGTGATTTGTGTCTTTCTTTCGAGTATGGCCCCCGCGGTGCGCGGGCAGGACAACTCCAAGTTTTTCCCCCTCAACGAAATCAAGCCCGGACTGAAAGGCGTGGGCCGGACTATTTTTGAAGGCGATAAAATTGAAGAGTTTCAGGTGGAGTTTCTCGGGGTCCTGAAGAACGTCATCGGACCGAAGCATGACGTCATCCTGGCGCGCCTTTCCGGCGGCCCGCTGGAAAAAACCGGCGTCATCGCCGGGATGAGTGGAAGCCCGGTTTACGTGGATGGCAGGCTGGTGGGCGCGGTGGCGCTTTCCTTTCCATTTTCCAAAGACCCGATAGCCGGAATCACCCCCATTCAGGAAATGCTGGACGTGGTTCCCGGAGCCCTCACAAAAGCGGAGGCCGGGCCTGCCGCCTCCAACCTGATGGGCCGGATTGTGCGTGTGTTCTCCGAAGGCGCGGGCAGCGCGCGGTTGATTCCGAATGAAAATGATGGTCTTCCAAACCTCGCCTTGAGCAATCCCTCCAATGCCGCCGAAGGTCAAATGGCCGGGCTTCGCCTGCCGCTGAGTTTTGGAGGATTTTCTCCCGCCGCCATCGAGAACGCTTCCCCGCTCTTCCGCCAAATGGGATTCGAGCCAATGGAAGGTACCGTCCTGTCCAGCGGCTCAACCACGTCCGGTGATGCCACCGCACCGGCGGGCAGCGTGCCTTTGCCGCCAGGCTCCATGATAAGCGTGCTCTTGGTGCGCGGCGATCTGAACCTGAATGTGGATTGCACGGTCACTTATCTTGAGGCGGACAAGCTCTTTGCTTGCGGTCACCGGTTCTTGTTAACGGGACCTGTTTCCTTCCCCATGGCCAAGGCGGACGTGCTGGTGACGGTCCCCAATCTCTCCAGCTCCTTTAAAGTGGACACTCCGGGACAATTGGTGGGCAGCATTCACCAGGACAGGTTCGGCGCCATTTACGGAACGCTGGGGGATAAGTCCCCGCTGATTCCCGTGCACATTCACTTGGATTCCACACTCAACAAAAAAGAAGACTACAACTTTTCCATGGTTCAGGAAACGTTCCTTTCGCCCCTCTTGTTGAACCTTGGCCTGGTCTCAACCCTGAGCTCAACCGAACGGATGGTGGGGCCCTCAACCCTGGAACTGACGGGAAAGATTCGGCTCTCAAGCGGCGACTCGGTGGATTTGGAAGACGTCCTATCCGGCGATTTCAATACGGGAGCGATGGCGGGGCTGGACGTATCCGGCCCGTTGTCTTTTGTATTGTCCAGTGGTTTCCCGGATGTGGACGTGAAAGGGATAGACCTTTCCCTGGTTTCAAGGGATGAGAAACGGCTGGCGACGCTGGACCAGGTATGGGCCACCAAGTCAGAAGTGCGTCCGGGAGATCACATTGAAGTCAGCGCGCTGTTGCGAACGCCCTGGGGGGAAAGTGTGATTCAGAAAATTCCCGTGGACGTTCCGGAGAGCGTCAACGACAAAACGCTGTCACTGGTGGTCGGCAGCGGCGCGAGCATCAATGCGCTTCAGAATCGTTTTACACCCCAGGGTTCAATGCCCCGCGATCTGCATCAACTGGTGCGGGCGCTGAACCGGATGCGCCGCAACAATCGGGTTTACGCGCTGCTGATGTCGCCGCAACGCTCGTTCATCCTGCAAGGGGATGAGTATCCATCACCTCCGCCCTCATTAATGCAGACCCTTTTGGCGGACCCGGCGGTGGCGGGCAACGTAGTCTTCAGCGGAACTTCGGTGGTGGGGGACTTCGAGACCAAACCCTGCCCCTATGCCATCCAGGGGCAAAAGACGCTTATGCTAAAAGTCCTCAGCGCGGGGAAATAAGCGGCAATCTTGCGGCCGGACGTCGCTTGAGGATTGAAAATTAATTCCGTAAAAAGGTCGGGCATGAAAAATTGGAAGAGAGTTTTTGTTTTGTGGCTGGGGTTATTGGCGGCGGTGCCCCTGGGTGCCACTGAAACCGCCTTTTGGCAAGTGGGCACATTTGACGAACTTCTGCAAGGGACGCTCGATGGAGTTTCATTAACCAAAGAAGGCCAACTCAAGCTGGCTCCAGACGCGCGTACGTTGTTCAGCCCCGACGAAACCATGGCCCTCTCCATTGCGGCGGACCACCACAACAACCTTTATCTGGGAACCGGCCAACAGGGCAAGGTGTTC
The DNA here is from genome assembly GCA_035946625.1 of Terriglobia bacterium. Lineage (GTDB taxonomy): Bacteria > Acidobacteriota > Terriglobia > UBA7540 > UBA7540 > DASYXZ01. Next base: position 21,818 of record DASYZE010000027.1, on the reverse strand, counting down.
AAGCTGGATTCCAGCCGGAAGGGCTCGCTTTTTTTTACCGCCTCGGAACCGCAGATTTTCGCTTTGACTTGGGGACCAGATGGCGCCCTCTATGTGGGCAGCTCTCCCGAGGGCAAAATCTATCGCGTCACGCCCGATGGCCAGTCCAAGGTCTTTTACGACCCCAAAGCCAAATACATCTGGGCGCTTACTTTCGACGCGCAAGGCCGCTTGTATGCCGGCACCGGCGACCGCGGCCTGATTTATGCCATCGACCCGAGCGGCAAAGGCGAGGTTTTTTTCGACAGCAAGCAGACTCACATCATGTGCCTGATCCATGACCGGGCCGGAAACTTGATCGCGGGCAGCGTGCCCAACGGTTTAATTTATCGTATTACCCCCAAGGGTAAAGCTTTCGTGATTTACCAGGCGTCACTTCCGGAAATTCATGATTTGGCGATGGACTCCAAGGGACGAATCTACGCCGCGGCACTGGGCGGCCCGGGAGGCACCGTGACCCCGGGAATATGGGGGCCGCAGAATCCCGCGTCTCCCCTCCAGCCCTCGGCGACGGTAACGGTGGTGGCCGGAACCGAGGAAGCAAAAACCAATCGGGGCAAGGCGCAGAGCCCTTCGGCGGCCACTCCGCCTCCCAGTTTCAACCATCCCACTCCGACGCAATCGGGATTTCCCATGCCCCCCGTGCCGCAAGGCAAAGGGTCGCTTATTCAAATTCTTCCCGACAGCTCTGCCGAGACCGTGTGGACTTCCAACAACGAAAGCATCTTTGGGCTGGCCATTCGCGATGACCGGGTGGCGTTTTCAACTGATTCGAACGGGCGGATTTTTGAATTATCCCCCTCGCGCGAGGGCCAGGTGCTAACCCTGCTGACGGAGACCCATGCATCGCTGGCCACCCGGTTGCTGGCCGACGGCAACGACCTCTACGCGGCCACCAGCAACATCGCCAAGCTGGTTGAGGTAGGCGCGGGGACGGCCCACGAGGGGAATTACGTTTCTCCCGTCAAGGACACAAAATTTATTTCCCGCTGGGGTGTAATTGCATGGCGGGGCGAAGTCCCGCCGGGAACGAGCCTGGAATTTTTCACGCGTTCGGGGAACTCCGACCGGCCGGACCAAACCTGGAGCGACTGGGAGGGGCCGTATCACGACGCCAACGGCAGCCCCATCCTGAATCCTGCTGCGCGCTACATCCAGTGGAAAGCTGATTTCCACTCCACGGCACAAGCCAGCCCGACGCTCGATGACGCAACCGTATCTTTTCTCAATCAAAACCTTGCTCCGGAGATCCGATCTTTCAGCGTCTCAACCTCGGGCGAGCGGACCGGCCCCGGCGCCGCATCACCATTTTCCAGTATGTCTCCGGGCGGCGTTACCGTAACCTCGGGCAACTCTGTGAGTTTTAATCCTCCTCCCGCCTCCAGCGGGGGCGGTATGAGGACGCCCACCACACTGAGTTGGCAGGCTGATGACCCCAATGGAGATCAACTGGTTTACTCACTTTATGTGAAAGACGAGGACGAACAAGACTGGCACCTGGTGAAGGACAAGCTGCACCAGACATCCTATACTCTTGACCCGCAAACATTGGCGGACGGCAAATATGTGGCTCGCCTGGTGGCATCGGATGAAGAGTCAAATCCACCTTCGACGGCGCGCAAAGCCGATCTGCTGAGCGCACCCTTTTGGATCGACAACACTCCGCCTGAAGTCCAAGTCTTGAAGCAAACCATCACCGGGGATGGCGCGGAAATTCAGTTCCGCGCCGAGGATGCCACTTCGCCGTTGCGTGCCGCAGAAACCACCACCGACTCCGCGGATTGGAGTGAAATTCTATCCGACGACGGGGTGGTGGATTCAAGGATTGAGACTTTTACGGTTCGGGTACATAATCTGGAACCTGGCGAGCATATTGTCGCTCTGCGGGCGTCCGACACCGCGGGGAACGTGGGGGTGGGCAAGGCGGTCATTCGCATTCAGACGGGGACCCGCTCCGGAGATTAGGCGCGGGACGTCCCGGATCGCCCCGGCGGCCCCTAGTCCGCGGGGTAATAAAGGGACAACGAATTAAGACAACTCATCTCCGATGCCTCGCATCTCACCCAACGAGTTGAGGTGCGGCCTATTTTGAAAACATTTGAATCCACAAAAGAGCGCAACGCAGAAGGCTGCTTCCGAAGCTCAGTTAATCGCACAGGCTCGGAATGGGGACGAGCAAGCGTTTTCTGCGCTCTTTGAGATACACAAGCGCCGTGTTTATTCGCTCTGCCTCCGCATGACCGGCAATACTGCGGAGGCGGAGGACTTGTCGCAGGAAGCGTTCCTGCAGCTTTTTCGGAAAATATCCACTTTTCGCGGCGAGTCGGCATTTTCAACCTGGTTGCATCGGCTGGTGGTCAACGTGGTGTTGATGCACCTGCGGAAAAAAGGTCTGCAACAGGTTTCGCTCGATGAAATGGATACGTCCCAGGAGGAGCCGGTCAAGCGGGATTACGGTGATGATGACCGCAGGTTGATGGGATCGATTGACCGCATCAGCTTGGCTCGCGCCATCGGCGAACTGCCTCCGGGCTATCGCGCGGTTTTTGTGTTGCACGACATGGAAGGGTACGAACATAACGAAATTGCTCAAATCCTGAGCTGTTCGGTCGGCAACTCTAAATCGCAGCTCCATAAAGCCCGCATGAAGTTGCGGGAATGGCTGCGCGACGACCGAAATAGAAGGTTACCTGGCGATCCGGTGGCGGAGGTTTCCCCCGAGGGGGAGGGGTAAAAGCAACCACGATGTCCAATCCGATGCAAGACCCGTCCACAGAAGCAAGAGCCCTGTGCTCACAGTTTGACTTGGAATTGCCTGCCTTTCTTGAGGGTGAGGACCGCCCTGCCGTAGTCAGCCATGCAAAGCAATGCCCTTTTTGCAGTGTCGTGCTGGCGGATTTTCAGGTGATCCGGGCCCAATTGCCGGAGACGTTGCTGGAAGATCCACCGGCGAGGGTGTGGTCCAACGTCCGCGCCACCCTGGCATCCGAGGGGATCTTCCGCGAGCCCGTGGCCGGCTGGCGCGGTTGGCTTCCCCAACACGGGTTGCTGCGCTACGCCGCGCCCTTCGCGGCCTTGGCGAGCATGGTCTTGCTCGCCACTGTTCTCTTGCTTCGACCCACATCCCTGATTAACCCTCCGTCCATCAGCTCCACCGCGTCTCCGATGGCGATTCCCGTAGCGGCAAATGAGGCATCACTGGCGCCTCCGGAGGGGCTGGCTCAGATGGAAAAATCTTATCAAGATCGCGAGAAATCTTTGGACCCGGTGGTGCATGCGAGCTATCAGAAGGGACTGAAATCTCTGGACAATTCAATTGAAGAATGCGAGGCTTCGGTTAAGAAGGATCCCGGCAATGCGCTGGCACGGGAATACCTGGCTGCCGCTTACGAACAGAAGGCGGCGGTGCTGTCAGCAGCATTGGAGTACGATGGCCAATAATCCGGTTCGACAAAAGGAAGATACGCCCGTGTTCAAAGGACCGAAGGAAGCGATGTACGCCGCAAGAATGGTGCTCCGATGGGGTGGGCTTTCTGTGCTTCTGCTTCCCATGGCTCTTGCCCAGGCTGCCAACATCGTGCGCCAGGATAAGACCATTGACACCACCGCCAATCCTCACATTGGCCTCTCCAACTTTATGGGACACGTGGTGGTGAAGGGATGGGACAAGCCCCAGGTCCACGCCGTCTACTCCGCCAACTCACCCCAGACAACGATTGATCTCGATCAGCTTCCCGCTTCCGGGACCGCGGAAAAAATTCATTTCACCACGCGGGTTTCAAATCCCCTGGCCAACAGCGATGAAAAGACCGTTTCTTACACGCTGGAAGTACCCATGGGCGCCGACATCGAGATTCGAAACCCCGAGGGTCGGGTGGAAATCGACAAACTGCAAGGGGACACCACGGTGGATTCGGTGGGTGGAGCCATTGCCGTCACCGACGCCTCCGGCCGGCTGACGGTCACCTCCATTGCCGGAAATATTGATATTATTCGCCCCTCGGGACACGTGGAAGCCACCACGATATGCGGCAATATTCATTTCATTTCCCCCACGGGAACTTTCCTTAAGGGCCACAGCACTTCGGGGAAAATCACTTATGAGGGCGACTTTGTCACCGGCGGGGAGTACGCGTTTTCCGACTATAGCGGCGACATCGACTTGTTGCTGCCTTCAAACGCTTCGTTTGAGCTCAACAAAAACACGGGGCGCGGCAAATTCTTCAGTGAAATTTCGCCCGCCCGGCGCGCGAACTCGGTTCCCCACGCGGCTAGAGAAGCCGGCGCCCATTCCCTCTTTGGGTCGAACGTTTCGACCACGGCCACGCTGAAAGTCAGCTCCTACAGCGGAAACATCCACATCCGCCGCCAGCCTTGAGGCGTGCGGCTCCGTCGCTCCATTTCAATCGCCGTCTTCGCTCGCATGCCTGCCCTTGATTCCGATCTGTCCTCCACAACAATCATCCCTCGACGATGTTGGACAACTTTGAATTCCGCCCTTATAATGGCCGTGGATTTATTGATGGGAGATGCCATCCTTCATTCATGAGCCGCCATCGGAGCAGGTTGATTTATCTCCTGGGATTTATGGGAAGCGGTAAATCCACCGTGGGCGCCCTGGTGGCCCAGGCTCTGGGCTGGCCCTTTATTGATTTGGATGTCACGATCGAAGCGGGCCAGGGCCGGAGCATTCGGGAGATTTTTGAACAGGCGGGCGAGCCTTTTTTTCGCGGAATCGAGCACGCCGCATTGACCGAAGCCTCCAAGACTGAGCCCGCGGTCATCGCTCTGGGCGGCGGAACCTTCGTTCAGGAAGCGAATTTTAAATTTATACGCGAAAGGGGCGGGGCCACGATTTGGCTGGATTCCCCCATGGAGGATCTGGTCGGTCGCTGCGCGGGGATGCAAAACCGCCCGCTCTTCCGCGACCTGAACAGTTTCCGGCAATTACTTCAGCAGCGCTTGCCTTATTATCAGATGGCGGAATACCGGGTTTCCACGGAAGGACGCGGCCCACGGGAAATCACAGAACAGATCTTGCGCCTGGAGTTATTTTAGCTTTCGAGGAGGGAACATTGGTCCGTGGCCCAGACGTGCAGGCCAGAATCTTAACGGCCGTTGTGATGCTCTTCGCTTTTGTCGGGAACATGGAAGCGGCTCAAAACCCCGCGCCGAATCCCGCCGCCCCCGCCCCGGATGACCAGGGGACTTATTCCATTTCATTCAACGGGCACCCCATCGGGACGGAACGATTTAAGATCCATTCTTCCGCCAACAAAATCGAAGCGGAAGCGGAAATCGAAATCAAGGTGCTACAATCCAGCCAAACCCTCGACCTCAAGTCCGCCCCCCGATTGGTCCTCAACCAGCAATGGGAACCGCAGACCTATGTGGTGAATCAAAAGGGCACGCCGGAGTTTCATTTGGAAGTGGACTTTCGCAAATCACCGGCGCAGAGCCGGTTGCGCCTTTCGAACGCGAAGGCCGATGACAAAAGGGAATTTGTTCTGCCCAAAGATGTTTTGATTGTCGATGACAACGTCGTGCACCATTACCAGCTTCTGGTCGACCGCTTTGCGCTTAAACCCGAAAAGCAACAATCCTTCAACGCATATATCCCCCAGGAAGCGACCCCCGGAATTCTGAATGTACGGGACGTGGGCTCGGAAGATGTGAATTTCGCCGGGCGCCACCACCCCCTTCGCCACCTTGTTGTCTCAACCGAAATTGCAAGAGTCGACCTCTGGGTGGACGAGCAACTGCATCTCCAGCGCCTGCTCATTCCCGCCGCGCAACTCGAGGCAGTCCGGACAAAATGAGGCTTGAAAACGGCAAGGTCGGATTAATTCAGGGGGATTTCCGCCCATGGATATTCCGGGCCTCTGGGTCAGCAAAGCCTCAAGATGACTCCTCGAGGTGCACGCCGTAGACGGTGCGTGAAGTGTCACCCACCGGGTGGCACCACATGACGCGGGCGGTAATCTCGGCTTCATTTTTTCCGGGTTCGTATCCGACGGTGAGATTGATGGCTTGGCCCACGGTCATGGTTTCCTGCGAGATGAAACAAACCCCGGTCTTGGACAAGTTCTCTGTGCGGGTCACTTCCTCCCGGCCATTGATAAGGCGAATGCGAACCGGCAGTTTCACCGTCATGCGTTTGGCCCGCCGCCGCTCCGCTCCCTCCGAGGACGCTTTTTCCTGGCTCAAATCGGTGACGGATGCTGCCTTTCCCTCCACTCCGTCGGCAGAACTAAATCGCCACTCCGTTCCGGCACTGCACTTGATGCATGGGCGGGTCAAAGAGGAGCGATCGGAGATCATGCGGAATTGGCCCATCCTCAGTTGGGCCAATTCGCGGAAGTGGCACACGGAACATTCAATCAAGGCATCCACAATTTCCTGCTCCGATGCTTTCGCGCCCTTCGATCCGCTTTTGTCAGGAAACTCAATCCCCCAAAATCCCAAGTTCCTTTCCAGACACTCCACTCCGCACTCCGGCCCTTCTCCGATCGATTGCCCTGCCGAGACCACCACTCGAAATGGGCAGGATGTTTGGCTGATGAGGTTGGTGATGGTGAGCCGATCATCGGCTTTGACCGGCTGCTTCAGAGTGATTCGCGCTCCGTCACGGTTGATGACTAATGTGGAGGTGACTTCCCTGAATATCTTCCCCGCCGCATCTTTTCCCTTTACCTCAATGGGAATTCTCAGCAGTACCCGCTCGCTGTGTCTTCTTTGTGCTTGAACACTCAGGGTTGTCTCGGGGTTCATGGGATCTTTCTTCCTCAGGATGGGATGACTTTAAGCATAATCTATGGCGGGGAGAAATAAAAGGAATTACATCCAAGGGAGGAAATATTTATTCCCATTTTGGAAATGCATTCAAACCGGAAGTTGGAAACGCGCATCCGCAAGGGGATGAGGAAGTCGCCGGGTGACAAAATAGAAGGTAAGGAGCAAGAGCAAAGAGAAAAGAAAATATTCTGCTACGATCTTAGCCCTTGACTCTTAGCCTTTAACTTTCGTACCCGGGCTTTTCCGCGCCAGAATGAACTGACCTTCGTTCGTTCGCCCGCCGTGACCATTCACCCTGCCCCCACCGGCACCCATTTTCACGTGGCATTGTCACGCTGAAAGCGGATTGGATCATTCATACCGCAGTGCCACCATCGGATCCACTTTCGCCGCGCGACGGGCAGGAATGTAGCAAGCCACGAGCGCCACCGCGGCCAGCACGAATGGCACGGCGGCAAACGTGACCAGGTCGGTTGGCCGCACGCCGTAGAGCATGCCGGCCATCAGTCGCGTCAGTCCGAAAGCGGCAAGCAATCCCACGCCAATTCCGGCGACGACCAGAGTGAGTCCCTGCCCCACTATGAGTTTGAGCACGTGCCCGCTGCTGGCGCCCAGCGCCATGCGGATGCCAATCTCATGCGTGCGCTGGTTCGCGGTGTAGGAGATCACACCGTAGATTCCAACTGCGGCCAGCACGAGGGCAAGCGCGGCAAAGACACCCAGCAACAGCATCGAGAACCGGCGGTCCGCGAACGATTGGGAAACTACTTGCTGCATCGTCTGAAAATCGTAGGTGGGCTCGTCGCCCCCGCCCGCTTGGGTCACACGCTGTTTCACTGCAGGCACCATGCTGAGTGGATCGACGCTGGTGCGCACCAGCAAAGTCATGCCCTGCGTCAATCCCGCGGTTAACTGGTCAGGGATTTGCACGAATGGGAAGTAAATTTCGTAACGGATCTTGGCTGTATCGTCACTATCCAAGCCCCAGTGCTTGACGTGGCCCACGACGCCCACAATTTCAAGGGGCTGGTTGAGACCATTGCCCATGTTTCCTGAGAGGTCCGCAATGGCGACACTCTTTCCGATAGGGTCTTGGCCGGGAAAGAGGCCTTGGGCCATCACGTCATCGATCACTACAACTCCTTGGGAGTCCTTGGTGTCGCCGTCCGCGAAATATCGTCCTTTCAACAATGGTATTCCCATCGCCTTTAGATAGCCCGGGCCGGTGACGTACATCTGTGCCCAGGCCATGTCGCTCTGAGTGGCAGGGCGCGGCCGGCCACTGACCCACAAGGGAATCTCGTTGTCATCTCCGGCCAAGGGAATGTTGTTCCCAATCGTCACCCCCTGCGCGCCAGGCAGGCTTTCCATTCCATCGGTCAGCTTCTTGTAAGCCAATCGAATCTTGTCGGGCGTGGAACTGTTGTCAGGCGAAAGGCCAACGGAAAACATCAGGAGATGGCGCGGATCGAATCCGGGATCAACCTGACTCAGCCGCCCCATCGTCCTCAGCATCAAGCCTGCACCCACCAGCAATACCAGCGAGGCGCCGGTCTCAGCCACTACGAGCACGCTGCGCAGCCGATGATGTCCGGCACTGGTGCCGCGGCCGCCCTCTTTCAGCGTAGTGGTCAGGTCGATTCTCGAAATCTGAAATGCGGGCGCCATACCGAAAAGGACGCCGGTGAACAGCGACACCAGCAAAGTGAAAGCCAGCACCCAACCATCGACCCCGATGTTCTCCATGCGCGGCAGGCCGCCCGGCGTGGTCGCCAGAATGAACTGTGTTCCCCAACTGGCGACGAGTAATCCCAGGGCTCCTCCCGTGATGGCCAGCAGCACGCTTTCCGTCAGCAATTGGCGAATCACGCGTGACCGCCCCGCGCCCAGGGCGGCGCGGATGGCCATTTCTCTCTGGCGGGACGTGGAGCGGGCCAGCAGGAGATTCGCCACGTTGGCACACGCAATCAAAAGCACAAAACCGACGGCCCCGAGCAGGACCAGTAGCGCGGGCTTGACGTTGCCGACCATTTCCTGTGCCAACGGCCGCACCGTGGCCCCATGGTTAGCGTTGCTCTTGGGATAGGTCTGGGCAAGCTGCGCCGCAATGGTGCTCATCTCCGATTGCGCGCGCGCCACGGTGACGCCGGGTTTCAGGCGAGCCACGGCATGAATGCCGGGGTGCACTTCGCGCAAGCGCGCCATCATGTCGTCCCATTGGCCCAGCAGCGTATATACATCGGCTTTGCCGCGATATTCGAACGACGCAGGCACAACTCCTACAACCGTGTAGCCTTTCCCATTCAAGGTGATCGATTTGCTGATGGCGTCTGGGCTCGAACCAAACCGGCGCTTCCAAAGCCCCTCGCTGATCATTGCCACGGGGCTTGCGCCGGCGCGATCTTCGCTAGCGTCAAAATTCCGGCCGAGAACAGGATTGATTCCTAAGACGGGAAAGAAATCTGCGGTGACTCGTTTCCCGCTCAGATGCTCAGGCTCGCCCATGCCCGTCAGGTTGCACTCTACCCAGTTGAATCCGGCCAGGCCATCAAAAGACCGGCTCTGCTCGCGGAAATCACGCAGATTGGGAAAAGAAAATGACATCATCTGGAATTGCGGGACGCTCTCACCCACCGCCACCAATCGGCCGGGATCGCGATAGGGCAAAGGTTGGAGCAGCACCCCGTTCACTACACTGAAAATGGCGCTGTTGGCGCCAATCCCCAGGGCGAGGGTGATCACGGCCACGGCGGTGAAGCCGGGGTTCTTTACCAGCATCCGGGATGCGTATTTCAAATCTTGCAGGATTGTTCCCATGTCTCACCTTCCCCTCTTGAGAAGTTTGCCCGGTCAATCAGGAATTGACGATTGCCGATTGACCCGCCACGGCATGTCGATTGAAGACGGATTTATTGACCCCCGGTCTTTGCAATCGTCAATCGGCAATTCTTCAATGTCTCGGCCTGTCTTGTGCTGATACTCCCGCCGCCGCGCTTCCGGAGATTGCCACCAGCCGCCGCCGGCGCTCCACCCATTCATCACCGGAGAGCAGTTGAGGCCCAACGTCAATCAAGCGAGGCAGCATGTCAAACACCGAAACTTCGTTCCAGGCGAATCCCTGGCGCGTCCGGAAGCCGCGGCGGTTCAGCTCCTCTGCGATTTCCGACATGGGGCTGTCCAGAACCACTCTTTCCATGATCACCATGAGGGCTTGCTTCTCGTCAGGGTTTTCCACCAAACGCTCGCAGTTGTCGGCGATGCGGAGTCCGAACGGCACGTCCTCCACCAATGTGCCAGGCGCCTCGCCCGTTTCCACTTCTCGTTGCCATTCCACCGCCACAGGTTTCCATCCCGCCTCTGCCTTTTGTTTCAAGTACTCCAGGGTCAGCGGTTCTTTGAGTAGTTCGCGCATGCGTTTCAGTTTGGCCATGTCTTTGTCCTCCATTCGGCATCAAACCTGCCGCCATTTACATAGAATTGACGATTGCTGATTGTCGATTGAAGGCAAGGACTTGGGGCAGTGGTTTTTCCAATCGGCAATCGTCAATCGAAAATCGGCAATCATTCATAGCGCAGCGCCACCATCGGGTCCACTTTCGTCGCCCGGCGCGCCGGAACGTAGCTGGCCAGCATAGCCACCGCGAAGAGCACGGCAGCCGCCACCAGGAACGTGGGCGGATCGAGCGAGCCGACCGCAAAAAGTTGGCTGGAGAGGACCCGCGCCAGCAGAGTTGCGGCCAGTGCGCCGATGGCGATGCCGCCGGCGGTCAAACGCAGGCTGTAGCCGAGCACCAGTCCAAGCACCTGCTGCGATTCCGCTCCCAGCGCCATGCGGATGCCAATCTCGTGGGTGCGCTGCGAAACCGCAAAGCTCACCACGCCGTAAAGTCCGATGGCCGCCATCAGCAACGCGACACCGGCGAAGATGCCCAGCAGGCGCACGGCGAATCGACGCGGGCCGAGCGAGGCGGCAACCCGTTCGTCCATGCTCTTCACGTCGGAAATCGGTTGGTTGCGATCCACCGCGCGCACCGCTTCACGGATAGCGCCCGCCATCGCCTCCGGCGAAGCCGAAGACTTGACCATCAAAAAACATCCGAACGGCGCTTGCGTTTGAAGGATGGGGTAATAATAGACGCCCTTGCCGGAATCGCCCACCAGCGCCGCGTGCTTCACATGGGCGACCACGCCAACAATCATCGCCCAGGGAGAATTGTTGCCGCGACGAAGTCGCTGGCCCACCGGGTTCTGGTTCGGCCAGTATTGGCGGGCCAAATTCTCATCAATCATCACCACTGGTAGCGTGCCCAGATGATCTTCATCGGTGAAGAATCTGCCGGCGCGCAGGGGAATACCCAGGGCGGTGAAATATTCCGGCGTGATGTATCGAACATCGCCATGCGGGCCGGGGTCGCCGGGCGGGAGGATGCGCCCTTCGATATTAAAAGACGCGGAAGCAAATCCGCCGCTAAAAGGGATCGGAGTTCCGGCCGCGGCGGCTTTGACGCCGGGCATGGCTTTGAGGCGATCGACGACGTTTTGGAAGAACACGATCTGCTTTTCCGGCGTGTCATATTGCTTTTCCGGCAGCGCGAGTCCCGCCGTCATCACGCCGTGAGGATCGAAACCGGTATTCACTTCTTGCATTCGCGCCAGGCTCTTGAGGAAAAGGCCAGCGCCCACCAGCAGGACCAGCGCCAAAGCAAGCTCGCCCATCACGATCAGGGACCGCACTCGCTGCCGCGCGCCGCCTGCCGTTGTGGAAAGCGCGTCCTCTTTGAGCGCGTGATACGGATTGAGCCTTGACACTTGCCAGCTCGGTGCCAGACCAAACAAAATTCCGGCCAGGATTCCCGCCACCGCGGTAAAGCCGAGAACGTATCGGTCCATCTTGATGACCAGTCCGGTCGAAAGGCTCGGAGGTGCGAGGCGAAGAAGGGCCTCAATACCCCAAGGCGCTAGGATCAGGCCAATCACCGTACCGCAGCCCGCCAGCAAAAGGCTCTCCACCAATGTCTGCCCGGCCAGTCGGCGTCGGCTTGCGCCCAGCGCCGCTCGCACGGCAAATTCCCGGGCGCGCCCGGACGCTTTCGCCAACATCAACCCGGCGATGTTCGAGCAGGCGATGAGTAAGACGAAGCCGACGGCGCCGAGCAAAATGTAAATCGGCGTTCGCACGTCACCGAAGACGAATTCGGTAAGGGGTAGGATGAACATGCCCCATTTGGAATCTCTGGCGTAAGTTCCTCCTCGCTCGGTTCGCATAGCATACTGTTGTGAAATGAGCTTTACCAATGCATCGGCCTGGGAAAACTTGACGCCGGGTTGCAGCCGCGCTACGGCGAGATAGTTCTCATTGAATCGGTTTCCGGCGGCAAACTCGCTCGCGGGAAGTCCGATCGGAACCCACAAGTCGGCGTCATTGGGCCAGTGGAATTCCGGCCCCATCACTCCCACTACTTTGTAATATTGTTGATTCAGTTGGATGGTTTTTCCCACAATCGCGGGGTCGCGGCCGAAGAGGCGCTGCCAAGTGTTGTAAGCGAGGATCGTCTCCTGGTTGGCGTTGGGCTGATCCTCTTCGGGGCGGAATTCCCGGCCCATCATCGGCTTCACCTCAAAGACGTCGAACCATTGCCAGGAAACCTCCGCGCCAACCAGCCGCTGCGGCCAGTCACTGCCCGTATAGTTGAAATCCATTTCGTTCATCAACGCGGCGGAAGCGAACGTCTGGCGGCTGTCGCGAACGTCCGCGAAGTCGGGAGCAGAAACGCCAATGCTCTTCAAGTTCAGCTTGTCGTATTTCACCCGCTCCGCCACCAGACGCTCAGGATGCGGAATGCCGGCTGGATGCAGCAGGAGGCCGTTCACCACACTGAAAATAGCCGTGTTGGCGCCAATACCCAGCGCCAGGGTGAGCACCGCCACCGCCGTAAAACCCGGATTCTTGGCCAGCATTCGAATCCCATATTTAAGGTCTTGGAGTAAGTTGCCCATTTCATTGTCCTCGCGTCGGGTTACAAGGTTAAAGTGTAAAGGGTAAAGGATAAAAGAAGAGAAGACGAGCCTCTCCGCCTTTACCCTTTAAACTTTATCCTTTAACCTTTCATTCGCACCTCAGCGCCACCATCGGGTCCACCTTCGTCGCGCGGCGCGCCGGAATGTAGCATGCCACCAGCGCCACGGACACCATCAAGGCCGAAACGCCGGCGAAGGTCAGGGGATCGTAAGACGTCACACCCACAAGCAAACTCACCAGAATCCGGCTGACGGCGAGCGCTGCGAGCACGCCGACGCCGACGCCCGCACCCACCAGAACCACCGCCTGACGGACGACGAGCCCCAGCACGCTGCGCGGCTGCGCTCCCAATGCCATGCGAATCCCGATCTCGTGTTGGCGCTGGCTGGCGCCGAAGGATACGACGCCGTAAACGCCCACCACGGCCAACAGTAAGCCGAGAGCGCCGAGACATCCGGCAAAGCCCGCGCCCACCTTGAATAGAAAATACCCATTGGCGCCGGCTAGGGCCTGGTCCATGGTCATCACGTCATACACCGGCAGGTTAGGGTCGAGTTCGCGCACCAGTGCCTCGGCAGGAACGATCAAGGACTGCGGCGGAACCATCGTCCGCAATTGAAGGACGTGGGTTGATTTGTAGTTCTGCGTTTGGGGCACATAGAAGAAGTTCCCCGGTGTGTCCAGAAGGCTTTGTAGCTTCGCATTTCGCACCACGCCGACCACGGTCACAAATGGACGCGAAGCGCCTTGCGGCTCGGACTTAGATGGACCTTGAGCACCTTCGTAGCTGAAGCGCTGCCCCAGGGCGTCCTGATTGGGCCAAATCCGCTCGGCCATGGTTTGGTTTACAATCGCAACCTGCCCGGAAGCCGTCGTATCGGCGTCAGTGAACGCGCGCCCTTTCAGAATCTTCATATGCATGGTAGAGAAATAATCAGGGCTCACACAATTGTAGCCCGCGCCTGGGGCGAGCTTGTCCGTCGGCTGACGGACTTGGCCCTCTGTGGACACGCTGGTGACATCACCGTAGTAGCCCAATGGAATCGAGAATCCCAAGCTGGCCGATTCGACGCCGGGAAGCGCTTTCGCGCGGCTCAGCAGATCGCGGAAGAAGGCCTCGGCGCGGGGTTGATCGTAGCCTTGGAGTTTCGGGTCGAGGTTTACGTTCAGGACATGATGCGGATCGTAGCCCAAGTCGATAGACTCCGTGTTCGTCAGGCTGCGTGTAAAGAGGCCTGCCGCAACTAGCACGATCACCGAGCCAGCCACCTGCGCCACCACCAATCCGTTGCGCAACCAGTGCCGCCTGGTGTCACCGATCAAGCCGCGGCCGCCTTCCCGCAGAGTTTCGTTAAGGTTGGTACGAGAAACTCGTAGCGCCGGGGCGAATCCGGCCAGAATTCCCGCCGCCAAAGCGATGCCCGCCACATAGCTGAACACGCGCCAGTCAAACGTGAACGCCAACCGCAGCGCGAAGTCGCCCAGCGGACGCAGACTTTCCAGGCCGCCGACCACCCAATTTCCCATCAGGGCGCCGCCCACGGCGCCGGCAATTGCCAGCAGAATGCTTTCCGTCAACATTTGCCGGATTAAACGCAAGCGGCTGGCGCCCATGGCGGCTCGAACGGCGATCTCCTTCTCGCGCCCCGCCGCTCGGGCCAGAAGCAAGTTGGCGACGTTAAAGCACGCCACCAGCAGGACGAGTCCGACCATGGTTAGAAATACGGTGGTCACGAGCGGCATGGAATCCGCCACCGCAGGCTCGGGGCGCGCCAGACGCTCGGGAAACACACGCGCGATTTGGCCCTGATCCGCTTCCGGGTATTCTCTCGCCAGCCTCTTCGCGATGACTTTCAGGGCCGCCTCAGCTTGCTTTACAGTCTTGCCGGGCTTCAACGTGGCCAAGACGCGCAATTCGGTGTCTCGCCGGTCCGTGAATAAGCTGGTATCCTTGGAGGCTAATCCGTGCATCCCGATCGGGGCGTAAGCGTCAAGTTCGACAATGTTGTACGGACCGTGAAACTCCTCCGGCACCACGCCGATCACCGTCACCATTTGCCCGTCCAAAGTGACGCTGCGCCCGAGCACACCCGCGTCGCCGCCGAAACGCCTCAGCCAATAACTGTGACCGAGGACGACTACAGGTCCCGTCTTCGGTTCATCGCCTTCTCCGGGATTGATGAGCCGCCCAAGCGCGGGGCGAATTCCCAGCATGGTGAAGAAATTGCTCGGAACGTAGGCCATGATGACGCGGTCGGCGTGCCCTTGATAGCCGATGCCCGCTACCTTGAGGTCATAAAAAGTCATGTCTGTGAAAACGTCGGCCCCCTTCTTGTAATCCAGGAAGTCTTGATAGGACAGTTGGCCCGGGTCCGCGTCTGCTTTGGTTTGCACGGTCACAACGGTCAGGCGGTCGGCATCCTTGACGGGCAACGGGCGAAACATGAATACGTTGCCGAGGCTGAAGATCGCCGTGTTGGCTCCAATGCCGAGCGCCAAGGTGAGCACTGCCACCGCCGTAAAGCTGGGATTCTTCATGAGCATTCGCACGCCGTATTTCAAATCTTGCAGGATTGTTCCCATGTCTTGCCTTCTCCCATCGCCAAGTTGGCCGCGGTCTCTAGAATTGGGCGATTGAGAGATTTAGCGATTGTGTGATTGATAGAAAATGCGAAACTCGAAAAACGAAATTTGACGTCGCTTGCGAGTTTCGAACTTCGATTTTCATCTTTCGTTTTTTCAATCACTCAATCACCAATCACTCAATTCTTCCATGGCTTAATCACTCGGTGGCACAGTCATTTAACGGAAATCCCCAACTTCAAGGAGCAAATCCGTTGCCAGCGGCCAATTGTCGTTAAGTGATTGAATGTTAGGGGTTAACGTGAATTCTGAGCGTCCCCAAGGAGAGCGCAAGTGTTCGCTTCCGCAAACCCGCGTCCCGAAAGCGGACAGCAAAAGAAAGGGCAAAGGATAAAGGGTAAAGGTTAAAGGTTAAAGGTTGAAGGGTAAAAACAGATCGAATGTTCAGAGCTGATTACTATGCTGCGAAGATTTTAATTTTTACCCTTTAACCTTCAACCTTTACCCTTCAACCTTTTATTCGTACCTCAGCGCCACCATCGGGTCCACTTTCGTCGCCCGGCGCGCCGGAATATAACTGGCGAGAATCGCAACCAAGGTGAGTAATAATGCAACACCCGCAAAGGTGACCGGGTCAGTGGGGGTCACTCCAAACAGCAACGATTGCATGGTGCGGGTCAGCGCGAAAGAGCCAACAACACCCAGGGCCACACCGGCGAGCACGGTGATCATGCTCTGGCGCAGGACCAAGCGCAACACGTCACCCCGCTCGGCTCCCAGCGCCATGCGAACGCCGATTTCCCGCGTGCGCTGCGACACCCAATAGGCCATCACTCCGAAAATTCCGACCGCCGCCAACACCAATGCCGAGACCGCAAAGACCCCGACTAACACCAGATTGAATCGCCGGGCGTCGAGCGAGGCGGAGAATACATCCTGGAAACTCTGAAATCGGGGCGCCACGTCAGGAGCGAGCTGGCGCACTATTCGGCGCGCATCATCCAGCAACACCATGGGCGGCGTCGCCGCGCGCATCACCACCGTGAAATCACGGCTGCCACGCAAGCGCTGGCGGTAGTCAACGTAAACCGTTGGCTCGGGTGGCTTCTCGAGACCTCGGTAGTGCACGTCGCCTGCGACCCCCACCACAGTGAGCAGGCGCATGTCGCCGTCCATGTTGCCAAACTCGATCGTCCGGCCCAGCGGATCCTGGTTCGGCCAAGTGGCGCGGGCCATTGATTCGCTGATGACCGCCGCATGGGGCGCATCGGCGGTGTCGTGCTCATCAAACATCCGCCCGCGAAGCAGGGGAATGCCTAGCGCCTTGAAATAGTCCCGGCTGGTGACGCAATAATCCGCTTCGCCGCCGGGAGCAGTGTTCCACAGGTGATCGAGGCGCGCCATATCTTCCGGCTTGTTGAGATCGAGTTCCGGCGCCTGATTGAGAAACAGAAACTTGCCCTCAGGACAATCACCCGCCTGCCCCAAAGGCAGGTTTGAAACCCCGCCCACTTCCTCCACGCCGGGGATGGCGCGCAGGCGGTCGAAAAGAGTGTTCATAAATATGGCCGGGTGCGTGTCGTTGATGGACTGGGCGAGTGTGAAGGAGGACGAACCTTGTGAGCTTGGCACCTCCAGTTCCATGGTCACGATGTGGGTGGTGCGAAACCCGGGATCAACAGAAAGCACTCGAAGCAAGCTGCGCGCGAGCAGCCCGGCGCCTACCAGCAGCACCAGCGTGACGGCCACCTGGCCCCCAATCAAGGCCCGAGCCAGGCGCTGCGAGGTTAATGAACCGACTGCTCCACGGGTACCCTCGGCGAGAGCTGCCTGCGGGTCCGCCCCTGTAGCCCGCAGCGCAGTTACGGTGCCCAGGCCGACGGCCACCAGCACGGAAATCCCCAGGGCGAACATCAGCACGGGCAAGTTCAGCGAGACGTCGTCGATCCGGGGCAGGTTGGGCGGGGCCAGCGCCAGCAGAGCATCCACGCCCCACTGGGCCAGCAGCACTCCCAGCGCCCCGCCGACAAGTGAGAGAGATAACGATTCGGTCAGAAACTGCCGCACCAAGCGGCCACGCCCCGCGCCCAATGCGGCGCGGACGGCCAGCTCCCGCGCGCGCCCCGCCGCTTTCGCCAAGAGCAGATTGGCCACATTGGTGCATCCCACCAGAAGCAGAAACCCAACTGCGCCCAGGAGAATCAGCAGGGCCGGGCGCACATTGGCGGTAAGGGCTTCGCGCAAACGCGAGACGCTGACATCCGTCATGTCGATATTGGGCTGGTACTGCTGGTGCAGTTGATGAGCGAGAGCGGAGAGGTCCGCGCGCGCCCGTCCCAGCGTTGCGCCGTCGCGCAGGCGCCCGACCACCAAACCCCAGTTGTGCGACGTACGGCTGGGACTCTGGTCGCCGAAAAATTCGGCGGGCAGCCACAACTCCGTGTGGGCAGGAAAGCTGAAGCCCGCTGGCATTACTCCAATCACCGAGAAGACATGATCCTCCGCTTTAAGTTTGAAGGTTGAGAGATCCTTCGAACTGTTCAAATGTTCTTTCCAGTAACCGTAGCTGACAAGCGCCGCGGGCGTTCCTCCCTGGCGCAATTCGTCGGCTGAAAATTCGCGGCCCAGCCAAGGCGTGACTCCCATGACCCGGAAGAAGTCCTCAGAGACTATGGCAACGCTAACTCGGGCCGGCCCACTGCCGCCGGAAACCGTTGCTTCATCACTGTCGACTTTCGCCATGCCCGCCAGGGTGTGGTTCATAGCGCGCAGATCGCGGACGTTGTAATCGGCGAAATTCATCAGGTGGCCGTCAGAAGCTACTTCACTGATGCTCACGATCTGTTCCGGCTTGGGATAAGGCAATGGTCGCAGTAGCACGCCGTACACCACGCTGAAAATGGCCGACGTCGCGCCAATCCCTAGCGCCAAAGTAAATACAGCCACCACTGTGAATCCGGGATTCTTGACCAACATTCGGATTCCGTAGCGCAAGTCCTGTAACAAGTTTCCCATTTTGTTCTCCTCGGGTCAGGTCACAAGGTTAAAGGTTAAAGTGTAAAGGGTAAAACAACTGGTATCCCGCCTTCCGGCCTTTAACCTTTACCCTTTACCCTTCAACCTTTTATTCGTACCTCAGCGCCACCATCGGATCCACCTTGGTCGCCCGCCGCGCAGGGATGTAACTTGCCAGCAACACCACGGCTGCCAGCAATATCGAGACCGCTGAAAAAGTGATTGGGTCCGCCGCGGTAACGCCATAGAGAAAGGTGGAAAGCAAGCGGGCGAGGCCCAGAGCGGCCACCAGTCCGGCGCCGATGCCGAACGAGGTGAGCGCAAATCCTTTTCCCACGACGAGCTTCAACACGTCTTTGCGATTGGCGCCCAACGCCATCCGAATTCCGATTTCGTGGGTTCGCTGCGTCACCGAATAGGCCATCACGCTGTAGAGTCCCAGCGCCGCCAGCAACAAGGCCAGCATTCCAAGAACGCTCATCAAGCTGGCGGCAACCTTGGCGGCGTAAAGTGTCTCGCTGATGTGGTCGGCGAGCGGCAGCGCGTCCACCACCTTGACGTTGGGATCGATTCCCTTCACGGCGCCGCGCACCAAATTGGCCGCTTCCTCCAGCGAGGCGGCAGTGCGAACGTAAACGGCCAGGCCCATGTCGGCGCGGTAAATCTGCTGGAAGGGAACATACAAGAAAGGCGTTGGGGCCTCGGTGAGGTTGATGTATTTGCTGTCCTTCACTTCGCCCACCACGGTGAACCATTGCCCAAAGCCATGAACCTTGCGGCCAATGGGATTGCGCCCGCCAAAGTATCGCTTGGTGAAAGTTTGATTCACGATCATCACCGGCTGGGTCTTCAATTCGTCCTGGGCAGTGAAGTCGCGGCCTTCGAGAAGCAGTATTCGCATCAGGCGAAAATATCCGGGCGAGACTACGCTGCGATAGATCTTCATGTTTTCGCTCGCCGCGGGCACGTAGCCCTGAATGATCAAGTCCTCCCAAGAGGCGGAAAGGAAACCGAGTGGCTCCACGTCAGAGTAAGCCACGTCCTTGACGCCGGGCGTGGATTCCAGTCTCTCCCGCAGCCGCAGGCAGAATTCTTTGCGTTGTTCAAGGTCATAACCGCTGGTGGTCATATAAAAGCGCGCCAGGAGCACGTGGTCAGAGTCGAATTCCGGATTAATGCTGGAGGTGGCGCGAAAGCTGCGCGCCAAGAGTCCTGCGCAAACCAGCGCCACCAGCGCCAACGCCACTTCCGAGACCACCAGCAATCCGCGCAGGCGTTGCGGCCCTTTTCCAGACGTGCTGCTGCGTCCGCCCTCTTTCAGGCTCTCGCTCAAGTCAGCCCGCGCGGCTTGCACGGCGGGCGCCAGGCCGGAGAGCAATGCTGTGGTCATGCATAAAAGAATGGTGAAGGCCAGAATTCGACCATTCAAGTGAACATCCAGTGCGGCGGGAAAATGCCCAACGGGAACCATCATTTGAAGCACGCCGCCCATCCAGGCCGCCATCACGATGCCGATAGCGGCGCCGCCGGAAGCCAACGCCAAACTTTCCGTGAGCACTTGCCGCGCCAGCCGAAAGCGCCCGGCGCCCAGCGCCAGGCGCATGCTGAATTCTTTCTGCCGCGCCGCGAAGCGCGCCAAAAGCAAGTTGCCGACGTTGGCGCAGACAATCAGGAGGACTACGACGGAAATGGCCATCAGGATTTGCAGGGGCTTGAGCAGCAGGGTTTGCGCGCCGAAGTGCCCCTGCCAAAGTGGCAGCACCGTGGCACTGATGCCGAGGTCGCTTCCTGTATTCGCCTTGGACATGTAGCGGGCGAGTTCGGCAATCTCGGCCTGCGCCCGGGTCATGGTCACTCCCGGCTTCAATCGCGCGATGCCAATCAACCGGCGATTTCCACGGTCCTGAATCATCCATGCCCCAACGCCTTGAAGTTGCGGATGCATCATGTAAGGAATCCACAAATCAAACGCCAGTCCCGCCACTCCGCCGCGAAAATCGGCGGGCGCAACGCCCACAATGGTCAAGGGTTGCCGGTTCACGTGGATGGGCCTGCCCACAATTTGCGGATCGGAATTGAACCGCCCCTGCCATAGCCGATGGCTGATCACGGCCACGGGATAAGCGCCCGGCGTGTCCCCATATTCCGACGGGAGAAAGACGCGACCAAGCGCGGGCTTCACGCCCAGGACGGCAAAATAATTCCCTGAAACCATTTCACCCCAGACTTGCTCGGCATTGTCCGCTTCGCCGACGTTCATTGGGCCGATCTGCGTCACGGCAAGCCCTGCCAGTGTTTTCAAATGGTCTCGATAATCAATGTAATCAGGATAAGAGTTCAAAATGAAGTCGCCATTGGGCGCGATGGCTTCAAAAGACGCGAGCTGGCTCGGGTTTTCAACGCCCGGCAAAGGATGAAGAAGCACGCCATCAATCCAACTGAAAACCGTGGCGCTGGCCCCGATCCCGAGTCCGAGAGTGAGAATCGCTACCGCCGCGAAGCCGGGGTTTTTCGCCAGCATTCGAACGCCGTATTTCAAATCCTGGAATAGGTTTCCCATTTTGTTGTCCTCGGTTCACAAGGTTAGGGTTAAAGTGTAGAGGATAAATAAAGGGGCATCGTGGCGCTCGATCTTTACCCTTTAACCTTTAACCTTCATCCTTGAACCTTTACCCTTCAACCTTTTATTCGTACCTCAGCGCCACCATCGGGTCCACCTTCGTCGCGCGTCGCGCCGGGAGATATCCAGCCACCAGCGCAAACCCCAGCAGCAGAATCACCGCACCGAACAGTGAAATCGGATCCGCCGGCTTCAAACCGAAAAGCATCTTGGAGACCAGTTGTTGCGCGCCCAGTGCGAGGGGTAAACCGACGGCCAAGCCAATCGCGACCAGCTTCATGCTTTCGCGCATTATCATCCACAACATCCTGGAGCGCTCGGCGCCCAGCGCCATGCGGATGCCAATCTCGTTGGTGCGGCGCGTAACCGCGTATGACATCAACCCATAAATCCCGATGCAGGCCAGGAAAACCGCCAGCATGCCGAAAAGGGCAGAAAGCCTGGCAATCAGCGATTGACTGGAAAGCGAGCGCTGCACCAACTCCGCCAGCGTGCCGTCGTAGGCCAGGGGAAGATTGTGATCCGCTTCGCCCACCGCGCGGCGGACTTCCGCGATGATAGCCGCGCGATCGCCCGAATAGCGGACTTCCAAACAATTGTAGTAGGCTATGTGAAAGCGCTGGGTATAGGGATAGTAAGCCGCCGGCCAGGGCTGCTCGCGCAGGCTGTTGTACTTGGCGTCTTTGACTACACCAACGACTTCGATATCGTTGCTGTGTTTCGGGTCGGCGCCGATGCCGAATCGTC
>DASYZE010000026.1:0-12089 GCA_035946625.1 Terriglobia bacterium | reverse complement strand
AGCCTCATTTGCGAGTCCCACCAAGGTTCGCTCCGTCTCGGTAAGCAAATTGTCCGTTCGCTGTATTATGCTCATACCGTATATTCTACACCGAAAATACAGAAAGTCAAGAACTATTTTGGCCCACTGGTCTATGCGCGTCCCGTGGCAACCGTGTGGCCTCTGAATGGGTGATAGACATCTTCGCGGCTGCGGTCTTGAAGAAGCCCGACATTTCGATTCCGTTAGATAATTTCCTTGCGGAGGTCAGCCGCCTGCCCCAAAAAGTCTGGCGCTAGAGCTTTTGCGCAAGTTGCTGAGCGAGGAGATTAAGACTCGCTCGCGACGGAACGTGGTGCAATCGCGCCAATTTTCCCAACTACTGGTGAGCTCGATTCGCAAATACCAGAACCGGGCCATCGAGGCGGCGCAAATGATTGAGGAGCTTATCGCTCTCGCCAATGAGATGCGCGAAGATGCCGTAATGCTGCTACGACGCGGAACGGCGGTCCGGCGGCGACCGGTCCTGCCTCTATCCATGCCAGGAATCTGCCCAGCCACGCCTTCAGCTTTCCTGACTCGAATGGAAAATATCGAAACTTCTGCAAGTAGGGCCTATAATTGACGCCGCAGGGTGGCGGGTGTAGACTTCGGCTTCACTCTAGTTATGTTTACTTTATTTTACCGAGCCGTTGCGATCTGAATTTACACCGCTGATCGCGGTTTCCGTGAAGTCTTAAAATATTGATGAATTCCAGGAGCCTGAAATGGCAACCCAGACATTCGAGTTCTATAAGGCGAATCATGACCGTTTTCTTAACGGGTTAACATCCTTTTTAAAAATCCCGAGCATTTCCACGCTGCTCGAACACAAGACCGACATCCGCCGCGCCGCAGAATTCGTGGCCAGCGAATTTCGCGACATGGGCCTGCATGGAGTGGAAATTATCGACGGCACTCCGGGACAAAACCCGCTCGTTTACGCCGAATGGCTGGGGGCGCAGGGGAAGCCGACGCTGTTGATTTACGGGCATTATGACGTACAACCCGCCGACCCGCTGGACGAGTGGCTGTCGCCCCCCTTTGAACCCGCCATCCGCAATCAGAATATTTACGCGCGCGGCGCGGTGGACGACAAAGGGCAAACCTATTTGCTGATGAAAGCCGTTGAGGGCTATATGAAGGCGGAAGGCAAACTGCCCGTCAACGTGAAGTTCCTCATCGAGGGTGAGGAGGAAATGGGCGGTGAGCACATTGAAGCCTATGTCCCCAAGCACGCGGACAAATTGAAGGCGGATGGAGCTTTGATCTGCGACACGGAAATGTTTGCGCCCGAGCTGCCCACGCTGACCACCGGGTTGCGCGGCTTGGTTTATACGGAAGTGGAAGTGCGCGGCGCTTCGCACGACTTGCACTCCGGAGTGTATGGCGGCGCCGCTCCCAATCCGTTCCAGGCGGCGGCTGAAATCATTGCCGGCCTCAAGAGTCCGGACGGGAAAATCCGCATTCCCGGTTTCTACCAACGGGTTAAGAAGCCGAGCAAAAAAGAATTGGACGCCTGGAAGCGCCTGCCCTTCAGTGAAAAGGCGTACTTGAAGAATGAAGTGGGGGCTTCGGCGCTGGTGGGTGAAAAAGGCTTCAACGTTCTGGAGCGCACCTGGGCCCGGCCCACGCTGGAAGTCCACGGGATTCGCGGCGGGTTTACGGGGGAGGGTGCGAAGACAGTCATCCCCGCCGTGGCCACGGCAAAAATCAGCATGCGCCTGGTTCCGGAAATGAACCCCAAGGAAGTGATCCGCCAATTTACCGCATACGTCAAGAAGCTCACCCCGCGCGGGGTCAAGACCAGCGTGCGCCTGCTCAGTTCCGCGCCGGCTTCAGTCGTTTCCACGGAGAACCGCTTTATCTCCGACGCCGCCGCGGCCATGGAGCAGGTCTTCAAAAAGAAGACGGTGTACATGCGCTCGGGTGGGTCCATTCCCATCGCGGGATTGTTTGGCATTCACTTAAAGGCGGCGGTGGTGATGATGGGCTTTGGATTGCCCGACGATAATCTCCACGCCCCCAATGAGAAATTCCATCTGCCCAATTTCTTCCGGGGGATTGAGGCGGTGGGGCGGTATTTGGAATTATTGGGACAATAGAAACATTGGAACGACAAGTGGTGGCGCATCGCACTTTGGGGCTGGCGATCGTCCATCGCGCTCGCCCCATGCGCAACACTCAAGGTGCATGCTCGCGACAATCAGGTCTGGCAATAGTTGTGTCCGAATTCCGGCTTTACCTCACCTTGACCGTCCACATTTCACCCATAACGTGTTAAAGTCACGCCGATTTGATTTTCATGCGGAGGTAGGCGGTGTCCGAATTCAAACCCCCCGAATTCAAACCTTTCGTCCCCCACGATTCGAACGAGCCTGAGTTCACAGTAAAGGCCGCCCTGGCCGGCATTATCATGGCGGCGATATTTGGCGCTGCCAACGCGTACCTCGGGATGAAGGCGGGGCAGACCGTGGCCGCCACCATTCCTGCTGCCGTCATCGCTATTGCGCTCTTCCGCCTGCCTTTCTTTCGTGGCGGCGTCCTGGAGCAGAACTTGACGCGCACCGCAGCCTCAGTGGGCGAAGCGCTGGTGGCAGGCGCGATTTTCACCATTCCGGCCTTTATGATGGTGAATGTGGGTGGCCAACGCTTGTGGACGGACCTCGCCAGCCATTACTGGGTGGGAACGTTTATCCTGCTGGCGGGTGGATTGCTGGGCGTCTTCTTCATCATTATCCTGCGGCGGCCGTTGTGCGTGGAGTCTCCTGACCTGCCGTTTCCGGAAAGCACGGCGAGCGCGGAAGTGGTGAAAGCGGGGCAGGCGGGCGCGACTGACGCTCCCAAGTATGTTTTTGGCGCCCTCGGTCTTGGAGCTCTGCTTCAATTCCTCAAAGACGCAAAGGGCTTTCAGATATTCCAGGAAGAAGTCACGCTCCCGTTCCTCCACTTTCCCAAGTCACTCATCAGCTTCACCTCGGAAAACAAATCCATTGGCGATGTGGCCTACACCGGAGGCATTGCCTATACCACGCCGGCGGCTTCGCCGGCGCTGATTGGCATTGGCTACATCATTGGGCCGCGGCTGGCGGCCATCAACTTTTCCGGCGGCGTGTTTGCCTGGCTCCTTCTGATTCCTTTAGTGCTTTTTGTGGATCCCGACTTGCCGCAACGGCTGGGCACACCGGCGGGCGGCGCGGCCGCATGGGACGTAGTTTCGAATGCCGTGTGGTTCAGCATCGTGCGGCCGATTGCGGTGGGGGCGATGCTGGTGGGCACGGTATACACGCTCTACTCGATGCGCGAGTCCATCCTGCGCTCCATCACCGGTGCTTTTGCGGCTTCCGCCAAGGGCGCAGGAGAGGCATTGCAAACCCGCCTTGACATCGACATTTCCATCAAGTGGATCATCGTCTCGATCATCGGCCTCATCATTCCTATTACCATCATCTATTACCATTTCGCCCAGAGCTGGGGGGCGGCGATTCTGGCGGGTGTGGTGATGACGCTGACCGGGTTCTTCCTTTCGGCTGTCGGCGGGTATTTGGTGGGGCTGGTGGGGTCATCCAACCAGCCTGTTTCCGGCCTCACGCTCTGCGCGCTGGTGATCGCCGCCCTGGTGATGGTGTCCATTGGCATGAAGGGCTTGGGCGGCGTGGCCGCCGTGCTGGGCGTTGCCTCCGTGGTTTGTTGTGCCTGCTGCGTTTCAGGAAGCCTGATTCAGGATTTGAAAGCGGGTTACATTCTGGGCGGGACGCCGTGGAAAATGGAGGTGGTGGAAGTCCTCAGTGTGATCGCGGTTTCATTCTTCCTCTTGTGGCCCATCATCGCATTGCACCAGGCCAATCTGGATACGGGCGGCATCGGCGGGCGAGCGCTGCCCGCTCCCCAGGCCGGTCTGATGGCCGAGTTGGCGCAGGGCATTGTAGGCGGGCAAATGCCCTGGGGACTAATCCTGATGGGCTGCCTGATGGGTGTGGCGCTGATCATGATTGAAGCACCTTCGCCCATGCTGATTGCGGTGGGGATGTACCTGCCACTCGAAACCACGTCCGCCATCTTTGTGGGCGGCGTGATGAAGTGGCTGGCGGATTGGGCCGTGGCCCGCCGCAAACCTTCCCCAGACCAGAAGGCCAAGTTCGAGGAGCGGGGAACTCTGCTGGCTTCGGGGCTGATCGCCGGAGAAGCCATCATGGGAATCCTCTTGGCCGCTCTGTTTGTGGGTAATCTCCCTTCACTCACCAAACTTCTGACCGGCCGCGACGATCTCCCATTTCTTGCCGCCTGGGGCGGATGGCTTTCACTGATCGCCTTCGGCATCATTGGCTATTGCCTGATTCAGATTCCCTTGCACAAGGCCGCCGACGCGAGCAGGGGAGGAGTTGAATCGCCCACGGGGTAAAGTGAGCGGAGTAGCTGGAGGACTATAAAACTCCAGCGGCGAGGTTCAGTGCAAACCACTGGGGCAGAAAGGGGCAAAAAACGGTGTTCGATAAATTTTGGGTAAAAAAGAAGCATTATAAATTGCTTGTTTTCATTGTTTTATAAATAGCTGTTTCCCGTGTTACTCCTGTTACTCTTGTTACGATTTTCTTCGCCAGGCCACCATTATATTATTAAGTATATAATACCAACAGTATAATATGCATGAGCTTGTTATAATATACCGTCTGGACTGTTTATTAATTATCCGGGCTCTTTCCAACCAACCGGGCACCCGTTCCAAAGCGGGTTGAGACGTTTGACCCGATCAGCCGGCATCCCAGCGTCCTCCGGGCGCTAGGCGGCGCTGCCCGAGCGGGGCCGGCGGTCACATGAACACCAACTGTTGCAGGAACACCAGCTTGGCGCGCCGCGGAGAGAATCGCGTCGCTTTCCATGTCGACAACTTGCGCTCCGGCTCGCGCAAGTCCCAGTTTGTCATCCTTGGTAATGACTATCCGTGGTGAGGTGATGCCAACTGCCGAGCTGCAAGGCACCTCTTGGGTATTCAGAAGCGCAGTTATTCGTGCGGAGAGCTCGGGAGAGGAAGGACAGGAGCTTCCGCCATTCATCGCGGAGAGACAGTTGGAGTAGACAGCGATAGCCGTTTCGGGGAGCGAGTCGGTCAAGCTTCCGCAGAGTCCAATTGCGATTGCGCCTTCGGGCTTGGGGCGCTGAGGATGACCAGCGGGCTGTGGCTCCTGATCATGAAGCATTATTTCCGTGGCACTTTTTTTGGCCCGTTTGGGGCCTAAGCCAGTGATAAAGAATTCGACTTGATTCGGTCCGGCTGTAATAGGGCCTGTATGCGAGGGAGAGTTCCAACGTGAGACTCCCAGAAGTCGCGCTACCGGGTCTGCCTCCATCTTCGAGGCCACGAAGATGGAAATCTGGCTCATAAATTATAAATGCGTGCCCTGAGCGGTCCAAAAGACAGGTATACATGGAGATTTACTGCGATTTAAATGAGGGAAACACCTGAGTTCGCCTGGGCTTTTCGTGGACAGCGGAAATTATTATCAGCCGGCGTACATAATTATTGATTTTTGAGACCTCTTCAGATTAGCAGCTTTACCGGCAGCCCGAATTGACGTTAAGGCTTGCCGCGGAGTCCTACCCGGCGGATGAGGCTATCAAAACGGGGATCATTGCGAATCGGGTCCATCCAGGGATCCACCATCATTGTCACCAGCCACCACGAATGTTCCCGGTAAGCTTTGTCGAGCCAAACAAAGGCAAGGTCCTTGTGGCCCATCAGGATTTCCAGTTCGGCCATCTGGTAGTTTCCGCTGCGGCCTTCCTGCACATGTCGAGCCATTTTTTGGTACAGAGCTTGCGCGTCCTTTTTGTTCCCCGAAGCAAGGTCATCTTGCAACTCAATTTGCTCGCGCCATGCCTGATCTCCGCTCAGTCTTGTGTAGAGCAGTTTCTCTTGCCGAGATTTTATCGGATCACCCGCTATGGCATAAGCAGTTGAGAGGTAAAAGTGCGCGGGAACAAAATCGGGACGCAATTTCAGAACATCTTCCAGTTCGGCGACCGCCTCGCGCCCTCGCCTGGCGTGCACCAATGCGGCAGCCAAATCGCTTTCCACGATTGGGGAGAGGGGATCGATCTCCTTTGCCTTGCGCAGTTCGGCAATCCCTTGGTCAAATCGAGCCAAGTCGACGAGAAATTCACCGTACCACTGATGGGCAGTGGTGTAATTCGGATCGAGCCCGATGGCCTTCTGGAAGTCCGTCTCCGATCCGGCGAAATCCCACTCGTAGCGGTACATCTCAAAAGCAAGCGAAGTATAAGCCTCCGCTAAAGACGGGTCGAGTTGCACCGCTTTCAAGGCTGATTGCCGCGCCAGGGGAAATGCCTCCTTGGGTGTCAGCGAACCCCAAACACTCATAAGGTTATAGCAGTCCGCCAGACCGGCGTAGGCCGGCGCGTAGTTAGGTGCCCTTTGGGTGGCACGGCTGAAATATGTAATCGCCTCTTTTAATCCTGCCTCATCTCGCTGGTTCCAATAAAAGCGGCCTTTCAGGTAAGCAATACGCGCTTCACTTTCGACAAGAGGTGTCTGTCGCACCGGAAAGGCGCTCCCAACCGGTAGTTGATCGAGTACCCCGACGGTGACCTCACCTGCCGCGTCATCTTGCAGCGAGAGGACCCTTTTGTATTCGTGTTCATAGCTGCCAGCCCAGAGTTGCTTGTTACTGTTGGCGTCAATCAATTGCGCGGTTATCCGAACTTGCCCTCCGACATGAATGAGTGTCCCCTCCACTACCAGATTAGCGTGCAGTGTTTGGGCGATCTGTGGAAGCAACTCGTGCTTTCCCTTAAATTGCATCACTGAAGTCCGGGAAATCACTTGCAGTCGACCGGCCATGCCGAGGTCCGAGATGATATCGTCGGTAAGGCCGTCGGCCAGAAAGCTGTCGTCCTGGCTAGTTGAGAGGCTCTCAAAAGGGAGAACTGCGAGCGTGATCGTCCCGACGGTGGAAGTTTTTCGCCGCTTCAGGCGCTGCCAGGTGATCGTCGCCCCGACGCCGAGGGACGTGACAACCAGAAAGCCGATTAGTAATCGGAGCAGCAAGCGCTTGGGGTGGGTCGCGCGCGGCGATTCATCCCCCTCGCTCCCGGACTTTGCACCCGCCCCGGTGCCCTGCGGTGGGGTCTTATCGCGGCTATTCCACCAGGCGTCGAGTTCCGATGTATGCGCATAGACGCTGGCTCGGCCCATATGGAAGTGCCGGTGAATAGGCAGGGCTTCATTTTTCTCCCAAAGCTGGACCGTGCGAATGTCCCGTTTCAGGTAGACCGCAATTTCCTTCCACGAATCGAGCCGCGGGCTCAGCGAAGTGCCTGTAAGGTCGGGATGAGGTCGGGTCCGTCCTTCGGACATCGAGTGCTCCAGTCCTGGCGAGCAATAGTTTCGGGATCAATACGTTAGTGGGATTATTCAAGATTTGATTCAGTGTGTCAAGAGTCAATTGCCAGGACGAAATCAAACGTAATCCGAGATCCTTCGTCTCGTTTCGCTTGCAAGGCCTGAAGATTGAGGTTACAGACCGTGAGCATATATTCGGAGCAGAACCAGATTGCCAGGCAATCGATCATAGTCGCCCGCAGGGCGGAGGAGAAACACCATGACCCCGACAAATCGTCTTGTCCTTGGAACCAGCCTCGGTCTACTTTTGCTGTCGGCGCTCGCTTGGAAGCCTTTAGAACCAGCGGTCGCCGCGACACCGGCAAAGCACAAAAATGTTCAAGGCATCGCGAAATCCAGCCATGCCCGACTGATTGAAGCTTATGGCAAACTACCATTAAGCTTCGAGGCAAATCACGGGCAAACGGATGGGCGGGTCAAGTTCCTTTCGCGGGGGAGCCGATACTCGTTGTTCCTGACTGAAAACGAGGCAGTGCTTGCGCTAATGGAGCCTTCAGTTGTCGGTGGTCAGTCGTCTGTCAGTGGTCAGTCGTCTGTGGCACGTCATCCCCGCGAAAGCGGCGAGGTGGATTCCCGCCTGCGCGGGAATGACAGAGCCTTTTCACTCGCCGCGCGTGATTTGCCCGGTGCAATGGACAAAGGACCGCGAACCACGGAAAGCGTTCTTCGCATGAAACTTGTAGGCGCAAATGCCGAGGCATCTGTAACCGGCGCGGACGAACTTCCGGGCAAGAGCAACTACTTTGTCGGCAATGACCCGAAGAAATGGCGCACGAATGTGCCGAACTACGCCAAGGTGAGATACCGGGACGTTTATCCTGGGGTGGACCTCGTCTACTATGGGAATCAAGGCCAACTGGAACACGATTTCGTCGTGAGTCCGGGGTCCGATCCCAAGGTTATACGTCTTGCAATAAGCGGCGCTAGAAAATTCGATCTTGACCAAAACGGCGACCTGAAACTTGGGGTGCCGGGGGGTGATGTTACCTTAAAGAGGCCGCACGTATACCAGGATGTTGAGGGTGTGAGGAGGGAGATTCGCGCGAGCTATGTCTTAATGAATCGTCGCGAATTTGGCTTCCGACTCGGGGGATATGATTCCAAACAACCTCTTGTCATCGACCCTGTGCTTATCTACTCCACGTATCTCGGCGGAAGTGGTCTCGACGTAGGCAATGCCATCGCCGTGGATTCCTTCGGCAACGTCTACGTGGCTGGGTCTACCGAATCGGCTAATTTCCCCACGACCGCAGGGGCGTTCCAAACAACGTATGGTGGGGGCGTCCAGAGTGCTTTTGTGAGCAAGCTGAATCCCGCCGGGTCGGCGCTGGTCTACTCTACCTACCTTGGCGGTAGCAACCAGGACGTAATCGCCAGCATCGCTGTGGACTCCCTCGGCAACGCCTACGTAACCGGCTCTACTTATTCGTCCGATTTTCCCACCACCACCGGAGCCTTCCAAGCTGCGTTTGGCGGCGGCACCGATGCCTTCGTAACGAAGTTGAGTCTTGATGGCTCGGCGCTGGTCTACTCCACCTACCTGGGCGGCAATAGCTACGACCTAGGGAACGGCATCGCAGTGGATTCTTTCGGCAGCGTCTACGTTACGGGCTATGCCGAATCGGCCAATTTCCCCACGACCGCCGGTGCCTTCCAAACTACGTTTGGTGGCGGCGTCAGTAATGCTTTCGTGACCAAGCTGAATCCCACCGGGTCGGCGCTGGTCTACTCCACCTACCTGGGTGGCAGTAACATCGACAGAGGCGACCGGATTGCCCTGGACTCCTCGGGCAACGCCTACGTAACAGGCGATGCCGAATCGACCAATTTCCCTACCACCGCCGGCGCCTTCCAAACTACGTTTGGCGGCGGCGTCCAGGATGCCTTCGTGACCAAGCTGAATCCCGCCGGGTCGGCGCTGGTCTATTCCACCTACCTGGGCGGCAGTGGCCGCGATGTCGGCCTTGGCATCGCGGTGGACTCCATCGGCAATGCCTACGTGACAGGCTATACCGAATCGACCGACTTCCCCACGACGACCGGGGCCTTTCAGACCACGTATGTCCCGGCTGTCAATGATTACTTCGTGACTAAGTTGAACTCCACTGGTGCCGCCTTGCTTTACTCCACCTTTCTGGGTGGCCAGGGCGGCGACTACGAAGGAGGCCAGGGCATCGGGGTGGACTCCCTCGGCAACGCCTACGTAACGGGCGGAACCACCTCCAGCCTCTTCCCCACAACCGCCGGTGCGCCCCAGACTTCGTTTGGCGGCGCCTTCCGTGATGCTGTCGTATTCGAGTTGAATCCTGCAGGCTCAGCGCTGGTCTACTCCACCTACTTGGGCGGCAGTGGGGACGACTACGCCAACGGCATCGCCGTGGACTCATCCGGGAACGCTTATGTAACGGGTTCTACCCAATCGTCTGATTTTCCCACCGCGAGTCCTTTCCAGGCGGCGAACGCCGGCGGCTATGACGCTTTCGTGGCGAAGATTTCGAATCCTCCACCGGGTAACACGCCAACGGGAACAAACGTGTCTGTTGCCTTGGGAGGAGGTGACACAGTCACGGGAGGAGTTTCACTTACATTCTCAAGCGTCACGACAGCGGGTAATACCACGCTTACGACAAGCGGGACCGGGGCCCCTCCGCCGGCGGGCTTTCAATTAGGAAACCCACCAACGTACTTTCAGCTCAGCACGACAGCGGTCTATTCAGGCCCGATAACGATCTGCATAAACTACAGCGGAATATCCTTCCACAATCCGGCAAACCTGAAGTTGTTCCAGATCGAGAGTGGAATTCCCGTAAACGTTACAACCTCGAACAACACAGCAACCATGATCATCTGCGGGAGCGTTTCCACCCTCTCGCCTTTTGCGATCTTTGAAGCCGTGCCGCTGGCAAACCTCTCGCCGGCTTCCTTGACTTTTGCCGCTCAGGTAATTTCCTCGACGAGCGCACCTCAAGCGGTAACCCTGACGAACGCGGGCGCCGCCACATTGAATATCTCAAGTGTCGCGATCAGCGGCGACTTTGCCCAGTCCAACACCTGCGGCGCAAGCGTGGCCGCCAACGGCAATTGCGCAATCAGCGCAACGTTCACTCCGACCTTGGTAGGAAGCAGAACGGGGACGGTCACGATTACCGATGATGCCGGGGGCAGCCCGCAGAGCATCAGCCTTTCGGGGACCGGAGAATACGGAATCTGCGCGCTTTACGACCAAACCAAGGCGGTAAAGGGTGGGGCGGTGTTCCCGATCAAGGTCATGCTTTGCGACGCCAATGGCAACGACGTATCGTCGTCGAGCGTCGTGCTACACGCCACCGCGGTGACCATGGTCTCGAGTTACTCGGGCATACCAGATACCGTGGGCAATGCCAACCCTGACAACGATTTCCGTTTTGACACCACGTTAGGCCCAACCGGTGGCTACATTTTCAATTTGAGTACCAATGGCTTAGCTTCGGGCACCTATAGTCTACAGTTCACTGCGACCGGAGACCCAGTCGGCCATGCTGTGATCTTTGGAGTTAAGTAGGGATTATCTCTGTTGAAAGTGCGGCTTAGACGGGCTGACCCTAATGTCCGAAGTCAGGTCCGACATTTGGAATTTATCGGGCCCCGGAAATCAGACACTCTAGCCGTCAGAGGATCGGGGCGATGCAGGCTCTCATTGCGCTTCAGGCGGGCAGACCTCGGGAGAGGTCTGGTCAGCCAGTCTTGTCCCACAAAGAATGGTTCAGAGTCAATGATCTCGAAGCTGGGGTAGTTGCTTTCTTTGGCGGGCCAATGCGAAATCAAAGGTAGCAAATCATTTGGCAGCTAACTGGATCGTTTTGCGGCTCGCCTATCCTTCGCCACCTTCCGTACCATCGCAAGAACAAACTTTCTATCTCTCTTGTCGAGGGCGGTGAGGGTGGCAACAAGGCTGCGTGCCTCCGGGTCGAGTGGGGCTGGCGCTTTTTGTGGCGCGCCCTGCGGTTTCCCTTCGCCTTCAAAAAAAAGTTGGTACAACGCGACTTCATGGGCACCGGCCAATTTCTCGAGTGTTTCGAGGTTGGGGACGGTGTGCCCGTTTTCGACTCGGGACAAGTAACAGCGCAAAAGCCCGGTGCGCTTCTCGATATCGCCCCGGGAGAGGCCTTTTGATGTGCGCAACTGGCGGAGTTTTATTCCTATGTTCATGCGAAACAGATAAGAGAAGCAGAGGCAGGCTCCAAGTTCGAACTTAGTACTGGCGTTCGCAAATACAGTGACGAATTCGCCGAAGAGTTCAGCGTGGACCCCTCACGGCCTTGTAGGGCCGGGGCAAGCCCGAGCCTCACTCGGCTTGCGATGCAGTGGACAGTGAAAGGCCGGGGCAAGCCCCGGCCCTACAAGGCGGGGCGAAATAAGTCAGCGAAATGGCGAATAGGGGCACTTAGTTTGGATGGAGGAAATACCTGAATCCATCGAGACTGCGGACAGCAACACCATTCATGGCGTTTCCCGCACTCCGCGCGGGGTCGCCGGAGAGATCCCATATGGTCTGCAAAAACAGGCACAGGAAATGTGTCAAGGCAAAGTAAGAAGATCCTGTTCTTAGCAAAGTAAGTAGTTCCTGTGGGCGCTAACCGAAGGAGCCCGTAGGGCGACTGAGGTTAGCGCC
>DASYZE010000025.1:0-2406 GCA_035946625.1 Terriglobia bacterium | reverse complement strand
CCTCGATGTGCTCGCGGACATGTTGAAGGAAAAGTATCCGAAGGCAACAATCGTGATGTATCCGAAACCGGCAGCGCAAACGATTACCGCTCTCCCGAAGTGGTATCCCACGGTGAAGCAGCAGGGCGATCTTTTCGTTTTCGGCGTGGGCGATTGAGGGAGCTGCACGTGGTGGGGTTCCCACGACACAATCGAAATTGAAAAGACAGGAATGCCTGGCGTTTACTTCACAACCACAGAATTTCTAGACGATGCAAAATCCGCAGCGAAAGATCGCGGCATGCCGGGAATCCGCACGTTGGCGCTTCCGGCGAACAAGTATTACGTCGCGCGCGGGAACAAACAAGTGTTGCAGCCGATTGCCGACGCGTTCTTCGACAAGATGGTGGACGACCTCACGTGGCCGCTGACGCCAGAGGAGGCCAAACCTTCCCAGGCGCAAAAGCTGCACGAGGACGCGAACATCAAGGTGACAGGCAAAGATTTTCTCGACGCTTCGGAAAAGGTGAACGAGCTGTTCCTCGAAAATCACTGGGCGGACGGATTGCCGATTGTCCCGCCGACGCCTGAATTGGTGAAGGCGATGGAAGCCGGAACGACGCACTCACCGAAGGAAGTGCTCGGACAAGTAGCGCCGAAGAATGGCACGGCAACCGTCGAGAAAATCGCTATCAACGCGGTGATGGCGGGGGCGAAGCCGGAATATTTCCCCGTGATTCTCGCGGGGATGGAAGGTTTCCTGGACAAGCACTACGACCTGACGCACGTGGTAGCCTCCACCGGATCATTTACACCGGTCGTAATCGTGGACGGCCCGATCACTCAGGAGCTTGGTTTTAACTCTGGGATCGGGATGCTAGGCATCGGGTGGCAAGCGAATAGCACGGTAGGCCGGGCGCTCCAGCTTTCACTGCTGAATCTCGGACAGACGTGGCCGCAGGTGAACTTTATGGGCCTCACCGGACGGCTCGAGGCCTACACGTTCTACACGTTCGCGGAGGACACGGCGAAGAGTCCGTGGGAACCCTACAATGTGAGCCAGGGCTTTCAGAAGGGAGACAGCACGGTCACCGTGTCGTCGGCAGGAAACCCAGCGGTTTTCGGCGGCGGAGCGGTGGCACCATGGACAGCCCAGGGCGTGATCGATCAGATGGTGAATCAGATCAGAAGCCGAGGGCCGGTCTGGCCTCACGCTCAGAAACATATAGTCGTGCTGCACCCGGATTGCGCGGTTGAACTTGCGAACAACGGTTACACGCGAAAAAGCCTGCAGGAGTACCTGTACGAGCAGACCCGAGTGCCTTACGAGAAGCTAAGCAAACAAGTCTCATTCGGGGAGGGCTCGGAAGAGGCCTTTATCCGTGCATCAGTAGCGGACGGGCGAATCCGAGCGGATCGGGCGCAGATTTTCCTGGATAACCTCAAGCCAGGAGGGCGGGTGCCGGTTGTCCAGAGTCCTGATGATTTTCATATCGTCGTGGCGGGCGGCTCGCCCGGCTACGATCTTCTGTTTACGTATCCGGGAACAAACTGGGCGCACCAGACGAAGAAAGTCACTGGGGTCGTTTCGACGAAATCCGGCCAGTAGCAATGTGAAGACGGCGAGGCGTGGGTTCGTTAGGGAGAGACACGCGGTTGCCGTAGAAAATTGTTGGCTGAACCCGTGAAATCTTGCGTAACGGATTTAGCTCCGCAGTCGTCCGTGTAGAGTTGGTCTTTCTATCGAGGGAAATCGAAGTGAAGAAATCCTTCGTGGTGGCGTTTGCGATTTTTTCGGCTGCCTTGTCGTTGAAGGCGCAAGGTGGCCCGCCCCCAGGCCGGGGCGCAGCGCGAGCGGCCAATCCAGCCGCCGCGGCGGCTGAAGCCGCGGCAACCGATCGGGGCCGCACCATCTTCAAAGAAAATTGCGCCGCCTGCCACGGCGAAAACCTCACCGGCGGGCGGGGCCCTGACCTCATTCGTTCGTCCCTCGTGCGGCACGATAAAAATGGTGATCTCATCGGCCCGGTTGTTATCGGAGGCCGCGCGGACAAGGGCATGCCGGCCTTCCCGTTTACCCAAGCCCAAGTGGCCGATCTCCTCGCTTTCATCCAGGCGCAGCTCGCGCTATTCGATCTTCATACGCGCTTTAGTCCCTATCCTAACGATATTCCGGCGTCGCGACTCGCAACGGGCAGCGTCGAAGCCGGCAAAGCTTACTTCAATCGACCGGGCGGATGCTCCGGCTGCCATTCGCCAACCGGCGATTTGGCGGGCATCGCGAAAAAATATAATCCGCCGGATCTGGAAGTTCGCTTCCTCTACCCTTCCGGCGCGCCTTCAACCGCGATCGTGACGCTGCCCTCGGGCGAAAAATACGAAGGCACGCTCCTGCTGAACGACGGCTTCAACGTGGCCATCCAGGGG
>DASYZE010000024.1:0-57996 GCA_035946625.1 Terriglobia bacterium | reverse complement strand
GGCGCTAACCTCAGTCGCCCTACGGGCTCCTTCGGTTAGCGCCCACAGGAACTACTTACTTTGCTAAGAACAGGATCTTCTTACTTTGCCTTGACATGCCAAATAAATTCGCCGGACAGTCTGAAGAACAACTCTGTCCGGTTCATGGGGCCTGGGTTCCCGGGGCAAATCCAGGCGGCGTGCCTTTCTGTTACAATGCCCTACAGCGAAAGGAGCGGCGTTACCCGGAATATGGCGCTGAATTACAAAGCCGAATTGAGCCAGGCGTATCAAAACCTGGTTCGCCCGAAGCGGCTCAAACTGGTGATTTTGTTTGTCACGTCGGTTTGCAATGCCCGGTGCCGCACCTGCTTTTATTGGGAGGAATTAAACCAGCGCGGCGACCTGACGTGGGAGGAGATCAAAAAACTCTCGGCCACCATGCCCCGGTTTACTGACCTTTGGCTTTCAGGGGGCGAGCCCATGCTGCGCAAAGAGCTCACCGACATCCTGCACTTGTTTTATGTGAATAACGGCATCCGCTGGACCAACCTGCCCACCAACGGACTGCTTCCGGATCGCACGGCGGAGTGGGTGGCGCGAATCTGCACGGAGAACCCCGAATTACAGCTCGACTTGAACGTGGCCCTGGACGGGCTGTACACCATGCAGGATTCCATCCGGGCGGTGCCGGGCAATTTTGACAAGACGCTCGAAACGCTGAAGGCTCTCCAACCCTGCCGGGAAAAATTTGCCAACTTGCGGGTGAACGTCAACACCGTGATCTGCGCGGAAAACTTCGAGGTGGTGATGGACATCGCCGGCTTCGTGAAAAATCACTGTGCCGTGGATGGCCATTACTTTAACATCATCCGAGGCAACGCCAAAGATGCGGGCCTCAAGATTATTCCCACCGAGCGCCTGCCTGCCCTTTATCAGGAGATCCAAAAAGTTTACAGCCATTATGCCCCCACCTGGCTGCGTCGGCTGGACGGCCTTCGGGAAACGGCGGGTGAAGTCTATTACCAGGGTACGCTGGCCCTGCACAACAGGATTCAACTTGAAAATATGGACGGGCCGCATCCGTGGCCCATGCCTTGCACGGCCAGCGAAACCGCGATCGTGATCGATTATAATGGCGACGTGCGCGCCTGCGAATTGCGCTCGAAGCTCGCCAGCCTGCGCGATTTCGATTGCGACTTCGGGAAGTTCTGGACCACCCTGGCCCGCCGGCAGGAAGCGAAAGCGATTGTCGACGATCAGTGCTGGTGTACCCATGTCTGCTTTATCCACGACAGCCTGCGCCATTCCCCCAAAGCCATGCTGATTGACGTGCCCCTCAGTTATCTCGA
This sequence comes from Terriglobia bacterium, assembly GCA_035946625.1. Taxonomy (GTDB): domain Bacteria; phylum Acidobacteriota; class Terriglobia; order UBA7540; family UBA7540; genus DASYXZ01. The sequence continues at coordinate 56,665 of DASYZE010000024.1, read as the reverse complement.
GTCCAAATTCGCCCATCGGCTTTAGACGCGCAAGTTCGCCGCCTCCACTGTTTTTCTGATGCCTGGATTCGCGGCGTCCCTCGTCTTTGGAGAAAAGGCTGACGAATTGCTGCTCGCCAGCGTTCGAGTGGCCCCTGCCAAACTGGAGGCGTTGGGCTTTGTGTTTCGGCATACCAATCTGAATTCGCTCTACCGAGCCTGCTTGGAGTACCGAAAGCGGCGTAGACGGGCGCGAGCGGGAGTGGATCACAACATGATCCTCCTCGCGTGACGGGAGGACACTCGCAACAAAAGCAGTCGAAATTATCCGCAAGATCGCCGTGTTACAATGCCCCCCCACATCCCATGGCAGCCGACACCGAAACTCACCCTATTCCTTCGGCAGAGACTCCGACCTCGGCTCGCATTCCCATTCACATGCGCTATTTTTCCCTGTTACGGGGCAACCGGAATTTTCGCCAGGTTTGGACGGCGCAACTGGTGAGCGAACTGGGCGATTGGTTTTATAGCGTCGCGGTTTACGACCTGCTCTTTCAAATGACCCGCAGCGGGAAAGCGGTGGGGTTTGCCATCATCATGCAAACGCTGCCTTGGTTTCTGATGACGCCGCTGGCGGGCGCGCTTGTCGACCGCTTCTCCCGCCGGCGGCTGATGATGCTTTGCGATGTTGTGCAGGGGTTTGTGGTGCTGGGCTTGCTCCTGGTGCGCGGCCCGGCGGATGTTTGGTTGGTTTATACGCTCTTGGGGCTGGAGGTCATTTTCGCTTCCATCTTCGAGCCCGCGCGCAACGCTCTGCTGCCCAACATCACGCGGCCCGAAGAACTGTTGGCCGCCAACGCCCTTTCTTCCGCCACCTGGTCGTTCACCCTGATGACCGGCGCAGCGCTGGGTGGATTGATCACCGCACTGCTCGGTCGGCCCGCCGCTTTTGTACTTAACTCCATTTCCTTTTTCGCCTCAGCCACATTCCTCTCGCGAGTTCGCTGCGTGGAAACTCATGTGGATCCAGACTCCAACGAATTCGGCGAAGTTCGACCCAAGCCCAATGCCATCGCCGAGGGCGCGCGCTATCTGAAAGAGAAGCCGAAGGTCGTCGTGCTAATCCTTGCCAAGACGGGAGTCGGCTTCCTCGGCGGCGGTTTGTTGTTGCTGGTGATTTTTGGGGAGCGAATTTTTCCTATCGCCGGGCACGGCGCCTTGGCCGTGGGCCTGTTGTATGCAGCGCGCGGGTTGGGCGCCGCTATCGGGCCCATGGTCGGCGATTTTTTCATCCATGAGCAGGAAAGCAGGATGTGGCGCAGCGTCAGTTTGAGCTTTTTCCTGATTGGCGTCGCCTACATTGCCTTCAGCCACGCGCCCAATCTTCCCATCGCATTGCTGGCTATCATGATCGCCCATATGGGTGGCAGCAATATTTGGGTCGTGACCACGACGCTCTTGCAGGTGCACACCGAAGATCGATTTCGCGGCCGCATCTTCGCCCTGGACATGGGAATGTTGATGCTCGCGGTTTCCACTTCCAATTACATCCTCGGAATCGGTCTTGACACCTGGAAGTACACCGCGCCCCAATCGGCAATTGGCCTCGGTCTCGCCCTCATCATCCCCGGCTTGCTCTGGCTGCCCGTCCAAGCGAAGTGGGCGGGCAAAAAGGTCAAAAGGAGTGCGGATACGGTTAATGGGTGAAGGGTACAGATCAAAAAACCAACCACCTTCGATATTTTGCTTTTACCGGTTGCCTTACAAACGCAGCTCAAGCTGTCCGATAATCTGCCATAAGTCCTACCCTTTATCCTTTAACCTTTACCTTTTAACCTTTCTCAACTTCCTGTTGACAATCAACAGAGGCTAACCTATATTCCTGTTGGCAGTCTAAAGGAGTGAAGATCATGGAACCGAAGTCAGACATTTTTCCCGGCACACTGGATTTGCTTGTGCTCAAGACCCTGGAAAGCATGGGTCCGCAGCACGGCTACGGCATTGCGCGCCGGATCGAACAGATCTCGGAAAACTTGCTGCACATGAATCAAGGCACGCTCTACCCTGCCCTGCTGCGGCTGACGCAAAAGGGTTGGATCAGCGCCAAATGGGGGGTTTCCGATAACAATCGCCGCGCCCGGTTTTATTCCATCACCAAGACCGGACGGAAACAGCTCGCCGCCGAAACGGAGAATTGGGAACGAATGTCGGCGATGATTGGGCGTTTGTTGGCCGAAGCATAAGATTGACGATTTTCGATTGCCGATTGACGATTTAAGAAGTCGTCAGTTGCCAGTGAAAGCGGCAATCATGCTGACCGGTTATTGAAAACTGAGAACTGATTACTGAGATCTTACGATGACTTGGTTCAAAGAATTCGCAACCCGCTTTGGCGCGATGTTTCGCAAGCAGCGCCTTGAACAAGAGATGAACGAAGAAATGCGCGCGCACGTCCAGATGCTGATTGAAGAAAACGTGCGGCACGGGATGTCGCCGGAAGAAGCTCGTGGCGCGGCGCTGCGCGAATTCGGCGGAATGGAGCAAACGAAAGTAGTCTATCGCGAGCAAAGGGGGCTGCCCATGATCGAGACAATCATTCAGGACCTTCGTTACGGCCTGCGAATGCTGGCGAATAGCCCCGGATTCACAGCGCTGGTCGTGGCGGCGTTGGCGCTGGGGATTGGCGCCAACGCGGCGATGTTTGCCGTGATCAACGCTGCGCTTCTTCGGCCCCTCCCCTTTCGCAATTCCGGCCGATTGGTGGCCATCGACGGGATTCCCGCCATTCGTTTTAATGGCCCGCACACTCGCGTCTTGAGCTGGGAGGAATGGGTAGGAAAGAGCCAAACGCTTCAGGACCTGAGCATCTATGAGTGGGGCGGCTTGAATGTGACGGGCATCGACCAACCCATGCACCTTCCGGCCGTAGCGGTGTCGGAGGGATTCTTTCGCTTGTTAGGAGTGGAACCGATCAAGGGGCGCGCGTTTCTCAGTGCCCAAAACGCTCCAGCCCGCGCTGAAGCCGTCATCAGCTACGACCTCTGGCAGAGCCATCTGGGGGCGGACCCGAACATCGTGGGCCGGAACCTCGATCTCAGCGGCACGCCCTTTATTGTGATCGGTGTGATGCCCCCCGGATTTGAGTTCCCAGGCGACACTCAGATTTGGATTCCGGCGGCCCTCAACCAGGAAGAGAATCTCTTCGGCGAGGGCGCAATCGTAAATTTTCAGCTCGCCCGACTCAAACCGGGGGCGACGCTCGCCCAGGCGCGCGCGGAACTCACTGTATTCGTACGGCAGCTTCACCAGGGAAATCCGGCTCCATTCAACCCGGACTTGACGGTCACGCCGCTACGCCTCCAGCTGGTGAAGGATCTTCGCCCCACCCTCCTCGTCCTGATGGGCGCAGCAGGACTAGTGCTGCTGATTGCATGCGCTGATGTCGCAACCCTATTGTTGGCTCGAAACGTGGCTCGCGCCCGCGAGTTTGCCGTGCGTGCGGCCGTCGGCGCCGGGCGCGGGCGGCTCATCCGCCAACTGCTCACCGAAAGCGTGCTCTTGTCTCTCGCGGGCGGCATAGCCGGCCTGCTGGTGGCGGTGGGAGCGGTCCCGTTGGCGCGGGCCATCATCCCACCCGACCCCTACAACATGATGACTTCGCTTCAGCTTGACGGATGGGTGCTGGGCTTCGGCCTGGGTGCGGCCTTGCTGACCGGCATCCTGTCCGGGCTTCTGCCAGCCCTTGGGAGCTCGCGGGTAAGCCTGAGCGAAGCCATGAAGCAGAGTGGGAGCGGAGTAGCTGGGGGCTTTGACTTTCGGCGCCGACGGCGCATGCTCACCTCGCTGGGCATGAGCGAAGTTGCTTTGGCGCTTGTCCTCGTTATCAGCGCCACGCTACTGGTTCGCAGTTTGGCGCGCCTGAGTTCTTTCGAGCCAGGCTTCCGTACGGACCACCTGCTGACGGCGCGGTTGTTCCTCTCCGGACCCGGCTACAACGCGCCGGAACGCCGCGATAGATTCTTCGCGCAAGTCCTGGACCGCGCGAGCAAAGTCGCGGGCGTTCGCGACGTTGGATGGACGAATTCGTTTCCGCTGGGCCACGGGGTCTCAGTGATGTTTTCTGTAGGCGTGGAAGGATCGGCGAACCCGAAGCCGGAAACTTCAAATGACTGGGCACTCTACCAGACCGTCAGCCCCGCTTATTTCCGAGCTATGGGAATTCCCCTGCTCGCCGGTCGGGCATTCAACGAGCGGGACCGCGCCGACGGACCGAAAGTGGCCATCGTCAATCAAGCCATGGCACGGCGTTTTTGGGCCGGTACCGACCCTCTCGGCAAGCGCTTCACCAAGTTCGACCCTCCCCAGTGGGTAACCGTGGTGGGAGTGGTAGGAGACGTCTTGGACTGGGGCAGCTCGGAGGCGCCTGAGCCAGCCATGTATTTTCCGATCGCGCAGGAGCCTCCGAGGTCGGCGTTTTTGGTAGTTCATACGTCAGGTCCGGTGTCGACGGGCGATATCACGAACGCGGTTCACGCCGTGGAACCCAGTGAGCCCTTGTCATCGGTGATCACCGGAGAACAATTGGTGGCGAGGGCGACGGCCTCGCCTCGTGTGCGCGCATGGGTGCTGGGAGCGTTTGCCGCCCTCGCCGTGGCTCTTGCCTTGGTGGGCGTATACGGGATTTTCTCCTTCTCGGTTAGCCAGCGCACCCACGAAATTGGGATTCGCATGGCGCTCGGCGCCGAGCGGCGGGAGGTGGTGGGCTTCTTCGTCCGGCAGGCGCTGCGGCTTACCGTCGCTGGCGTTGCCCTTGGGGCCGCTGGCGCTTGGGCGCTTACCCGGTTCCTGGCGGGATTACTTTACGGCGTGCGGCCCGCTGATCCTGCCACTTTCTTGGCGGTATCGGTTGCTCTCACGGCGGTCGCCGTCTTGGCAGCCTATGTTCCCACGCGGCGGGCGACCAAAGTCGACCCAATGGAGGCGCTGCGGTATGAGTGATTGCCGATTGCCGATTGCCGAAAGGAGAGACCATGTTCGAAATTCGCAAGTCAGCATTTCAAATACTGTCCGGGCGTAATGATCGGAATGTTTCGAAAAGGATTGAGAACAAGAAGATCTTCATCGCGGGTCACGATGAGGTCCGCTCGGCCGTTGACGGCGAGTTCGAGAAGCATGTCATCTTTAGGATCGCGGCAGGCTTGAATGGTGTAGACGATGGGAACCATTTCAGCCACCGCCAGCAGTAGGCGCAGAAACTGCTGGCGTTCCGCGATGCTGATGTAGCGGTCAAACTTCGGCCGTGATCGGACATCGGCGAGTTTGTTGAGGACAGGCTCGGAAACCAACAATTGAGCCGTGTCCACAATTTCGCGAACGGCTAAACCAGAAACGGACTTTGGGAGTAGGAGGCGGCTGATGATCGCGCTGTTATCAACCACGATGCGTTTTAGCGGTGTCATTGGCGAGGAGACGGGCCAGCTTGGTCTTGGTCAGGCCGCGCGCCGATGCCCGACGCGCCACGCGGTCACAAAAACTCTGGAATTCATCCACGTTAAGGCCGCGCAGGCGGTCGAACTCCTGTGGCGAGAGGAGCACCGCCGCGTCGCGCTTCTGGCGACGAATGACAACGGGCTCGCGCTGGGCCGCATCCAGAAGGCCGGCAAGACGCTGCTTGGCATCAGTGGCAGAAACGTAAATCATATGAACGGTTTATCATGAAATGGGCAAAACGTCTATTTTGGACAATATTATCGCTGGTCAACTGTCAGTCGTTCGTTGTCCCTTCTCGGTCGTCAAATGTTCACGCTCTTGCGCCGACCGCATGCTGACCGCTCAGAGCTGAAGGCTGAATCGTGGCCTCGCTAATACAATTCGCCTCGCGTTTCACGGCGCTCTTTCGCAAGCGCCAGCTCGAACGCGAGTTGAACGACGAACTGCGCGCACACGTCGAGATGGCGACGGAAGAAAACATCCGGCGGGGCCTGTCGCGCGACGAGGCCCGAATCGCGGCGCTGCGCGAGTTCGGCGGAATGGAGCAAACGAAAGAACTCTATCGAGAGCAAAGGGGGCTGGTCATGCTTGAGACATTTTTTCAGGACGTGCGATACGGGGTCAGGATGTTGCGCAAGAATCCCGGCTTCGCGGCTGTCGCCATCATCACTCTGGGCCTGGGCATCGGAGTGAATACCACCATCTTCAGTTTCGTCCACGGCATGTTGCTGCGTCAGCCTCCGGTTGCAGACCCGAACCGCGTCATGATGCTGTGCGGCACCAATCCCAAGGGCGGGTGGATGCCGGAAATGACTCCGGTCTCCGCGCCGGATTACCTCGACTGGCGCAGGCAGGCGAATTCGTATTCTGGCATGGCGGCGGCCACATTCGACAGTTTCACCTTGAGTGGAAGCGAGCAGCCGGAACGCGTCCCAGGCGGGGAGGTGTCCGCCAATTATTTTCAAGTGATGGGCGTCGCGCCCATTCGCGGACGGGCCTTTGCACTTGGCGAAGATCAGCCGGGCCACGCCAAGTTGGCGATGATTGGCGAAGACTTGTGGCGGCGGCATTTCGGCGCCGATCCGGCGGCCATCGGCCGCACCATCAAGGTCAACGGCGAAGATTATACCGTGATCGGGGTTGTGCCGAGCCGGTTTCGAATGTGGATTTTCCCCGCCGACCTTTGGACTCCTCTCGAATTCAAGCCGGAGCGCCTTGGCCCCGAAGGGCGCAAGGACCACTGGTTCCTCAACGTATTCGCGCGCCTGAAGCCGGGCGTGAGTCGATCTCAAGCGCAGGCTGAGCTGGCGGGGATTGCCAGTCGCCTCGCCACAGATCATCCGCATAGCAACAAGGGCTTGGGCGCGAACGTGGTGACATTGCAAAAGTACATGGCCGATACGTCCAACACGCGCCCGGCGATGAATGTTTTGATGGGCGCGGTGATTTTCGTGCTCCTCATCGCCTGCGCCAACCTCGCCAATCTACTGCTGGCGCGCAACACCGCGCGCACGCGCGAGTTTGCCATTCGCGCCGCCTTGGGCGCGGGACGCTTTCGTCTCGCTCGGCAGCTTCTTTCCGAGTGCGTGTTGCTGTCCGTGGCAGGCGGCGGCCTGGGGTTGGCGATCAGCGCCTTGAGTGTTCGCGTGCTCCGCACGCAACTCAATTGGAACGAAAATGCGTTTCTCATTGCCCGCGAGATCTACATCGACAGATCGGTTTTGGTGTTCACGTTGGCGGCCTCGTTTCTGGCAGCGATTGTATTCGGTTTGGCGCCGGCGCTCCAGATCTCCCGCTCCGGGCCGGCCGCCGGTTTGAAAGAACATTCGCGCACCACCAGTGCCGGCCGCGAGCACCGCCGATTGCAGAATCTGCTGGTGATCGGTGAGCTTGCCCTCTCCTTGATTCTTCTGGTGGGCGCCGGCCTTTTCGTAAGGAGCTTCATCGACCAGCTGCGAGCTGCGCCCGGTTTCAATGCTCACAACATTCTAACCGCAGCCCTTTCCCTCAGCGGCGAAGCGTACAAAGATCCTGCGCATCAGTCCGAGTTCTATAAAAACGTCTTGCGCCAACTGGCGGGTCAACCCGACGTTGAATCGGCGGCCGCGACCAGCGACCTGCCCTTCGAGTTCCCGGGTTCCGCTTCCTTTACGGTCGAGGGCCAGCCTGCGGCGGCGCCGGACGAGCAACCGTCCGCTGGGCATTTCATGGTCAGCCCCCGTTATTTTCACACCGCCCAGATTCCGCTGCTTCAAGGGCGAGAATTCACCGCTACCGACGACGCGAACAGCGTACCCGTGGCGATTGTGAACGAAGCATTCGCCCGCAAGTATTTTCCGAACGCAAATCCCCTCGGACGCCACATCAAAATTAGCCGCGGCCAGCAAACCGTCCCTTGGAGCGAAATCGTGGGGGTGGTTGCGAACGTCAACGAGTATTCAAGTCAGTCCGCACCGCGCCCGGACATCTTTGAGCCATTCTTGGCGCGGCCAACAAACGGCATGAAGCTGGTGGTTCGGACTCGCGGCAATCCGGCAGCCTTTACCGCCGCATTGCGCCAGGCCGTGTTCGCGGTGGACAAGGATCAGGCTCTGACCAGTGTGCGAACCATGGACAGGGTGATTCAGGACTCAGGGCAGGGCGACAATGTCATGGCTGAACTCATGGGCACTTTTGCCGGCCTCGCGTTGCTGATGGCGGCGGTCGGAATTTACGGTCTCCTGGCCTATCTCGTAGGCCAGCGCACCAACGAATTCGGCATCCGCATGGCACTCGGAGCCCCCAAAAGCGAAATCCTCCGGCTGGTGATTCGAAATGCCATGAGCTTGGTCGTTATCGGCACTGGAATAGGCTTTCTTGTTTCCCTGGCCCTTCCACCACTTTTCACCGCCAGCTTTAACGGCTTCCACGTCTCAAGCGGATTGATCCTGATGGGAGCGCCCGTGGTGGTGCTTCTTGTCGCTCTCGCTTCATGCTACATACCCGCCCGGCGCGCAACGAAAGTCGATCCGATGGTGGCGCTGCGGTACGAGTAGAGCGGTGGCAAAGGGCTGGTGGTTAGTGGGGAGCGGTTCCCGATTGACGAGATGTCCGTTGTCAGTTGTCTTTCGTCCGTTGTCCGTCGAGGGTCGCAATGGGCGAGAAGAGACCCCTCACCTGCCTCGCTATGCTCGGCACCCTCTCCCCCAGGGAGAGGGCCGATAATTTCTATTTTTAGCCCTCTCCCATGGGGAGAGGGTGGACCGCGACCCGCGCTTTCATCAGCCGGCGCGGGCCGGGTGCGGGGTCAATTCTCTGCTGGCTGCTGACCGCTGAACACTAAGAGCAGTTCAATGACTTGGCTAAAGCAATTCGCCTCGCGCCTCACGGCGCTCTTTCGCAAGCACCATCTCGAATGCGAGCTGAACGACGAACTGCGCGCGCACATTGAGATGGCGACGGAAGAAAACATCCGGCGGGGCCTATCGCGCGACGAGGCCCGAATCGCGGCGCTGCGCGAATTTGGCGGAATGGAGCAAACGAAAGAACTCTACCGAGGGCAAAGGGGGCTGCCCAAGATCGAGACATTCATTCAGGACCTTCGCTTCGGGATGCGGATGCTAGAGAAGAGTCCGGGCTTCACGGCAGCCGCGGTGCTCACGCTGGCGCTGGGCATTGGCGCAAATACGGCTATCTTCAGCCTCGTCGAAGGAATTTTGTTTCCGCCGTTTCCGGCCCGCGACGCCCAGCAGCTTGTGGCGGTCTATACGAGCGGCCTCAAAGGAGCAGGCTACAGTTCTTCCTCATATCCCGATTACGATTATTATCGCCACCATTTTAGGACACTCTCCGGCCTCATCGCCTACGCGCGCATTCGGGTGACCAGGACGGTCAACGACACAACGGAATATCCCTGGGCGGAGATCGTTTCCGCAAATTACTTTGAAGTTCTTGATCTCAAGCCTGTCCTGGGAAAATTTTTTCTGCCGCAGGAGAGTAACGGTGCGACCGCCGTAGTCAGCTATAGTTTCTGGTCGAACCGGCTCAGCTCGGACGCGCGCGTTGTGGGACGCTCCCTGACGATTAACGGGCATGAGTTTACAATTGTCGGCGTCGCCCCCAAGGGCTTCGAGGGCGTGACCCTTGATTGGGGCTTGGCGCCGGAATTTTGGGTGCCGATGAGTTTACAGCCACAGGTTCTGCCCACAGGCACCGGCCTCGATCTTCTTCACGCTCGCGAAGCTCGATGGCTCTTGATATTGGGTCGGCTTAAGCCAGGCCAAAGCTTTGACCGTGCGGCTGCGGAAACACGAACTCTCGCCCGGCAACTCGAGCAAACATTTCCCCATGATGACAAGGAGCGCACGGCGATTCTCCTGCCTTTGCGCGAAGCACGCTTCTGGCCGGGATGGCGGGAATCCATCCGACGCGTACTTTCCCTGCTCGCTGGTGCCGCGGGCTTGGTCTTGTTGATGGCATGCGCCAATGTGGCGGGCTTGCTTCTCGGCCGCGGTACGGCGCGCGGGCGCGAAATCAGCCTTCGTCTTGCGCTCGGTGCGCGCCGGGGAAGGATCATCGCCCAACTCCTGACCGAGGGCTTGTTGCTGTCAGCGGCGGGCGGTGTCGCCGGTCTTCTTCTGGCTCTCGGACTGATGCGATGGATTCGCACTTTGGGGATCTCTTTCGCCATCCCCCTTGCTTTTCGCCTTGGGTTAGATGGCCGTGTCCTCGCCTTCACTCTCGCGATGTCGCTGATTTCTGGAGTAGCTTTTGCCCTATTCCCCGCCTTGCAGGCGTCCGGACTCAGTCCCAATGATGCACTGAAGGGAAGCGCGCCCATGTTTTCGACGAACGGCAAGGGACACCGATACCGAAACGCTTTGGTGGTTATAGAAATAAGTGTTGCCTTCGTTTCCGTTATCGGCGCCGCGCTGTTTCTTCGAGCATTGTGGCGCGCCGAAAATACTGATCCAGGCTTTGACCCTCGGGGCGTCCTTGAAGCGGTGAGTGAGCTTGCCAGCGCAAAATACAGCGCCACGGATGGCTCCAAATTCTATTCCGACCTGCTCGACCGCCTCAATGCCCTGCCCCAGGTTCAGTCGGCTGCCCTGTCTTGGTTCACTCCGCTGGCGCTACCCCGGAAAGTAGACCGAGTCGCACCCCGGGGTGCGCGGGACGTTCCGGAGAGCGTTGGAATCAAGACAGAATCCAACGTTGTATCGCCGCAATATTTTGGGACTCTGAAAATTCCGCTGCTTCAGGGTCGTGAATTCAGCGCAGCGGATGACGAGAAGTCGCCGCCTGTCGCCATCATCAATCAAACTATGGCCAAGATGCTGTGGCCGCACCAAAATGCTTTGAGGCGGCAAATTCGAATCGAAGGCGAACAAGCCAACCGGGAGATTATCGCAGTGGCCGCTGATGCGAAATACCACAGCACCTGGGAGACGGGAACGCCTTATTTGTACCTCCCGATTTCGCAGGCCTACAGGTCGGAGATGCGCTTGTTTGTCCGAGCGCGTGGTAATCCGCGCGAACTGCTCACCGAAATTCGCAACGCCGTGCGCGCGCTTGATCCACAAGTCCCTTTATTTGACGTGCAAGTCATGAGCGAGCAAGTTGCCGGGTCGCTCAGTCAAGTGCGGGTGATGTCTACTCTGTTTGGTCTGTTTGGCGGGCTGGCATTGATGCTTGCGGCGGTCGGAATCTTTGGCGTGGTTTCATATTTCGTCTCACAGCGCACGCGTGAAATCGGAATTCGCTTGGCTCTCGGCGCCGAACCCAAAGATGTTCTGAGACTCGTGATGCGTCAGGCATTCAAACTGACCGCGATGGGTTTGGGGATCGGAATTATCGGCGCATTGGGATTGACCCGCTTTATGGCTGGCCTGCTTTACGGCATCGAGCCCGCTGACCTGCTGACGTTTGTTTCGGTGGCGCTGATTTTGGCGGTCACGACCCTGCTCGCTTCCTTTCATCCGGCACGGCGGGCGACAAGAGTGGATCCCATGGAGGCGCTGCGCTATGAATAGTGGCGGAGCAGCTTCAAACGCGCCGGCTCCAATGGCAGCAAACTGGAAGATGCGATTCGTCCCCACCCCGTCGAAGTGGTTGGCGCCCCGCCGGAGCTTATTCCGCCCGTGGTTTCCGCGGTCAGATGCCGGCGTACCACGCGTAGCCGCCTTCGGGAGCCGCTGAGCCCAAACCCTCGCCGAACTTTTTGAGGTTATCGGTCAGTGTGAGGCGGGTGATATATTTAACATTTTTATAGCCGAGTTGGCGGGGGACCCTCATGCGAAGCGGTCCGCCGAAGCTGACGGGCAGTTCCCCTCCATTCATACCGAGGCAGAGGAGCGTTTGAGGGTGCAAGGCATCGGCCATGTCGAGGCTGTCCCACCAATCGGTTTGGAAAGAACGGTAGACCACGTAGCGGACCTGCGGGAGGGCTCCCACAAGGTTCAGGATGTGGGAGAGCGGTACGCCAGTCCATTCGGCGATGTAAGTCCAACCCTCCGCACACCCGTTCATTGTAATCAGAGTGCTGGAAGGGAAAGTTTTGAGTTCGGCAAGTGAGAACGAGGCTGGTTTGGCAACCATGCCGTCGACGGCATGGCGCCAGTCGGCGAAACTCCCATTTTGCAACCGCTGGAAGTCATCACCCAATGGATCAACTGGGTTGGCGAGCGGATCCTATGAAATCTGGCTGGGAGAAAACTCTCGCGCCATGGAATGGCGGGTCAAGATCCGCTGGGCCGCGTAAGTGAGAGGTTCACCCGCGCCGAAGAGGCCGCCTGCATCTGGCGGGACGAGCCCATAACGCGCGGCCAGCTTCGCCGCCACGGCGAGTCCGCCGGCGCCCGCGACAGTTGTTAGGCCCGTGGTGATGAGTTGACGTCTAATGAGCTTGTTCACGTTCGCTCTTGGCGCGGGGTGAGCCGGCCGGTAATCATCGCGCCCACGCGTGTTCGAAATCCTGCCAGAAGAACCATAAAAATGTGAACCAAAAGGAAGAGCACCAGGAGCACCGACAAAAAAAATAGCGCGCGCGAGGAATGCCTGCCTCCAAAAATAGCTACCACGATCGGGACCGCCGAATTGAAAGCCGGTGACATTGACAAGCCCGTCAAAATGATGAGCGGGGAGGCAACGAAAATCGCCAACAGATAGGTGAGGCGCTGAATCAGGTTGTACGACAAGGCGTCTTCACCATTTGGCCGCCGGAAACGCAAGTGTACGGCAGTAGCCTTCACGAGCCGCCCGGGGGAGAGGTCATTAAAATCGGGAAACAGATTCCGCCAGAAATGCCCGTTGAAGATTCCAAAGGCAAGGTAGGCCAAATCGTTAATTACCAGCACCCAGGCCGATTGAAAATGCAGATAGCGGCTCCAGCCGTTCTGGTCCGGCAGGACGTAGCCATAGCCAGTGGGCACCGAGGCTCGGGAGGATGGAATGTGGAAGGAGAACAACGGAGTCATGTTGACGTTCCCGATTTCTCCCCAATAAAAACGCGGGTGCGCGATGAGAATTTCCACTCCGGTAACCAGTAGGGCCAGAAAGGCCAGGGCGGTAATCCAATGCGTGACGCAAACCAATGCCGAGTGCCGCGGGCACTGGACTTCGGCCATCGGCGGCATTGTACCGATCGCGGGCGCGCCTTCCGCGGGAAGCGGCGCGCCGGATGCAATGGGTAGGACGTCCGACATTTCAGCTATCCCTATGGTCTTCCAATCTGTGATTTCGAAAATTCGCCCGAACTCTCCCAGCTCTTTCGATAAGATGCATCCCGCTGGCGTGAAATGCAAATGGAAGCTCGCCTTTCGGAGTTGGAAGGATGTAACCTGAAAGTACTGAATCCTCCCGCGCCATCCAATCCCCGTTCCTCAAATGAAAATTCTCCTGCAATGGAATGCGTGTTATAAGAGAGCGAAACTAAAACGCTCTTTGGAGGTTCATCATGCGTTCTCTTGGCTGTTGGTTGGTCATTCTATCGGCCGCAGCGGGCGCCGCGGCGCAGCAGGCCGTCCCCGATTATAAGAATCCCGCTCTTCCCATCCAGCAGCGCGTGGCCGATTTATTGCCGCGCATGACGCTCGAGGAAAAGGTCGGCCAGCTTACTCCCGGCAGACCGCGCCCCGGGCAAGCGGCCGCGCAGCCAGCCTTCCCTCCTGAATTGCTGCAAACCCTTCGCAAAATGTTTAGCGTCGATTCGGACGTCAGCCCGCATGACGCCGCCGAAGCGCGCAACGCCATTCAGAAATTCATGGTGGAGAAAACGCGCTTGGGCATCCCGGCGCTCTCTTTCGGCGAAGCCTTGCATGGATATATGTTCAAAGACAGCACCAGCTTCCCTCAAGTCCTGGGACTGGCCAGCACCTGGGACCCTGACTTGGTGCGCCAGGCCTTCACGGCGATCGCGGATGAAATGGCCTCATCGGGGGCCAATCAGGCATTCACTCCGGTGCTCGACCTCGCGCGCGACCCGCGCTGGGGGCGCACCGAAGAGACGTACGGCGAAGATCCATACCTCGTATCACGCATGGGCGTTGCGGCGATTGAAGGGCTGCAAGGTCCCAATTATTTGATCGACCGGCATCATGTGATGGCCACGGCGAAACATTTCGCCGCCCACGGCCAACCCGAGGGCGGCACCAACACGGCTCCTGCCAATTTCTCGGAGCGCATTTTGCGAGAATCTTTCCTGGTGCCCTTTCAGGCCGCAGTTCAGGAAGCCCATGTGGGCAGCGTGATGGCCTCCTACAATGAAATCGATGGCGTCCCTTCGCACATCAATAAATGGCTGCTCGATAAAGTTCTTCGCCAGGAATGGGGTTTTGGCGGCTACGTCACTTCAGACGGCGGCGGCCTGCAAATGCTGGTGAATACCCACCACGTCGCCGCCGACAACGCCCAGGCGGCGCGCGAAGCCTTGGCCGCAGGGGTGGACTACGATTTGAGCGACGGTTCGGTTTATAACACCATCACTGAACAGGTTCACTCCGGCGCCATCCCGGTCGCCGAGCTCGACAAGGCTGTGGCGCGAGTGCTGGCTGCCAAATTCCGTCTGGGTCTTTTTGAGAACCCCTACGTGAATCCCGACTACGCCCAGCAAATCAGCAACAGCCCGGAGCACCGCAAGCTGGCGCTGCGCGTGGCGCAGGAAGCGATTGTGCTTTTGAAAAACGACGGCAACCTGCTGCCGCTCAATTTATCGAATATCAAGTCCGTTGCCGTCATCGGTCCCAACGCCGCCGACGTTCACCTGGGCGGCTATAGCCGCGAGCCCGCACACAGTGTCAGTATTCTGCAGGGCATTCGCGATCGAGTGGGTCCGAGCGTGAAAGTGCTTTACTCCGAGGGCTGCAAGATCAGCGTAGGCCGCCAGGGGTGGCGCGCCTGGTACGATGACGAGGTTAAATTTCCCGATCCGCAATCACAACTTGCGAGCATCCAAGCTGCAGTTGAAACCGCGCGTCAAGCCGATGTGGCCATTGTGGTGGTGGGTGAAAACGAAAGCACCAACCGTGAAGCGTGGTCGGAAAAACATCTGGGCGACCGCGATTCACTGAACTTGATTGGCGCGCAGGACCAGCTGATCAAAGCCGTTGTGGAAACGGGAAAGCCGACGATCGTTTTCCTCATCAATGGCCGCCCGCTTTCCATCAACTACGCCGCCGAACACGTGCCGGCGATTCTGGAGGGTTGGTACCTGGGGCAGGAAGGCGGCACGGCGGCAGCGCAGGTCCTGTTTGGAGACGTCAATCCAGGCGGCAAGCTGCCCATTACTTTCCCCCGCTCGGTGGGTGAGCTTCCTGATTATTATTATCGCAAGCCTTCCGCCAATCGGAGCTACCTCGGCGGGAGTCGCAAGCCGCTTTTCCCCTTCGGCTATGGATTAAGCTACACAACTTTTCACTTCGATAATCTTCGCGTCGATCCACCTTCCATCGGACAATACGGCTCGGCCACGGTGCGCGTGGACGTAACCAACACGGGCACCCGGGAAGGCGACGAAGTGGCGCAGATGTACATCCATCAACGGCTCGCCGACGTGACCCAGCCGGTGATGAAACTTTGCGGCTTTCGCCGCGTTCATTTGAAACCCGGGGAAAAGGCAACCGTGGAATTCCCACTCACTCCGGAATTACTCTCCGTACTTGATATCAACATGCACCGGGTCGTCGAGCCGGGCCTATTTGACATAATGGCGGGCCCCAGTTCGGCGGAGACCACCAGCATTCCATTGCAGGTCGGGACAAAATAAATCACTTAGGAAACCCATTGGACCAACCACCCAGGCAGACGTGTGCAATGGGGCGCGCCGGCTACTGCAATTCGGCGTATTCGGTTTGAGCCTCTTTGAGGATGGGAATATCCCGATCGGCATCTTTCCAAAGGGCGAAGAAGTTCTGATAGGCAGTCCGGCCCTTATCCTTATCACCGGCGAGAGCGTAGGCGCGCGCCAGACCCAATTGTGCGAATGCAACGGTGGGTTCTTCAGGGAAAACCGTCTTCAGCGCGATGACCTTCTGGAACTCTTGCTCCGCCTGGCTCGCCTGCCCGGCTTTGAGGTAAGCCGTGCCGCGAATGAAGAGCACCCCGGTGTCAGCGCTGTCGTAAGGGCGTGCCGCTTCGAGCAAGTTAATGGCTTTCGCCACTTTGCCGTGGTCCATTTCGATGATGGACAGGACGGCCGGCACGTTGACCGATTGGACTTGAGTGTCCAGTGGGCGAGTCTTGGCGACTTCGCTTGCCAGGTCCTGAGCTTTGGCGTCTTCTCCGGCAAAGGCCAGGGCAATGGCGACGGAAAGCTTGACATTGGGACTTTGCGAGAACATCAAAGCCGCATTGGCGTCTTTGATGCCGTTTTGCTTTTCACCGGAGAGGGCTTCCACGGTTCCTTGCTGCGCCACCGATTCAGCCGCGCTCTCTTTGAGGTTAATTTGCAAATCGAGTTCCTGCGCGCGCTTGAATAATTCGCCTGCAAGCTGGAGCTCGCCTCGCGAAGCTGCAAGACGCGCGTCGCGAATGGTCACTATGGTTTTGCCCTCCGTCGTGGCCTCCATCAGCGCGTCTTCACGTTTCCGCGCCGTCTCGTCGCCTTCGGCCAGGGCGATCTGAGAAAGTTCCGAATGAATTAAAGGGCCACTGAACTTGTGTTGCAATGCGTCATTCAGGACGGCTTTAGCCTCATCGAGCCGATTCAGTTGTATATAGGCTACGGCACTCATTAGATAGCCATTCATAATGTCCGGGGCCAGGCGCACGGCCTGCCGAGCGTCTCCCAACGACTTGTCGAACTGTCCCAACTGGTTGTACTCGACCGCGAGATTATTCCACGGGATCATGTCTTGCGGGTAAGTCTGCTTGTAAAGCTCGTAAGCTTCGATGCCTTTCTGGATTTGGCCGCTATCCCCGTAATAATGCGCGGTGATGTAGAGCTTTTCGCGTTCACTGGCGCGATCTTTCAGGTCAAAGGCTTTCTGTTCGTATTGCTCTGTTAGCTCCTGCTGGCCCTCGTTGCTGTAAATCGTGCCGAGGCGCGCATAGGCCAACGCAAAATTGGGATCGAGTTCGATGGCATGTTTGAAAAGCGGAACGGCGGCGAATTCCTCTCCTGAATTGAATTGCGCCTCGCCGAGGGTGTATGCCTTGAGGGCTTCAAGGGACGCGGTGGTGGCCTCGCCGGCGGGCATGCTGAATTTCTGGATGGAGCCGACCGATTCGCCCAGCTCGGCCCGCAGCTTTGCCGCTGCCTGGTCAAGGGCGGGCAGAACACGGCTCTCGCCGCCGGCGCGCGCTTGTTCGCTGGCCAGGTTGTCGCCGGTTTGGGCGTTGAGGGCGGTGAGCGTCAAGACGTAGTCGTTGCCGAGGCTGGCGATGGAGCCCGTGAGCATGGCCTTCACGCCGTTGCGCTGGCAGATTTCCCGTCCCACCTCGCTCGTAATCCGAGTACTGCTCGGGCGCTCCATGAGCTTGAGGGTCTGTATAACCTTCGGATCAGGGAAGACATTGAGGTAAGGTGACTGACCGAGGTCCACCGCCAACGCCTGCTTGAGCGTGCCATCAAACATGGCGTCGCCGGTGGTGTTCACGAAGTCGGTGAGCAAAATGGAGTCCTTCTCCGTCATGGCCGGAGCGCGATGTGTGTACCAGAATGCTGCGACGCCTGCGATAATCACCAATGCGCCCAACGCCGTAATGAGCGGCCAGCGATTGCGCTTAGGCGAGGTCGTGGGCGGTGGTCCACTCGCAACCGCCGCCGGGCCAGAAGCTGTGCTGGCTGCGACCACCTGTGCCGAGCCCAAGCCTGAAGGGGCGGCGGGAATGGGAGCCGTCGGAATTGCGCCAGAACTGCCCGGCACGGCGATGGGCGGCGATGTCGAATAGCCGCCGCTTTCCGGTGCGGCACTCGGGGACGCGATCAGCGCGGGAGTGGCCACCGGCAAATCCATCCGGCTTGCCGCTTGACTCTTGGCAGAATCCAACTCGCGCTTCAAGCGTTTCAGGTCGGCACGGATTTCCGCTGCCGACTGGCTGCGCAAATCGCGGTCTTTTTCCAGCGTCTTGCTGATAATACGCTCAAGTTCCGCCGGCACGTCGGGATTCAAGCGCACCGGGGCGGTGGGTATCTTGTGCAGGATAGCGTCGAAAATGGCCATAGTGGAATTGCCGCGAAAGGGGAGCGTCCCGGTGGACATTTCGTAAAGCACCACGCCGAACGAGAAGAGGTCGGAGCGCGCATCGAGTTCCTCACCCAAAGTCTGCTCGGGCGACATATAAGCCGTGGTGCCGACCGTGCTCCCGGGGCTTGTCAAATGTTCATCGGCTGCGGTGGGCAGTGAAGTGGCTTGAGCCGCTTCGGCGGACCCAGACTGCAGGGCGACCTTGGCCAGACCGAAGTCGAGGACTTTCACTTGCCGTCGCTTGGTGACAAAGATGTTGGCGGGCTTGACGTCCCGATGAACAATGCTGGCGCTGTGGGCGGCATCGAGGGCGTCGGCGATCTGGATTCCGAATTCTAGAACCTGCTCAACGCCCAATGGTTTTATACCAACCAGATGCTTAAGCGTGGTGCCTTCCAAGTACTCCATGGCGATGAACTGTTGTCCTTCGAAGGAGTCCATGTCGTATATCGTGCAGATGTTGGGATGATTGAGGGCCGAGGCGGCGCGTGCCTCGCGCTGGAATCGTTCGAGCGCCATCGCGTCTTTCGAAAGTTTGTCGGGCAAAAACTTCAGCGCCACGCGACGCCCCAGGCGCAGGTCCTCCGCGAGGTAAACCACTCCCATGCCCCCGCCCCCCACCTTCTCCAGAACGCGATAGTGCGAAATCGTTTGATTGTCCATGAATGGACGACTAAAGGATTAGATGGCCATTATGCCTGGACCACGGCCATTATAGACGGCAGACATATGCATGTCAAAAAGCGGGCCACGGCCCCTTTTTCCAATCGCTCATCACCCATCGATCATCGGCAATTCATTGAAGAATCTGCCGCCGCCGTGCTAGATTGAATCGGCCCCGGGAATGGTGTTTAGTTTTGAAAATGAAAGCCTGATTTGCCGGGAAAGGAAATCAAGTTGAAAGAGTTCGATTATTCAGACTACCTCAAAAACCTAAGAGTCATCCTGGATGACCTCCCTCTGGCGGAGACCCGCCGCGCCGTCGATTGCCTGTTTCGCGCCTATGAGACTGACCACACAGTCTTCACCTTCGGCAACGGGGGAAGCGCGGCTCTGGCCTCTCACTTGGCAGCGGATTTGGGCAAAGGCACACACATTCCGGGCTCCCCCTCCCTGGCCGATGTGAAACGCTTGAAGGCTCTCTCCGTGGTCGATAACGTGCCCATGCTCACCGCGTGGGCCAATGACACGAATTACGCGGATGTGTTTGCGGGACAGATGGAGAATTTTATTCAACCGGGCGACGTTGCCTTCGGCATTAGCGGCAGCGGCAACTCCGCCAACGTTCTTCGCGCCCTTGAGCTCGCTCGTCGGGTCGGGGCCACCACCATCGGCCTGACCGGATGCGGCGGGGGGAGAATGCAGGCGTTGCTCGACTGCGCCATTGTCGTCCCCTCCCATCACATGCAGCAGGTGGAAGAAGCGCACGTGATCCTGGCCCATTTGATTTTCCTGGATTTGAAGGGGCGGATTGAGGCGACGGTTGAGGGGCGCACGTGAAGCGAATTCTCGTAACAGGCGGGGCGGGTTATATCGGCAGCCACACCGCCAAAGCCCTTGCCGCCAGCGGCTATGAGCCGATTGTCCTCGACGACTTCAGCACCGGGCATCGCTGGGCTGCAAAGTGGGGACAACTGATTGGAGGCGGCCTGCACGATACCGATTTGATCTCCCAAATTCTCAAAAAACACGACATTGCCTCCATCATTCACTTTGCCGCCAGCCTGCTGGTGGGTGAGTCCATGGCTCAGCCGCAAAAATATTTCTGGAACAACGTGGTCAACACCCTGCGGCTGCTGGACGCCATGCTCCAGACCGGCGTCAAGCACATCGTCTTCTCCTCTTCCGCCGCGGTATTCGGCATCCCCGAAAAGGTGCCCATTCCCGAAGATCATCCGCTCCGCCCCATCAACCCCTACGGCGAAACCAAGCTCATGATGGAGCGGATGATGCATTGGTATGGGGCCGCCTACGGTCTGCGCTCCGTCGCACTTCGATATTTTAATGCGGCGGGCGCCGACCCTCAGGGTGAGATTGGCGAAGGCCACGACCCCGAGACTCACTTGATCCCTTTGGTGATTCAGGCCACGCTGGGGCAGCGTCCCTACGTGGAGGTTTATGGGACCGACTATCCTACTCCCGACGGCACTGCCATCCGCGATTACATTCACGTAACCGACTTGGCTGAAGCTCACGTGCTCGCGCTGCGATATCTGATGGGTGGTGGAGAAAGTGCCGTCCTCAATCTAGGCACGGGGAGAGGATATTCAGTGCGGGAAGTTATCGCGGCGGTCGAGCGGTGCAGCAGCGGGCGCAAAGTCCCGTTTCGCGATGCCCCGCGGCGTCAGGGAGATCCGCCCGCGCTGGTCGCCGATCCGGGCCGCGCCGGCATAGTCCTCGGCTGGCGGCCAAAGCATTCCAGTCTTGATACCATCGTGCAAACCGCGTGGAAATGGCACGCCGCCCACAATCACCGCTAGAGTTTCATTCCCTGCTGGGAACCGTCCCATGGAGAGAATTGAATTTATGGCCCACATGTGAGGCGGTTCGCGAGTTGCCCCTACGCGCCGGCAAAGCGGCCTTTAGCCTCATCCAGCATCGCCTTAGTGGCCGTCGCACCCACCCGGGTCACGCCGAGCGCGCGCACCCGCAGCAAATCGTCAAGCGTGCGCACGCCGCCGGCGGCTTTAATCTGCACGGATGGCGGGCAGTGCTGGCGCATCAGGCGGAGTTGGTGGTCGGTGGCTCCCTTGTAGTTGTACGAACCGTCAGGCTGTTTCACGAAACCGTAGCCGGTCGAGGTTTTCACGAATGCCACGCCCGCTTCGGAGCAGATCTCGCAGAGCCGGATGATATGCGCGTCCTCCAGGTAATCATTTTCGAAAATCACTTTCAGAATCGCTCCGTGGGCGCACACCGCCTCCTGGATCGCGCGGACTTCGTCGCCCACATATTTCCAATCGCCGCCCAAAGCTTTGCCCACGTTGATGACCGCGTCAATCTCCACGCCGCCCGCGCGCGCGGCGGCTTCCGCCTCCGCCACCTTGATGGCGGTGGTGCTGTTGCCGTGCGGGAAAGCGATCACCGGACAAACGCCCACGGCCGAGCCGGCCAGGATTTCTTTGGCCAGGGCGATGGAATAAGGCTTGACGCACGCGGTGGCCACATCGTATTGACGCGCCAGCCGGCAGCCTTCGGCGACCTGCGCGTCCGTCATCGTGGGATGGAGCAGAGAGTGGTCAATCATTTTGGCAAGGTCGTGAACTGTGATCGTAGTGTTCATGGATTTGGACCGAGTTTGCTCAAGGCGAAGGCATAAGCGCCGACAGCGACGGCTTCGCTGGTGCCGAGTCGCGAGAGACCGACCGCTGTTCTTGGCATGGGATCATAATGAATTTTCCGAGTCGAGCCGGGGACGGTGATTTCGCGCGCCTCACCGCGCAGGAAAGCATCGCGCTCTGTCGCATCTTCAATATTAAAGGCCCGCGGAATCAACCGGCGCAGTCCGTTGGGGCTGCCCTCATAGTCCGCATTCATGGCCGCCACCATGGGGGCCATAAACAGCGGGTGCGCGCCCGCGATGCCTCCGCCAATCACCACCAGCCCGTCAATTAGAGTCAGAGCCTGCGCCGCCACGTCGCCGGCCACTTCGGCCATGCGGCGAAAGGCCTCCACCGCCGCGGCGCGATTGCCCGCCGCCCATCCCATGCCGATATCAAAAATGACTTTGGGCTCGGGCGCTTGGTCCATGGGAATTCCGCACTTGCTTGCGTAGGCCCGGCGCACGGCGCGAATGGAAGCACCTTCTTCCGCGTTAATCGCCGGATCGAGTTTATTTCGCAACAACCATACTTCGCCGCCCGCCGAGTTGTCGCCCATAAACAGTTCACCGTCCCGAACAATGCCGCCGCCGAGGCCGGTTCCGAGTGTCATGCCGAAGAGATTGCGATAGCGCCTCGGGTTTCCCGCCTTTTCGAGCAACCGATTGACGTGGGGCAGGAATCCCGAAATCGCTTCGCCGAAAGCGAACAGGTCGCCGTCATTGTTGATGAAAGCCGGAATCCCAAATTTCTCTTCCAGCATGGGACCGAGCGCCACGCCGCCCCGAAAGGCCGGAAGGTTTCCTACATTGTTCACAATCCCGGCGGGATAATCGGCCGGACCGGGAAAGGCAAAGCTGATGGCCGCCGGCGCTTCCGGCAGCAGGCGGTTGATGCTTCCAAAACCATCGACAATGTTGGCCAGGCACTGGTCGAGGTTTTCGGCCGCCCAGGGCACCGACCTTGGCCCCACCAGCAGCTCGTTTCCGCGGATGGCCGAGAACTTCAACGCCGTCCCGCCCGCGTCGAGCGTCAACACAATCCGATTGTCCCTGCTGGTCTCGATTGGCATGTTCTAAAATGTTGCGGTGGCAGACGCGGGAACTGCGCCTCGAAAGACCGACGCAGCCACCCAGGTAATGTAGAGCAGGGCCGTCAAGGGTACGAGAAATGAAATTTGGACCGAATGGGCGTAATCGGCCAGCAAGCCCATCAGCGGGGGAAGAAATGCGCCACCCACGATCGCCATCACCATCAACCCGGATAAAGCGTTGGCGTCTTCCGGCATGGCGTCCACCGTGATGGAAAACACCAGCGGAAAAATGTTGGCGAAGCCCAGACCCACCACGAAGAAGCCCGCCACGGCCACCGACTCCTCGGGGCAAAACAATCCCAGCAATCCGAGAATCGACAACAGACAGGTGATGAGGAAGAAAATCCTGGGCTTGATCCAGTTCAGGAATATCCCGCCGGAAAAACGGCCAAGGGTGAGGGCGAGGAAAAAAAGCCCCGTGCCCAGCAACCCGGTTTTCGCGATATCAATGCTGAAACGGTCTTTCAGATATAGGGGGATGCCTGAGCTGACCGAAACCTCGGCCCCAACGTAAACAAAAATTGCCAGCACCATCATGAAAACGTAACCGTTCCTCAGCAGCGCAAGCGATGACCCCAGGGTGGCCGTCTGATGGCCGACGACCGGCGCTGTTCTGTGCTTCAAGGTCAGGGCGGAGAGAAAAGCCATAAAGATGGCCACGCTGAAAAATGGGAAAATCGCCCGCCAGCTCATCCCAAAAGCGTGAGCGGCAATCACGGGGACAACCGGACCGGCGAGCGAGCCGATGGCCTTTACGAATTGCGCCAGGGAGAGATTCCGCGAATACTTCCCTTCCGGAGAAACGTCCCGCATCAGTGGATTCCCGGCCACCTGCAAAATCGTTGCCCCTGCCCCCAACAGCAGAACGGTGAGCAGAAACACAGGAAAAGTTGAAAAAGCAAAGAGGGTGGGAATCAGCACTCCCGCCAACATGGTGGACAGACCCAGGACAAGAATGTACTTCTTGCCTCTCCTGTCCTGAAAGACGCCGATGGGAACTGAAAGGATCCCAAACATGATGAAACCCGCGAAGGCGATCAGTTGGGCGGCAAAATTCGACAGGCGGAACTGTTGCTTGGCGAGTCCGACAAACGGCCCGGCCGCGTCAGCAAAACCCATGGCCAGGAAGGCCAGAAAGACCGGCCCCGCCGCGGACAGGGATGATCCGCTGTCGCTACCGGCACGCACTGCGGGCATTGGCGTTTCCGACATCTTGAATTCCTTGGCCAGGCATTAAACGCACGGATTCCAACCGGCGGTCGACGCACGTAAGAGAACGGTCCACGCGCCCTTCCTGAAAGTCGCTCTAGTCTTGTCCAGGGGTTTCGCCAGGTCAAGCCAAATTTGACTCGAGACATCCACCCTTCCTCCGCAGAGATGGACGGCCGTCCCAGGCCATGGATATTGCGGAATACCGGGCCTAAAAAAAGAGCTTGACAACTATATGCGCATATGCTCATATATCTGGCATGAAGAGAGAGTCCCTGCCTCTCAACCCCAAGGTCATTGAGGCCGTGGCCCGCCGATTCAGGGTTCTGGGCGAGCCCCAGCGCCTGCGCATCCTTCAGGTGCTGGAAACGGGGCCCCGCACCGTTACCCAGTTGGTCGAAGAACTGGAGGCCAACCAGCCCAATGTTTCGCGCCACCTGCAGGCCTTGTTTGAGACAGGGCTGATCGCCCGGGAACGCTCCGGCAACAGTATCGTCTATTCGGTATCCGATCCGGTGGTATTCAAGCTCTGCGGGCTGGTGTGCAACAACGTTCTGGAGCGTGCTCGCGCTGAGATGGCGGAGATGGATTTAGCCGGGCGAGGCTCGAGAGGGAAACGACAATGAAACACCATTGGACCACGGTGCGAAAAGAGCATGGGAGCTCGGCCCGCTGGCCGGCCCTACACAAGGTCCCGCGTCCAGTCATTTTTCTATTCGTCAGTCTGGGTCTGGCCTCTTTGGCGATTGGCGCCCCGGAACGGGCGGGAGGCAAGGATGTGAAGCCGATCACCCTGCCCCAGGCGGTCAGCATTGCCATGAAGCATAATCCTGGCCTTCACGGCGCCGAATCTTACGCGGATGCCGTGCGCCGGAGCATCGCCATGGCGGAGTCATCTCGCTATCCCCATGTTGATTTTTCGGAGAACTTCACCCGCGGCAACAATCCCGTCTTTGTCTTCAGCAGCCTTTTGATGCAGCGCCAATTTGGGGCTCAAAATTTTCAACTCGGCAATTTGAATTTTCCCGCCCCGCTGGATAATTTCCGCACCCAGTTTACGGCCAGCGCTCCGCTCTACGATGCCGGGCGAACAAAGAGAGAGGTTCACGACGCGCGCTTGGACGCGCAAAGCGCCCAGCACGCGAAGGAGCGCACTCAGCAGGAAGTCATTTTTAATGTCATCGGCGCCTATACCAACGAATTGTTGGCGCGGGAGAACGTGCAGGTTGCGGAAGCTTCGGTAAAGTCGGCGGAGGAAGATTTGGCGCGCGCCCAGGCCAGGCAGGAGCAAGGCCAGGCACTGCTCTCGGATATGCTGCTCGCCAGGGTGCAGCTCGCGCAAGCGAAAGAAGACCTGATCCGCGCCCGAAACAGCGAGGCCATCGGCCAGGCATCCCTCAACGTGGCCATGGGACTTCAGGAGAATGCTCCAACCGAAATCGACGGAAACCTTACGCAAAGCAGTTTCGAGAGCGGGGCCCTGGAAGACCGCCAGAAACAAGCTCTCGCCCTACGGCCTGACTACCAGCAGGTGTTGGTCGGCAAAGAAAAGGCTTCGATTAACATCGCGGGCGCGCGCGCCCAATTCCTTCCCACCGTCAACGCCTTTGCCGGTTGGGAAGTGGACAACCAGGACTTCGCTTCCCGCGGCGGCAACAACTGGACGGCGGGCGCCCAGGTGAATTTAAACATTTTCGACGGCGGCCAGCGGCGCGCGCGCCTGGCTCAAAGTCACGCCAAGGAACGGCAGGCGGAAGCGATGGTGACCCAGATGGCATCGGCCGTCCGCTTGCAAGTGCGGGAAGCGTTTATGAACTTGACGGCGGCGAGTGACCGGGTGCAAGTCTCGCGCGAGTCCGCCTCACAAATTGAAGAAAGCTTAAGAATTTTGCGCGACCGTTACGAAACCGGCCTGGCCACCATCACCGATGTGCTGGGAACGGAAACCGCCCACGCGCGGGCGCAGGGCGATTTTTTGAACGCCCTTTATGACTACCGCATGGCGTATGCCGCGCTGGAGCTGGCCACGGGCGAACTCGCTCCCCAGTCTCCGGCGGTGGTGCGATGAGAATTGAAATGGTTGGTGGGAATTGGGGTGTCCGATGAAATTTGATCATTTGCTATGTCCGGTGGATTTCAGTGAACCTTCCGCGTCGGCTCTGCGGCTGGCGGGCGCGTTGACCACGGCTCTGCATTCCGACCTCCATGTGCTGCATGCCCAACGATGGGAGTTGCCACCGTACTTCACAGTTGCTCAGACTCGCAAACTTCAGGGACAGCTTCAAAAAAGCGAAAAGGCCGCACTGAAGTATTTGCGGGCATTTGTAAATGAATACCTTTCCGAGGGAACTCCCCGCGCCTGCCTTCTGGTGGAAGATGATCCCGTGTCCGCCATTCTGCAATCGCTGCGCAATCTGGGCTCGGACCTTATTGTGATGGGGACGCACGGGCGAACAGGATGGAACCGGATTCGTCTAGGCTCGGTGCTGGAAGGAGTTCTGCGACAAACCCCAGTCCCCGTTCTCGCCGTGGGCCCGGGGGCCGGCCGCAGTGGACAACAAGCCGGTATACACCAGGTCCTCTGCCCGGTCAGTTTCGACAATCTGTCCAGCACCACGATCAAAGTGGCGGCATCACTGGCTCAAGCTACGGGAGCCAGACTGACCGTGCTTCACGTCGTCGAAGCGGATTCCGTCCCGGGCACGGCCTTGCAAGCGGCCGAGAAGCAATTGTGCGACTGGGTCGCCGCGGAAACCAAAGGCCAATGCTCGACGCGAGAAGTGGTGCGCATGGGCAACGCGGTTGAGGCAATCATACGCGAAGCCGGAAAAATTCAGCCCGATTTTGTGGCGATTGGCGCCAGCCCCAAAGTTTCACTTGGCTCCCGTTTATTCGGAACCACCACCGAGGCGCTTATTCGAAGCGCGCCATGTCCAGTCCTGGTGGTGCCGGCGCCGGGGCCCGGAACTGAAAGTATTTCAAAGGAGAGAGCCGCAGGGAAAGGCAGCCCATCATGATTAAGGTAAATTCATTTCAAAAACTCGCGATCGCACTTTCAGCAGGGGCATTTCTATCTTCGTGCGGGACAAACCCCAGCCGGAATGAAGCGCTGGCGCCCTCTGCCACAAGCGCCACGGTGGAAACCGTTCACTTTGCAGACGTGCCGCAGGGATACGAGGCGGTGGGCACAGTGCGCTCCGCCACCAGCAGCGTTCTGGGGGCGCAGATCAGCGGCACGGTGCGCGAAATTCGAGTGAAGCCGGGGGATCACGTGAGGCGCGGCGAGGTCCTCGCCCGGCTCGATGATCGCAGCCCGCGCGCGGAATTGGCAGCGGCGGATGCGGGCGTGGAGGAATCCCAATACGGTGTGGCAGAAACCGTGCAGGTCCTGCAAGCAGCGGAGGCGGAGCGCAAGTTGGCCGAAGATACTTACCACCGCTACCAGCAATTGCTCGCTAGGAACTCGATCACGCGCCAGGAATTCGACGGCGCGGAAGCCCGCTACAAATCCGCGGTAGCGAACCGTGCGGCGTTGGAGGCAAGGGAGAAACAGATGCAGGCGCGCGGGCGGCAGGCGCAATCGCAACAGGAGTCAGCGCGCACGGTCTACAGCTACTCGACGATTGTTTCACCCATCGACGGCGTGGTGACGGCCAAATCCGTTGATGTGGGCACCCTGGTCATGCCCGGCACGCCCCTATTGACCGTCGAGGATACCGCTCACTACCGGCTTGAAGCCAGCGTGCCCCAAAACCTATTCGCGAAAATCCATTTAGGGCAACCGGCACAGGTAACAACGGATCAGGGCGAGTGGACAGGCCCGGTGGTGGAAATTGTTCCCTCGACTGACGCGGGATCGCGGACCTTTGTGGTGAAAGTGGCATCGCCGAGCAAGTGCCCGTGCCGGTCCGGCGACTACGGCAAGGCGACTTTTTCCGTAGGCGAATCCCAGGCCATAACAGTGCCTCGCTCCGCCGTAGTCGCGCGCGGAGAACTCGACGGGGTTTATGTGGTGAACCTTCAAGGCGTGGCCGAGTATCGCCTCGTGACCACGGGCAGGAATTTTGGGGAGCGCGTGGAGATTCTTACCGGATTGTCGAATGGGGAGCGCATTGCCACATCGCATTTGGACCAACTGAGCGATGGCGCGCGCGTGGTGGCACAATGAAACAAAAGGGAAAGGGTTTTGCCGGCCGCGTTGCCCATTACTTTATCAATTCCAAGCTTACCCCCCTTTTCATCATCTTTGCCATCCTTCTAGGCACTTTTGCCGTGCTGGAGACGCCGCGCGAAGAAGAACCCCAGATTATTGTCCCCATGATGGACGTTTTCGTGGAAATGCCCGGCGCCACCGCGCGCGAAGTTGAAGCGCGCGTCACCTCCCCCATGGAGAAATTGATTTGGGAAATTCCCGGCGTCGAGTACGTTTATTCCATCACCCGGCCCGGGCTGAGCATGGTGGTGGTGCGTTACAAGGTGGGCGAGAGCCAGGAAGATTCCATCGTCAAGCTCTATAACAAACTTTATTCCCACTTCGACGTGATTCCTCCGGGCGCCTCCAAGCCCATCATCAAGCCGCGTTCCATTGACGATGTGCCTGTGCTCGCCCTCACCCTCTGGAGTTCCCGCTATGACAGCTACGAACTGCGGCGCGTGGCGGCCCAGATCGAGGGCGAGATCAAGAGTATCGACGATGTCTCACAAACCCAGATCATCGGCGGGGAGAGAAGACAAATTCGCATTCTCCTCGACCCCGCCAAAATGGCGGCTTTCGGGGTGGCGGCGGCCTCGGTGGCTCCGGCGGTCGAGCACGCCAATCAGTGGTTGAAGGCGGGTGAGTTTGCCGCCGCCAACCAGGAGTTTGCGGTGGATGCGGGCGACTTTCTGCGCACCCGTGAGGACGTGGGGGCGGTAGTGATTGGCGTCTCGGACGGCCACCCTGTTTATCTGCGCGACATAGCTACCATCAGCGATGGACCTGCTGAGCCTTCGAGTTATGTTTTCTTCGGGACCGGGGCCGTGGCACGCGCAAAGGCCAATAGCCCGGCCGGTGAATTCCCTGCCGTCACCCTCGCCGTTTCCAAGCGCAAGGGCACCAACGCGGTCACAGTAGCTGATCGGGTTCTCGAGAAAGTTGAAAGGCTCAAGGGCAGTGTGATTCCCTCCGGGGTTGAGGTGACCGTGACGCGCAATTACGGCGACACCGCGCAGGAAAAATCGAACGAATTGCTTAAGCACCTCCTGCTCGCCACCCTCTCCGTAACCGCACTCATCGCTCTTGCGCTCGGTTGGCGGTCATCCATCGTCGTGTTGGCGGCGGTGCCCGTAACGCTTGCTCTCACCTTATTCATCTATTACATCCTGGGCTACACGCTCAATCGCGTCACCCTGTTTGCCCTGATTTTTTCCATCGGCATCCTGGTGGATGACGCCATCGTGGTGGTGGAAAACATCACCCGCCATTTCCACCTGCCGGAAAACAAGGGCCGCTCCCTGGCCGATATCGCCGTGGAGGCGGTGGACGAAGTGGGGAATCCCACCACGCTGGCCACCTTGGCCGTGATCGCAGCGATCCTTCCCATGGCTTTTGTGGGCGGCCTGATGGGGCCTTACATGCGTCCCATTCCGGTGGGTGCGTCGATGGCCATGCTGTTCTCTCTCTTCATCGCCTTCGTCGTATCGCCCTGGGCGGGATTGCGAATGTTGGCGGGCGCCAAGGCCTCGCACCCGGCGGGCGAAGAGGGCTCGGAAGGATGGACCACGCGCCTTTACCGGCGCATCATGACGCCGCTTCTTCTAAATCCCAAAAAGCGGTGGGCTTTTCTCATTGGGGTTGTCGTGTTGCTGGGTCTCGCTCTGATGCTTCCCATTTTGAAGATCGTCCGGGTCAAGATGCTCCCCTTTGACAACAAGAGCGAGGTGCAGGTGATCGTGGATATGCCGGATGGGACGACCCTCGAGCAAACCACGCGCGTGGCTCAGGAAGTGGCGCGGCGGGTGGCCAGGGAACCCGAAGTGCTCAATTATCAGATCTACGCGGGCACGTCGGGACCATACAATTTCAACGGCCTGGTGCGGCATTACTTTTTGCGGCAAGGCCCGAATCGCGCTGATATCCAGGTGAATTTTCTTCCCAAGAGCGAACGCGCGGCGCAGAGCCACGACATTTCCAAGCGCATACGCCGGGCCATTGATCCCATTGGGGACAAGTATGGCGCCCGATTGAAGGTGGCGGAAATTCCTCCCGGACCGCCGGTGATTGAAACCCTGGTCGCCGAAGTTTATGGACCCCATTATGCTCAACAGATCCAAGTGGCGCGCGAGATTCGCGACAAGTTCAAGGCCACGCCCGGAGTGGTGGACGTGGACTGGATGGTGGAAGACCCGCAAACCGAATACCGATTTGTGGTGGACCAGGAAAAAGCCGCGCTGAACGAAATTGATGCCGACCAAGTAGCGCGTACTCTGCGCCTGGCTTTAAGCGGGGCGGTGGTGGGACTGGCTCACCAACCGGGCGAAAAAGAGGACGTGGACATTGTCGCGCAGTTGCCTCGGGCGGATCGCGCCAGCCTGACCGGCCTGGGCGAAATCCGGTTGCTCTCGCGCAACGGCTCACTGGTGCCGCTCAGCGAATTGACCCACGTGGAAAAAGGCACCATCGAAACCACCATTTATCATAAGAACCTCAAACGAGTTGTGTACGTCACCGGCGACGTGGCGGGGCGGGAGGAGAGTCCGGTGTACGCCATCCAAAAACTTTCCGCCGAACTCGATTCGCTGCGCGCGCCCGGCGGCTACTCCATTGAGCGCTACGCCACCCATATGCCCTTCATGACCGACAAGATCAGCATGAAATGGGACGGCGAGTGGCAAATTACTTATGAAGTCTTCCGCGACCTCGGATTCGCCTTTGCGGTGGTTCTGGTGCTGATCTACGTGATCGTGGTGGCATGGTTCCAATCGTTCCGGGTGCCGCTGGTGATCATGGCGCCCATTCCCTTGACGATGGTGGGCATTCTTCCCGCCCACGCGCTGCTGGGAGCGTTTTTTACCGCCACCTCCATCATTGGCTTTATTGCCGGCGCGGGGATTATTGTGCGAAACTCGATCATCCTGGTGGATTTCATCGAGCTGCGCCGCCGCCAGGGCGTACCCCTGGAAGAAGCGGTAGTGGACGCGGGCGCGGTTCGCTTTCGCCCCATGTTGTTGACCGCCGCCGCGGTGGTGGTGGGCGCGTTTGTCATATTGTTCGATCCGATTTTTCAGGGCCTGGCGATTTCACTGATGGCGGGCGAGGTGGCCTCCACCTTCCTGTCCCGACTCGCCGTTCCGGTGTTGTATTACCTGCACGCGCGGCCAGCGTAGGGCCGGATGATATGCGGCCGCACGGCTCCGTCAGAACACGGCCGCTCCCTGATTTGATCCGATAACATAGGAGAAAACTATGGATGTCAATCGGTGGTTGAGACTGGTGGCGGGATTTTTTGTGATGGCCTCACTGGGGCTGGGATATTTTGTGAGTCCCTATTTTTATTTGTTCACGGCCTTCGTGGGGCTGAACTTGTTTCAGTCCGCCTTCACCAACTGGTGCCCCATGATGACGTTCCTGCGCAAGCTGGGCGTAAGGTAATGAAGCGGCTGCCGCTTCAGATTAAATGGCGCGCATGCCGTCTTCAACGGCGTTGCCCTCTGGAGCGCCGCGCGATGATATAAGCCGCCGGGCACCCAGATTCCTTTGATGCCTATCTTCCTGCGCCCGCCCCTGGCGTGACGCTTGAGCCCCGTCCAGTTTGGATATTGGGCAAGCTGGCCTTTGCGATACCAACAGTGGGAATGCTTTGTCCATTCACCTTTAGCGAAGCTTGAATGATCGCGACTTGGGAAGCTAGCTGGACGATTTGAGCGTGCTGCGTCCTGAGGCTCGCCTGCTGGGAAGCAAGCCGCGCCTCTTGTTTTCGAATCAGGGTGCTCTGGGCTTTGATCTCGCGCTGCTGTTCCTTGGTCGCCTCGATGAGCACGGCGGTAAGCCGCGAATAATCCAGGCCTACCGGTCGCCCGTCCTTATCCAAGCCGACAATTTCAGGAAGCACTTTCGCAACTTCTTCGGCGATTACGCCCACTTCCGGCTTGCCATTTGACTTGTCGTTGTAAGTGACGCCGCGAAGCCGCTCTACTTTGTCCAGCCCGCCGCGGAGCGTGTGAATATTGGTCTTGAAGCGTTGTGAACTGAAAGTATCCCATCCATTCGAAATAGCCTTTCCATTCAGGGAGCTGTTATTTACGTTAGAAATTTGCACAGAATAGGTATTATAACTCTCGTTGATACAGTTACACCCTAAAGACACGTAACCGTAATTCGTAAACCCTCCGCTGTTTCCAAGAATGACGTGATTGCTTAGCAACTCTAACACCGGCGTACCCCCGACACCGGGCACAAACTCCAGGCTTCCGCCGCCGTAGCCGCTGGAACTATTTGTTGAGTCAATATACCAGTTGATCCCGCCCGCACCCGTGTTGTTAATCTTTAGCCCTAAGTCCCCAAGGGTCGAGGAGTTGCCCTCGATCGTCATGCCCGTGTCCACGGAACCAGAGGAGCCGATATTGACATCCAAGAGGTCGCCAGGAGCGGTTGTGCCGATACCCACGTAGCCTGTGGGCCCGGCGATTGACATGCGATTATTGTAATACGTGTAAAAGTCGAGCCCGTATTGATTTCCGCCCGCCGTGCGTTTGGAGGCGATTCCCTCCCCCGACCCGTAGCCCCCGAAGGTTAACCCTCTCCCACTGGCCGTGTGGTTGTTGACGGCGCCCGCGTTTAAATTGAGCGCGTCCGCGACCAACTCCCCCTCGACCCCAGTAGTGCCGGCCACGTCCAATGGGGCCGCGGGCGCGGAGGTTCCGATGCCCACGTTGCCAGCCGCTGTTATGACCATTCGCTGATCGAGATCACCCGCACGAAAGGTGATACTGCCGGTCCCGGCCAGTTCGTCTGTGATTCCGGCAGTACGGCCTTGGTTGAGCCAAACACCCGCACTTGGAACGGTCGCAATGTTGCCGTTGACATCGAGTGCGTTTTGTGGCGTCGTCGTCCCGATGCCCAGATAGCCGGCAGAAGAAATGCGCATCCGCTCGGTTTGGTTCCCTCCGTTGGCGCGCGTGTCAAAGACCATGGCGGTGGCGTAGTCGCCCTGAATGCTGTTCTCTTTGATCCCCCGGATGTTGGCGAATCCCGCCCTGGAGGTGGTCCCGTTGTAATATCCGGAGAAAAGTATGCCGCCGCCCACCCCCGCTGTGGCCGGCGTGCTGTCCCCTAAAATGAAATTGAACCGGGCGTCCGAGTCGGTATTGTCGGGCCCAAAAATGTGCAGCCGGGCCTGTGGCGTGGTGGTCCCGAAACCCAGGTTGCCGTTGAATTGAACCAGGTTTGCGCTCTGGAGGTTGCACGCGGTGGTAAACAGCGCGATGGAATTGGCGGTGGCGGTGCCATCACTGGTCATGCTGCTGCAAGCGGTCAGCGGTGACTTGTTGGTGGTTTGACTTTTCCGAGCTTTGCCGCCCGACCCGGTCTGCACCGTGTTGGTGGTGGCCGCCGAAGCACCAGTCGTGGAGGTCGTGCCATTCTGCGATTCGGAGAGCATGTAGGCCGAAGCAGGCTTGCCGCCTAAGGTCTCCGCATCGCCGGCTTTCAGCGCGTAGGGCACGCTCACCAGCAACACGCGCGGCTGCTGCTCGGCCTCAGATCCCACCTGGATGGCGAGCCAGTGGGCCGCGCCGGACGTGAACAATTCAATGGGCAGGCCGTCAGCGTGCATAGCGCCGAG
This sequence comes from Terriglobia bacterium, assembly GCA_035946625.1. Lineage (GTDB taxonomy): Bacteria > Acidobacteriota > Terriglobia > UBA7540 > UBA7540 > DASYXZ01. The sequence goes on along the minus strand of DASYZE010000024.1, from coordinate 23,091 downwards.
CAGTGCCATGTAACGGCCGAGATCATCCGCCTGCACGCTCTGCGTCTCAAACCAGAGCGGGCTGCCGCCTGATTCGATGTTGTAAAGAGAGAAGGTGACATCCACCGTGCCACTCAGCGGCTTGCCCGCGGCATCGTGCAACACGCCGCTGAACTTCATCAGGCGCGGCACTACGGCCTGAGGGCCGGCCGCAACGGTCGGATCGGATCCGGGAGCTTCCGGCTCCACTAGCCACGCGAGAGTCGAGGAAACATCGCCGCGTTTCGAGTTTGTAGATTTCTGGACCTGGCCGCGCAGGTTTACTGCAAAAAACACGCACAAACTGAAAGTCAACACCAATACCCTTACATGGCTCATAGCGTCACCTCCGGATGGAATCAGCCCTTCAACTCATATATCGAAAATGGAGGGGAAAAGACGACAGGCGGGATAAAAGATTTTACGAGGCCACTTGCGCTTACTCACCTTGAGCGTTAAGGACGGCAAGCTGCCGGGATCCTGCCGTCTCGGGATAGTCAGATCTTCGGGCGTTTTGGAGGTTTCCTTCTACTGAGCGGGAGGCGACCGGATCACAAGTAGGATTTGGGTTGAGCGTGAAAAGCCCGAAAATCAATTTGGAGGTGCCACGATCTTACGGAGAACAAATTGATTATGGGGGAGCTTGCGATCCCACTCGCGCCAAAGTTGCACGCGGCGTGATTCGATTTCTTCTGCCTTCGAGGGGTTGCCGGTCCGGCGGTAGAGGCGGGCGAGGGCCTCATATAGACGTGAAAGCCTGGGCGCATCTCGCAGGTCACTGAGGGGCTGGGGGTTGGCTGCCATCACTTCATCAAGCAATTGCTCGTAAAGCTGGGAAGCCTGGCGGGGAGCGCCCTCGTCGGCTTCGTAATCTGCCAGCGCGAGGGAAACCACATAGGCGTCGCTATCGAGTTTGATTCGTTTGGACGGATAATCCTTTGTCTGGGTAAGTATGGCCAATGCCGCATCGATTCGATGTTTTGCCTCCAGGGTCCTGTGCATCCGGCGCAGGGGGTAGGACGAATTCGCCAGCAGCAACGCCTGATCCCGTCTCATCGGCAAACTGTTCCGGACCTCGCCCGCTCTGCCCAGAGCAAGGTCATAGACAGCGAGAGCTCTTTGGGGATCCTGCTGGCGCAGGATATTGCCCAGGACGTTTCCGGAGTTTACCACGCGGGCACGGCTGACGGCGTCGCCGGAGGCTTTCCGTGCCAGGTCCTCAGCCATGTCGAAAGCTTTCTGAAGGGGCTCGATGGCGTCCGCGGGCCGCGCAAGATTGACACCCCCATCCTCGCCAAAAATAAGGCCTTCACGCAGCAATATTCCGTACTCGTCGAGCGCATGCGAGGTTTCGTTTGGATAAACGGCTTCATCTGCAATCTTCCGCGCTTCTTGAATATTTCGGAGCGCACCATCCAAATCACCCTGAAAACGCTGCGCGTTGGCCAGCAAACTGAGACCTTGGGCCACTCGGTACTGCGCGGAGGGGATGGAGCGTGTGAGTTCCACTGTTCGTTGTGCATAAGGGACCGCGTCCGCATACATATGTATATTCAAGTGCGCCAAAGCGATGTTTCCATAGACTGCCGCAGCTCCGATGCGTTCGGAATCCGTAGCGCTTCCCAGGCGCAGGAATGCATCCATGCGCACGGCCGATTTATGCGCGTAAGCTAGTGCGTCCGCGTTCCGCCCTTCCTCCTGCGCCAGGATCATGCGGTCGTGGGCGATGTGGGCAGAGCAAAGCAATGCGTTCCGGTTCTGGGGACGAGACTCCAGCACCCTTTCAATAAACTCGTCTCCCTTCTTCAGACTCGCCTCAGCTTTCGCAGGTTCACCGAGATTTAGTCCAGTCGGGACGCCTTGGATGCCGGCCACACGCCAGTATCCTTCACCAACCTCCTCGGCAAAATCCAAATTGCCGCGCGCATTGGCCGCAAGACCGTCCAGGTATTGCAGGGCGGCGGAAACCAATCGCTGCCTGGCCTCGGTTGAGCCCGGCAGATCCTGAATTGCGTGGTCCAGATCAAAGATGCCACTAGAGAGTTGCTCCAGCTGTGAGAATCGCTGTTCCGCAATCGCACGTTCGCGGTTTGCGACATATAGTCCCGCCGAAAGACTGAGGATGATTAGTGCGGCGGCAGCTACGGGCAGCCAATATCGACGCAGGAACTTGGCCGCCACATAGGCGAACGTATCGGGCCGGGCGCCGATGGGCTCGTGCCCGAGGTACCGTCGAAAGTCGTAGGCCAGGGCGGTGGCCGAGTTGTATCGTTCAGCCGGAATCTTCTTCAACGCCTTGGCGCAAATAGTATCGAGATCTCCGCGCAGAAGGCGGCGAAGCTTGTCAGGCGTCGTCGCGCGTACCGCAGCATTCGCTAAGGCAGTGTCCCCTTCGATCTTGCCCGGGGTTACGACTTCCGACGGTCGCGGCGGCTCGATTTCCACGATGGACTTTACCATTGCCGCGTGAGAGGTCGCGGCGGGACCGGCGGGATGCTGCCCGGTCAGCAGTACATAGAGCAGCACGCCCAACCCATAAACATCCGTGGCGGTGGTCACCGGGGCTCCGGTCACTTGCTCGGGTGCGGCGTAGAGGGGCGTGAGCGCCCCTCCGCCTTCGCGCGTGAGCATGGTTGCTGCCGCGGCGCCGCCCTCCTCTTCCAGCACCTTGGCAATGCCAAAGTCCAGCAGCTTTACGTGCCCGTCGGTTCGCACCAGCACGTTGGACGGTTTAAGGTCCCGGTGGACGATCAGGTTTGCGTGCGCATGCGCCACGGCGGCGAGCACGTCGAGAAAAAGGCGGAGACGCGACTCCACATCAAGCCGGCGTCGGTCACAGTACTCAACAATGTCCTCGCCCTCGACATATTCGAGAATGAGATAGGGTTGTCCCGCCGTTGTAACGCCCGCGTCGAGGAGTTGCGCGATGTGCGGATGTGCCAGGCGGGCGACGATGGTACCTTCGCGCTTGAACCGCTCACCTCCGGGTCCCAGGAGTGCGACGCTCAGGAACTTGACGGCGGCCCTTCGCTCGAAGCGCCCGTCACTGCGTTCCGCAAGCCAAACGCTGCCCATGCCGCCCTGGCCGATCAGCGACACCAGCGTGTAGGCGCCAATCTTCTGGCCATCGAGTCCGCACTGGCCGGATGGGGGAGGTGGGCCTTTTTCGAGAAATCCCTCGTCCGCCAGCACCCGATGCTCTTCAAGGAGCGCCCGCAGATGGCCGGCCAAGGCAGGATCTTGTCTGTGGAGCGACGTCAACCAAGTTACGCGCTCCTCGTCCGTCATGCCCAGCGCCTGATCGAGATACGGGCTCACCGCCTGCCACCAATCGGGGCTATACGTTGGCATAGTTTATACTTCAGATTTCCAAATGAGAATTAAGGCTGCGATGGAGATAGATCCGCGCCTTTTCCCACTCCCGCTGCACCGTCCGTTCCGACACGCCCTGCATCGTGGCGATTTCCGCAAACGAGAAGCCGCAGAAGAATTTCAGATCAACCACCTCGGCAAGCGTAGGATCGAGTTTGGCAAGCCCGTCCAACGCCTCGCCAATTAAAGTCAGCTCCTTTTCTTCGGCGACGTTTTCAGCGACTTCGTAGCCCGACGACGTAATCTCGAACTGCCCGCCCCTTTTTATGGCCTGCCGGCTTCGGAAATGGTCGATGATCAGCCCGCGCATAACCCGCGCTGCATATTTCATGAAGCGTGCCCGGTCAGGAAACGAGGTCCCACCCTGCGCAGCGATGCCCAGGTATGCCTCGTGCAGGAGCGTAGTCACGCCAAGGCTCGAGGGAGCCCCGCGGCGCGCGAGCTCACGCTTGGCCAGGCGGTGCAGTTCATCATAAAGCGCGCTAAACAACGCTTCTGCGGCGGACTTATCGCCTTGTTCCACTGCCCCCATGAGCGAGGAAATATCGCGCGGCACGCGCCACCTCCCAGCATGGTGAACGCCCTGAGGGCGTCAGTATCTGGTAATTCAAATGGACAGTCAAGGTAACATCGCCTGCGCCGGAAATGAATTGCAAATTGGGTAGGCCCCCGGCGCGCCTGGCGCCACACCCCGCTGAATCTCATATGGTGAAGCACCACTTCAACGGTCGTGCTGATTATAATCGAGTATGGATTCCACCGCCGGCGCGACTTTCGAAGCTGCTGGTTCGCGGGAGGGCTTACATGAACTTCAATTCGCGCGCCACGTCCAGGAGTGTCTCGCCACCCAGGAAGAGTTCGGTCAGCGATGGGTCAAACCCATCCTCAAGGTTTCGGCGCAGGAAATGGGCCGCCACCTCAACCAACTGCTGATCGGTCAGGAAGGTTTTTTTCTGCTCGCGCAAATGCGTCAACGTGGCGCAAGAGATGGCCACCAGCACTTTCCGGCCGTTCACCAGAAAGGCGCAATCAATGGAGTCGCGATGCCGGGTGGCGATGCCCGAGAGGAGATGGACAAACCGGATCTTAACCGGCTCGCCCAGCGTTTTCGAGCTGACTTCAAATGGTGTGAGGATGTAACTCATAGTTTGAATTCGCTCCGATCATACCCGATTTGAAAATAAGATTCCACCCCAGGCGAGACGGGGGATGGTGTCCTTTGCGCGACGCGAGCGCATCAAGGTGCAGTCATTCCCGCGAAAGCGGTAATCCACGCCCTAAACCATTGGAGATGCGCCGACGAAAGACTGGATTCCCGCTTTCGCGGGAATGACCCGTCAGCTGACGGGCTTCGAAAGGAATCGGATTCCAAATGACACCGCTACCCAAAACGGCGTTTGATTTCGAAGCGGATGCTGGTTTTCGATTTTTGGCAAAAGCGATGGGCGCGAGCGCACCGGAAACCTTGCAACCTTTTACTGCACCCTGGCATCCATAGGAGTAATTAGCACGAATGACTACCAGAGGAAGTGGGTAGCGCTGAGGGCAACCGAGTTATTCACTTCCTCCTTCCCTCCTCTGAAGAACCAGGGTGCGAATTGATTTTCCCAAGCAAGATTAATGATTTGCACGTTGGCTGCGACGCATATATACTCTTTTCAGCGAAAGAACTAAACCAGGCAGGTTGAGGAATCGCGGTTGATGAAAACCACAGAGGAAGGGAAGGCTCCGGCGCTTGCCAGAACCGCCTCAGTAACTCTCGATGTGATTCAGGAAATCGAAGATCTGGGCGTGGAACTGGCTTCACTCCTGGAACCCGCGCCGATCATGGAAGCGCTGGCGGCCCGGATGGTGGAGCGTTTCGGAATGTCGGTTTCCAGCGTCTGGACGGTTGACAAAACGGAAACCCACATGGAGCTTGGCGCCACCGCGGGCACGATTCCCTTGCCCGACCACTTGGCGAAACCACCCTTGACCAATCCGCTTTTTGGACGCGCGATCAACGATCGCCAGCCCCAAATCGTGAATGCGCGCCATTCCGCGCCGGGCCAGCTGGCGGATTGGATGCAGGAGCACGATTTGCGTTTTCTCGCTGTCTACCCCCTGTTGCACGCCGCCCACGTGGAGGGCGTTCTGATGATTGCCGGCCCCGAAATTCCTTCGGAAGATCGTCTGGCGCTCTTCCGGGTTCACGCCCGGCTCGTCTCCACCGCTTTGCGCGACTCGGAGTTGCTCACTTCCACCCGACTCTCCCTGAACAAATTGAGCGTCCTCATCGAAGCCACCAAGGCTTTGAGTTCCACCCTGGACCTGGCGGAGTTGCTGGGGCGCATTCTGGACGTGGCCAAGGCGCAGGCAGAAGCCGAAAGAGGAACCTTGTTTCTGGTGGATGAGCAGACGTCGGAAATCTGGTCGCTGATCGCCCATGGGCTGGAGAAGCAGGAAATTCGTCTGCCCCTGGGGCGCGGGATTGCCGGCCACGTGGCGGTTACCGGGGAGATTGTGAATATCCCGGATGCGTATGCGGATCCCCGATTTAATCCGGACGTGGACAAGCGCACCGGCTATCGCACCCGCAACATTTTGTGCCTGCCCATTCGAAACAAAGCGTCAAAAATCATTGCCGCACTCCAACTTCTGAACAAGAAGGATGGGCCGTTTTCGGATGAAAACACCGAATTCCTGCTGACCCTCTCCGGCCACATGGCCCTGGCTCTGGAAAACGCGCAGCTCCACCAAGTGCTCCTGGACAAAGAACGGATGGAAAAGGAATTGGATTTGGCGCGCGGCATCCAGCGCAGCCTGTTGCCTGAGACGGCGCCGGTGGTGGAAGGCTTCGACATTTCCCTGCTCAACGAGCCTTGCTTTGCCGTGGGCGGCGACTACTACGACTTCCTGAGCCTGGGCCGGCAAACTTTGTTGGTGGTCATTGCCGACGTGGAAGGTAAAGGAGTGAGTTCCGCGCTCATCATGTCAAACCTTCAGGCCACCTTGCGCGTCCTGGTGCTGCACCTCCACTCGCTCAATGAAATCGCCGAGGCGCTCAACCGCATGATGTGGAATGACACGCGGGCGGAGAAATACCTGAGCCTTTTCATGGGACTTATTGATGTGCGGCGAAAAACCATCCACTACATCAATTGTGGACACGTGCCGCCGGTGATTGTGAGGCCCGGAAAAGAGCCCGTCTCCCTGACCCAAGGCGGCATGGTGATTGGGCTGTTTGAAAAGGCGCAATACGAGCGCGGGGTGGAAAAATTCTACCCCGGCGACGTGCTGATCCTTTGCACGGACGGCATCACGGAGTCGATGGACGCGGAGCACGACGAATATGGCGCCGAGCGCCTGGTGGCTGCCGTGGGCGCGGTCGCGGACCAAAAAGCCCCGAAGATTGTCGAGACGGTGAGCGCGGACGTCGCCCAGTTCTCCCGCCACGGGACTCACATCGACGATAAAGTGATGATTGTGATCAAAGTGAACTGAGAAAATTATGAATGATGAATTAGGAATAATGAATGATCAGAGCGGGACGGCAAAGTTTTTATCGCGGGTTCCATGGCCCAGCTAGAGCCTCAAGCAAAGAGCACATTCAAACAACATTTCGGGTTGCGGTAAGTGGCTTCTGGTCTTGCTTGTTGGGCGAGGGCGCTTACAGTCCCATCCGTTCAATGAGACGCAATTTCACCATTTTTCCTTCGCCGAATTTTCTCGAAAACCAATCCTCCATGTCAAACTGAAGATCGGTCAAGTTCACCCGGAAACTTGCTTCCAGCAGACCGTCACCCAGCGGGAGCGTATCATCGAACGCAGAGCGTCCGGTAAAACTCCTCATGCAAAAACTGTCCAACCAGGCCAGAGGACAGGGCCGCACGCCGTGGGCGTCCGCCACATCGACCTTGACTTTTCGCGCGAACACAAACGCCGCCCTTTGACCGTGTATATTAAAACGCGCCCGTTCAGAAACCAACGAGTTTTGCCTTTAAAGTGTAAACTGTCAACCCGTGATTGACCTGGACCAACTCGAACTCCATCGCCGGGCGCCTGAGTTGCGATGGGCGGCGGCCAGACTGGCCTTTGAGGCGTTCCCACAAATTGCGGCGCGCACCCTGGAAATTACCTCTGCCCGCCTGCGCGCCCCGCGCATTCCGAACCTATTTTCCCGTGACCTGCACGAAATCACACCATCGTTGAATGACGATCTCTTGGATTTATTTGGCCGTTGCGAGCGGACCCTCTCCAACCAATTTACATTTCTTGCCCAGGGCGAAGATATTCCGGAGGAGATTGACTGGGCTCTGCATCATGGCACGGCGTGGGGCGCTGAAATGCATGCTTTCGATTACGGTCTGGAACTGGCGCTGAATTATCGCATGTCGGGCGACACCCGTTATGCGCGCCACCTGCGCTATCTGATGGCCCATTGGATATCCGCCAACCCACCGGGGCAAGGTGACGGATGGTCATTAACCTCTTTGGCCCGGCGTGTACGAAACTGGGTGTTTGCATCAGACCTCGCGCGCCGGGACTGGGAAAATGACGCCGTATTTTTCTCGCTGATCAACCGCAGCCTCGCTCTTCAAGCACAATTTCTTTTTGGTTTTGCGCGGTCGCTTGGCTCCACTGAAGCCAGATTGGACGCCGCGCGCGCCCTCATACTGGCCGGAAAATTCTTTGGCGGTAACCAGGGGGCGGAACTAAGTGCAGCCGGGAGCAAAATCCTATCGGGCGAGCTCGACCGGTATTTCGATGTCAACGGCCGCTTGACCCAGTCGCGCCCGGGCTCGCAGTTGCGGCTCGCGCAGGCGATAGTGGAACATCTCGTTTTCCAAACCGCCAAAACTGTTGATGAAATTGATTTCAAAGATAAGCTGCGCAAAATACTCGCAGTGATGGCAGGAGCCTTGCTCCCTGACGGCGCCTTGCCGCTCTTCGGAGAATCGCCGGCACCCTTTGGCGAAGAATTGGCCGACCTCTTTGCCCTGTCTGCGGTGATCCTGAGCGAACCGGTGTGGAAGAGTCTTGCCGGAAAGTTTGGCGTTGTTCCTTATATGATTTTGGGTGAGACGGGGTTGGCTCGATTTATCGGAATTTCCCAAACGAGCTGGACACCCACCACCTGCCTTCAGCCTCAAGCCGGCCTCTATCGCTTGGGCGGGACGAATTCATCCGCCATGGTCATCAACGGGCGCCTCCCCACCCATTCGGGAGACCATCAAGACGGATTCAGTTACGAACTGGCATTGTTTGGGCAACGAGTGGTGGTTGATTCGGGCGTCCACTTCCCGGAAAAGGATTCACAAGAAAAGTATTTCGCCACAGCGCGGGCCCACAACGTTTTGTTGGTCGACGGGGAGGGACCACGCAGGATCAGGCCTGATGACCTACCCTCCCTCCCTGAAGTGTGGGAAACTGACGGTGGAATAAAGGGGTTGCGACTGGGACACCGCGGCTTTTTCCGGCTGGGGATAATTCATCATCGGGCGTGGTATTGCCTGGAAGGTCAATGCTGGGCTGTCCTTGACCGGCTGGATGGGCGGGGATTGCATCAAGTCACCAGCCTGCTTCATTTTTATCCCACCTTTGATTTGGAGGTTGGAGAAAATGCGGCCATCGCGCGCAGCCGGTCATTGACCGTTTCCGTGATCCCTCTCGGCCATCCTCGCCCGCAAATCATCGCATCGCGCGGCAGCGGCTCGCGTTTTGAAGGTTGGTTCTCTCCCGCAATAGGAATGAAGTATGCCACCAGCGTTATGCGGCTGGAGTGGGAAACTGCCTCCTGGCCATGGATCGGAGGCTACTTGATCGTCCCAGGCTCTGAACCGGGCATTGAAGTGGGTAAATCAGACCATTCCTCGGACGCGGTCAGTTTTTGCCTGGGCGGAAAAGAGTACCGACTTTCAATTGCCGGAAGCGCAGGTGCGTGGCGGAAAATAATCTGAATATCAGCGTTGCAGGAAGGAAAACCAGCCGCGCTTCTTCCTGGCATTGGGATCAATCGGCTCAGGCCCCGGGGGGAGGGGCTGCCCGTTGATAACGGCCTCGGGATTCTTAATCAGGAGAAGATCGGCTAATTCCTTTCCTCTGTCCTCAACCAGTTTTTTGTAGCAATCGGACAAAATGGGAGGCCGGTACTCGAGGTCGTGGGCGTCCGAGGCGAAGAAGTTGATCAGGTTTTGTCCGAGCCAGAGCTCGGAAAATCGCATGGCGGTGGAGCCAAACCCGCCGGTGTAGGATTTTGCCGTGACCTGCGCCAGGCATCCCTTCTTGACCCAGTGATAGAGCAGCTCGGGTTTGCGCTGGAATACAGGATTCCGCTCAGGATGAGTGAGAATCGGGATGAGCCCTGCGCACTCTATTTTGTAGAAGGCGTTGTCGATTTGTTCGGGAATAAAATGCTCGCCGAATTCCACCAGAATGTATTCGGTGTAATTGATCGAAAAATCGCGAGGTTTATCGAGTAGCTGTTCAATGTTGTCATAGGACAAATGGAAGTCACACCCCAACATCAGTTTCGGATTCTCACCCACGGCCGTCTGAAGTTCCTTCAATTTCGTGCGATTGCCTTCCAATTGATATTTGTAGTTGTAGTTGCAATGGGGGGTGGCCACAAGGTGGGTGGTGCCGTCTGCTGCCGCCATCTTGCACATTTGCACCGCCTCTTCAAACGTCTTCGCGCCATCATCAGTGGCGGGAAGCGGGTGGCAATGAATATCGATCATTCGGCAACCTCTAACCGGCTGCGATTAACCCTCAGGGCTTGCTTCTTCAACCTATTGAAAAGAAATTTAGTGACAGATATCGTCCCAGGTTGTGCAAATCCTACACTTGCTACCAAGCGTGCAGCGGACCTGCAACGCACTCCGAGACCAGAAGGCTTATTAAACGCTGCCGGCCACCTTCCGTCAAGTTCCCTCCTCCTGGCCACCCAAATTCGTAATAATGCTTGGGCTGACTCAGAGCAAAAACAATCAAAGCAGGTTGCCTACAGTCCGAGGATTCTGTCAAAAACCGTATTAAAAAATCTTAAAAATAATAGCTGGCAGGACTGTTACATTTTATGTCGCAGCCAAAAAAATTGCTATCAAATTGAAAGTAATGGAGTTATCATACATTTATGCCTGCTGCCATAGAGCTTAATTTTTGGCACCCGACGTGCTTTCAACCAATGTGAGCTAACGTCATCCTGTCTTTTATAGATAGGGAATTGTGACGACAGGCTCAAAGATTAGACCCCAACACCCGACGCTTGAGGGAGGATAGAGCCTCCCTCTTTTTTTTGCCTGAAACCCAATTTCCTTTCCAAACTGATCATTCGACGTTTGACGGGGTTAATTCGATCACTTCAGTTCACCTTGCCCCGTAATTCGATCCATGCCAATGGTCAAGATCGGCCGGGCGTTCCCAGCCGCACAAAATAATCCCTGGAGATTGTGACAATCGAACTTGCGAAGGCAAGAGGCGCTGCGGGAGCCAAGCCGGTGCGCGCTGCCCGGCTACAAAAAAACCCCGCTCAAGATTGAAACAGCCAGGATGATCACGAAGACCATCCGTAAGTATCTCAATCCGCAATCATCGCGTAACATGTTTGTGCCCGACATTATGCCGGAACAACTGCCAATCTGACCAATAGAAAGATAATTCCTACACTCCATGGCTGCGTGCTCGCCACTCGGCACTCGCCACCTGTCACTCGCCACAGGACAATGTTTCTAGGGGCTGCTCGCGTGTGAGGCAATGGATGGTGCCGAGGCCCCAAACCAGGTCGACGGCGTGGATGCCCACCACGGGGCGATCGCGGAAGAGTTCGGAAAGAGTGCCCAGGGCAATGCGATCGTTCGGATCGTTAAAGGTGGGCACCAGTACGGCGGCGTTCGAAATATAAAAATTCGCATAGCTGGCGGGCACCCTCTGGCCTTCAAAGTAAAGGGGCGCGGGCATCGGCAGGTTAACGACCTCGATCCTGGAGCCATCCTCAAGGCGCATGCCTTCCAAGCGTTCGCGATTTTCTCTCAGGGCTCCGTAGTTCGCATCACGCGGGTCGTCCTCACTGGCCAGGATTACGGTGCGCGGCCCCACGAAACGGCACAAGTCGTCCACATGTCCGTGGGTGTCATCCCCGGCAATTCCCCTCCCCAACCACAAAACATTCCTAACGCCGAGGAAATCGCGCAGGGCCGACTCTACCTCGCTCCGGGAAAGCCCCGGATTGCGCACCTGAATTTCCTGGTCCAACAAACATTCTTCGGTGGTCAGGATCGTGCCGAGGCCGTTCACATCAATCGCGCCGCCTTCCAGCACAAAGTCACGGCCTTTGAATTTTGCGCGGAAAAAGCGGCGTTTGAGGGCGCGCGCGGCAAACCCTGGAACCGTGTTGTCCCTTTTCCAGTTGGGATAACGGGCCCAGGCATTGAAGTGAAAGTAAATGATGGCGGCTTCCGCCGGCGGCTTGGTGCTGCGCACAAAGATGGGCCCGCAATCTCGCGTCCAGCCCCGATCGGTGGGATGTTGAAATAATTCCACCCGGCTGGAATCAACACCGACACGCTTAAGAACTCGCGAAGTTTGTATGGCCTGCGATGGGCCGTTAATGAGGATGCGAACTTTCTCGCCCGGTGAAATTTTCCTTATGATTTCGCCATACACCCAGGCGATGGGCGAAAATTTCCCCGGCCAGTCCCGCCAGTTGTGCGGCCAAGCGAGCCACGTAGCCTCGTGAGGCTCCCATTCGGCGGGATAACTGAAACCGTGCGCGGCGGGCGTGCCACCTATTTCGAGTCCGGATGGCCGCGCGCGCTGGGAAGGTTTCTTTAATACTTTGATACCGCGCTTTGCCATCTAGCCTTTGTCCCGCCAGCGATCGTGATCAAGCTGCCGCTGCTCGATTCCACCGTAGGCATCCACACGCCGGTCGCGCAAGAACGGCCAGTTACGCCGCACCGATTCCATGCGGTCCAGGCTCACTTCCGCAATCAAAATTTCTTCGGCCTCCGCGGATGCCGCTGCGACCACAATCCCAAACGGATCGCAAATGAATGACGATCCCCAGAACTCAATGCCCTGTTTGGATGCAGAAAGCGCGGGATCACCGTTTGATTTCAACGGCTCAAAGCCCACCCGGTTTACGGCCGCGACGTAAACGCCGTTGGCAATGGCGTGGCCACGCTGAACGGTCTGCCAAGCATCACGTTGAGCCGCGCCGTGTTTCGCCTTTTCATCCGGATGCCAGCCAATGGCGGTGGGATAAAAAAGCACACTCGCTCCGCCCAGTGCGGTAAGCCGCGCCGCTTCCGGATACCACTGGTCCCAGCAAATCAAAATCCCAATCCGTCCCTTGCTCGTATCGAAGGAACGGAAACCGAGGTCGCCGGGAGTGAAATAATATTTTTCGTAATAGGCCGGGTCATCAGGGATGTGCATTTTGCGATAGAGCCCCACGATTTTCCCGTCGGCATCAATCGCAGCGGCACTGTTGTGATAAAGGCCGGCCGCGCGCCGCTCAAAGACGGGCGCAATCACCGCCACGCCGGCATGGCGCGCCGCGGCGCCGATAGCCTCCGTGGTGGGGCCCGGAATAGACTCCGCCAAGTCGAAGGCAGCGGAGTCCTCGCACTGGCAAAAATAGCGCGAAAGAAAAAGCTCCGGCAGGCACACAACTTCCGCGCCGCCGCGCGCCGCTTCTTCAACGCGTCCAATTGCCCGCGCCAGATTTTCCTTCGGGTCGGCGGCCATCGACATCTGCACCAAGCCCACTTTAAATTTTCGCGGAGTCGCCATGCGAGGAAATTAACACAGAAAGAGGGAACGTTCCAATGAGAATGCGTGCCATCCCGCCTCAGGACAGATCCAACCCAGACCGCCCCATCAGTTCCAATCTGCTTGACTAAAAAATCCCTGCTGGCTACAGTGCCATGGAGGGGCGCGATGCACCGAAACGCTTCAGTTTCCGGTTAAATGATGAGCAACGGCGGACTCGACGATTTTGTGAAGCGCAAAGTGCTGGCGGTGCAGGATTTCACCACGCTCGTGCTGACCTCGCTGCGGCTGGCCCTCAGTGCGCCGCGCTACTTTACCGACGCGCTCATTCAGATGGACGTGATCGGCTTCGGCTCCCTGCCCATCGTTCTCCTAACCGGGTTTTTTACCGGCGGCGTGCTCGCCCTTCAAACCTACCGCACTCTGGGGACATTTGGCGAGGTGGGCCTGCTGGGCCAGGCGGTGTCACTTTCGGTGGTGCGCGAACTCGGCCCGGTATTGACGGCGCTGATGGTAGCGGGGCGCAACAGCTCCGGGATCGCATCTGAAATCGGCTCCATGCTGGTGAGCGAACAGATTGACGCCATGCGGGCTCTGGGCACTGACCCCATGCGCAAACTGGTGGCTCCGCGCATGTATGCCACGTTGATCACGCTGCCCCTTCTCACCGTTCTCTCCGATTTCTGCGGATTACTGGGAGGTTTTTTCGTCAGCTACTCCACCGCCCACCTCACACCTGCCCAGTATTGGACCTCGGCTTATCAGGCGCTCGATTTCCAGGACGTCGTGCAGGGGCTGATCAAGCCGGTCATGTTTTCGGTGATCGTGGCCGGGATCGGATGCTACTTCGGAATGCGTACCACGGGCGGCACGGAGGGCGTGGGCCGGGCCACCACCCAGGCCGTGGTCGCCGCCTCGGTCTTGATTCTCGTTCTTGATTTTTTCATCACCAAGTTTTTGGTGGGTATCAAATTCACCTAGCGCGAAGGGCTGATGTGCCCGCGCCGCGTTTTATAATTTTTAAAGTTCCATTTTTGTGCCTGCCGTGCGATTGGGCTTAATCAAACCTTTATGGATCAGCCAGCTTCCACCCCCGTCCTCGAATTTGACCACGTCTCACTTGCCTTCGACGAGAAACAGGTGCTCTCGGATATTTCTTTTCGGATGGAACACGCGGGAACGCTGATTTTGCTGGGTGTCGCAGGGACGGGAAAATCGGTCCTGCTCAAGCTGGCGCTGGGCTTGCTCAAACCGGACGCGGGCAGAATCAAAGTCGATGGCCTGGACGTGGTCCCGCTGGCCGAGGCCGAGTTGCGGCCCATCCGCAAGGGCATGGGCATGGTTTTCCAGGAAGGCGCATTGTTTGACTCTCTCTCCGTATATGAGAACGTGGCCTATCCTCTGCGCGAGGCGGGAGAGAAAAGTGAAGAAACCATCGAAAAACGCGTCCGCGAAGTGCTGGGCTTTGTGGAAATGGAGCACGCCATGGAGAAATTGCCTTCTGCATTGTCGGGCGGTATGCGGCGGCGGGTTGCGATTGCGCGCGCCATCGTCAGCCGGCCGGGCATCATGCTTTATGATTCGCCCACCGCAGGCCTTGACCCCGTCACCGCCCACACCATCACGGTGCTAATTGCCAAGCTGCGCGATGTGGAGCGCGTAAGTTCCATCGTGGTTACGCACCGGTTGCAGGATGGTTACGTGCTTTCGCTTTTTACCTATGCGCCGGGCCAGAAGAACCTGGTGCCCACTCCTGCAAATGGCGATAAGGGAAGCGCTCCCGCCACGCGATTCATGGTCTTGCGCGACGGCGGGATTTATTTTCAGGGAACCGGGCCGGAATTGGGGAAAGAAGCCGACCCTTATTTGCACAAATTTCTTGTCTGAGAATTTTACGGGGCGGCATCGTCACCTTGCGGCTTCATGGCGCATCCACTATAAATATGAAATCAAAACCACAAGTATCCACCGGCGATATTGTTTTTGTCGGGACCTGGGTTATCATCATTTGCGCTTGCTTCACGAATTTCGCGCACGCCCAGGACAATTATGAAATCCAGGTTTACGGGGCGGACCTGGTTCCACCACATCACACCATGGTGGAACTGCACAGCAACATCACAGTCGAGGGCAGCAAGGATATTGAAGACGGCGTCCGGCCCACCGATCACGCGCTTCATGAAACCATCGAAATCACCCATGGCTTTACTCCCTGGTTCGAGACGGGATTCTATATTTTCACCAGCTCCAGGAGCGGCGACGGGGTGGATTGGGTGGGCGACCATATCCGCCCGCGCTTCAGCATTCCGGAGAGTTGGCATTGGCCGGTGGGTCTCAGTCTTTCCAATGAGATTGGATACCAGCGCCACGCTTTTTCCGCTGACACCTGGACCTGGGAGATGCGCCCCATTATCGACAAGAAAATCGGACCGTGGTACGCCTCCTTCAACCCGTCGTTTGACCGCTCATTCCACGGCCCCAGCGTGAGTAAAGGAATGGAGTTCTCCCCCAACTTTAAGTTCAGCTACGACTTTACGCCCAAGATTGCGGGCGGGCTTGAGTATTACGGCGCGCTTGGCCCGGTGACCGGCTTCGATCCCCTCAAAGACCAGCAACAACAAATCTTTCCTGCCATCGACCTGAACCTCTCGCCCCGCTGGGAAGTGAACTTCGGCGTGGGTGTGGGCGCGACGCGCGGCACCGATCACCTGATCGCCAAAATGATTTTGGGCTACCGGTTTGATTTTTGAGCACGGAAGGCTGCCTTCCTCTTGACAGGGTCTGCTCGTTTACTAACGTGTATCCATAGTAAACACATTGAGCAAGCCGTTCAGCGTGCGGTTGAAACCAGCCCTTCGGAAGAAGCTGGCGAATCGAACCGGGCGCAGCTCTAATTACTTGTCGCCGATGCAGTGGAAGTTTATATCTCGGATCAAGAGAGGCTGCTCGCGGACATTCGGCGAGGCGAGCGGCAAATGGACTCCGGCCATTACGTCAAGCACGAAGATGTAAAGGCATGGCTCCTTTCCTGGGGCACCCACCACGAGTTACCCCCTCCAAAATGCGTGTGCGGAAAAAGCCACGACGGTAATACTTTGTGAAGAAGGAAATTCTTTGCTCCCCTCTGGCCTTGGCGAGATTGCAAGAGATCCGGGGATACAGTGTCCGCGATGACGCCAGTGCGGCGGCGCGGGTCACCACGCGTCTAGTTTCGGTCGTGCAGGCATTGGTTGATTCCCCTCTTCTGGGACGCGAAGGAATTGCCCCCAATACACATGAGTTGGTAGTGGGCGGCACTCCGTACATTATTCATTATCAAGCGAATGCCAGGCAATTACTCATTCGGACGGTTTGGCACGGTGCACAAAAAAAAGGAGGTAGGCAGCGAGATGAAAGGTGATTTCCGGAGCGGATCCTCAGAACCTCAGTTTTCCGGCGCGTAATATCCCGGACGGGCGCGAACCACCCAGCTCTTGTCCTTCACCGTCACGCGGATTCTGCGGTACGTTCCATCATGCCGGGAATTGGTGGGCGTGTAGCCTACGAAATATTGCGAGCCGAGTTCCCGGGCAAGTTCATTAAATGCGCCGGGAAGCTCGCGCGGCTGCGTCAGCCAGAAAAGGCGTCCCCCAGTCTGTTCGGTCAATTTCACCAGCACTGGACGACCGGCGGTCCCCACGCCGGGGATCATCCCCAGGATGGGATCCTCCATGTTGATACAGTAAATCGTGGCGCCGGCGCGTTCCGCCGCGTCGAGCGCCGCTTTCTGGGTGGTCCGGCTGTCCTGCTCGTAACCGTCGGTGAGCAAAAGGAGCACTTTTCGCCCCGCCTGGCTTTTGCCTAATTCTTGCGATGCCTCCGCAATAGCATCATAAAGATGGTGGGGGCCACGGTCGAACTTGCCATGGGGACGAAGCATCGGTAAGGAAGCGGGGTGCGCCTCGATTTGAAGCTGGTCGATAGCTTCGGAGAGTCGCTTCACGTCGCCGGTCAAGCGTTGGAGAAATCCCACGCCGGAGTCAAAATGTTGCACGAATCCCTGATCGCCGGGCTGCATCACCTGGTGAATAAAATCCTGGGCCAGCTCTTTCTCCAGCGGCAAAGCTTCATCCTGGCAGACCGTGGTGTCCACTATCGCGCCCAGGGTGAGAGGAACGTCGCGCGTGCGCGAAAAGTATTTGATGAGTTGTAAGCGCCCATCTTCCGCCAGTGAAAAATCTTCGCGCGTCAGGTTGGAAATTAAGTGCTGGTCGTCGTCCCGGACGGTTACCGGGACATTCACGACCTCGGTCAAGCTCTTGAGGGTTGGGTTGGCGGCCGAAGCACTGGAAAGCTTTTTGGCATTCGGCGGGCCGGAAACGGATGGCGCGCGCTGACCGGCAAGCACGGCCTCTGGGAGCCATACAACGCCCAGCCCAAGGCCGCACGCCATAGCGGCTCGCCAGAATGGATTCTTCCAATTCAGAATGCGCCTCATCACCGGTCATTTTCATAGATGCAGAATGTAAGCAAAGCGTGGGATTGAAAGGCAAAGATCGGTTGGGAACGCTCAGATTACTTTCATTCGAGCAGTCCTCTGGGTGCAAGGAACTGCGCCGGTAACCGGTAGGACCAAAAAACACTCCCTGATGCGGAAACAGAAAAGCCGGCAGGCGAACACCTTCAGCTCTTGTGCATCGGAAAGAAACAAAACCCGCCCGCCGGCTGGCGGTCAAATTCCAATCTAGTTGATGATCACGTAACTCAAGCACGCTGTATTGGCGAAGGTGGTGATAGGGGAAATCGTGAAGCTTGTCCCCGCAGTTCTGGAGGTCACGGCGAAATTTCTGCCGCTAAACAAGCAGGTCACTCCCAGCTTGCTGCTTAACGATGAGTCCTCCTGAAGCATGATTTGGCTGTTGGCGGTTACGGCGGTGGTATTCACCACCAGTGACGCTGCGCTGCTGGAAATGGAGACCGAGCCTGCCGAGGCCGACCCGCAAACCGCTGGCGACGCGCTCGATGAGCAATTCCCCCCCGTTCCCTGGCGAACTTCAGTTCCAAACACGTAAACTTTGGGTGGACTATGGCTCGTATCGACTACTCGTCCCACCACCTGACCTCCGGGGGGATATATCGGGCCTGAGTCGTGGCATTCGCCTGCCGAGTTGGAACTTATTTGTACGTAGTCCGATTTAGCCGCGGTATTGTCAAACACGCAGCCTGCCACGCCGATGACCGCAATCACGGCGCCCCCCGGCGCGCTCGCTTCGGTTCCGGCGCCGCTAACTACAATTCCAATTGCCCCACCCAGATCGCCCGGGCTGGTCGGCACAGGATTGCCAGACGAATTAAGTTTTGCCAGTTCGTTCAAAACGGTTGCGGTAGTCGGGTCATTTTGGGGCGTAACTACCAAAGGTCGATTAATGTCCAAACCGTTTGAATCGACACTGATCACGTTCGTGCTGCCGTCATTCAAGGCTAATATTGTGCCGCCAGAAGAATTTTGGAAATAACCTGCGGCGCCGCTGCCGCCTGCAATGTCGTTGGAAGTGCCCATCACTCCAATCGATCCGGTGCCACCGCCATTCGCACTGAGAGCTGTTCCCGTGGCATTCACGACCTCGTTCCCGGAAAATATGTTGGAAGCCAGGCTGGCAGTGCCGGGGAAGCCTTGACCTCCGGCAAATGTCACCAGCCCGTTGGCGCTCAACGGACCGTGAACCACAGTGGTCGTACCGTCATTCGTGATATACGCACTTGATAATCCATTGCCTAAGGTGAGAGTCCCGCTACTTTCAACATCAAAGATGGAAGCTGTTCCCGCAGAATTTTCCACTCGGAGGCCTGGTCCTCCAGCATAATTTCTAAAGATGCCAGCTTGTCCCGACGCAGTGGTTGCCTCGCCAAAAACGCCGGCGCCCTGCGCTCCGCCGCTGTAAATCCCAGCCACCCCCGCCACCCCTCCTGCATTGCCGGACGCCGTCCCCGCGATGGCGCCGGTGCCGGTGGTCGTGCTCACCGTGCTGGCGATGATGCCGTTGCCATTTCCGGACTGCGTCACGCTGACAATCGGATTCGTCGTGGTTCCGTCCACTTCCAACTTGGCGGCGGGCGTAGAGGTTCCAATGCCCACGTTGCCGGCGGAGGAAATGCGCATTCGCTCGGTTTGGTTCCCTCCGTTGGCGCGCGTGTCAAAGACCATGGCAGTGGCGTAATTGCCCTGAATGCTGTTCTCTTTGATCCCCCGGATGTTGGCGAAGCCCGCCTTGGAGGTGGTCCCGCTGTAATACCCGGAGAAAAGGATTCCGCCGCCCGTGCCTACCGCCGCCGGAGTGCTGTCCCCTAAAATGAAATTGAAGCGAGCGTCGGAATCCGATGAGTCGGGCCCAAAAATGTGCAGCCGGGCCTGCGGTGTAGTAGTCCCGAACCCCAGGTTGCCGTTGAATTGAACCAGATTTGCGCTCTGGAGGCTGCACGCGGTGGTGAAGAGCGCGATGGAATTGGCCGTGGCTGTCCCGTCGCTGGTCACGCTGCTGCACGCCGTTACCGGCGACTTGTTGGTGGACTGGCTTTTCCGCGATTTGCCGCTCGAACTGGTCTGCGCTGTGTTGGTGGTTCCCGTGGAAGAAGTGGTGGTCGCGGTCGAGCCACTCTGCGTTTCGGAGAGCATGTAAGCCGAAGCCGGCTTGCCTCCCAGGGTTTCCGCGTCCCCGGCCTTCAGAGCATAGGGCACGCTCACCAGCAAGACGCGCGGCTGCTGCTCGGCTTCCGAGCCGACTTGAATACCGAGCCAGCGCACTTCGCCGGAAGTAAACAAATCGATCGGCAGGCCGTCGCTGTGCATGGCGCCCAGCAGTGCCGTGTAACGGCCGAGCTCATCGGCCTGCACGCTCTGGGTCTCAAACCAGAGGGGGCTGCCGCCTGCCTCGGCGTTGTAAAGCGAAAAGGTAACGTCAACCGTTCCGGTGAGCGGCTTGCCGGTGGCATCGAGGAGAATGCCGTTGAACTTCATCAACCGTGGGACCACAGCTTGCGGGCCGGTTGCGGAAGAGCCCGGCTCCACCGGCCGCGAGGCCGTGGCGGACTCGTCGCCCGCCCGCCCCCGGGTAGGCCTTTGAACTTGACCAAACACACCAGAAACACCTAGCAAACACACTCCGACTGCCCAGACAATATAGTGTGCCTTGCGCATAATATTTCCCTCCGGTTGGAATTGATCCAATTGAAAATTCTCGGTCCTGTCCGCGGGGACTATACACCCGCGCGACCTTCTATTGCGAGTCTAATTCTCACATGCAGCGGCGTTAGAAACGCACGCGGGCGACTTCGGTGCGGGCAGATCTCTTTAGCTTCGGTCGCGAGTGTGATGCGGATCCCGAATTAGCGACATGGATATGTCCCACCTGCTGCTGCGCCAGCCGCGCCACGACCACAGCCATCTGCTGCTGCGCCTTTCGGAGCTCGTCTATTTGCAGCTTCATGGCCACCATCTGCGCGTTCTTTGCCGCGCTCGCCCGTTGCAGCTTGGCGATTTCTGCCTGCTGTTCCTTGATGGCGTTCAGCATCGCCCAGATAATCGGATCGTTGTTGACCAGCAGGTAGCCCTTATTGTTCGTACTAACGGCTTCAGGGATTGCTTTCTGCACCTCCTGGGCGACGAGGCCCACATGCGGCTGGTGATCGCTGATGCCCATCGCATTTTGGTTTTTATAACGATAGACGACGGGGTTCAGTCGAAGCACTTGCGCCAGACCCAAGGCGAAGCTGCCATCAATTGTCTTTAGACGTTCATCGGAGAACGTTGCCCACGAGCCGCCACTGGGCTTATCAGCTGTTCCGTTCACGCTCAGCGTAGCGTCCGGCGAGATCGTCCCGATGCCAACATTTCCGCTGCTGCCGTTGATGTAAGTATTCTGCCCTGTGCCGTAGTTGATAAAGAGCGCTTCGCCAAACGTCTTGATATCCAGGCCGCCTCCTCCGTTATCCGCCAGCTCAAGACCTTTGGTGGTGGAATTGCCGAGCAGAAGCGTGTCGCTGTAGCTCGTGCCCGAACCGTTGGCCAGATTCAGTTCCGCCGCCGGAGTACTTGTCCCGATGCCGACATTGGCACCGGTAATTGTGCCGGTTACGGTCAGATTTCCCGGGAGCGACATGGAGCCGCCGGTGGTGATGGTTACGGGGTGGGCTGGGGCCGCGCTTACCACATCCGGGTAGAAGGTAAAGCCACCCGGAGCCAGCGCGATGAACTGGCCGGCGATGGTGTTAGAGGAAGAAACTGTCGTACAAGCCGTGCCGTTATAACCGCTCCACACAAACGCGCCGTCGTCATTAGCTTTAGCCTGGCACCCCGCCGCGAAGCTATAACGGCCGTCGGCAAGGTTGGCTTTGCCACCGGGGACTGTGGCATAACTTTTGCCGGCCCCGTTATACCAGCCTCCGCCGACTGTGGCGTAGCCGCCCGCGGTGTCGCCAGTGCCAGAGGCCGAGTTATGGAAGCCGCCAGCGATGGTGAGGTAGCCGCCGAGACCTTCGGTGTTATTTGCGCCTCCGCTAATCGTGTTCCCCAAGCAGTCAGGAGCGATGCACCCGTCGGTCATGTGGTTACCGTAGCCGCCCGCGATGGTGCCCCAATCGGTGAGGACATAATTTTTGCCGAAATTTCCGCCGCCGCCCGCAATCGTCGCGCCGGTCACGCCCAGCCCAATTTGGTTCGCCACCCCCGCCGTCCCAAGGTACCCGCCCAGCATGTTGGCGCTCGTGCAGGGCGTCCCGCTAGTGCAGTTGGTGGTGCCGTTCGTCTCCGTCACGCTGGGCTGAATTACCAGGCCCGCGCTCGTAATGCCGCCGCTGTTGGTGATCTTATAAACCGACCCGCTGCCATTCGAGGCGTCCAAGATGTCGCCCGTGCTGCTGTTGGTGAGCACCGCTGCCGCTCCCGTGCCCGACTGCGTGGCGCTCAGAACACCGCCGCTCGTGGTGCCGCCGGTAAACGTCGCTGTGCTGCCGGTAATCACGGTGCTCGAGCTGCCGAAGTTCTGGCTGGGAGCAAAAGCAATCACGCCGTTCGAGGCAATGGAAAGCCCGGTCTCCGCCGGCGTGGAGTTGTTGGCCCCAAACAGCAGGTTCATCGTGGCGGAAGGCGAAGCAGTGTTGTTGCTGCTTGCCACCGGTTCCGCCTGCCACTGGAACGTCTCATTCTGCGCCGCGGGTGTCCCGCTGTTATACACTGAGGCAATCAGATCGAGCGCGTTGGAATTGAATCCCGCACTCGTCGTCGCCGCGCCCGTGGCCGGCAGCAACGCGCCTGCCGCCGACACGACGCCATTGAAAGTTCCGGCGCCGCCCGTGACAGCGCCGCCAAAGGTTCCGCTTCCGGTTATGTTCAGGCTGGCAGTTTGCGGCGTAATCCCGTTGGCGATGTAGCTCGTCGAGCCGGTGGCGGGCGCGTAGCCGCTGGCGGGCAGGCCGCCCAACGCCACGGCGTTGGTGGCTGTGCCATTGAATGCAGGTGCGGTCACCGTGCCGGTCGCGTTGACGTTCCCGGCAAAGTAACCGGCCCACTGTCCGCCCTGTCCGTACACGCCGATGCCATTCGAACTGAGAGACTGCCCGTACACACCGTACGTTGTCCCGCTCGCTGCCCCGGCATAGCCAAACACACCATAACCAGCATTGCTGTCCGATTCCCCATACACGCCTGCCCCCGTTCCTGCCACGTTGGATGCAATTCCGTCCACCCCATCATTGGCCGTCCCCGTGTTGGTGCCTACAATCGCGGTGCTTGTCCCGGAGGTAAGGGCGTTGATATCGCCCGCCACGTCCAGCTTGTGGGCGGGGTTGGAAGTCCCAATGCCCAGATTGCCCGCCGAATTAATTCGCATTTGCTCGGTTTGGTTCCCGCCGTTGGCGCGCGTGTCAAAGACCATGGCAGTGGCGTAATTGCCCTGAATGCTGTTCTCTTTGATC
>DASYZE010000023.1:0-71409 GCA_035946625.1 Terriglobia bacterium | reverse complement strand
GGAGCGGGAAAAGCAGGAGGAAGCGCCCCCTGACGCGCGCAGTGGGCGCTAACCTCAGTCGCCCTACGGGCTCCTTCGGTTAGCGCCCACAGGAACTACTTACTTTGCTAAGAACAGGATCTTCTTACTTTGCCTTGACATACTTCCGCTCGGCGCCTCGGCGCGGCAGAGCACGGAACCTGCCTTCAATGAGAACCAATTGGCCATGCTCGGCGCGGATTTTCCGTTGAAAATTTTGCGGCGGACGGTTAAGATAGGGATTCGCGTTTACGCTCAGAAGGAGTTCCATGAAAAACGATATTCACCCCAAGTATCACGAAGTTGCTGTGGTCTGCGCCTGTGGCAACACGTTTAAGACGCGCTCCACCTACAAGAGCGACGTTCTGCACCTGGAAATCTGTTCCAATTGCCACCCCTTCTTTACCGGCAAGCAGAAACTGATTGATAGCGCCGGCCGCGTGGAGCGGTTCCAGCGGAAATACGCCGACTTCAACAAGGCAAAATCGGCCCCGGCAGCCGCAGAAGCCAAAGCGACCCGGTAGTCCGGATTTCAAGGTCTGAGTTATGAGTTAAGAGTTCCGAGTAAAGAAGAGTTCTAAAGCGTGCTGGAAAATTGGGCGGTGGATTTCATAACTCATAACTTGGGCACTCAAAACCCTGGCTCCAAGCGACCCAAATCAAATACAGCCAATGCCCGATCCCTACATCACCAAGGCGAAAGTCTACTTGCTCGGACGCCAGGCGGTGGTCCAGGAAGAGTTGGCGCGTTTCCTCGATGACGAAGGCATGACGTTCACCACGGACACGCCGGTGGCCGCCGAAGTTTTGAATGAAGTGGCTGGCCGCGTCTGTTACATGTCCTTCGGCAAGGGGCGCAAATCCAATCAGGAATATCTGGAAAACATTCTCTCTTCCAAGCACGGCAGCGTGCTGGAACACGCCATTTGGAACGTGCTCATCACCGGCGTGAGCCGCGCGCTTACCCACGAGCTGGTGCGGCACCGGGCGGGGTTCGGCTATTCGCAACTTTCCCAGCGTTATGTGGATGAGAGCGAAGCGCGCTACGTGGTGCCGCCGCTCTATCAGGAAAACGAGGCGCTGCGCGCGAAGTGGCAGCAGACCATTGACTGCGTCCGCAAAGCCTATGTGGATTTGGCCAATGCCACCACCGAATACGTCCAACAAAAGCGCCCGGAGATGACGCCGCGCGACCGGCGCAAGTGGGCGCGGCAGGCGGCGCGCTCCATTCTGCCCAACGCCTGCGAAACGAAAATCTTTGTCACCGGGAATTCACGGTCCTGGCGGCACTTCCTCGAGCTGCGCGGAAGCATTCACGCCGACACCGAAATCCGATTGCTGGCCGTTGAAATCTGCCGCGTTTTCAAAAAGGAAAGCCCGAACATTTTCCACGACATCGAATTAATCGACGAGCCCGACGGCCTGCCCTCCGTGCGCGTGACCCACTCGAAAGTTTAGCCGAGTCTCTCGCTATTACTATTGGTTCTTCGCCGCAGTGTTGTTGCGCGGCTATTTACAACCGGCTCAGTCTGCTTTGTTCTGGTCGCCCGCGCCGTGCGCAGATTTGCAGAGGGGGCACATGGTCGGGGGCTCGGAATTATCCACGCGATGATGGACCGGTTTCACCGTCTTCAAATAAGCAAAGATGGCATTCAGGTCTTCGTCCGTCATGTTGCAGTAAACTTCCCAGGGCATGATCTGTTTCAACTCGCGCGCTTTCACGTATCCCGTGCGCATGGTCTGCACAAAGAGGGCTTCGTCATAATAAGGAATTCCGCTGGGGTCTGGTGTGATGTTAGCGCTGGCGACGTAGCCCCACGGGCCATCGAGAACGAACCCACCGGCAAAATCCATACCCTTAAGGTATTGACCCTGGATCTGGGGAGTATGACAGTCGGCACACACAGCGACGTTTGTCATAAACGCGCCTCGCTTTAGTGGGGTAGAGAGATCGGGCGAAGGCACGGGTTCCGTGATGGGCTGCGGCATGCTGCGGATCAGGTATTTAACCGGAAATATGATTTCTGTCTTGGGCAGCGGATTGCGAACCGGGGGAAGCGACCGGAGATAGACGACGATGGAGGCGACGTCCTCATCGGAATAGGTGCGAAATCGTTCATAGGGCATTATGGGAAAGAGCGCGCGGCCGTCGTGGCCGATGCCTTCGCGGATGGCGCGCGCCAGCATGTCGTCGCTCCAATTGCCCGCGCCCGTTTCCGGGTCAGGAGTGAGGTTGGGCGCCACGATGCGTCCGGGCAAATCCTTGAGTAAGGACGACATGTCCTGTCCGGCGCCTTCCATACCGGGGAGGATGGGCGGGTCGTGCTTGGTCCAATCGTGGGGCGAGTGGCAACTCATGCAGGGGGACACCGCCTCGACCAAATACTTGCCGCGCGCCAGGCGTTCCGGCGTGCTCTCGAATTTGCGGTCGGTCAGCGTGCGCGTCCGGGGCCCGATAAATGGCCGCCAGCCAATGGTGAAGGTAATGGCCACAGCCAAAAGCACCACAAGCACGAGCACCAAAATGCCAAGAATCTTCGTCAGTCGTTTCACAAATCCACCTCGGGGAAGACTATTCGGAATTGGAAATTATAAATTGGAAATGAACACCAATAAAAATTTTCTCGCGCCGTTCAAATCTTCTTTTTAGTTCATGATTCTTGATTTTGCATTTCTTAAGAACCACTCTACTTTTCCGCTTGGGTTTTCGCACCCGCCATGTAGCGCGCCATATGTTCAGCAAAAACCCGGTTGTGCGGCTGAAGCGCCAGGGCTTTGGTCTGCACGTTCACCGCCTCCGCGTAGTTCTGGTTGGCGTATAACGACTCGGCCAGGGTGTCAATGATGTTGGGCTGCGTCCAGTGCGTCAACTCCACGGCGCGGCGGGCGTGCTCGATGGCAGCTTTGGGGTCCCGGAATTTCGGATCGTCGCAGGTGGCGTAAAGCCAGGCCAGGTCGTTTTGAGCCTCCGCCATGCCGGGATCCAGGCGCAACGCGGTATTGAAATGTGAGATGGCCAGGGCATAGAACTTGTATTGCGAATAGAGGGCAGCCACCTCGTATTGCGCTTGGGCGGTTTGGGGAAAATCCTTTTCGATGGCGTCAAGATAATCCTGCGCCTTGGCCGAATTGCCCAACTCCATGTAGGCCTGAGCCAATCCTAATTGGGGCGCGAGCGTCATCGAACCCAATCGATCTGCGAGTTCGAATTCGCGGATAGCGTCCGCCCATTTCTTTTCCCCCAGGTACAAAGCGCCGAGCATCTGGTGCGGGCGCTCGTCACGTGGAGCCCGGGTGGCGGCAGCTTGAAAACGTTGCATTGCCCAATCGTCGCGTTTTAAGGCGTGAAAAACTTCACCCTCACGGAGCAAACGTGTCAACACGGTATTTGTCCGGTAGTTCACTGCCGTGGCAACCATGGCCACAACCACCACAATTACCGGAATGGCGGCCATCGCCTGGGAGGGCTCTTCCATAGGCTGCCCGGGAACATACTCCCGTTTGGGGGGCGCAATGATGAGGGCCAATAGCACTCCGCTCACCAACCCCCCCAGATGGGCCCAGTTGTCCACCCACTGGTGCAGCGCGCCGCCCAGGGCCAGATTCAGCACGATGATGGGGAGGATTCCTTTGCCAAAAGCCCGTCCCCATTGCCTCGGGATTGATCCGCGATGGAGATAGCCCGCCACCAGCATCACCCCGGCAATGCCGAAAATCGCACCCGAGGCCCCGGCCGAAACGTTGTGGGTCATGCTCATGGACAAATACGCGCTTCCAATCCCTGTGGCCACGTAGAGAAAGGCGAAGCGGCCGTATCCGTAGATGGGCTCGAGGAGCCGGCCGAGGATATAAAGCGAATAATTGTTGATCGCCAAATGGAGCAGGCCGATGTGGATAAACATCGGCATCACCAGACGCCAGTATTCTCCCCGGCGCGTGTACGGCCCAAAGGATGCCCCGAAACGAAGAATAAATTCGGGATCGGCGTTGAATCCGGAAAACGTCCGCGTGATCAAATCGCGGAGAGGAGGGTGGGAGGTGGCATCGACGAAAGTCATCAAAAGGAAGACGAAGAAATTCAGCCCCAGGATCACATAAGTTGCCAGGGGGAATAGAGTGGGCCGGTGAATTAATTGGCCGGGCTGGGCGCCATGAATGATGTCGGGATAGTCGGACATTCTTTTAATTGTCGATTTTCGATTGTCGATTGCCGATTGAATAATAGAGCCTGCAGCGGTCAGCGCTCAGCCCGGGGGACCAACACTTCCTCGGCTGTGGGATCCGGCAATCGAAAATCGACAATCGTCATTCGGCAATTTGTTGGTAGTAGCCCTCGCCCGCGCAATGACGGCACAGGACGCGGCTCCCAAGGTGCCGCTCGCGGCCATCGTTGATGCCCTCGCCGCACTGCTCGCAGGCCACGCGGGAGCGCGGCCGGCCGGGCTGGTCTTCTTCTTTGAGGTTGACCTGCACTGGTTGAATCTTGAACAGCTCGGCGTCGTCCATAACTTTGTAGGCCTGGAGTTGTTGCCGGTGAGGGTCGGCCAGCTCCGGAAACATGGCCTTGGCTTGGGCGCGCGAATCGTCGCGAGCCGCCACGCGCACGGCGCGGCGGGCTTTGAGGTCCACGAAAGTGGCCGCCACTTTGCCAAAATCCCGGAACTTCAGCGAGCGTCGCCCCAATCTGCAACCCGTTACCAGGCTCACGGCATCACTGGCGCAGCGGTCGATCTCCACGTAAGTCACCAGCCGCCGGCGCTGCCCCACCGGGTCATCAATGCCCAACTCTTTCAGCCCCCGCATCGCCATGCGCACTCCCAGCACCTGGCCCGGACACATGTGGCCGTGATTCTGCGCCGCCAGTTCAAGATATTCTTCCAGGGATTTCATGTCAGCACGCTTAACACCGTCGGACGAGGTGCGGGGGTGAATGCCGAATGTGCTTCGCGGAAATTATATCATTGCCGCGGTATTGGAGCCGGAAAGTCGCGAGGCCCGTGGCCGTTGGGTGGGACGCGAAGGGCCGGCACGGCATTGTTACGCAAAAGGCTTCATGCTGTGACCCCACCTGTCGCAAATTCCTGCCCGCCTTCGCCCGCGGCGAGTTCAACCTCCGTGGTTTGCAAAACCGAACCCTGCGCGACCACTTGCCCGAGAAAACCACCGGCCAGATGCCGCGCCTTTTGAAATCTCTGCGCCTCCACGGATTCATCAAGAAAGTGGATCACACCTACTGCGAATACCTCACCCACTTCGGCAAAGAAATCATCACCGCCGCCCTGAAGCTCAAAGTGCTGGTCCTCATTCCCCAGCTTGCCTTCAGCCCGGCATCGTAACTCAATTTTCTGCCCGTTTCGGACAGAAACTTAAAGCTTAGGTGCTAATTCCTGTTTTCCTGTGCGCACTTCACCGCCGCTTTCCCCAGAAACTCCGCGGAATCGCCGAGCTCCTCCTCGATCCGCAAAAGCTGATTGTATTTGGCGATTCGGTCGGTGCGGCTGGCGGAGCCGGTTTTGATTTGGCCGGTGTGCAGCCCCACGGCGAAATCGGCGATGAAGGCATCTTCCGTCTCTCCCGAGCGGTGCGAGACCACCGCCGTGTAACCGTTGCGGCGGGCCAGCTCGATGGCGGCAATGGTTTCCGTCACCGTTCCGATTTGATTCAATTTGATCAAAATGGAATTGGCCGCACCTTCCTCGATGCCACGCTCCAGCCTATCCGTATTGGTCACGAAAATGTCGTCGCCCACCAGTTGCACTTTGCCGCCCAATTCATCGGTAAGAATCTTCCAGCCTTCCCAATCGTCCTGAGCCAACCCATCTTCAATCGAAATAATCGGGTAGTGATTTACCCAGTCGGCATAGAGCTTAACCATTTCTTCGGCGGATTTCTTCGATTTGTCGGACTTATAGAAAACGTATTTGCCGCCATCGTACATTTCGCTGGCGGCCGGGTCGAGCGCCAGACAGATGTCGTGCCCGGGAGAAAAGCCGGCCTTCTCGATGGCTTCCAGGATCAGCTCCACCGCCTCCCCATTCGATTTCAAACTGGGCGCGAACCCGCCTTCATCGCCCACCGAGGTCGAGTAGCCGCGTTCCTTCAAAACTTTCTTGAGCGTGTGAAAAGTTTCAACGCCCATGCGAAACGCTTCAGAGAATGTCTCAGCGCCGACCGGCATGATCATGAATTCCTGGAAATCAACGGTATTGTCCGCGTGCACGCCGCCGTTCAGGATGTTCATCATGGGCACGGGAAGGCGGCGCGCCTGCAGCCCGCCCAGATAGCGGTAGAGCGGCAGATGGGCGGAGCGGGCGGCGGCGCGGCAAACGGCCATGGAAACCGCCAGAATGGCATTGGCGCCCAACTTGCCTTTGTTGGGCGTTCCGTCCAGCGCAATCATCAGCCCGTCAATGCGCGACTGCTCGCCGGCATCGCGCCCGCCGAGCTCGCGGGCAAAAACGGTGTTTATCGCCTCGACCGCCTGGAGTACGCCTCTGCCCTGATATCGCTTCTTGTCTCCGTCGCGCAGCTCGACGGCTTCGTGTTCGCCCGTGGACGCACCGGAGGGCACGGACGCCCTCGCAAATGAACCGTCGCGAAGGTGGACGTCCGCTTCCACCGTCGGGTTCCCGCGCGAATCAAGGATTTCCCGGCCCACAATCAGATCAATCTCCGCCATAAGCAAAGCTCCTCTAATCAATTTGTAAACTGAAGATTCTACCACAGCGCCGAGGAAGGCAGGCTTGCGAGGGTCGCTCAGAAGCTGGGGAAATTGATTTCAAAAAATGACAGAGACAGGTTTTCGACAATGGCCCCATGGCCCGATCAGCCCACCACTCAATCCTTCTACTCCGGCTCCTCGAACATTCTTTGCTCGGGGACCACCACGACAATGCCGCTGTCGGAGACAAAGTACTTCTTGCGGTCGTCTTCCAGGTCGAAACCGATTTCAGTCCGTTCGGGGATATGGATGTGGCGGTCAATGATGGCGCGGCGGATGCGGGAATAGCGGCCGATGTGCACGTGGGAAAACAGGATGGAGTTTTCGATTTCGGTGTAACTGTTCACGCGGACGTCGGGCGAGATCACGGAGTTGGTGACGCGCCCGCCGGAGATGATGGATCCCATGGAAACGATCGAATCGATGGCCACGCCCATGCGGCGGCCCTCCTGCGCGAAAACAAATTTGGCGGGGGGATACTGGCGCTGGTAGGTGCGCATGGGCCAATGGTGATCGTAGAGATTGAAAACCGGCGACACCGCCACCAGGTCCAAATTGGCCTCGTAGTAGGCCTCGATGGTGCCGATGTCCCGCCAGTATCTGGCCTCGGTCTGATTCTCATCCACGAAATTGTAAGAATAGACTTTGTGCTTGTCGAGGAGCTTGGGCACCACGTCCCTGCCGAAATCGTGGCTGGAGTTCGGATCCTCCGCATCGGCCATCAGAGCCTCGATTAACAGGTCGCGATTGAAGCAGTAGATTCCCATGGAGACGTTGCACTTGTTGGGATTGTTGGGCGAAGGCTGGGCGGATTTTGGTTTTTCCTCCCAGCCGATGATGCGGCGGTTGGAGTCGATCTCGACCACACCGAACCGAAAAGCCTCGGAAAGATCAAACTCCAGGGTGCCGATGGTGAGCTCGGCGCCGGCGGCGGCGTGCTGATTCAACATCAATTGATAATTCATTTTGTAAACGTGATCACCGGAAAGGATCAAAACGTACTTGCAATCCTCGCTGCCCACCGAGTAAAGATTCTGGTACATCGCGTCCGCGGTCCCCTGGTACCAGGAAGCCCCCACGCGCTTCATGGGTGGGAGAACGTTGACGAATTCGCCCAACTCGTTGGCCAGAATCGTCCAACCTTCGCGGATATGACGGTTGAGGGAAAGGGCTTTATATTGCGTGATGACAAAGATTCGACGCAGGCCGGAATTGATGCAGTTGGAGAGAGTGATGTCCACAATCCGGTAGACTCCGCCGAAAGGAACGGCGGGCTTGGCCCGGTCGCGCGTGAGCGGCATCAGGCGCTCGCCTTCGCCACCCGCCAGCAGACAAACCAGCGTATCGCCTACCACAAGCTGCGGCCTCCTTGAATTAATCTCTGCGGCGCCGGCCATCCACATCCCGGAGCGGCCTCACCTTCGGCGGGCTGCCCCTCTTCTCTTCCCTCTCTTATATAATAAAAATAAACCTTTGGAGTCATTTTCCCCGAATTTCTTTTTTTAGACTTCATCCTTGCCCGAAAAAAGCGTCTCAACGGGAAGGCGTGCGCCCCCATGAAGGCCGTTCCATGACCGCCTGTCAATGTGCCATCAACTTTTCAATTTCATCGACGGTGCGCGGGAGCCGGCGCGACAAGACTTCCGCTCCGTCCGGGGTGATCAGGACATCGTCTTCAATTCGAACGCCGATTTTTTCTTCGGGGATGTAAATTCCGGGTTCGTCGGTGATCACCATGTTGGCCTGGAGGGGCAGGTCGTAAACAGCAGGGTCGTGAACATTCAAGCCGATGTGGTGGCCGACCCCGTGAATGAAATATTGGCCCAGCGAATTTCCCTGCAAATCTTTTCCATGCGTGTCGATGTAGTTGTAGGCAATCGACTGAAGACTGTTGGGTTCACCGCGGCTGAGCGACATGCCGGGCTTGGCGGCGGCCAGGACCGCGTTTTGGGCGCCCAGAACAATTTCATAAATCTCGCGCTGCCGCGCGGTGAAGTGGCCGTTTACAGGGAGCGTACGTGTGATGTCGCTGGCGTAGCCGCTGTAAGATCCGGCCACGTCCATCACTACCACGTCCCCATTCTTCATTTGATTCTCGTCCTGATCGTAATGCAGGACGGTGGAAAAAAAGCCGGAGCCGACAATGGGCGGATAGGACGGCCACTCGCATCCGCGGCGCGCGTACTCGTAGTTCATCAACGCCGCGATTTCATATTCCCAAACTCCCGGATGGACCGCCTTCATCGCCGCCAGGTGCGCGTCCACGGAGGCTTCCACGGCTTTGCGAATTAATTCGAGCTCCGCCGGTGACTTCACCATTCGCATTCGCGTAAGAGTCATGCGAAGGTCAGCGAAAGTGGTAAGCGGCGCAAGTTGGTGAAGCTTGGCCACCATCTCCTTGATGAAATTGTCCTCGCCGCTCTCCGGTTGCGGGGTGAGTTCGGTATAAATTTTGGGAAAGGTTTTCAGGGCTTCCTGGAGCGCGGCGGGAAAAAGTGAAGCGCTTTTAACCGTCGGAAACCCTGTGCGCGCGGGAGCGGCAGGGTCATCCGGACCGAGTTTCGGCCCCGTCCATTTCTCTTCACTATAATCGTGAGAAGGAATAAATAAAATTTCCTTGCCGATTTCCCCGCTCGATCTGCGTCCCGCAGCAGCAGCCGGATTGGGAACCAGAAGAAGAATGCCGTCGGGCTCATTCCATCCGGTAAGGTAATAAAACATTTCGTTTTGGCGGAACGTGGTGGTGGAAATGGCGATTTCGTCTTCGCTGTAGCCGAACAGCACTACCACACCGTCTCCAGTCTCGTGCACCAAGCGGGCGCGCCGCTCATGGTAGTCCGAGAGCTTCCCCTTGTCCCACGCTTGGGCTATCGGCGCCGCAAAAAACACGAGCGCCAACCCTCCGCAGATTTGCGGGAGCCAACTTGCGCGAGGCGGGATCTTTGTCATCGAACCTCCATTAAATCGGACCCTTAAGCATAAACCCCCGGGTCAAGAGGAGGGTGTCGGAAGGAACAGTTGGGCGCGAGTGGGCCATTTATAATCCTGCGGAAAGGATTGCGGATAAGACTTGCGCAGTCTGAATCCTCTGCATATACTTAAAGATTCGCAGGCAGCTTGAACCTGTTACTGTGGGACACAAGGGCGGGTTTGTCTGCGATAACCGATTGGGCCTGTAGCTCAGGTGGCTAGAGCGCACCCCTGATAAGGGTGAGGTCGGTAGTTCAACTCTACCCAGGCCCACCAATTTGGTGCCACCGTCTTCTTCTCCCGCTTGACAACCTGGAATTGCAAGTTGGAACACAGATATTACAACCGTGAAAGCAGAAGAAGACCAAGGGTATCAGGCCGACTTCAGCATCGTAGCGACGTCTTTGGCGCGGGGAATGGAGTCACTGGGAAAGCGGCGGCGGCACTGCCGGCAGCGCGCCATTTTTGGGCGCTTCAGCAGATGATCGTACCAGCGCCGGCGCGATCGTCGAAAATCGTCGCTGCCGCAATAAGGACAAACAGGGGAGTTCTTCGGAAGCGCGGGTGAGGATAGCTTGACCGGGGCACTTCGCATCACTTCAGGTTCGGCCGCGCGGTTGCGAGCGATCAGCCGCAATCGGTGGCACCCCCCGCATCGCCGCAACCGGAATCCGAATAGTCGGGCGATATTGTACATAAACCCATGGCGGGCGGATCCCGTCTTGGTGGACCCACATTTTCGGCATGGGGATACTTCCATCATAGGTTGCCAGTCCCTGTGAGAATATCCTCTTGAAAAGAATTGAAAAAACAATATACAAACAGAATGCACTAATAGCAACTAATTTCTGGTGCTACTGCTTATCGACGGGTCTTATCGGGGACATGGCGGGCTTGCCTTGTCCCGGCCGGACCTGTTCGAGCGGGGGCCCTGAGAGTCCGCCTGGGTTGCACGCCGCCAATGAACCACGTTGCCCCAGATCGTGCCTTGACGATTGGGAAATTCGCCCTCAGAATTAATGCGGCCATCTTTTGAGGGAGGGCTGCCGGAATTACTCGTGGATTTTATTTCCGACGCCTGTAACCTTGCTGGCTTGAGATTTGCGATTTTCGCGTTTTGTTTTTCCTGCGGGCCTGTAGCTCAGCTGGGAGAGCACCTGGTTTGCAACCAGGGGGTCGGGAGTTCGATCCTCCCCAGGTCCACCATTTTTCTGCCTACGCTTCAACTACTTGCAAGCTCTGCTGCTTGACCTGAGGAGGCTTTATTGAGGTTAATGTGCCAGGTATGTGATACTCCAAACCGCCCAAGAATTTCTGATTCCCCTCGTCCATTGCTTCGCGGACCTCTTGGACCCTTCCCAATAGTTAAAAGCGTTTGGTCTCAGGGTTGGAGAGCTTGCTGCCTGCTGTCCGGGAACGCGAGCGCCTTGTTAATGCTGTGTTTAAGCGGCGCATCAATGGCTCGTTCTGTCTCCTCCAGTACAACCGTCGCCGCCCCATAGGGTGAAACGGCCGGTGGTGTTATGACTTCCTGACCCTGATCCCCACCAAGGTCGCAATTCGGACACTGCGTTATACGAACATCGACTCCCGGAGATGACCACTCTAATTACTGCTCCAGGAAATCTGCCACGGCTTTGCGGACCGCCGCGTCCTCGCAAGACGGGGCCAGGTGTCCGCAATCGGAGTCCGGTTCAAGAGTTTGGGCGTGCGTCAGGCGCGCAAATTCCAGAGCGGGGCCGGGGATCAGGTTCCGACCGATGGGGGCGAAGTGTTATGACGAGTCGGTGTTCCTCCTGTCCCGGAAACGGAGCCGGCAGCAAGAAGAATCGAGTGAGCGCCAAGGGACGATAAGTACTAATTCATATAGTATATTACTGTGATAAACATACTTAACAAAACGGAAATGCGTCACAGGAGTAACAGGGGTAACCTGAGAAACTGTTCCTTCTGTGCGTATGTCATCGGGTTATTTGCAGTTGGTTTTTTCTGCCCAAAATTCTCAAGCAGGCCTTTTTTGCCCCACCTTCCCGGCCATCGATCCTCTGCTCCGCGCAGCACAGGATAAGGACGTGGCCGGCGATAAGCTCCGCCCCCGAAACAATGGCTTGCGCCTGCTTTCGTGGCCGATTCCTGCCTTGACTTCCATTTGACCGGGGCATACTTTATCGAATGCATCAGGCAACATTTGCTCCTGCTTGTTTCATCCGCTCGCGGCAGATCGTCATTCCTGGTGACCCTGAATTATTCATAGGCAGAGGACAACATGAAAAAACCCGGACGAGAACGTTGGTTGATTTTCGCGTGCTGCATTGTAGTGACTTTTATTTTGCTGGCCCCGGCCGTTTTCAAAAGTCAATCTCCGGAAGGCGCGCCTCCGCCGCTGCTTCTGGGGACGGCGTGGTATCCCGAACAATGGCCCCAGTCGCGTTGGGATGCAGACCTGGCGCTGATGCAGCAAGCGGGCATCCACATGGTGCGGGTGGGCGAGTTTGCCTGGAGCCGCATGGAGCCGAGCGAAGGTCAGTATCACCTCGACTGGCTGGACAAGGCCGTGAGCATGGCGGGCAAGCACGGGATCTTCACCGTGCTCGGCACGCCCACCGCCGCTCCGCCGGCCTGGCTCACCCAGAAATATCCGGAGACGTTGCGCGTGGATATCAACGGCCGTCGCGCCGAACACGGCAACCGGCAGCAATTTAATTTTGCCAACCCCAAATACCGCGAACTGGCGCGCAAAATCGCGGAACAGATGGCCCAACGCTTTGGCCATAATCCCAATGTGCTCGGCTGGCAAATTGACAACGAGTACGCGAGGGAATCCTACGACCCGGACACCCGCGCGCAATTCCAGGATTGGCTGAAAGCACGCTACCAAACTCTCGACAACCTGAACGCGCGCTGGACCACTGCCTACTGGAGCGAAACGTATTCCGATTGGAGCCAGATTCCGATCCAGATCGGATACGGGAATCCCGGTCTGCTGCTGAGCTGGAAGCGTTTTGTGAGCGATACCTGGCGCAGCTACCAGAAGAACCAACTCGAGGTGATCCGCGCCAATTCCGATCCCAAACAGTTCATCACCACCAACATGATGGGCTGGTTCGACGGATATGACCATTACACCGTTTCGCAGGATCTAGATTTGGCCGCGTGGGATGATTACGTGGGCGAGGGCCATCTTGACCCGGCCAAAAATGGCGCCGCCCATGACCTGACCCGCGGCTTCCTGCGCAAGAACTTTTGGGTGATCGAGACGCAGCCGGGCTTTGTGAATTGGTCTCCGGATAACAACGCGCTGGATAAAGGCGAAGTGCGCGCCATGGCCTGGCACGACGTCGGGCACGGCGCGGACGCGGTAAGTTATTGGCAGTGGCGCAGCGCGCTGAACGGCCAGGAGGAATATCACGGCGTTATTGTGGGGCCGGATGGAGGCCCGGTGCCGTTGTATTCCGAGATCCAGCAGATTGGCCGCGATTTTGCCAAGGCCGGTCCGGCGCTCGCCGGCACCACGGTGAAATCCGAAGTCGCCATTTTGCATTCCTACGACAGCCGCTGGGCCATCAATTGGCAGAGGCACAACCGCAAGTATGATCCCGTGGAGGAGATCATCAGCTACTACCGCCCGCTGCGCGCCATCAGTCAATCACTGGACATAGTTTCACCGAGCGCGCCGCTCGACCAATACAAATTGGTGGTGGCCCCCGGACTCAATGTGATTTCCGAGAGCGATGCGACCCACTTGATGGAGTACGTGCGCCAGGGCGGACATTTGGTTCTCGGCCAACGCTCCGGCATGAAGAATGAGGATAATGGCTTGCAGACTGAACGCCAGCCGGGACCGCTGGCTGATCTGCTGGGAGGCCGTGTGGAACAATATTATGCCCTCCTCGATCCGGTCCCACTTTACGGGAAATGGGGTTCGAGCAAAGGAGCGCTTTGGGCTGAACTTTTGGGTGCCCACGCCAGCGACGTGGAAGTGCTGGAGAGATACGGAAAGAGTAATGGATGGTTGGACGGCCAGCCGGCGGCGATCACGCGCAAAGCGGGGAAAGGGCGCATCACTTACATCGGCGCCTGGCCGGATGAAGCGGGCATGGTTGCGGCCGCAAAGTGGATGACGGGCATCAGCGGAGTGAAACCCGCATTGGGGCCGGTCCCCGCAGGCGTGGAGGTCTATCCCCGCTACGGCGAACACGGAGTGGTTTATATTCTGGTGAACTTCGCCAAGACCGCTCAGACCGTTGCATTGCCCCGAAGGATGCAGGACGTGCTTGAGGGAGGATCGAAGCAATCCGTCATGTTGCCGGTATACGGCGTAGCTGTTATGGCCGCCTCCAAATGAAAGGCCTGGCCGTTAATCGAGTTCTTCGATTCCGACCAGGAAATGCCTTTCCAATCCGTCGCGCAGGGAGGTGACTTCGTACCACAGCCGGCAGCGAACCTCCTTGTGGCGTGACGGTAAGTAAACGGACCGAATATCAAAAACCTTTCTGGGCATCAGCTTGCACCTTGCCTCGGCTGACTTCGGGCCAGCCATCCATTGTCCAAGCAAGTTTTGGACCAAAGCGGGAAATTAGGTCCAGTTTTAATTTCCATCGGCTGAACGGCTTAGGAGATCAGCTTGGTTGTCAGGACGGACGATTTATCCAGGGTGGAAAGAAATTACCGGCAAAAATCTCTTTATGATAGATCGGAGTGACCCAATCTGGAAATGCATGCGAACGATTTCACGTCGCTAAATCGCAGGGTACCCATCGCTCTTGCAACGTTTGGTTGTCAACTGGCAGCGCCAACTGGCATTTTTCCCGAGTCTATGTTAAAAAGATAAGGTGCGACACACGGCTTCTTGACGGCAGACCTGTTCCGGCCCCGGCGGTATTCAGCAAGACTCGAAGGCACCTCAGAGTTTCAGCCATGACGAAAGTGAAGAAAGAAGTTCTTGCCAACGGCCTCACCATTATCACTGAGCCGATGCCCGCCGTTCGTTCCGTCTCCATCGGCATCTGGCTGAAAACGGGCTCGCGCCACGAGCGCGAACCGGAAAACGGGATTTCCCATTTCATCGAGCACATGCTATTCAAGGGCACGAAGAATCGTTCGGCGGAGGAGATTGCGCGCTCGGCAGACTCCATTGGCGGGCACCTGGATGCGTTTACGGCCAAAGAGACCACCGGATTTTCCATCAAGGCTCTGGACGAACACCTGCCCAGGGCCTTTGAAATTCTCGCCGACCTGGTAAAGTATCCGCTTTTTCGGCAAGAAGATATCGCCAAGGAAAGCCAGGTGATTCAGGAAGAGATTAAGATGGTGGAAGACACGCCCGACGATCTGGTGCACGAGATATTTACCGGCCGTTATTGGAAAGGACACGCGCTGGGCCGCCCGATTCTGGGGACGCGGCGCACCGTGGCGGGTTTTGACCGCCGCGAGCTGCTCGCTTTTTTTCGACGGCATTACACCCCCAATATCATGCTCATCACGGCGGCCGGACATTTGAAGCATGACCGGGTGGTGGACCTAGTTTCAAGTGAATTTGGCAGCAAGGTGTCCGGGCGAACCCTGAAAGACGGCCATGCGCCGGTGGCGCACCCCAACATCGAATTGCGCCGGAAGAAAACCCTGGAGCAGGTGCACGTTTGCATCGGCACGCCCGCCTACCACCAGTCCCACGAAAAACGCTACGCCTGCTACATCCTGAATACCGTCCTGGGCGGGGGAATGAGCTCGCGGCTGTTTCAGAATATTCGTGAAAAACGCGGCCTGGCTTACGCCGTGTTCTCCGGCATATCGAGTTTTCGGGATGCGGGCTGCCTGAGCGTTTACGCCGGCACTTCCACCGCCAACGCGCGTCAGGTGGTGGACCTGACCCTTGAAGAGTTCCACCAGTTGAAGTCCCATTCTCTTCCCGACGAAGAGTTGCAGCGCGCCAAAGATTACTTGAAAGGCAGCATGCTGCTGAGCCTCGAGTCCACGCCCAGCCGCATGTCCAACCTGGCTCGCCAGGAAATGATTTTCGGCCGCCACATTTCTCTCGATGAAATTGCCGCCGGAATTGACGCGGTGACCACCGCAGACGTGCGCGACGTCGCGCGCGACCTGTTTGTGCGCGATGAAATCGCCTTGACCGTCCTCGGCCCTCTCCATGGTTTAAAGATTTCCCGCCGCGACCTGGCTTGCTAAACCGCCCGGAGTTTTTCCCTGTTCGGGATTTCTCCCCTATCCTCCCCGCCCATTGGGCTTATAATTGTCGGGATATTGAAAGGCGCGCGCAGCGCGCGCCTCCTCGATCGATGCGCCGGGAGAACCTTTGAGCGTTCGTGTCTGCGTGCTGGGGAGTGGTAGTCGCGGCAACTCCACGCTGGTGGTGACGGAGAAAACGCGCCTGTTGGTGGATGCCGGCTTCAGCAAGAAGGAGACGCACGCGCGCCTGGCTGCCGCGGGTGAAACGGCCGAGGGATGCGACGCCATTCTCATCACCCACGAGCACAGCGACCACGTCAACGGTCTGAAGGGACTGGCGCTCGACCTCAAGGTTCCCGTCTATATCTCGGCGGAAACGCGCGCCGCCATTCAGTGGGACGCGCGCCTCACCGCCTTTGAATCGATTTCTGCCGGCCGGAAATTTAGCGTGGGCGATATTGAAGTAACGCCGTTCTCCATCCCGCACGACGCGGCCGACCCCATCGCCTTCACCCTGGAATCACAAGGCATCAAATTGGGCGTGGTGACGGACCTCGGGTACGTCCCGGAACTCGTGAAGCAACACCTGCTTGGCTGCCACTGCCTGATTTTCGAATCGAACCACGACACCGAGATGCTCAAGGTCGGGCCCTATCCGTGGTACGTGAAGCAGCGCGTGATGAGCCGGCACGGTCATCTCTCCAACCGCAGCACTGCCGAATTTTTGACGGAAGATTTTGACGGCGCTGCCCAGGTATTGGTGCTCGCCCACCTGAGCGAAAATAACAACCACCCGGAAATCGCCCGCATGACCGCGCTCGAAGCCCTGCAAAGCCGCAAGAACGGCTCGCCCGAATTGCACCTGGCCAGCCAGACCGCCCCCACCAAAGTCTTCCAATTCTGATCCGCAGATTACGCAGGTTACACAGATGAAAGGAACAACAAAGAACAATCAAGAGCGAGACCCTAAGACTTATGCCATTATCGGGGCTGCGATGGAGGTGCATCGACACCTTGGTTGTGGATTCCTGGAAGCTGTGTATCAAGAGACGCTGGCAGTCGAACTCTCTGCGCGCGGCGTTCCATTTGAAAGAGAAGTCGAGTTGCCAATTTTTTACAAGGGGAAGCGACTGGCAACCACTTATCGCGCTGACTTCGTCTGTTTTGATTCTGCCATCGTGGAGCTCAAGGGTGTCTCGTTGCTTACGGGAGTGGAGGAAGCTCAGGTTCTCAATTATTTGAAAGCCACAGGACACGAAGTTGGTTTACTCTTGAACTTCGGCACAGAGTCATTACAGTACCGTCGTTTCGTCTTTTCTAAATCCGTGAAATCTGTGTAATCTGCGGATAATCCCATGATTCAACGTTACACCCGCCCGGAGATGGGCAAAATCTGGAGCGACCAGAACAAGTTCCAGTGCTGGCTGGACGTGGAACTGGCCACGGCCGAGGCTGAGGCTGAGATGGGGATGATCCCTGCCGAGGCCGCGCGCGCCTTGCGCGAGAAAAGCGCGTTCAACGTTGAGCGCATCCTGGAAATCGAAAAGCAGGTGAAGCACGACGTGATCGCCTTCACGACCAATGTGGCGGAGAGTGTGGGGGCTGAGGCACGTTACCTGCACTATGGACTCACCTCTAACGATGTGGTGGACACCGCGCAGGCGCTCCAAATCCGCGATGCATCGAAAATTCTGCTGG
This sequence comes from Terriglobia bacterium, assembly GCA_035946625.1. Classification (GTDB taxonomy): domain Bacteria; phylum Acidobacteriota; class Terriglobia; order UBA7540; family UBA7540; genus DASYXZ01. The sequence goes on along the minus strand of DASYZE010000023.1, from coordinate 53,819 downwards.
CGGGCCTGGAGCGCCTGAGTGAAGTGCTGAAAAAGCGCGCCCATGAGTTCAAACACACGCCCATGATGGGACGGACGCACGGCATCCACGCCGAGCCCATCACCCTCGGATGCAAGCTTGCTATTTGGTACGCGGAGTCAAGGCGCAATTTGGAGCGGCTGAAGTTTGCCGCCGAGCAGTTGCGCGTAGGCAAGATTTCCGGGGCCGTGGGCATGTACGGCCACTCGACCCCGGAGCTCGAGGAGCGCATTTGCTCGAAGCTCGGCCTGGCGCCGGCGCCCATCTCCAGCCAGGTGATCCAGCGCGACCGGCACGCTTTTTACGTATGCACCCTGGCCGTGATGGCCGCGTCACTTGAAAAAATCGCACTCGAAGTTCGCGGGTTGCAGCGCACCGAAGTGCGCGAAGCGGAGGAATATTTTGCGCCCGGGCAAAAAGGTTCATCCGCCATGCCCCACAAGCGCAACCCTGTGACCTCCGAGCAGATCTGCGGTCTGGCACGCGTGGTGCGGGCCAACGCCCAGGCGGCGCTTGAGAATGTTGCGCTGTGGCACGAGCGCGATATCTCCCACTCCTCGGTCGAGCGCGTGATCCTGCCCGACTCCACCATCCTCGCCGATTACCTGCTCGAAAAAACCACCAAGCTTGTGGAAACCATGTTGGTCTACCCCGGGCGCATGATCGAGAACCTAAATCAGATGAAAGGGCTGATTTATTCCGGCCAGTTGCTGTTGGACCTGGTGCAAAAGGGCGCGGCACGCGAAGACGCCTACCAATGGGTGCAGCGCAACGCCATGAAGGTTTGGGAATCGCGGGAAGACTTCCAATCACTCGTCGAGCGCGACGAAGATATTCGCCGCTTCCTTTCCAGCGACGCAATTGCCGCTGTCTTCAACGTCCAACGCTACCTCACCCACGTGGACGCGATGTTTCGTCGAGTGTTCGGGGAATGAATTAATAGGGGGCAAGAGACGGATTACGTGACAGGACGCGGGCGTCCTGACGGGGAACCGACACCTTGGTGCCGAAGCACATCCAGCGCGGCTGGGCTTTCATCCCCGATGCCCAACTCTTCGGTGCAGGCTTCCCCGCGTCCAGATGGAGAAGTTAAGCCAAAATGTCCTTTGAATGGGAAGCTGCCGGTAAGCGCGGACGCCGATTTTGTCTCTACCTCGTCGTAAAATGTTTGATTAGGATGCCGATCATCGAAATAATACCCAGTCCTAAGCGAATGAAAAGCACTGGAAAGATTGGATTGGAACCGACTTCCTTTCGAGTGGAGCGGTTAAGGCGTTAACCGACTGCCTACCCCCGCCCATGTCGCGGTATCTTTCCTCCTCTTTCGACTCATCCACTTCAACTCCACAGGGGGATACCATTTACCTTTACAATCACAAAGAAAACGGACATTTACACAGCCCCAAGAGCACGTTCGGGATTAAGAATGAAGAGCCAGAAGTTGCATGAGTACAGCGCGTTTTTCGAATCGAACGGACAGGGCGGCTACACCGTGGTGGTGCCGGCGCTGCCCCGACTGGTGAAGAAGGGAAAGAGCCTGGAACACGCCCGGCGAATGGCCAAGGATGCCATCAAATGCTACCTTGCGGGGTTGAAGAAGGCGGTAGCTGCTGCAACCGCAGTCCCCGGCGGGCTTCGCCCGCAATCGTAAACCAGCCGCCCGTCACGGGGGCCTTGGACTGCGGCTGCAAAGCTGCCGCCTTTGCCGGCCATGCGTGAACCTATCCAAGTGGCAACTCTAAGGATTCTCAAAAACCTGAATGCTGCGCTAGGATCTGCACTCTCTCACGCCAGAGCCAGATTCAAATTCTCAATCGCCTCGTCGACTTCAGCCGTGTTCTTATAGCCTACGGTCACACAATCAACGCCGGCGGTTCGGAACGCATATCGCATCGCCGCCTGGCGGTCCTCGCGGTTGGTGAACCGGCCCTCGCCCACCAGCTTCATGCTGATCACGCCCATGCCCGCCTGCCGGGCCTCTTTCACGTGCTGGACGACCTCCGGCACGTTGCCCAGTCCGTGCGTCATGTAGTCCTCGGCGTCCATGGCCACGCCTTTATGGTTCATGCGGATCATCGCCACCTGGAGCCAGTTCATGTCCGGCACCCGGCGCAACGCCGGCAGGCCGTGCACGGACGCGCCGTGGCTGAGCACTGCGTGTTTCTGTTGAGCCTCCATGATGCCGTCTTGCCAGCGCTGGCTGTCCGTGGGCCACGTGCCCTGGTGCTGCCAGTGCAGCAGCATAATGTCGAAATATTCGGTGTTGGCAAGTTTGCGCAGCTCGTCGATTTTTTCCATGGGATCCACGCCCTCGCGCGTGGTCACCTTGGACATCAGCCGGTAGCTATCCCGCGGAATGCCCTTCAGCGCCACGCCCAGCATGCGGTGCATGTCGCCGTAACTCTCCGCCGTCTCGAAGAAGCGGACGCCCTGGTCGTAAGCGTAGCGCACCAGCCGCGTGAATTGTTCCTGCCCCATCTCGCGCTGCACTTCACCGCTCATCGTGCCCGTGCCCAAGGCGAGCCGCGTCACCTTCACGCCCGACTTGCCGAGCGTCACCCAATCCGCCGCCGTCTCGCGCGCCGCTCGAAGGGGCACACTTCCGGCCCCTGCCGCCACCGCTGCGGCAATTCCGGTCTTCAGAAAATCACGCCGGGAGAAGTTACGCATAAATTTTCCCTCCAATAGATTCCGCTTCGACAATTTGCGAATCTCGAACCCCAGGTCATTCCCGCGAAAGCGGGAATCCAGAGGTCAAGTTTTCGATTTTCGTTTCTTCGCCCTTATAGCCGACTGTCTCTTTCCGCCGTCAAGCCTAATTAGACCGCACAGAAGCTGCCCGGTCAAGCGGTTGCAGGAGATTCGTTAATCGAAAGGATCGCCGCTCACTCTTGCCCTTCCCGTTCGCAGATTCCTCGCTCCGCCGGGGGTTTTTAGCGAACAAGTTCGATGCCAGCCTTCTGGGCGGCGGCCCGTAACTTATCGTCGAGGGTGGCCAGCGGTAGATTGCGCCGCAGAGCGAGTTCGAAATATGCGGCATCATAGGCAGTTAACCCGGAGTGGCGGGCCGCAGTCATAAGGGCTGAGGGTGTGGTGGGGCTGAGTTCCAGGAACGCGGCAAGACGTTCGATGTCGCTGATGTGCCCGGAGACAACCTGTGCGGACACACGGCCCCGCCGCTCTGCCACCACCAACGCATTGGTAACCTCGTAGTGCCACAGGTCGGGGACGACTCCAATACTGCCCGATTGAAGAAGCTGAAGCGCGCGAAGGGCCAAACGCGGCGTGGGGGTGTCCACCATCCATCCGATCGCGCACGAAGCGTCCAGAACCAAATAGCTCAAAATCGTCGGCCCTCCTCGATCATGCCCTTGATCGTAAGACCTTTGCGAAGGCTGATCCGTGGCCGGCTCCGAATCGAGTCGAAGATTTCCTTCAAGGTTCGCCCGCGCTGCGCGGGCATCGCAACCAGTCGAGCCTGCTCTCTTCCGCGGCGCGTGATCACGATCTCTTCGCCGTGGGACGCTCTTTCCACCAGTTCCGAGAGCTTCTGCTTGGCTTCAAAAATCCCCACCGTCATGGCATGCCTCCTGGATAGATAACAATCTAGATAGATCATTCTACTATCCAGAATATTTAGAATCAAGAGTACCTTGTCTTCGTCCATGGGGCTATCATCTTCAGGAGGATTGGATAGCTCGTACACGCCCGCGATCAGTTTGGAATTTTGCTCCGCGTCACAAATCAATCCTGAACCGATTAATGCCTGCGCGCCTCTGCAAAACGAGACTCCGCGCTACCACTGAAGGGAATCCGATGATATTCTCTCGAAGCCTGCCGGCCTGAGGACAGGTGTTAGGGGATGGGTCATATTGGCCGGGAAAAACAACTCATGAATCAGGATTGGACGGAATCAATACGGCCGGAATGCGCACTGCCGAACATGCGGGGAATCCTCATTTTCTCTTTCCTGATTTGTTCGGTCATCCCAATTCCTTCGCCCGGTCAAGAGCAGAGCTTTCAAGCGATGTTTGACGCCTTTGTGCAAAAAGACGGCGTGGTAGGGGCGGCGTACATCGTTTTGAACAAGGGAGAGATCGCAGAGTCCCACAACTTCGGCATGGCGGACCGTGACGCACATCAGCCGGTAAACGCCAATACGATCTTTCACTGGGCGTCCGTCACCAAAACGCTTACTGCCGTCGCCGTGATGCAGTTGCGCGACCGCGGCAAACTCTCGCTCGACGATCCCATCGTCAAGTACGTGCCGGAACTGCGGCGCGTCCATAGCGACAACCATGCCATTGAGCGGGTGACGCTGCGCCACCTGCTCTCCCATTCGTCGGGCTTTCAATCGCCCACCTGGCCTTACCGCGACGACGCCAAATCCTGGCAGCCTTTCGAGCCTACCGAGTGGAATCAACTGGTGGCCATGATGCCTTACCAAGAACTGGCCTTTGAGCCCGGGACCAAATTCCAATACTCGAACCCGGGTTTTATTTATCTGGCGCGGGTGATCGAGGCGCTGACCGGCGATCCGTATGAAACCTATGTGCAAAAAAATATTCTCACCCCACTCGGCATGACCCGCAGCTACTTCAACATTTCGCCCTACCACCTGGCGGCCGACCGCTCCAACAATTACACCATTAGCACGGACAGCGCGGGACACATTCAGGCCGTGGCTAATGGCCGCGAGTTCGATACCGGCATCACCACGCCGAATGGCGGGCTCAACGCGCCCTTGAGCGACTTGGCAAAGTGGGTGGAGTTTCTGAGCGGTGCAAGCTCGTGGTCGAATTCCGACGTGATCTTGTCGCGGCAGTCGCTTGAAGAAATGTGGAAGCCCGTTGTCCCAGTCGACGCGGACCCCACGAATTCGCCGACAGAATTCATGGGGCTCTCGTTCTTCCTCTACCCGCGCGGCTCGGGCGCGGATGCCATCACCCTTGTGGGACACACGGGACATCAGGCGGGATTTGCCACATTCTTCGTCATGAACCCTCACAATCAACGCGCCGTGATTGCCGCCTTCAATACCGTCCATTCCGAATCGGATCGCGATGCCAACGCGCAATCCAATCGCGGATTCAATTCGCTTGTGGAGAGGGCGCTCCAGGCAATCCAATAAGATTGCAGATTTTCGATTGCTGATTTGCGCTTGGGCCGATGCGTGGAGCGCGCTCCGTCGCCTGCAGCTTTAAATCCCGGAACGGATCAAAGTTTCCGGGAGCCCACCCAATTTGTAATTGACGAATAGTATCTAATTGTGATATAATAAGAGAAGTGCGGCGCACTGCCCATCCTCAATAGGCGCAGTGGGACCCCCGCAGTTGGGCGAGGCGCTCCAATCCAGGCCTCGATCTTGTTTCTTCAAGGAGGGATGGTGGAAACTATTATGAACGGATACGCGTTGGGGCATTCGCAACATGAGTACCGCCGCTTGGTTCGTCAGGGCGAATTGCTGAAGCCGATGACACGCCGGACGCTATCCGATGCCGGGATTGAATCGGGTATGCGCGTGCTGGACCTGGGCTCGGGGATAGGCGATGTTTCCATGCTGCTTGCGGAAATGACCGGGCCCACCGGCTGCGTGATTGGGCTGGAGGTGGATGCCGGCGCGGTCAAGTTTGCCGAGGAACGCGTCTACACGGCCGGTTTGCGCAACATCATGTTTGTACCCGTCGAGTTCTCTGACTACACCCCTGATCGAACCGTGGATGCAATTGTGGGACGCGGAGTCCTGCTTTACCAGCCCGACCCCGCCACCGCACTGGCCAGGATTTCGCGGCACCTGCGCCCGGGCGGCGTGGTTGCGTTCATGGAACCGTGGCTTGCCCTTCCCCAAGGCCCCGAGGCTCCCATGCGACGCGTCGCCACCTGCATCGTGGAAACGTTGCGCCGCTCGGGCGCACACATTGACCTGGGCCCGCGCCTGCACAAAGTATTCACCTCGGCCGGACTGCCTCGCCCTTCCATGCGCTACAAGGCTGTGATGGATAGCAGAGACGATTCGCCGCTCTATCAATTGGTGGCCGATTCTTATTTCAGCCTGCTGCCCAAGGCCATTGAATACGGCATCGCCGCCGTGGACGATGCTGATATTGAAAAGATTCCCGCACAACTTCGTGCCTTCATGAACGCCTCCGGATACGCTCCCATGCTCTTGCCGACCGTCTGCGCATGGTGCAAGACAGCGAAGCCTTGACCGCGGTCATCTAAAAAACGTGGAAGCATATGGCATTGCAAACCCGGCTCTCAGTTGCATTCAATTGGGGTCAGGTATATCTTGCAGGTCGGGCCGGTGGTCCAAAACGGAAATTCCTGCCAACTGGTTCACTAATTATGCCGCTCTCTGCCGGCGATAAACTCGGTTTCTACGAAATCCTCACGCCCATCGGCGCCGGTGGGATGAGCGAAGTTGAGCCGTTCGGGCGGCGTCCGAGCCGCCCGGCGAAATCCCGAGTGCAGCGAGGGATCTTATGCTGAACCCGGGCACAAAACTTGGCCCTTATGAGATCGTCGCCCCATTCGGTGCGGGCAGGATGGGCGAGGTTGAGCCGTTCGGGCGGCGTCCGAGCCGCCCGGCGAAATCCCGAGCAAAGCGAGAGATCGTATGCTGAACCCGGGCACAAAACTTGGCCCTTATGAGATCGTCGCCCCATTAGGTGCGGGCGGGATGGGCGAGGTGTATCGCGCCCGCGACACGCGGCTGGACCGCAACGTCGCCATCAAAGTCTTGCCGGCGCAGGTCACGTATGATGCAGAACGCCGCGAGCGCTTTGAACGCGAAGCCAAAGCGATCTCGGCGCTCAATCATCCGCACATTTGCACCCTTCACGACATCGGCCGGGAGGGCGACACCGACTTCCTGGTGATGGAACTGGTGGAGGGCCAGACGCTGGCGGCGCGGCTGGAGAAAGGCCCGCTGCCCAGCGACCAGGTGCTGCGGCTTGGCCTGGAGATTTCTGATGCGCTCGACAAAGCGCATCGTCTCGGCATCATCCACCGCGACCTGAAACCCGGGAACATCATGCTGACGCCGCGGAACGGGGCGAAGCTGCTCGACTTTGGACTGGCCAAGCCCGTCGTCACGCCGAATTCCGCGGCCACGGCCATGCTCACGGCGAGCAAACCTCTGACCAAGGAAGGCACCATCGTTGGAACGTTTCAGTATATGGCGCCGGAACAATTGGAAGGTACGGAAGCGGATGCGCGGTCTGACTTCTTTGCTTTTGGCGCCGTCCTCTACGAAGCGGCGACGGGCAAAAAAGCGTTCGAGGGAAAGACCACGGCCAGCGTGATTGCCGCGGTGCTGGCGTCGGAGCCCGCGCCCATGTCCTCACTCCAACCCTTGACCCCGCCCGCCTTCGAGCGGGTGGTGAATACGTGCCTGGCGAAAGACCCCGACGAGCGCTTCCAAAGCGCCCACGATCTCAATTTGCAATTGAGATGGATTGCGGACGCCGGCACGCAGGCGGGCGTGCCCGCGCCGGTGGCATCGCATCGCAAGAATCGCGAGCGAACTGCGTGGGTCATCGCGGCGGTGCTCGGACTCACCACCATCACGGCGATAATTGTTGCGATGGTGCGTGCGCCTAAACCAGTGCAGCCGGCGGCTTCGGTGCGCCTGAATGCGGAACTCGGCACGGATGCAACTCTCTCGGACACCACCTATGGCGCCAGCGCAATTCTTTCCCTCGATGGCACGCGGCTGGCTTTTGTTGCCGTTGGTGCGGATAAGACGCGGCGCCTCTACGTCCGTTCGCTCGACCAAATGCAGGCCACTGTACTTCCCGGCACCGAGGGTGCCCGCGATCCCTTTTTCTCGCCTGATAGCCAGTGGATCGCCTTTTTCGCCCAAAGTAAACTGAAAAAGATTTCCGTCCAGGGTGGACCCGTGGTCACGCTTTGCGACGCTCTGGATGATCGCGGCGGAAGCTGGGGTGATGACGGCTCGATCGTGTTTGCCGCCGGAGGCCTGGAGGGTTTGTCCAAAGTCTCTTCGGCGGGAGGAAAGCCCGAGCCTCTGACCTCCCTCAATCAGCAAACGGGGGAATTAACGCACCGCTGGCCGCAGGTTCTACCCGGGAGCAAGGATGTGATTTTCACCGCCAGCACTTCCATAGTCCAGTTCGACGATGCCGATATTGCTGTGTACTCCACGTTCTCAGGGAAGCCGAAAACGGTTCTCCACGGTGGCTCATACGCCCGCTATCTGCCCAGCGGTCACCTCGTCTATTTGCGCGACGGCACCCTGTTTGCCGTTCCCTTCGACATCAAGAGGCTGGACGTGACAGGCCAGCCTGCTCCCGTGGTGGAGGGTGTGGCATCGAATCCTGACAATGGTGGGGCACAATTCTCCTTTTCCGACTCAGGAACCCTTTTGTATGTTGCGGGCTCCGCCATCAACGCGGACGTCTCCACCTATTGGATGGATGCCGCGGGCAAATTCACTCCTCTCCGCGAGACACCTGGGAATTACAACAATCTCGCGATCTCGCCCGATGGCAAACGGTTGGCGATGGACATTACCAATGGGAACAGAATCGACATCTGGGTGTACGAGTGGGAGCGAGACACGCTCACCCGGCTTACGTTTGCGGGCGATTCGAACATTCGTCCTATCTGGACGCCTGACGGCCAGCGAATCGTTTACGGGTCTGCGGAGAAAGGGGCCATGGCAAACCTCTGGTGGATTCGCGCCGATGGCGGTGGCGATGCCCAGCGATTGACCGAAGGTAAGGAGCGACAGGTTCCTGGGTCATGGAGCCCTGACGGCAAGGTTTTTGCACTCTTTCAAAACAATCCCGGCACATCCTGGGACATCATGACCATGCCCGTCGAAGGAAGTGAAAAGACCGGCTGGAAGCCGGGGCAGCCAAAGCCCTTCGTGAATACTTCAGCCACGGAGGTGTATCCCGCGTTCTCTCCCGACGGCCGGTGGATCGCTTACTATTCCAACGAATCCGGGCCAGGCGAAATTTACGTCCGGCCTTTCCCGGGCCCGGGCGGCAAGTGGCAGGTTTCCACGGGCGGAGGTGTGATGCCCGAGTGGTCCCGGAACGGGAAGGAACTTTTTTATCGTACGAATGACTCGAAAATCATGGTGGTCAGCTACACTTCTTCGGGCGATTCCTTCCATGCGGATAAGCCGCGCCTGTGGTCACCCAGCCAGTTCACGGATCGCTCTGTTATGAAGAACTTTAGCCTGCACCCCGATGGCAAACGATTTGCCGTGCTGAAAGCCGGCAAGGGCGATACAACTCCCCCTCCCATCAACAAGGCCAGCTTCATCTTCAACTTCTTCGACGAACTGCGCCGCAAAGTGCCCGCAGGCAAATGACGCCGCATTGCCGGTAGCCCTCCGATAAAAGTTGGTTCTAAAACATCTTGCCTGAAAAGTGGATGCGTGCAATCGCGTCAACAGCGCCTATACTCCCGGTCGATTTACTGAAGAGAGCCAATGCTCACTGACGGAATTCGCCTCCGAAAGCTGAAACACTTCCTTTCTGGAAATTCGACTTTAATTCTCCACGTGGGTTGAATTCTCTGACAACGCCCACGCATACAGAACGCTGTCCACGGCGGTCAGAATGTATTGGCGCCCGTCCAGCTCATACGTCATCGGGCAGCCGGTCAATCGGCCGCCGGCATATACGTGCCACAATGATTTTCCCGTAGCGGGATCGAGCGCGATCAGATCCCCGGAATCATCACCCGTGACTAGCAAATGCCCTGCGGTAGTCAGAATCCCCGCACCGTTGCTCAAACTCACTTGCCCGCCGTCGGGAGGTCTGTCCCGCTGCCATTTGATTTTGCCGGTCTGGTAGTCGATGGCCACCAGCATGTCCTCGGCCCAGAGAGGACTATCCAAACCGCCCTGATGATCGGACGCGCTGGCCGGGTCCTTTTCATCTCGAGTGAGGTACGTCACCAGAAAACTGTGGTGGGCATTCACATAGAAGAGGCCGGTCTCGGGGTCGAAGCTGGGAGCCCACCAGTTCGTTCCCGAACCCTCGAACAACGCGCCTTCCGGCCGCGGCTCTTTTTCCGGTTTGGGAATGGGTTCCCCGCGCTGGTTGAGTCCGGCAGACCAATTCTGGGGGCCGAAGGTTGTGCTCAACAGATTTTCACCCGTGGTACGGTCGAGGAGAAAAAAATAACCGTTGCGACTTGCCTGGGCCAGAAGTTTTCGCGGACGTCCTTGAAATTCGGCGTCGAATATTACCGGCGTCTCATTCGCATCGCGGTCCTGCGTGTCGTGCGGTGAAGCTTGGAAGTACCAGGCCATCTTGCCGGTGTCCGCGTTGAGTGCAACGATGGAACACGTGTAAAGATTCGCACCCGGTCGCACTGCCCCGGCCAACACGGGGTGGGGATTACCCGTGCCCCAATAAATCAAGTCCAACTCGGGATCGTAAGTGCCGGGCATCCAGGTGGTGCCTCCACCGTGCGCCATGGTTTCCTTGTTCGGCCACGTTTCGGATCCCGGCGCTCCCGGCTTGGGGAGCGAGTCCCAGTGCCAAATGAGTTTGCCATCCTCGGGACTTCGGGCGTCCAGGAAACCTGCGATGTCAGTCTGGTCGTTGGACATTCCGACGATCAGCTTGTCCTTGACCACCAGGGGCGCCACGCTGATGTAGTAACCAAACTTCACATCGGCGACTTCAACCTCCCAAATCTTTTTTCCATTGCGTGCGTTGAGGCAAATCAAATGGGCGTCGGGCGTGCCGAAGAACAACCGGTCGCGGTACATCGCCACCCCACGCTGGCCGATGTAATTCCCTTCCGACTGGCGCTGGAATTGCCAGATCTGCCTTCCTGTCCGCGCATCCACCGCCCAAACGTGGTTAGGCACGGTGAAGTAAAGTATTCCATCCACCTCGAGGGGCGTCGACTTCATCGCCTGCTGGTGCGTCTGGAAAGCCCAAGCCAGAGTGATCGAATGAATGTTGTCTTGATTGATTTGGGAGAGTGTACTGTAACGTCTTCCGGTGTAATCACCGTTGTGCGATGGCCATGTGTCGGTGGGCGGCTTGAACAATGTAGTGGGATCGAGACTCTGGGCATGGAGGGAAGTGACGCACAATGAGACGAGAAGGATTGATTTGATCACTTCAAAGTCTCCAGATAAGCGAGCATGTCGTGCATCTCGGAATCGGTGAATTGGGAAAGCAGCTTGCGGTGCGCCACCAGGGGATCCTTCACCTCCACTTTCACCTTGTCGAGGGGCCAAGAGTGGTACCAGCCATCGCTATCTTCGATGGCGAATTCATAGTTCGTGTGCAGGCGAATCCTGCCCCTGTATTGTTTTCCGGAAGAGTCCGTGACCGTGGCCGTAAGGTAAGGTTCGGCGGGAAACAGAAAGCGCGTTTGCAAATCTACAGCCGGATACTTGTGGGCGATTCCCGCCAGGTCTCCAGTAGGCGAATGGCATGCCGAACATCCCCCCGCGCCATTGAAGAATGCTTTGCCCGCATTTGCGTTACCCACCAGCAGCTTTGCCGCTGAATAGTCCGCGCCTGGCCTGGGCGCCGACCGGCCGTCAGACACGGCTACCCGGTAGTGCAGGAAGGCCGCGACATCACTCAATTGGTCAGAAGTAAGCTGAATCGGCGGCATCCCTTTTTCCGGCCGCCCTTCGCGCACCACTTGGCCGATAAGATTCCCTTTCTCGTCGTGCCGCACAATGGGACTGCGCATGAGGTTGGGCCCCGCGGCGCCACCATTCGCTTCCGCTCCGTGACAAAACGAGCAGGTCTTCAGAAATTGGCTCTGACCCCGCTCCGCTTCCGGTGAGGGTCGCCGCAGCGCAGATCCGCGACGTCTTCCTTCAGTGACATCTCCCTGCCCTGCCCGGTGCGCATCCACCCGCAGCGTGCTCGCCATCACCAGCAGAAAGCAGACCATCCATCCGCTTCTCACAACCGAGGTAAGAAACATGTTCCTCTATTTTCCCTCACTCTTGAAAATACTTAAACACTGCAAATGTTTCCATGCTCCGCTTTGGCCGGATTGCAAAGTCTCAAATCACAATTTCTGTTTTTGAATCCTGGAACAATGTCATTTATACACCAACTCGCCACCCCGAGAACGGAGCGTTTCGATTGGATAAGCCCAATAACATTCGAGCCAGGTTGAACGGTGCGAAAGGGTTTGGGAAGAAGCAAGCCATTTCTCCAAGGCGGGTTCGCAAATCATAAAACATATCCCGCTCCATAACTTGGCCTCCGCTCCGGCTCGAAAAGAAAAATGGATCACAGATAACGGATTGGCTCTTCGAGCGTCTAATGAGAGAGGAGAAATCGCCTGGAATAGACGCATGGGTCGGGCAACAGCATAATTGGTGGGAATGACGTCGAAAAGACAGATAAAAATTGTGAAACTTTTGACGGACTCGGGGCGTATTACTTCATAGAAATTGGGATTGAACCGGGAGGTGGCTTATGAAATTGAGGCTGAAAAGAGAACCGATCATCGACAATCTAAGGAACCATCCCGCCGAAATGGTGGAAAAGTTGCGCTCCCTTCTGTTGACCGGCGCGCCCGCCAATCCTGACCCCCACCGCAGGGACTTTTATGAGATCGAAAACTGCTCGACGATCTACTACATTCACTTGTCCCCTTTGAATAGCAAGGTGATGTTTCTGGCCGCGTGGGACAAAGACGGCTGCGAGGAAACCGTAACTGAAGAAGTCTCGCCTGAAGTTCTCGCCTGTTGCGGAACCTGCTGAGAAATTCTCATTCCCGTGCGTAACGTTATTCAGCATGAAGGCCCTTGAAGTTATTTTGACATGCTGACCTTGCGAGAAATACCTCGAGACGTGTCGCGACCGCAGATCTGAGGGCCGGTGCGGCACCCAACAACTTGCCGCGCTTAAACCCTGAAATTGAAAGTGCCCTCGCTTCCGCGAAACTCCTGCGGCTATAATGGGCCGGTGCATTAACATGCCACCCGGTCGAGATCCTGAACTCCTGGCTGACCTGCAACGCGAACTGGAAACTTTTATCCGTTGCCTCGCTCACCCCATCGTGTTGGAGGAAGAGGTCGAATTGTTTGACCTGACGTCCGCGCGCTGGAAATTGACCATCGAATTCAACAAACTGCTTTTTGAAGCCTGGAACGATTCGCGCTCCATCGCCCGGCGCGTGGAATCCGTTGCCTACCGCGACCACGGTTGCATAGGAATCTTCGCGCGCAAGCCGGGAGGTCGGGAAACGGGCACGCTGGAATTCCGGGAACTTATTCAAGCTGAAAAATCCGGTCGCACGCGCGCCGCTGACCGCGGGCGGTTTCGCAAAGAATTCCTTGGAATGCTCGAACGTAACAATCACGGCTGGCGTTGGGAGCGTGTCAGCAATCGATCGGACTTGGAGCACTCCTTTTCCACCTGGTACACGCGCGGCCTGGCGCGCCTGGGTAGCTCCGGGTGGGCGTTTCTGGGCTGCGCCGAAGAAGAGTCACCTGCTGCCGGGGACGCCGCTCTGGCCCACGGCCTGATTTGGCTGGACTGGCTGCGCGCTCATGCTGACGGCGTGACCTTGCCCAAACTGAAATTGTTTCTGCCCCCTTCGGTGGTTCGTCTCACCGGGCACAGAGCGTCTTGTCTCAACCATCGCGCGGTGCAAGTTGAAATTTGGGAATGGAAGTCGGGGCAGGCCAACGCCATTCAGGCTGATGCACTGGATTTCGGAAACGTTGAGACGCGCCTGGCGCCGCGCCGCCGGAACGAGTTACTCATTGAGACGCATCGCCCGCTGCTGCACAAAGCCCTGGGTGCGTCATTGGAACAGATGGACCTGGTGGCGGATGCCTCTGGAAATTTCACTTCCCTGCGCGTGCGCGGATTGGAAATTGCCCGCGTGGAAAAACAGATCTCTCCGCAGATATATTTCGGCCTGGAAGGAAATTATCGCAAGCTCGAGGAAAACAACCGTACCGAGTTTCGGGAATTCGCGCATCGGGTTCTCGAAGTGCGCAATGCGCGCAACCGGGACAAATCCTCCGAGTACTATCGCCTTCAGTCAGAGCGCTGGCTTGAAAGCCTGCTGCTGCGGGATATCACCAGGGTGGATGCGGATCTCATCCCGGAGAGCGTCTATCCGCAGGTGCCGGCTTTTTCGGCGAAGGACCGCGGCGTGATTGACATTTTGGCGGTGACGCGGCGCGGGCGTTTGGCGGTGATCGAGCTGAAGGTTCAGGAAGAGATCAATCTTCCCGTGCAGGGGCTGGATTATTGGCTGCGCGTCAAGTGGCTGCTGGAGCGCGGCCAATTTCAGGAGTACGGTTACTTTCACGGGGTCGAGCTTTCACGCCAGCCTCCGCTGCTCTATCTTGTGTCTCCTGCCTTTCGTTTTCATTCCACCACAGAGCGTGTGATTCGTTACTTCGATCCCGCCATCAAAATCATTCAAGTAGGGTTGAACGACACATGGAGGGAAGGACCGCAGGTCTTATTCCGCCGCGCCGCAAGCACGTCTTAGAACACCTTCTCGGAATCCAGCAATAGAGTGACCGGGCCATCGTTTACGGACTCCACTTCCATCATGGCTTGAAAGCGGCCTTGGCTGACGTTGACATCGTGGCCGCGTAGAAGGTCACGCAGCGAATCGAGGAAAGCTTCATAGAGCGGGCGCGCGTTCTCGGGCGACGCGGCGCGTGTGTAACTGGGGCGCCGGCCTTTGCGGCAATCGCCGTAGAGGGTGAATTGCGACACCACCAACACTTCGCCACCGGTCTCCAGAATCGAGTGGTCCATTCTTCCCTGCTCATTGTCGAACAGGCGCAGGCCAACGATCTTTTCCGCCAGCGCGCGGCCGCTATCCGGGGTATCTTCAGTGGAAAAGCCTACCAACAAAAGAAGGCCGCGGCCAATACTGCCGACCACGTGACTTTGCACACGAACTTGGGCACGAGTCACTCTTTGGACGATAGCGCGCATAGCCGAAGGCATCATAGCGCAAGGGGAGGCAAAAAATGGGGCAAAAAGGGGCAAAAATCGGCGTTTTCCAATTTTGCACGAAAAAATCGCTCTCTAACTTCATTACTTTTATACGGATAAAAATAGTTGTGACTCTTGTGACTCTTGTTACCCTTGTTCCATTTTCGGGACCTACTCTCCTTCTATGAGCGGCAAGAGAGCGGCGCTGCCAGAGGGCGGCGTCCAGAAGGACGGGGTAGTTTGGCCGGAGGCTAAGCCGGGGCAGCGATTCGCGGCGCTGGA
Source organism: Terriglobia bacterium (assembly GCA_035946625.1). Lineage (GTDB taxonomy): Bacteria > Acidobacteriota > Terriglobia > UBA7540 > UBA7540 > DASYXZ01. The sequence continues at coordinate 38,574 of DASYZE010000023.1, read as the reverse complement.
GGGGACGAGTTTCCCCGCCACCAAACCGCCGGCCGACGGCGGTGGAACCATCGCCGCCCACTCGCCGGGGCGTGAGCGCGCGGAGCAACGGCTGGTGGGGCGCGTTTTCGAGCGTTGCCAGGCGGCGATTCTCCTGGCCTGCAAATTCTCCACGGCGCCGCCCGAATTCCTGGGCGCGCTGACGGCCAACGAATCCGGGGGTGACGCGAGCGCGGCCCGCTTCGAGCCGGCGGTTTATCGTCATCTGGCGGCGGTGGTTTCCGGCCAGTCGCCCGCCTACGGCTCCATCCACTGCGACGATTTGCGAGCGGAGCTGGGCCGCGTGCTGCATCCCAAGGCGGACGAATTCCACGCGCAATTTCTTCCGCCCGCCCTGGGGGCCAACCATCGCCAGGCGCTGGCGGCCCTGCCCGACGAAGGTTTGCGCGAGCTGGCCACGTCCTGGGGCTACACCCAGATCATGGGCTACCACATGGTGGGGCGGAGCGGCACGGTGCGCGATTTGCTCGAGCCAGCGTTCCATTATCGGGTGGCGCTGGAATTGCTGGCCGAGTTTGCCGCCGCCTTTCAGCTCGATCTGGCGCGCGAGTTTTCCGAAATGTTTTCCTGCTGGAACACCGGGCAGCCCTACGGCAAGTGTTGGGACCCGCATTACGTTGAAAACGGGTTGCACCGGATGGGGATCTACGCCGAAAGGTTAAAGGGTAAAGGTTAAAGGGTAAAGGATGAAGGATGAATTATATATTCCGAGTCTAAAAACGGGGGACGGTGCTCATGGATGGTCTGATTTGGTTATGCGTTGGATTCGCGGTGGGCATGGTTGCGGCGCGGATTTATTGGAGCCGGGCGATTGGGTATGCCCGGGCCAAAGAAAGTGAATTCAGGGCTTGGGCAGGCAAAGAGTTTAGGAAACTCTGAACGGCACGGGGAATTTGAAATTTAAGATTTGAGATTTGAGACTTAAGATTTGAGATTTGCGATTTGAGATTTGAAATTCAAGATTTGAGATTTGAGAATTGCGATTTGGGACTTGGGGCGGGGAGGATTTCCGTATCGCAGTATTTCAGGCGGTCAGTTTTTCAGTTGCTCAGTTTTAATATTGGTTAACAGATAACGTTAAAGATATATCCAAATGTATTCTTACTGAGCCGCGGACCGACTGAGATTCTGACCTGCCGGCTCTGTGAAATACCGACCCGCTTGGCCGAGAGTGCGGCCATCGCCAACGGCGGGAGATCGTGCTTCGAGCAGCGAGCGCCACGGGACCAGGAGTTGAAATGGGCAAGTTGGACAAAATCAAATCGGTGCTGAGTTCGGTGGCTCCCTCGATTGCCACGGCGCTGGGTGGGCCGTTGGCGGGTTTGGCGGTGGGGTCGCTTTCCAAGGCGCTGCTGGGCGATCCGGCCGCGGGCCAGGGCGCTCCGGAGAAGATCGAGGATGCCGTGCTCAACGCCAGCAATCCTGACGTGTTGTTGAAACTCAAACAGGCGGAAAACGAATTTCAGCTCGCCCTGGCGGAGCACGGCGTGGACCTGGAAAAACTGGCGGAAGCGGACCGGGCTTCGGCGCGGCAACGCCAGATGGCGCTGCGGGACTACACGCCCACGGTTCTGGGCTACCTGGTGGTGGCGCTCACGGCGTCGCTGGAAGCGTATGTGCTGCTGCGCGGCCTGCCCGCCGCCATCGATCCGGTGATCGTGGGCAGAATCCTGGGCACGCTGGATGCGGCGCTCACTCTGGTGCTTTCCTATTTCTTTGGATCGAGCGCGGGCAGCGACCGCAAGACCGAGATTCTGGCGGGCGCGAACCAGAAGAAAACGTAGGGGCGCGGAAAAGAAATCAGGGATTGGAGATTTGAGATTGGAGATTTGAGATTGGAGATTGGAGATTTGAGATTGGAGATTTGAGATTTGAGATTGGAGATATGAGATATGAGATTGGTGATTGGTGATTGGAGATTTGAGATTGGAGATTGGAGATTGGTGATTGGAGATGATCCCGATGGAACTCGAAAACGCCGCGCTGTGGTGGGGGCCGGGAGTGGTGATTCTGCTCCTGTTTGGCTACGGCTTTTTGCGTCTGGCGCATTACTGGGTGGAGAAGAACATGGAGTACCGGCGCTACCAGATGGAAAGCGCGTTTGGCATCACCCGGCAATACATCGAGCAGTTTTTGAACAGCCAGAAATCGCAGGCGGAGGCGCTCTCGCGGCTGGCGGGATCGGTGGAGCAGCGGGAAACGCGGGACGGGTTCGAGCACCAGGAGATTTTGATCGCGCTCAAGGCGATCCATCACGATGTATCGCGGGCGCTGCGCGGCTTGGAACAAGTGCCCAGTGGTTAGTGGCAAATGGCAAGAATCGAGACAGTGGCAAGTGGTGAGTGGCACGTGGCACGTGGAAAGACCTAAGGCGGTGCCTGATCGTTGGGCCCTAAGGACCTGGAAGGTGATGGGCGAGTGGCAAAAGGAAAAAACTCCTTTACTGGCCACTGGTCACTAACCACTTGCCACTTCTTCAGCGCCACAAGCCACTCCCAAAGGGGACGAGACAACCCATGAGGACCGATATTCACAAAAAGGAAATTGTGCGGGGAAAGATTATTTATTACCTCTCCCTGGTTTATCCGCACCCCACCACGCTCGCCATGCTGCAAGGCGAATTGGATATTTTCGGTTACCCGGTGCCCATGGACGACATGAACTTTCACGTCGCCTATTTGGCGGAAAAGGGGCTGGTGGCGGTGGAGCACCGGCGGGGGCCGGGCGGGCGGCAGGGCATAACTCTGGTGACGATCAGCGCCCGGGGCATCGACTACCGCGACGGGCGGTTGCCGGCGGACGAAGGCATTTATATGGAGCCGCAATCATGATGAAGAAAGGTGAATTTCGGGCCGCGAAAAAGATTCATAAAATGGGCCCGCCTGACCAGGTGATCGACCAGGTTCACCTGCTGCCGGAGCCCATGGCGCAGGCCCTGCGCGAGATGATTGTGCAGGGCGCCTCCCCGGAGTTCGCGGCTGAAGAGGTAAACAAGCGGCACGATTGGGATGGAGCACCCAAGGCGGGGACTGATTCCATCCACCCGGTCGTCCATCCGATGATTACGCTTCCGGCGGCGCAGCAATACTGCCGCGCGGACCTTGACCTGCAGCGCGATCGCGCCCACTACCTGGTGAAAACCGCAGAGTCGGTCACGCGCTCTTTGAGTGAATCGGGCAATCTGGAAGAAGGCGATTGCCGGTACGTGCACGCCGTGGTGATGAGCGGACTGGCCCGAATCAATCAGGGCGATTCCACTCTCAGCACCAAAGAGGCACTGCGCGCGCGCGAAGAATTGCGAAACCTCAAGTTAAAGAACCTGATGATGAAACTGAGAGAGCAGGATGCCCGGCGGCGCCACGCCTACCTGGAAGCCCAAAAGAACCTCGCGGAGGCGAAGAGGAGTTTCGTGCACGTGCAGACCCGCAAACTTCGGGACGTGGTGAGCCAGCTTGGCAAAAGGAAGCGTCTAACGCCGGAAACCTTCCAGAAAATTCAGGAAACCTACGGCCTTCTGGCGCAAAACGTTTCCGACACCAGCATGGGGCCAAGCGCGGCCGAGCTTCAAGCCCTGGCCGCTGGAAGCGCGCCCGAACCCGACGAGGCCGCCCATTGCCAGGAGTATTACTTCCATTCACCGGAGCAAGTGGCGCGGGAGTTGGCGCGCCCCGTGGACAAACTCAGGAGGGAGCCGGGCGAAGTGAACGCGCAAGAGGAAAAGATGCCGGGCTCGTAGCGCCGACCTTTAGATCGGCACTGAGCGCGGCCAATGGGTGGGCAGGCGCCGGAATAAAAATGCCGGGCTGAAGCCCGGCGCTACCAAGACGGAATAACAAAATGGATTCCATCAAATCCCGGCGGGAACGCCGGGAATCGAAAACCCGGAAACCAAGCTCCCTCCCAGGGGCGCATCCCGACATGCCTCGGCCGGAAAAGGCCAGCCCTCTTCCTGCCGCGGCCAGTGCGCGCGCTGGGGCTTTGGGCCGTGCGCCCCTCCCTCCCGTTCTCGCCCTGCTGCCCTACCAGCGGCGGTGGATTGAGGACGATTCGCCTTTGAAGATCGTCGTCAAGGCGCGGCAGATCGGGTACTCGTTTGCGGCCACGCTGCGGGTGGTGCTTGAGTGCTTGAAGAGGAAAACCACCTGGATCCTGCTTTCCAAAGGCGAGCGCCAATCGAAGCTGATGATGGAAAAAGTTCAGGAACACATCCAGTCCTGCGGGATCGTGGCCCGCGCCTGCGAGTGCGAATATTTTGAGGGCGCCCGCTTCAAGCAACTGGAAACGCGCTTTCCCAACGGGTCGGTGATTTACGGGCTGCCCGCCAATGCCGATACGGCGCGCGGGTATTCGGGCAACGTCACCCTGGATGAATTTGCTTTCCACGCTGACGCGGAAAAAATCTATTCCGCGCTCTACCCGAGCACCACTCGCGGCTATCGCCTGGAAGTGATTTCCACGCCCAACGGGCAGCAGGGGAAGTTTTATGAATTGGCGAAGACGGCGGGACTGGATGGGTCGGGATCCGGGGTGCGGGGTTCCGGGTTCGCAGAAAATAGGATGGGACTTCTTCCTTCCCGAAAACCGAATCCCGAAAACCGAATCCCGGCCTGGTCCGCCCACTACTGCGACATCTACGAAGCGGTGCGCCAGGGACTCAAGATTAATTTGCAACAACTGCGCGCGGGGTGCGAGGACGATGCAGCGTGGCGGCAGGAATTTGGCTGCCAATTTGTTTCCACGGCGGAGAATTTTTTCCCGCCCGAATTGCTTGCCTCGTGCCTGAGCGCGGAGGCAACCATTGACGTAGGGCCGGGGCAAGCCCCGGCCTCCTGGCCCGCAGAAGGGCTCGCAGCTCCCCGAAGCGCGGGGCAAGCCCCGCCCCTACGGGAATATTTCCTGGGGATTGACATTGGCCGCCGGCACGATCGGACCGTGTTTTGGGTGGACGAAATACAGGTGCGAGGTGCCAGGTACGAGGTGTTAGTGGAAGAACCTCGCACCTCACACCTCACACCTGGCACCTCTTCTTCAATCGTCAATCGGCAATCGGCAATCGGCAATTTGTCCGTCACCCGCCTGGTTCGCGGACTCTCCAACGTTCCGTTTGATACCCAGCTCGCATACGCGCGCGAGTTGCTCTCTTTGCGCGAGGGAAACGGCGCTGCACTCATTCGCCGCGCGGCTATCGATGCCACCGGGATGGGAGCGCCGCTGGCCGAATCCCTCGCGCAGGAGTTTGGACCCCGCATCGAGCCGGTGGTGTTTACGGCGGCGGTGAAAGAAGACCTGGCCTACCGCACCAAGCGCCGCATGGAGAGCGGGCTGACGCTGTTGCCTGACTCACGCGAGATTCGGCGGGCGTTTTCGGCGGTGAAGAAATTTGTGACCGTCAGCGGGAACGTGCGCTTTGACGCGGCGCGCACGGACGCCGGGCACTCGGACGAATTCTGGGCCAAGGCGCTGGCGGATTTGGCGGCGGCAACAAGGCCGACGGCGCATTTGACGGACGGATATCTGGCCTCCGGCCACCCGTTGATCTCGCCCAACGCGTTTTTGCATACGGATGCGAATTGGGCGGCGCGGCTGAACCAGATGGTGTTTTGACGCAATGGGTGATTGGTGAATTGTGATTGGTGATTGAGAAAAGAAGTCGGCAATCCCGTGTCGGGGCAAGTCCCCCGCCGAGACCTGTCATTCCGAGCGGCAGCGAGGAATCCGGCCTCGAAGCGAGATCCCTCGCTGCCGCTCGGGATGACAGGTTAAGAGGGAAGGACGCGGGGCGAAGCAAGCTGTAGCGCAGACCTCCGGTCTTGAGGTCTGCGGGTTTTGACGAACCGAGGGGAGGCCGCGGACTTCAAAAACGGAAGTCCGCGCTGCCGGCTGGTGATTGAGAAGGGCTGGCAGAAATCCGGAGTCGGGAAGGGCCCGCAGCGAGACTTGTCATTCCGAGCGGCAGCGAGGAATCTGGCCTCGAAGCGAGATCCCTCGCTGCCGCTCGGGATGACAGCGTAAGGACCAAGGACTAAGGACCAAGGACCGAGGACAAAGGACAGTCGCATGAAAATTGGAGCGCTGGAAATTAATTGGAATCGACGGATGCTGGCGGAGTCGCAGGTGGAGGCGCCGGTGGAGCGGACCTCGGCGCAGGCGGAAACGGCGCCGCAGGGACTCTCGGGGACGCCGATTTTTGCCGGGTTTTTGCAGGACTTTGGCGAATACAACGGGACGCTGGCCGGGCGCGCCGCCATCACCACTTACGAAATGATGCGGCGCTCGGACGCGCAGGTGGCGGCCACGCTGCTGGCGTGCGAGCTGCCCATCCGCGCCGCCAACTGGGACGTGCAGGCGGCCAGCGACTCAAACCTCGACCGCGAGATTGCCGACTTTGTGCGCGCCAACCTTTTTGGCGGCCTGGAATACGTTTCCGAGAGCGGAGTGAAATCCACCCAGTGCTGGGACGATGTGCTGCGCAACGCGCTGCTGATGCTGGCCTTTGGGGCTTCGGCGCACGAGGAACTCTACGCGGTGGATGGCGCTCGCGTTCGCCTGGCGCGCCTGGCGCCGCGCCTGCCCGTCACTTTTTACCGCTGGATCACGGACGTGGATGGGGAAACGCTGATCGCGCTGAATCAGTATGGCTACCGCAACGCGAATTTTATGAACGTGGAAATTCCCGCCGAGCGCCTGGCGATTTTTACCTTCAACCAGGAAGGCTCGAACTTCTTCGGGCGCTCGATGCTGCGCCCCGCCTACATGCACTGGTACATCAAGAGTCAACTCTACCGGATTGACGCCATCGCCGGCGAGCGCAACGGACTGGGGATTCCCACCATCGAGCAGGGGCCGAACGGCTCGCAGGAAGACCGCGCGGCGGCGGCGCTCTGGGTGACGCAACTGGCGGCGCACGAAAAAACCGGGTTGTCGCTGCCCAACGGCTGGAAGTTTACCTTGCAGGGCGTGGCGGGAAACGTGCGCGACCTTTACAACTCGATCCAGCACCACAACATTGAAATCTCGCGGGTGGCGCTGGCGTTTTTTATGAATCTGGGGCAGGGCGCGCGGTCCAGCGGCAACCGGGCGCTGGGCGAGTCGCAGTCGGATTTCTTTTTCCTGGCCGTGCAAGCTACGGCGGACTACATCGCGCGGGTTTTGAGCGCCACGGCGGTGAAGCGGCTGGTGGATTACAACTGGGAAGGCGTGGCGCAGTATCCCGTGGTGACCGTTTCCAATTTGCGCTCGCGCAGCTTTGACCAGGTGCTGACTTCGCTGTCGCAATTGGCGCAGTCGGGCGTGGTGACTCCGTTCCCGGAACTGGCGCAGTACGTGGCGCGGGAATTGGGATTGCCGCAGCCGCCGGGGGGGGAAAGAAGCGGGAGTGGGGAGTGGGGAGGAGAAGGCGATCGCTGCCGGTGACTAGGAGCTGGTGGCGAGCGGGAAGGGAATGGCAAATGGCAAATTTGAAATGGCAAATGGCAAACGTGGAATGGCAAATGGCAAATGTGGAATGGGAAATGGCAAATGTGGAATGGGAAATGGCAAATGGAGGATTTGAAATTTGAGATTTAAGAGTAGGGAGTAGGGGGTAAGGAGTAGGGAGTAGGGAAGAGAAGGCGATCGCTGCCGGTGACTAGGGGCAGGTGACGGGCGGGAAGGGAATGGCAAATGGCAAATGGGGAATGGGAAATGGCAAATGTGGAATGGCAAATGGAGGATTTGAAATTTGAGATTTGAAATCAGAAAAGGTCCATTTGAAATTTGAGATTCGAAATCAGAAAAGGTCCATTTGAAATTTGCTCCCGCGCCTGGGGGGCCATTTGAAATTATTTTTGTTCAGGAGGAGCCATCGTGCATCCATTGAGCGTTGAGAAATCGTCCAGCCCGTCAACAATCCACGCCCGTGTGGGAAGTAATTCTAGCACGGGCGTCCCGCCCGTGTTTGTGCCCGCCGACGGTCGCGCATCCCTGGCGAAGCACGGCCAGGAACGGGGCCCCGAGCACCAGGGCCGTGCCACGAGCAATGGACCACGGACCACGGAGCACGGACGCCCTTCTTCTGCTCGAAGCTCGTCACTCGTCACTCGCCACCCGTCACCTGCCAAAGAGAAGGGTCATCTTCCTCCCCGACTTCCTACTCCCAACTCTCTACTCCCGCCTTTTTCCCCTCCCCGCTTCGTGGTGACTCTAAACGCGCCACTGGGGACGGACAATGAGCTGGCGCGCATTCCCATTGCCATTACGGGCAAGTGGGTGCGCGACGGGAGCGACTTCTCCATCACGCTCGCCGACCTGGAAGAAATTGTGCGCAACTTCAAGGAGCGGCGCAACGGCGAGATCAACGTGGACTACGACCACGCCAGTGAAATGCCGGAAGTGGCGGCGGGCGGCCCGGTGCCGAGCGCGGGAAGGATTGTTGAGTTAGAGAAGCCTCAGTTGCTCGTGACCCCTCACCCGCCCTCCTGCGTCGGGCACCCTCTCCCCAAGGGAGAGGGCAAGGATGAAAAAAATAAACTTCGCAGCCCTCTCCCCGGGCAAGAGGGCAAGGATGAAAAGAATAAGCTTCGCAGCCCTCTCCCCAGGGGAGAGGGTGGCGAGGGGAGCGAGCCGGGTGAGGGGTCACGCTGGATCCTCTACGGTAATTACGACCCCACGCCGCGGGCGCGGCAACTGATTGAGAGCGGCGAGTATCGCTACATCTCGCCCGCCATCAGCTGGGCGGGGCGCGACAAGCGCACAGGAAAAATGACCGGCACCACGCTGACCAGCGTGGCGCTCACCAACCGGCCGTTCCTGGAAGAACTGCCGCAGATCCGGCTGTCCGATCCCGCGTATCAATTGGTGGATGTGGGCGAGGTGCACGTGGATACGTCGTTGGGGCAGCCGGGTACGGAAAAAGAGGAGTCGGGAGTCAGGAGTCAGAAGTCAGAAGGCGGCGGACAACGGACTACGGACAACGGACGTACTTCTTCTTCAATCGCAAATCATCAATCGCAAATCGCAAATATTTCAGGAGGCCCCATGAAGCAAGTGAATCTTTCAGTGCAAGACGGAAAAATCAAGGTGACCCACCCGGATTTTGCCGACGAATATTTTGCCGACCCGACGGAGTTGAAACAATGCCTGGATGAGCTGGGCGGGGATTCCGGGGAGGGTGAAACGCCGGAGGCGGCGCTGGCAGCGGAGATTGAGAGCCTGGCGGGCCTCGAGAGGCGGGCGGATGGCGCGGGTGCGGCGGCGGCGGCCACACTCTCCGAGTGCGTGGCGGAAATCCGCCGACGGCTGGAGGCGCGCCGGGAAATTTCGCTGAAGGAAGCGGGGGCGCTGCTCTCGGAAAACGAGGCGGGCGGGAAATCCATTGCCGCGGCGGATTATTTCCGCGCCCGGGTGGACCAGGAGCTGGACGAGGCGGTGAAAAACGGCAAGGTGCTGCCGCGCCAGCGCGAGGACTGGAGAAAAATCGCGCTCTCCGATTTTCCCACCTTCCGCAAAATCGTGGCCGAACAGAAATCGCAAGTGCCGCTGCGCCCGGTGGGACTTTCCGGCAGCGGTCCGGAAGACGCGCAGACCCAGGTGAAACTGCTGGCCGAACAGCGCATGAGGGAGCGCAGCATTTCCTTCGGGCAGGCGCTGAGCGAAATCGGGCGCGAGCAGCCCGAGTTGGTGCATCAGTACCGGCGGGCGGTGAGCGCTTAAAGGAAAGTGGCAAATGGCAAGCAAGATCAGTACGTCAGTATTTCAGTTTGTCAGTCGGTCAGTAAGCAAAGGACTGAAGCCCTGACGTACTGAAATACTGACGAACTGAAACACTGAAATACTGACGTACTCAAAAGGAGGAAAGAATGGCAGGAGCAACGTACGTACTCGACAAGACCTACAAAATTACCAGCGTGGGAGGGGTGGGCAAATTTCTGGCGGTGGTTCCGGGCGCGAATGACGGCGACTGCCAGTTGCCGGCGGGCGCCAGCCAGGTGTCCTACGGGATCACCCAGGAATCGCAGCCCACTCAGAACGAAAACGTGATTGTGCGCAAGTACGGCATCACCCGCGCGGTGGCCAACAGCCCCATCAACAAAGGCGACTACGTGGAGATTGCGGGCACGACGGGCAATTTGCAGACGGCCAATTTGACCACCCTGCCCGCCACCGCCACGCTGCACAACGTGCTGGGCATCGCGGAAAGTTCGGCTACGGCGCTGGGACAAATTTTCTTTGTGTATCTGTCGCCCAGTCCGGTGGTGGTGCCGCACGACTAGCAAGAAAAGTCGTCAGTCATCAGTTATCAGTCGTCAGTAACTGAGAACCGAAAACTGAGAACTGACAACATTTTTTCGCGGGCCGGGTCCCGGAGGTCAGATCCCCGGGATACTTTTGCCCGATGGCAGCGCGGCGACCCGCTGACGGGTTCCCGGCGATTCCAATCCGTCCACCGACGGACTACCCGCCGCCGGGACGCCGACTGCGATCGGAGGGGAGAAATATTATGCCTGATGTCTCGATGGTACACGTGGATCAAGCCTTGACCCAGGTGTCCATTGCATATCACAACGATCAGTTCATCGCCGACAAACTTTTTCCGACCATTCCGGTGAACAAGCAGTCCAACAAATATTTCATTTACTCCAAGGACCGCTTCCGCACCATGATCGACTCGCGGCGTCCGGGGGCGAAGGCCAACGAGATCGAATGGTCGCTCTCCACCAACACGTATTACGCGGAGGGGCACGCGCTGGCCGAGGCCATCCCCGACGAGCTACGGGCCAACTCCGATCCGGCCATCGACATTGACGTGGACGTCACCGAAACGCTGACCGATCTGCTTTTCGTGCAGCGCGAGGTGGCGGTGGCCAACACGGTGACCAATCCGGCGCTGCTGACGCAGAACGCCACGCTGGCGGGGACGTCGCAGTGGTCGGATTACGTGAACTCCAACCCCATTGTGGCCATCGAAGGGCAGAAGTCCACCATCCAGACCCAGATCGGGCAGGCGCCGAATTCGCTCCTGGTGAGCTATCCGGTGTTTATCCAACTGCGCAACCACCCGGCCATTACCGACCGTTTCAAGTATACGCAGGTTGGTATTATCCAGCCTGAGCATTTGAAAGCCGTCTTCAACGTGGACAACTTCATCGTGGCCGGGGCGGTGATGAACACGGCGGCGGAAGGCACGCCCGACGCGCTCAACTTCATTTGGGGCAAGAACGCCGTGCTGTTCTACATGCCCCCCTCACCGGGGCGGCGCGCCGTGTCGCTGGGCTATCAGTTCACCTGGCTCTTCGGGTCCAACACCGATGGGTTTCTGGTGAAGCGATACCGCGATGAATCGCGCACGTCGGATATCGTCGAGGTGCAGCGCTACTACGCTTTGCAAGTGGTGGCGCCCACGGCGGCGTTTTTGTGGCTGGCGGCGGTGGCCTAAAAATTCGTGGGGGCGGTTCGCGAACCGCCCCTGCCGAATGGCGAGGAACTCATTATGGGATTCACCAGCATTGATGCGGTGGCGGCGCACTATCCCGGATTTCAGCGCGGGGTTACAAATCAAAATCCGTCGGACACGCAGATCCAGGCGTGGATCGAAAACCAGAGCGCGCGCATCACCGCGCTGGCCCTGGCGCGCGGTTTTGCATTGACCGGACTGTCCGCGTCCAATCCCCAGGCCTACGCGCTGCTGGCGCTGATCAACGAAGTGGGCGCCGCCGCCGACCTGGGCGACGCGCTTTTTTCCATGATTGGACCGGAATCGTCGCCGCAGGGCTGGGCCAATCCCAACACCCTGCGGCGCGCTTACGAAAACATGGTCGCCGAACTCAACCGGGGCGATTACGACAAGTTGTTCAACCCCCTGGCGCGCACGGGAGACGTTTTTCCGTCCTTGGGCGGCACGGCGGGCCAGGAAACCGATCCGACCGATGCGGAGGACGACAGCAATTTGTCGTTTCGAAAAGGGGATGTTTATTGAAGAACAGTGGCAAGTGGCTTGTGGCATGTGGCATGTGGGGTTTTCCCCATCTACTACATGCCACCTACCTTTCTCGGGTACTTAAATGCAATTCACGTTTGACATGAATTCGGGACCCGTTGAGCAGGCGCTCGAATCAATCGAGAGCTCGCTGGCCGACAACTCGGCGGCGTTCCTGCAGATCGCGGATGACTTTCGGGAAATGGTGGCAGAACAGTTTGCCCCCGAAGGCGCCGCCGGTGGAACACCGTGGGCCGCGCTGGCGCCATCCACTTTGCGCCGCCGCCGCGCGGGCTCCGGGCCACTCAATTCCACCGGCGCTCTTCTCGCCTCACTGATCGACGCGGGAAGCGCGGGGCACGTTGAAGAAGCGGACGGACAAACGCTCACCCTGGGCTCCAATCTGCCCTACGCGATGTATCACCAGACCGGCACAGGTCGCGGGTTTGGGCAGCCCAATATCGCGTCCGGGCGCGGATTGGGACGCGGGATGCCCATGCGGCCAATTCTGATTCTATCGGATGATCGCGTAGGGCGATGGGCGGAACTGGTGGGGCGGAGTCTGGAACAAAAGGCGCTGGTGTTGGGCGCGAACGAGATGGGCGGGATGATGAAAGGTTAAAGGTTGAGGGGTAAAGGTGAAGGGCGGCAGGTCGTAGGTGGCATGTAGCGGGTGGGCAAGAAAGATGAGCCCGCTTGCGACCTATGACCTACCACCAGGGGCAACGGACCAGCGTATGATCCAACGTTACCAGGCACAATTCGCGAAGCAGCTGGTGAACCAGTTGATTGCAATTCTCCAGCGCGACCAGGAGGCGGCGCTGGCGGTGATTAACGCCACCCGTCCGCCCGGGCGCACGCTGAGTTCGTTTGCCGCGTTTTTCAAGGAAGCGTCGCCCATCCAGAACTGGCCGGCGCTGGTGCTGGTTTCGCGCAGCACGCAATTTGATCCGAGCTCGGACGCCGATCTGCGCACCCAGACCCACACTTTTTTCTGTGCCCTGGCCATTTCCGGCACAGACCCCGAGTGGCTGGCCGACGACGCCATGGATTATTTGCGCGCCGTGGACATGGTGCTGACCTCCGTGCCCCTCGGGGATTTTTATCTGCCCCTGGCCATCAGCCATCGAACCATGCCGACCACGCAAACCGCGGGGCTCGATTCCGCGGTCAGCAAGATCCAGGACCTGCGCATCACGCGGCACGACATGGGCGCGCTGGTGGCGCGGCGGGGTGGCGCGCTGGCGCGGGGGCCGCAAATTGAATTTGTGATCGAGTTGGAGGAGAGGTAAGAGCGGTAGACAGTAGACCGTAGACAGTAGACAGGCTGCGGAAGTGCCATCTTGTTTCTCTATCGGAAGTCGGAAAAGGATTTGAGGGAATTATGAATTATAAATGCAGAATTATGAAATCGAGAACCGCGCAAGCAGCGCCAGGCCTGCGGCCTGCGCTGCGCCGCCTGCTATCCTGCCTTTCCCGTCTACTGTCTACTTTCTACTGTCTACCTGTTTTCCCATTCTGCCTACTGACCCCTGCCTTCGCCGGCACTCACGTTACCGGGGTCTATTCGGTGGGGGCCAGCCCGGCGGTGATGGCCACGGTCAACGGCAATTCCGAGTATGGCCTGGTATTTGCCCAGCGTAATAAATCCATAACTTATAATAATATTTTGTATGTCAATAATGTGGTTACAGCCTATTTTGACCTGAACGGCAACCTGAACGACGGGAGCGGCAATGCATGGATCGATTTGGTTCCGGACGCCGACGCCACGCCCGGCGACAGCTACTACGTGGTGACCATCAACATTCAAGGCGCGGTCCACTCGGAGATCTGGATGGTGCCCGACCAGGCGAGCGTCAACGTGCTTTCGGTCCGGCAGGCGGCGGCGCCCCCCTCCGGCGGCGCCAGCGCCCCGGTTTTCTTTTATCAGACGGTGCAGCAATCGGGCGCGGGCCTGACTCAGCGGCCCACGCTAAACCTAACCGGCGCCGGGGTCAGTTGCCTGGACAACTCGGGTTTGCAGCGGACCGATTGCACCATCACCAGCGGCAGCGGCTCGGGAACCGTAACCAGTTTCAGCGCCGGCACCCTCGCACCATTATTCAGCACCAGTGTTGCAACCGCCACCACAACCCCGGCACTCACCTTCTCGCTTTCAAACGCCGGGGCGCATGCCTTCCTGGGCAACAACACTGGCGGCAGCGCGACGCCGGCGTTCGTTCAGCCGGCCGCCTCGGATATTTCGGGCCTGGCGGCCAGCGCCACGACGGACACCACCAACGCCGGCAATATTTCAAGCGGAACCCTGGCCGCCGCGCGGCTGCCCAATCCGGCCGCGTCAACGCTGGGCGGAATCGAATCCATCAGTTCAGCCTCGCACAATTGGATTTCCTACATCGACACCAGCGGCGTACCGCACCAGTCGCAGCCCGCTGATGTAGACCTGAGCTTTACCGACGTCACCACCAACAACTCCTCAACCACGGCGCACGGATTTCTGCCCAAGCTCAACAACGTCTCGACGAATTTCCTGAACGGCACGGGCGCGTGGTCCACGCCGGCGGGCGGCGGCAACGTGAGCGCCAGCGGAAGCCCGGCGGCCAACCAGGTGGCCTATTTTTCCAGCTCCAACGACATCACCGGAACCACCACTGACACCACCACCACGCACGCGCTTTTTTCCACGGCCACCGCGCCGGCATTCCGTGCCATCGCGGGCAGCGATTTGCCCAACCCCAGCGCCACGACGCTGGGCGGGGTGGAATCGCTGGCGGCCGTCACCTCAAAGTGGATCAATACGATTTCCACCTCGGGCGTGCCCAGCGCCACTCAACCTGCTTGCGGCGATCTATCGAACTCAGCGGCAAGCTGCTCGACGGACGCGACCAACGCCAGCAACATTTCGAGCGGCACGTTGCCCGCGGCGCGGCTGCCCAATCCGGCTGCGTCAACGCCGGGCGGCGTGGAATCGAAGGACTGCACGGGCACCGGGCACGTCCTGAACATTAATACCGACGGAACCATAACCTGCTCAGCGGACGCCGGAGGGAGCGGCGGCGCGAGCACGGCCGACGATTTTATCACGGTGTCTCACGACTCCGATTTGACGGGCGAGCGCGTGGCCACCGGAGGCGTTGCCACAACGCTCACCGACGGCGGAGCGGGTTCAACCATGACTTGGAACTTTAACCCGCTCGACACTTCGGTGGTTTGGGAGCGCGATGATTTTTGCGGAGGGTCGGTGAACTCCAACGGGCAGGTGGGCGAGCTGGGATGGGCCTTGGTCAATATCGGAACAAGTGGCGTGAGTGGCAGTACGAATGCTTCCGCCTATCCCAACATCTGTTCCGAGCGGATTACCACTTCCTCCACCACCGGGCGCGGCGGATCGCTGGCTCTGGGCACCAGCAGCCAGGTCAACCTTTTGGGCGGTTTGGGGAACACCTCAAACAATTGGGACAGTAAGTTTGTCTTTGCCATGGGCGCTACTGCAAGCACCTCGGTCTACATCGGTATGGCTGGAATCGCGACCGCCCTTCCGCCCTCCACTTTTATCGGCCTGCGTTTCGATACTGCTGCGACCAGCCCGGGGGCGGACGCAGCGTTCCGCTTCGTGGTTTGCAAGAGCAGCGTTTGCACGGCGCACGGGACAACCTACACCGCTGACACAAATTTCCACACGATTCGACTCCGCTCGACGGCGAGCGGGCAAGTGGCGCTCACCTTCGACGCGAACGCGGAAATCTGTTTCAACTCGGGCGGGACCGGGGGCTGCACTTCCTCGGCGAATATCCCCACGGCGAGTGTGTCGCCGGTATTTGAAATTGTGAACCAGGCTGCGGCGGCACAGACTTTGGACTCGGACTTCTTTGCTTTTCTGATGCACGTGAGCCGGTAGCTGAAAAAGGAATAGGAGTTTAGGATTTAGGAAATAGATGACCGTGATCTTAATTCTGATTCCCGAATCCTTCCCAACGAGGAGAACAAAATGGCCAACGTTGACGCAACAAAAATTCACCAGGGGCCGGGGAAGTTGTGGCTGGCGGTAACGGTGCCGACCACCGGGAACCGCATGCTGATCGATACCACGGGCACGCCCACGGGCGGCGCGCCCATCTTTGCGGGAGCGACGGAGGGCTCGGCCACAGTGGCGCTGGCGCCCAAGCTCGAGCAAATTTCCGCCGATCAATCCGCGGCGCCCATTGACGTGGTGATGACGGGCGAGGCCGAGTCGATTGAAGTCACCATGAAGCAATCGGACCTGACCCTGCTCAAGAATTTCGTCGCGCACGGATTGTTCGCCACGGGTACGGATACCGGACTTCCCGCCGGGTTCCAAACCTACGAAGAGATTTCATTTGGGGGTGTGATCGCCATTCCGAAAACCTCCGTGGCCGTGATCTCACCCCGACGTGACGCGGCCAGCAAATACGTGGTGAGCCAGCTCTACCAGGCCTACCAGGCGGAAGCGATCCAACTTCCGTTTCAGCGCGGGAAGGAAACCACCTACAAGGTGAAGTTTGACGGCCTGGCCGATACCACGCGCATCGCCGGCGACCAGGTGGGGAAGATTTACCGGCAAACGTAGGTGAGAAGAAATGATGAATGCTGAATGATGAATTAAGGACTTCCTCTTGTGTTCATCATTCTTTGCTCTGCGTTCCTCGTTTTTTCAAAGGATGCTTCTATGAATAGAAAGCATGGTAATGGAGTGGCAAGTTCGGCGATTTGGCGTTCGGCCATGCTCGAAGACCGCAGGGAGCGCGCGGAACGTTTGTTGCTGCCGAGCGGGGCCGTTATTTTGGCGGTGAAGCCGGAACCGCTGGATTGGATACTGAGCGGGCGAATTCCCCAACAGTTGTTGGGCGTCGCACTGCAATCGAGCGCCGGGGCGCGGCAGGACAGCGACGCGGCCATGACGCGCGAGGAGATCTTGGACCTGGCTGGCTTCGCGCGCCAACTGGTAAAGGCCAGCGTGGTGAAACCGGCCATCGGGAACGCGCCGGGTGAGATCGCGCTGGACGACATTCCGGTGAAAGACCGGGCCTACATATTTGAGTGGGCTTGCCGGGCGCTTAGGCAAGAAGCGGGAGTAGGCGGTAGGGAGTCGGGAGTTGGCAAAAAACCTTCTTCATCCCCTACTCCCCACTCCCGACTCCCTACTCCCGATCCTGCTGCCCAACAGGAGGGTCTCTCCAGCGAAAAGCTGGAGCGGTTTCGTCCGGAGTGAGAATTTCGGCCTGCTCGCCCTGGCCGCGCAAAAGTTCGGGTGCCGGCCCAGCGAGATGGTGGTGATTCGGGACCCGGTGCTGGCGCTCGATTTCGATCTGGCGGCCACGGCGCAGTTGCTGGAGGCGGAGCGGCGGGCGATTACCGGGGAAGGGTGGGGCGGCGGGGCAATATCGCCGCCCGGCGCCGGAGCGCGGGAAATTAACTGGTAGGGAAAGGATAGTAGACCGTAGACAGTAGACTGCACACAGGCGAAGAGGCACGTTTGGTTTTCCCGGTCGACAGTCTACCGAGTACGGTCCACGGCAAAAAATATGGGGAGTCAAAGCGCGGCCGAACTACTGATTCGAATTGGAGCTGATCCGTCCAAGGCGGAGAGCAGTATCCGCCAATTTCGCGCCAATTTTTCGCAGAGCCTGGCCGGAGTCAGTTCCGATCTGGCGCTGTGGTCGGCGCAAGGCACGGCCAATTTTAGTGCGGTGGACCAAACGGCGCAGACTCTCTCCCAGCATTTCAATGTGAATGTGGAGGCGGTGAACAACTTTCTGGACCGGAACCGGCAGATGGCCCAGATCTGGAAAACACAAATGGTGGCCAGCCTCACCGAGGTTTTGAACGCCTCCCAGAATCTGAGCCTGGAGTTCGGAAAAACCTTTTTGCAATTTGACTCAGCGCTGGGCGCCAACGTGGCGAGCGCCATCATCTGGCAAACCTCGATTGGGGCTGCGTTCAGCAAGGCCGCGGTGCAGGCCGTTACCGCCATCGCGCAGCAATCCCTGGTGCAGGCGATCCAAGCGGCGGCGCTCGGCTTCTACCTGCTGGCCGTCCAGGATTATTCGGGGGCGGCGGCCGCGTTTGAGTCCGCCGCCATCTACGGAGCGGTGGGGGGCGCCGCGGCTCTGGCGGGGCGGGCCATCGCCACGCCGGCGGGGACGCGGGGGGGAAGTTCGGCCGGTGGCGGTGCGCCCGGCGGCTTGTCCGCCGCGAAGGGTTCCCCTACCGGGCAGAGTTCAGCAACCGCGCCCGCAGCACAAAATCCCGTGCAGGTTATTTTTCAAGGGCCGGTTTACGGCGGCCAGGCGGGCATCGATGAATTGGTCCGACACATCACCCAGGCCGTCACCGAACGCGACGTGAATCTGGTGGCCTACACGGTGGTGCGCCAGCCGACGGTGAGGGAGTGAAGAAAGGTTGAAGGGTGAAGGTTAAAGGTTAAAGGGTAAAGGGTAAAAGGGAGCGGGTCAGTGCTTACATAATTCAGGCACTAACTCATTGAGCGGCTAACAAAGAGCGGCCAACAAAGTCATATGGCTAATCCACAAATTGTTTACACACCGGCGGGCGGGTTGCAGCAAATTGTGAATTTTGTTTCACCGCCCCAACAACAGCCGGGCTACTTGAAGACGGCCATCCGGCACGACAACATTTCCACCGCCGGAATTCGCGAGTCGGTGCTGGAACGTACCGACCAGTTCCTGGAGCTAACATTAAATTGGATCCGCGCCGGAGCCGACCTGGCCAACTGGACGGCGTTTCTAGATTACGCCTTGACCGGCGCGGCCTTTGCCTATTACCCCGACGCCTCGCTGAACGCTTACACCAATTACGTGCTGGAGGATACGGGGGCGAGGATTGCTTACAAGGCCGCGGGAATCTATGCGCTGAAGCTGAAGTGCAGGGTGTTGGTTTCTTGAAAGACGTCATTTGTTCTTTGTCATTTGTCCATTGTCAGTGGCCCGTAGCCAGAGGTCGATTGAGGCAGACGAAGGACAGCGCGTACAAAGCGAATGACAGAGGACCAATGACAAATGACCAATGACTAAGGACGAAAGAAGATGGCCATCATTACCAATCCGAGTTTCAATGCGCAAAACCTGGAGCTGGCCAAGCGCCCACTCTACATGGTGACCATTGACGGGCTGCCGGAACCGCTCACCACCTTCAGGCCGGACGCGGTGCAAGTGACCTGGACCGGATACGGCTTGAGCGGATATGGGACGACGGGATATGGGGGTTGAAGAAAGGTTGAAGGTTAAAGGTTAAAGGTTAAAGGGTAAAGGGTAAAGGGTAAAAGAAGAAGGTCAACGGGGGAGTATTTCGGTATTTCGGTTGGTCAGTACTTCAGTCAGGCATTTAATGACTAACTGAATCCGTCAGTTGACGGACTGACCTACTGACGGACTGACCTACTGAAATACTGACCTACTGAAATACTGACCTACTGACAGGCTCAATAAATTGGGCTAAGGACTAACCACACGTGGCAGAAGTTTACAATTATTATCCCGGGGATCTGGCCACGGCGCTTGACCGCGCGATGACGTGGATGTTGTCGCGGCAGAACGCCAATGTCTCGCCGTTTGTAGGGAACGCGGTGGCCACGCCCACCTCGCCTGCATTTATCGAAGGCGCCATGGATCCCGCCAGCGGAACGCTGGACGCTTTGAACCAGGTTCCGTGGCCGAACATCGTGCTCGATCCCGTGTTTGGAATCGCGGCCGACCTGCAAGCGGGGCCGGACGGGTTTCCCATCAACTATTCCGCCACGCCGCTGCTCTCCGGAAACCTGCTGGTGAATGTGCTGGCGCTCACGGCCACCACCAGCCTGACCGGGCGGGTGCTGAACCTGGTGCTGCCCGCCAGCCAGTATCGCGTGGACGTGTACTCGCGCACCGACGTTTTCTATTACCAAGGCTCGTCCCTGATCGCCGCGGATAATACCTGGGCGCTGGCCGGCGTACACGCCGGGACGGTGATCGCCTTCCTGATGCCGGCGTCATCCACCCAGCCCGCGGCGGGGTCTTCCACGTCACTGGTGAGCGGGTGGACGTCCCACTCCAATCTGGGGGTGGGCAACAAGCTGGCGGACTATTTCATTCGAGTCTATGCCAAGACGGATATTGAGTATCTGCAAGAGGATCAGATTCCGATTCTGGTGCAGGACTCCACCCACGCCCGCTTTGGGTCCAGCGTGGTGCCGGCCGCGGGCACGCTCACCGCCCACATGATTTATAACGACCCGGTGCTGGGGCCGGTGGATTTGTATTCGACCTTGCAGAACGAGGCGGTATACGCCGACCTGCCGCGCTCCATCGAAGTGCCGCCGGGCGATCCCGACTATGCCAGCCCGGGCGTGCTGGCCAGCTCGAACACGGCGTACATCCAGAACCGTTGCTGGATTTACGACGCGGCGCTGAGCGTAATCGCGTTCGCAGTGGCGGGATTGTGGGACGCGGCGCAAAGAATCGTCACGCGCTTGAACAATTTGCGAGCGAATCCCGGCTATCTGCCCTCGCTCATCCTGGAAGACGCGCAGGACGGTTCCATAGCGCGCTGGTCACTGGTGAGCGGAGCGGGCACGGCGGCCAACGTTTTCGACGCCACCGAACCGCCTGCCCAGTCGGGCGGCTCCAACGTTATTTCAATCACCGCCAGCACCGCGCCCGCCAGTTGGAATTTTATCGGAAGCGGTTTGCCGGACGCGGCCGATTCCATTATCGAGTGTCATTATCTCGCCGGGGTGGATTTTACCTTTGCCGTTGGCGTCACTAGTTCTAGGGGCCAGGTGACCACCATCAATCTGGCCTCGACGGGCACGGCGGGGTATAACTCCGGGAGCAAGACAATCACTTCCGTGCTGGGACTCGCGGCCGGTGTCTGGCGTGTGTTCACCCAAAACCTGAATTCATTAATCGCGCAATATGTGGCCGGCGAAACCCTGGTTTCCATCACGTCGTTCAAAGTCATCGTTCAGACTGCCGGCAATTTGCGGCTGGACAATTTATCGGTGGGCACGCCGCAGCCCGCCGGCTCGCTCAGTTTCTCCTACGATGTGTATAACGGCCAGGTGGATCAGGCTTACATCCGCTCCGGTTCGGTGGCCTGGGTAGCGTACGCTTACGGCGTCTACATGGAGCGCACGGGGGATTACTTGAATGCGGCGCTCGGGCTCCAGAGCATGCTCAACTTTCTTTTTTCGCTGCAATCGAGCGCAGCCGACTTGCGGAAAAACCTGATCACTTTGGGTTGGGGCATGTATCAGGACCCGGGCTATCAATACGTGCCGGGACCGATCTCGACTGTTTCTACCGAACATAATATCGATTGTTATTTCGCCTTTGATAAGGCCGCGCGCGTGTTGCCTTCCGCGGCGGTGAACCTGCTGAATCGCGAACTGATTACGGCGGCGCAATACTCATCACTCATCGCGACCGCCACTCAGGCCGCGACCGTCGCTGGGCAAATCAGCGCTGCGCTGCTGGCGCAAATCTGGATACCTCCGAGCGGCCCGGTGAAAGGACACTTCGCCCAGGGCGCCTCTAGCACCGGACTCGACACCTCGCTGGCGCTCGATTGCTCCGGCACCTGGGGCGCCATGTTTTGCCATGAGGTTGGCGACGACGTAAAAGCCGTCTCCTGCCTGGAATTTATTTTCGAAACTTTCTTTTTGGCCAACCAGCAAATTACGCTGAGCGCGCTGGCCAATTCGTTCAATCAGACTTATCAGCAATTGACCCCTTTCGACGGGTTCAAAACCTACGCCGATTCCGCCGGGGGCTATTCCGGCTCGCCCGCCTCGGTTTGGATGGAAGGAACATGGGGAGCGCTGGCCGCTTACCTGCGCTTGAGCGGGAATGCGGACCTGCAAGCCTACTTTAGCGGCAACTACGCGGGCGGGCTGAGCGCGTTCCTGGGACGGCTGGCGCAAAGCTTGGGCATCGTGGGAAGCACCACCGGCGACGGCGTGCTTTCGTTTTCTCTGGGTGCGCGGGCGCTGCCCTGGGAATTTTCCTTGCGCAAGACGATGGCATCCACGGCGTGGTTCTGGATTACGGGCACGCGCAACGACGTGCTTTTTACTTCCACTTCGTCAGATCTGTCGGGACGGCCGTACTTGAAAATCCCGCGCGGGGTTCAGCAAACCATTCGCCCGCTGGACGGACAAAGCTCGATCGGCGCGTTGGAACTTGAGGCCACGGACGGTGGCGGCTACATGACCGCGCTGGTCAGCAAAGGGAAACTCGAGGGCCGCAAAATATCCCTGCGCGTCGGCTATCCGGGCATGAATTCGTCGGACTTCGTCACCGTGGCGACCCAGGAGATTGATTCCATTTTGGGGCTTCCCGATCTCACCGGCTATGCGCTTCATTGCCGCGACCTGACGCGGAGCGCCAAGACCAAGATTTTCCTGCACGGCGATGACGGGATGGCGGTGTCGCGCGACCATGCGCGGACATTGCAGGCCAATCCCATGGATGTACTGCTGATGGTTTTTCAAAATGAGTTGGGGATGGGGCAGTCGCCTTCGCTCCCCCCAACCGCGTGGCGAATTTACGATCCGACGCAATGGAATTCTGCCACCACCAGTAACCCCACGTTGATCAGTCCGAATCCCAGCGTGGATGTGGACACCATCCTGTCCTACCGGAACGATATTTTCGCCGGGTGCGTGCTGGAATTCAGTTTCCCGCAACCGGTGGAAGCGAAACAATTCCTGGAATTTGAAATTCTCAAGGCGCTGGGTGGTTATTTGATCGTGCTGGCGGACGGGCGCCTTTCCCCGCGCTTCATGGTTCCGCCCTACAGCTTCGTGAACCTCTTCGCCTTCAACGAGCGCAACATCACGGTGCTGCCCGGCATCACCCGGCAGCCCATCATCAATCAGGTGACCTACCGGTTGGATTATGACGGCAGCCAGTTCCAGCAAGAGCTGCTTTTTCTGGACGCCCCCTCGCTGGAACAATACGGCCTGGCGGGCCAGGACATTATCGAATCGAAAGGGCTGCGCTCGGCGCGAGGCGGAGTGTCGCTGGCCGGGCTGACGGCCACTCGTATTTTCCGGCGTTACAACGGCGTGGACCCGGTGAGCGGCTCGCCGCGCGGGGGCGCGCCCACTGCCGCCGTCACCAGCCAGTACATGACGTTGACCGTGGAGGCGGGTGACTTCGCTTTCCTCTCCCACCCGCTGATGCCGAATTTTGAAACCGGCCGGCGGGGCGTGTTCAATCAAATTGTCGAAATCACGGACAAGCAGCCGAACTACCGTGACGGAAGCATGGCCTATCAGCTGCTGGACTCGGGCTGGATGAGCGGCAAAATTCTCTCGCGCATCGCTCCTTCGGGTACGCCCGCATTTGCTTCTGCTTCGAGCTATCAGCGCACCCGATACGCATTTATGGCCAGCAACTCGACTATGACTTTTTCCGACGGCACGGCGCCCAAAACGATCTATTGAAAGGAGTCGCCAGGGAGTCAGTCTTTTTGTTGGTGGGCTGCGGCCAGACTGAGGAACTGAATAACAAAAATGAGCCAATTACTTTTCGCCACCATGCCGGGATTCGTGGATCTGCCTGACGCCACCATCGCCGCCGACCAGCCGCTGACGGACTATTCGATTACCAAAATATCGAACAACGCCAAGTTTGCCGCCGTGCGCCCGGAAACTTTTTACGGCTGGTACAAAAACGGCGAGGTGGTGCAATCCCCCTCCAGCAAGGTGGACGGCTACATCTATGCGCGCACCGAACTTGAGTACGAAGTGGCCGCGTGGTGCTCGCGATCGCCCGACCCCGCTTCGCCCACCGCCGGCGCCCTCAGCAAGCCCGCGCGCGCCAGCGTGAATGACGCCAGCGGGTCGCTCTTCCTGATGGATTTCTGGGTGGAAGAGAAGAACGAGGCCAATCCAGGACTGGTGCATTGCGAGGTCCATTACTTGAATGGGGGAACGGAAATCATTACCAACGGCGGATTCGTCAAAGTGCGAACCATCGCCACGCGGCTATCCGGATAGCGGAGAACGCTTGAATCATCCCGGCCCAGGCGCGGGATCCCATCGAGGTCAATATGGCAGTCGTCCGAACCGTTTTACCACGCAAAGGAATCATCGAACCGCAGCACGGCAACAACTACGAGTTGGACGTGGATACCAACTGGCAGACGATAGACTCACTCCTTCAGGACGCGACCGACGTGCAAAATGCGGTGATGGCGGCGGGCACGGTGGCAGCCTGGCTGAATGATATCGGCCTTTGCGGGGTTGTTTCCGGATTGGCGCTCTCCACCTCAGCCAGTCTGACGCCGGGACTTTCAGCCGGGGTGCTCTATGCGCAGGGGGCGCGGTATGCGCCCTCCACTCCGGCCCCGGGGGCGGCGCCGGCCAACTCAGCCAGTTTCCTCTGGTTTAATTCGGCCACCGGATTCTATTTCAACTTCACCGGCACGGCGGGAACCGTGGGCGACGCCTATCTGGGAAGCCTGACCACGGACTCGACGCATGTGACCGCGGTGACAGGCGCAACTAAAATCAACGGCCGAGTGGCAGTGGCCGCCGGCGCGGCGGGCAATTTTTCGCTCGTTCACAATTTGGGCCGCGCGCCTCTGGGCGTGATGATCTACATGACTTCCGGCGGCGCGCTCTGGTTTCAACCGGCGAATTTGTTTGACGCCACCAATCTTTATCTGACCGCATCGGACGCGGGAATTACCGCCAGCATACAAGTGTGGTGATGCGCCGCGCCCCAGGACGTGAAGGTGGGACTATGAAAATTGAATCGATGGGCTGCACTGACCCGAGATCTTCCCGGAGCCGCCAGTATCCATCCAGCGCCTCATGCCTCGGCCGAGCACTGGGAGTGATCGCCTTGTCGGTGCTGGGAACGGGGATGGTGTTGGCGCAGCAGCCCAGCACTTCGGTGGCTCCGATATTCAACGCCAACGCGAAATACGTTAACGGGGTCGGACCCGGCTACTGGCCCACGGCGGGAACATTGCTGTCGCTGAATCTCGCTGCCGGCACCGCGATGTGCGGGGCGCCGCCGATTCTGGTTACGTACTCGGGCGGCACGCTGGCCATGGCTGCCAGCCAGACGAATTATGTTTATCTTGATCCCAGCCTGAGCTGCGCTCCATCATCGAATACCACAGGGTTTGTGGGCGGACAGATACCGCTGGCCCAGGTTGTGACCAGTGCAACGGCCATCACCACCATCACCGACGCGCGCAACTGGTTTGTGCCCCAGCCGGTCGGAACCGATTCCACCGGCAAAGCCGTCACCAAGTACTTGAACAACTTCCGCTTCGCCGATCAGTTCCCGGGAAGTTCGGGAACCGCCAAACTTAACGCGGCCATTGCGGACTTTGGCTCGAACCCGGGCATGGTCGTCGCCGTGCCCGGAATGGGAACGGGCGATGCCTCATCCTATGCCAATAACGTTTCCCTGCTCGATTTGCGGCAGACCACCGACTTGATTGCCGGAGTGACCACCGACCCTGACCGCCCCTCTGCGATACTGCTGGAGAATCAGCTGGGGGAACTCACCACCCTGCCCTATTCCGGCACGGTAACGCTCAGCCACGGGTCGACTGCCGTCACCGGTGTGAACACCCATTTCCTCACTGAAATTGGGCCGAACAACCCTTTAATTTTTCCCATACACCTGGGCCGGTCCATCAAACTAAACGCTGATGCCACCACGGCGTGGGCCGAGGTGGCCTCGGTGACCGACGACACTCACGCCACTCTCACCGTGGGTTATCCCGGGACTGGAGGCACGGGGCCAGCGTCCTACTTCATCACTCAGTTCCCCATGACAATTCATAACGTGGTGAACGCGGGGACGCCCAACACGACGAACGGGGGCGAGTCCGTGGGACTGTCGGTTGTTTCTGACCGCAACGGGGGCACGCGGGGATTGTATGGCGCAAACTTCAACACCACGTACTATACTCCCGCCTCAGCCGCCCAGGCACAGGCGATCACCATGGAACTCGACCTCGGCAACTTTAGCGGCACGGATGATAATACGAGCGTGCCGAGCATCGGGCTTGACATCCTGAGTGCGGGGCCAAACCGCCCCAACGCCGGCATCACTATCGGCGCTTCGGCAACCAACAATGCTTTCCAGCGTGGCATATTCGTTTCAGGCTGGGGCCAAACGGGATTGCTCCTGGAAGGGGCGCAGGACCATTTGCAGTTTTATACCGGCGCTGCACCAAATTCCAACGCGCAGATAGGAGGCAGAAATGTTGCCGACACTGCTTACATTTGGAGCATTAACAACGACGGGAGCGGAAGTTTCCCCGCCACGGTAAATTTTAATGGCGGGATTGGTTCCACGGGCGCGCTGGCCCTCGCTTCTGGGTCGAATGGAAACATCACCCTCACGCCCAATGGCTCCGGAAGCGTTCTTATTCCTGGAGCGAGCGGAGACAATCGGGTCTATTTTCAGACCGGACCGGCCACCACATCCTTTCTTCCCGGTACCGTGCAGGTCCCATTGAACGGCTCCAGCAACGCGACCGGATGCCTGAATATGTCGGCGGGAAAACCTGACTGTTTTACTTCGGTGGCACAAAGCAATGATGTGACCGCGAATCCCCTGGGAGTGTATGGGATTGGCGTGGGCAACGCAGCCTCAGGCGCCATGGGGATTGTGGCGGGCATGGAAGGCGATGGCTACTCCGAGGGCGGGGCGGGCATTGGAGGCTTGATCGGCGTGTCGGGTTACGCCGAACAAGATGGCGCCGGAACGGTGGGGACTATGGTGGCACTCTTCGCTTCTTCCAACCTCAAAGCCGCGGGCACCGTGACTAACAATTACGGCCTCCTGGTTCAGCCCCAAACCGCGGGCACCAACAATTACGCCATTCTGACGCAGGGCACGGCGCCCTCAGCGTTTGGAGGCGCGGTGGTCAGCGGGATGAATGTGGTGGCGTTTTCCGGCACCCCGACTTTTGACGCTTCGCTGGGGAACACGCAGAAAATCACCCTGACCGGCAACGCGACCAGCTCGACCCTGGCCAATGCGGCGGCGGGCGAGCAAATCAACTTCATTATCTGCCAGGATGGTACGGGTGGCCGGTCTTTCGTGTGGCCACCCACAGTTTCCCAGGGACCTCCTGTTAATTTGAACGCCAACGGGTGCACGTATTATTCGACGATCTTCGATGGGACCAACGCAAACCCTCTGGAGCCCCCGCAGGCGCAGCCCAATATCACGGCTGTCACCGCCAGTTCGGCGGTTTCGACAGACCAGAACCTGATGTCTCTCCCTCTGCCGGCCGCCACGTTGAACGTTCTGGGCAAGACCGTCAATCTATACGGCGCCGGCACATACACCACGGGCTCGAGCGGCGCGGGCGCCATGACCTATAAAGTGAAACTCTGCACCGTTTCAGGATGCGGCTCGGGGACGGTCGTTACGCTGGGCACTTTTGGCCCCACCGCAACCCAGATTGCCAGCTCGACTAACATTCCCTGGAGTGTTTCTTTGACGCTCTCGACCTCCACCGTGGGCGCATCAGGAAAAGTCATTCCGAACGGTACTCTTCAAACCGTCATCGGCACAACCGCCACCGCCGCCGGCGCGCCTTACCTGACGCAAACCACCGGCCAGAGCGCAGCCATCGACCTGACGAGCGCGACCTACCTGCAATTTACTGTGGCGGATTCGGGTGCTTCGGCGAATGACAGCTTCACGCAGACTTTGGGCGTGCTGCACGCCTTCAATTAAGAAGGCACAAGCCGGGCAATGATCTTTTCGGATAGTTACCGAGGTTAAAATCACAGCGGCATACGACCCAAGGGAACCCCCAATTCCCCCACCCACACTCCATCCCACAAGCGCACTGTGGGACACGGGGGCTACAGGTAGCTGCATAACTCCTTCAGTAGCCAAAGCGATAGCCGTGGGCCCAATTGGTACGACCATGGAGTCATGCAGGAGGCTGTGAGGCCAAAAACACCTATTTGGTAAACTTGTATCTTCCAAACGCCCTTGCGATCCCCGGCATTGTGGTCTCCGAAACACAGGAGACCGCTCAATTTGGAGTAATAATCGGAATGGACGTCATTCGCATGGGTGACTTCTCGATAACCAATTCGGGCAATCAAACATGGGCATCATTTAGGGTCCCATCAATTCAAGGTGTAGACTACGTTCAGGAAGCAAATAGAATTCGATTTGAAGGAATTGGAAGAAACCAGCCGTGCCCATGCGGGAAGAAAGATGCAAACGGGAAGTCTTTAAAATTTAAGAGGTGTCACGGCCTTTCCGTTCGAGACGCCCTTCGACCAATCCAAGCCCCTTTCTCTGAGGTAAATTTCTTTGCCCGTGCCTTACAGCGTTCTGGGCCGCCCAATCTACCAATCTGCAAAAGATGGACAGAGACCCCATCATTCATCGCCTGCGATTGCTCAATTTACCCTGTAGGTGTTTGCACCTTCTTAGGGGTGAGTTGGTATGGGTCAATTGGCAACGGCGTGCTGGAGCGCTCCAATCATCAAGTCTGGGGTGATCCGAGAGACAAACAGAATAGGAAGAACCAAAATAGGTCGTTACTCAAAACTCGCTCCCCTTGCAAACAAGCTGCCCCAGTGTGCTATTCTTCTCAGGCATTGCAGCTTCCTGACCTGAGTCGGGCCTTAACCCAGTAATTGAAATTTGAGGTGGTTCATGCCAGCGCCTTCAAGCCAGGGTCCGGTGCGTCGAAGCAGGCGGATCCAAGTGCGGATTCCGATTACGCTTTCGGGGGCGCTTGCTGACGGCAAGCCATTTTCGGAAGAGACCTTTGTGGTCACGGTGAGCAAATTCGGGGGCAAAATAAAGACGGCGCAACCCCTGAAGGCCGGCTCCCGCGTTAAGCTCCAACCGAAAGGCGGAAAAGAATCGGAACTGGTTCGAGTGGCGTGGGTGGGGCACGAAGGCACATCGCGCGCCGGCGAGATTGGGATTGAGTACACGAAGCTTTCCAGCATCCTGGGCGTGACATTTCCAGATTGACGGCGGGCCGGCGGCGCGGCTCCTCCTCCTGGTTCATTTGATCGTGATAGAATCAAATCGAATGGATCGCTCAGCGCCGGGCGTCCGCCGCATGAAATCCCGCAGCCCAAACCAAAGAGCAGGCTTGATCGTATGATTCATCGGGGATAACCGTGGAAAAGTCAAAACGCCGCAGCTCTCGAGTCCAGCTCGCATTTCCCATTCGCGTCCGCGGCATGTCGACGGAGCATAAATTTTTTGACGAAAAGACGCAGACAACATTTATCGGCAAATACGGTTTCATGACCCAGCTCCGCCATCTGGTGAACCTGGAAACAGAAATCCACGTGGTCAACCTCAAAAACGACGTGGCGGGCACGTTCCGCGTGGTCTGGGTGAACACCCGAAGTCAAAATGGACTTCACCGGTTGGGGGTTGAGGCTTACGAAGTGCCCGACGATATTTGGGGCATCTATTTTCCTCCCGTCGAGCCCGGCATCGACCTGCCTGAAGGCGGGGCGTGGCTGGTGTGCAAGACCTGCGGACAAAAGCAACTGGGCACGGTTCCCCAGGCCGAGCTCGAGTATCTGGAAGTGGGCGTGCTCGTCGCGCGCCAGTGCGATCAATGCCGGGCCACCACCACGTGGGAGTTTACCCTGCCGGGGGATGCCGAGCCGGTGGCCGCCGCGGCGTCTGGGCATGAAAGGAAAGACGGCGCGGATAAACGGGCGCGAAAACGCGAGAATCTGGGACTCACCTTGAAACTGATTCGGGAACTGGGCGGAACGGTGGTGGAAGACCTCAGCAAGACCATCGACGTCTCGCACATCGGGGCCTACTTTATGACCCCGCAGATTTACCGGGTGGGCGAAGTGCTGAAAGTGATCCTGCCTTACAAAAAAGACGGTGTTGGCTCGCCGGTGAGCGCGCGGGTGATTCGGATCACTCAGCCCAAGGGCACGTCTCAATACGCGGTGGCCATCCAAATGGACACGGCGCTTTCGCTGCCCGAGCTGGCGCCCCATGCCAGCGAGGCCGACCTGGCGGCGGCCAAGAAAGCGCAGGTTGAACTGCGAACCAAGGGCCGCGTGCCCTTGAAATTACCCATCAAAGTGACGCGGCAGGTCTACGGGATGAACCTGGAGGATGTGAGCGAGACGGTGAATATTTCGCGGACCGGGGCTTATTTCCAAAGCTCACAGAATTACAGTGTGGGAGAAATGGTGCAGGTCATTCTGCCTTTCAAGAAAGGCGAACAACATATTCCCGTGTACGGCCGCGTGGTTCGCCTGGACCAACTGCCGGGCACTTACACCCGTGCGGTGGCCATCCACATGGGAACGGATAAGAAATAGCCGCCCCCTCCGAAGGATTCATTTTTCTGTTATCATTAAGAGCGTGCGAAAACCTTTAACAACGCGGTGGGCGGCATTGGGGGCGGGATCGCTCCTGGCGGCCGAGCTGCTGCTTGCCAGCTTCTCCGGCTCGGCGCCGGCCGAACCGCCCGCGTATTTTGGCGCGCAGGACGAGGTTTCAG
The DNA here is from genome assembly GCA_035946625.1 of Terriglobia bacterium. Taxonomy (GTDB): domain Bacteria; phylum Acidobacteriota; class Terriglobia; order UBA7540; family UBA7540; genus DASYXZ01. The sequence continues at coordinate 8,054 of DASYZE010000023.1, read as the reverse complement.
GATTTACCGTGGAAGGGAAAATCAGCAAGGTGGAAGCGGGCAAATTCACGGTTTCGACTGAAGAGAACATTATCTTCCACGTGCGCTACGACGACAAGACGGAGATTAAACACCCGGACGGCAGCGCCGCCACATCAAAAGAGTTTCGCGTGGGAGCCCACGTGAAGGCGGCGGGCGAATTCACCGACAGCGGCGAAATTGCCGCCAAGAAGATTGAGATTCAACCGGCAAAGGATTCGAAACCGCCGGCCGGGCCCAAATAAATCAGAATATTTTCGTCCCCGCAAAATTCATTCTTAACTCCCAGACCTTAATTCTTTAGCATGCGTCCGGCCCGCGAGCCCCGCCTAAATTTATCGCCCGGGGCCAAGACGGCATCGGGCCATTGATTATTTTTCAAAGAGAGCCAGCGGCTTGCCCCTGCCTCTCTCCAAAGCCTGGCGGTAAATGAAGCCCGCCGCCGCCACGTCCCAGAGGGCGATGCCGGACGATTTGAAGATGGTAACGTCATCGCTGGAGGTGCGGCCGGGGCGCGCGCCGGCTACGATCTGGCAAAGCTCAAGGGCAGTCTCCCAGCCGCGCTGGAGGGCGGCAAATCCCTGAATCAAGTCCCCCGCTTCCACTTTCGACTGGGCGAGATCATCCACGGCAATCAGGGCGGCGCGTTCGAGGGTGGCGTCATCCAGCTCGCGGCGGTTGGCCATGTTGGCGCCGATGGCGTTCACGTGCGTGCCCGGGCGCAGCCATTCGCCGCGCACCAGGGGCTGATTCGAGCTGGTGGCGGTGATCACGATGTCGGCAAAGCGCACGGCGGCTTCGGCGCTCGCCGCAGGCTCCACATTCAATTGCAACTTCGCCGACATTTCCCGGCAAAATTCTTCCCGCGATGATTGAGTGCGGCTGAAGACTTTGGCTCCCGAAAGTTTGCGGACACGCGCCACCGCCTCGAGCTGGGTGCGCGCCTGGCGGCCGGCGCCGATCATTCCAACCTGCGAAGCGTCGGGGCGGGCGAGGAATTTGGTCGCTACGCCGCTGGCGGCCCCGGTCCGAATTCGCCCCAGGTGATCTGCTTCCATCAAGGCCAGATAGGCGCCGCTCTCCGCGTCAAAGAGAAGCACGACAAAGCGGAAGGCCTGGCGCGACACGGTGTAAATCTTCATGCCCACCAGATTTTCTTCCGGGAGCGATGCCGCCAAGTAATGCAGGGACGAATGAGGCAGGATAATTCTCTGGCGCGGCCGGTTGACCGCCTGCCCTTGGTGTTGGGCGCGGAAGCTTGCCTCCACGCGCTCGAGCGCGCGCTCCATGGGGAACAGTTCCTGCACGTCGGCTTCGGAAAGAAAAAGAGTCATGGTTTTTAGTTCACCGTCCGTCCGAGTTATCTCAGTGAAACAGCCAAATCAGAACCAAGGCTGCCGCGGCAATTCCGGCCGCCGCGGCAACGTACGGAAACGCGGTGCGAAAGAAGGGGATTTTGTAGAGCATGGATGTTTGCTGCCAGCTTTCGTCATGGGCCTCGAGTGCGGGCCGCGCAACTTCCCATGCGACCTCCACCAGCAATCGCCGGAAGGCTTCGCCCAGCTCGGCGGTGGCGGCGGACGGAGCGCCGATATAGCCCAGCTTGTTCCCCAGGCGCAACGGATAATTTTTGCGCAGGGCGTCGATCAAAAGAAATCGCATGGGGGGCAATTGGGTGAAAGACGCGTCCACGAGCTCGGGGCGGAAGCGCAAAATCAGCGAGGTTTCCCAAACGCCGGCGTGCGCGTCGCCGGCCAGCGCTTCCTTTTCTGAAGGCGTCAGGCGCCGGCCGAGCAGAGGCTCGAGCCGGGCGGTGAGCTTGCCACGCAGAATCTTCCAGAGGATGGGCCCGCTCAGCGAAAGCATGCGCACGCCGAAGCGCCGCGTGACCGTCGCCGCCGCTTCTTCCAAGGCCACCACATGCCGCGGCCCCGCGTGCGCGTTGGTAATCAGGATGTAGCGGAATCGGTGGCGGGCCAGCGCGGCGCCATAATCGAGGGTGGCGTTGCGGACGGTGCGAGCCCGCACCAGAAGCGTGCCGGCGTGGTCAAAGGCCGAAGCGCCGAAGGGCAACGGTGGACCCAGCAGAACCGTCCAATCGGGTTTGACTTCAAGAATTCTTTTCCCCAGCTCTTCCCCAAGAAATTCGGCCTCGAAGAGGTCCGTGCCCACCGGCAAGTGGGGACCGTGTTCTTCCAGCGGGCTGACGGTGAAAATGACCACGGTGCGCTCGCGGTCAAGCGCATCGAGCGAAGTGTAACTGAGCTCGGCCAACCGTTGGACTTTACCGGTACCTGGGCTGACGCCGGGCTTCTTCGCTGCTGGTGGATGAATTTCGGACATGGCAGGTCATCAAATTAAGATCATGGGCTCCGGAAGGCCGTCAGTGCGCCAACCCAAGCGTCTCGGCATAAGCATCGCGCGCTGCGTTGAGTTCACGAATCAGCTCCCGCCGCATGGGGGCGAGCTTTGCTGAAAGGCGGGCCGAACGAAAATCAAGGAGCAGGAAGCGAGTCCGGTACCAAACCAGCCATAAATAGCCCAACAGCAAAACTCCGAAGACCGGCAGCATGGGAGCATAGTAGCCGGTAACCGTCCTGCCCAGCCAATTTGCGCAAACCAGAATTTGGAGGGCATAACTGCCCAGGAGAATAAGGCCGCGGACAGCCCAACGGGCGGATTGATTCTGCGTCTCTTTATTCTCAAGCAAGCCGGTGAAATACATGATGAGAGCAGGCACCAGGTGATTGACCAGGCCGTAGGCGGCCAGCGGAAAAGCCGCCACGCTCCCCACCCAGCAAAGGGCGCGGCGCCAGGGCGACTGAAGCCATTGGCCGGCCTGTTCCAATTGAAGTTGCGCCAGGGAGCGTTGGCGTTGGGCTTCCCGATACGTCGCCAGCAAATCCCGCAGAGCGACAAGCTCCCCCGGATGAAGGCAGTTGAGCCGCTCGACGCACTCGCCCACAAACTGGCTGAGGGTAAAGCCATCCACCTTTTGTTTCCAGTTGGGCCTGGTCCGCCAGTTTTCTTCAAGGTCGGCGCGCAGTAGTTCTTCCAGGTCAGAGAGAAAAAACCTGATATCTTCCGGCTGAAGGCGGAGGGCATTGCGGCAGCAGGATTCCTCGGCCGCCGCGGCGAGCGCGCGGGCTTGTTCCGTCAGGTTTCCGCCCCGGGCCAGGTATTCTCTGGGAATCAGCGGAGCGTCGAGATAGATCAGCAACTCGCAGGAATAAAGCTGTGCCACCGGCAGAAACAGGTGGACGGGAAAAACCTCGAGCCAAAGCTCACCCGAACTTTGAGATTCGGCCTGCATCGCCATGGCGGCGGGATGGGAAAAAGATGGTGCGACGTCGCCGGGCTTTGTGGGTTGATCGGAGGCAAAAACGAGGAGCGTCTGGCCGCTCCGCAAAACCGCCTGCGTCCGCTCCATCGCCTGCGGAAATCCTTCGCCCTCCGCTTGAAAAGGAATCATCCCGAGAAAGCGGGCCAGCGCCGCGCGCAGGGGACCACGCAGAAATCGCCGATCCAATAAACAAATGACTTCCCGCTCAAAAGCTGTGACCAGTATTACGGCGTCGATAAAACTGGCGGGATGGCCGATGAGGAGCAGAGCGGCTCCGGCATCGGGCAGCACCCCCGGGTTGACGATACGAACTTTTCTAAAGAAGAGGGAAATCCAGGCGCGCGCCAACCCGCGGAAAATTCTGTAGCCAAGCGAAGGGGGCGGAGTTTGAGCCGGCAGGGGATCACCAACCGACAAGATGCTCCTCCTCGATCACGATCTCGAAATTCGCGGAGTTCCTCATCTGCGTCGCCCGTTTGAATTTCGGCGCCGGGATCGCCGCACCGGGATGCTGGGCATGGCGTGGCTTTCCCAGCCATCCACTTTTCCCAGTGGATGCACAATCGTATTCTCCATCCCGAAGATTTTTTGATATCGGTGCCCCTTCTTGTCCACCAGGCGCAACCGGAAAACGGGTTTGTCGTCCACTCGGGAAACAAGAATGGGGAAGAAGCCGGGGACGTTGCTCTCCACAAACGCCGTGACGTATTCCTGATTTTTGGGCCACCAGGTAAACACCCGGATATGGTTAAAGTCAAATTGCGGCGCCTCCATGCGGTCGGCCACCAGGTACTGCGGCACCAGGCGTCCGTTATCCGGAACGTTGTCGAGCACCAGCCAGGCCACCATGTTTACATCCTGGGCAAATTGGGAGATTTCGGGAGGCACGTCAAGCGTGATGTAGCGGCCCAGGACCCAGCCGCCGCGCGAGCCAGCGCGAACCCAATACCAAGCTTCGCGGACGGCGGCAGAAGCCCCCTGGTCATTGTTATCCGTGGAAGGGGAATCAGAATCTTTGGAAGCCCGCTCCACATAGCGGCGTCCAAAAATTTGCAATTGCTCGTTGGGGCCAAGCAGTGCCAGTTGGGCTGACTGGCGGGATGGGTCCAGGCGCAGGTTCACCTCATTCGAAGTGTGCCCGGACGCTTGCGGCTGAATTTTCTCCATGTCGCGGAGTTCCTGCCGGCCTCGCTGATAGGTCTGCGAGTCAATGAGGTCTTTCAATTCCAGCCAACCTGTTCTCCCATCGTCCACCCGGACATGCGCCCAGTTGCGGGTTCGGCTGAGCACTTGCACCTGATCTCCGTTCCTTAGTTGAGTGACATCCAGGCGGATTTGCGCCGGTGTATCCACCACGGTAACGGAGAGAGGCAGGACGTACGCAACTTCCGCCGGAACGACATGGGCCGGGGCGTAGACCAGGAAATACCAGCCCAGCCCTGCCACCGCGATCAGAAGTATCACCAGAAAAATTCTTAACTTAATCGGAACACCTCGCGACTCAACTTGATGTCGGATCGAGCGCCTGCCCTTGCGGCCGCAGGCGCAAAACAACTTGCTCCGACAGATTCTGAACCCCGCCCGCCGTCATGCAGCCGCTTGCGGAGTCGGGAATCGCCAACCTCTTGACCGACATTCTACACTATTTGTTTCGGCTGGGGGCAGATGCGAGGCCGGAGGGATTTGACCGTTCCGGCCGCCGTGCAAAAAAGATTGGAGCTTGTACGAAAATAGAAAAACCATTGATCCAGGGCCCGGCGGGCAAGCTCGAAGCCCTGCTCGAATCAGATCCGGGGACAAACCCACCGCTGGCCACGCTGGTGTGCCATCCGCACCCGGTTTTTGGCGGGACGATGCACAACAAGGTGGTGTTCCACGCCGCCAAGGCCGCCGTCCAATTGGGCCTGCCATGCTTGCGATTCAATTTTCGCGGAGTTGGAGAAAGCCAAGGTGAATATGCGGAGGGAATAGGCGAGCGCAATGACGCCCGTGCCGCCCTCGATTACCTCGAAACCCGATTTCCCCAAACGCCCGTGTGTGTGATGGGTTTTTCCTTTGGCGCCTGGGTGGGGCTGGCCGTGGGCGCCGACGATCCGCGCACTATCGCTGTGGTTGGATTGGGGCTGCCCGCCGGAATGATGGATTTCAGTTTTCTGCTCGATGTTCGCAAGCCCAAACTCATCGTGCAAGGCAATCGCGACATTTACGGGACGCGCGACCAGGTGGAAGGCCTGTTTAAAACCCTGCACACGCCCAAGCGATTGCACTGGGTTGAGGGTGGCGACCATTTTTTTGCCGGCAGGCTCGACGAGGTACAAGCCGAAATTTCGAAATTCCTTGGAGAAATGACGCCCCAGACTCGCTGACGCTCCCCAATAATTAAGACTCGTCAGAAGAAATCGTGGGTCGATACCGGCTCAGGCATCTTGCCCAGTGAATGATCGAGGGCCAGTTCGAGTATCCGATAGGTGCGAAAGCCATGGGATTTTCTGATGGTGACTTTAACCCTGTTGTTCAGGCCCTCTGCGACCCCACTGGAAATCAGCTTTTGAGCCCGGAAGTAGTTAAGAATCAGCTCCCGATGCTGGCCAAGCGAGCGGGCGACCTTCTGCATGGGCTCGATGCGGGAACGCATGGTTTGGCGGCATCACAAATTGAGAAATTTGTCGGCTTAGGGGGGGAAATAACTGACCCACGACTTCAGGGCGTATGCGACTCGTTGAGGTAATTGCCAGTAAACTGAAGCGGGCTAACCTTGCTCGTCTTACCCCATCGGCGGTACTCTTGCGGAATGCGACCCCTTCGGTATTCCATCAACGTCACATTGGACGGGTGCTGCGATCATCGTGTAGGGATCGTGGACGAAGACTTGCATCGTCACGCGGTCGAGAGCCTCGACCGGGCCGATGCTCTGCTCTTTGGCCGGGTGACTTATGAAATGATGGAGGCAGCGTTCCGGCCGCCGGCGGGGACGGGAGCGAGGCCTGATTGGATGGAACCCTGTGCCCGGACGATCGCCGCGGCCAAGAAGTACGTGGTGTCGAGCACCCTGGACCGGGTCGATTGGAACGCGGAGCTCTTGTGCGGGGATCTGGGGAAGGCCGTTCAGCAGCTCAAGCGGGAGGCGGGTAAGGGACTGCTCGTGGGAGGCGTGAAGCTCCCGATGGCGTTGGCGGAGCTGGGATTGATCGATGAGTACGAGTTCGTGGTGCATCCCAGGCTGGCGGGCCACGGGCCGACGTTGTTCGCGGGGCTATCGAAGCCTCTCGACTTGAGGCTGGTGAGCCGGCTGGAGTTCGGCTCGGGGGCGGTGGCGATACGGTATGAGCCGAGGAGGTAGCCATTGGACTTGTTAAGCCCGAGTCGGGCGCATCACGAAGCAACTCGAGCCAGGCCTTCCAAAGTCTCGACCAACCTTCCGGCCATCCTAACGACTACCGGAGTTAGTGACTCACCTTGGTGCAGCGCTGACCTTCAGGTCGGCATCTTCGGGATGTGCCGGGCTGAAGCCCGGCGCTACAAAGCGAAAATGAGTCACTACCCTACGGGACCGTAGCTACAGAAAACCGATGGAGTGAAGCAGAATTGACTTCGTGCCTCAATAGTCCGGCCACGAGGGCGCGGTTTCAAACGCGGTAGCGATAGCGTAGAAGTTGTGCCCATTCCACGGAGAGCGAAAAACAATGCGTCGGTACCATCACATCGGTATTCCCACTACTGAAGCGAAGCCTGGGGAGACCCACTTGAAACACCTGAAAGTCTTTGTCGTCAGCCACGAGAAAAGCGAATTCGGCGTGGAGTGGATGCGTTTCGAAGCGGACGCAGCGGTCCCTGATCTCGTCCGGCAGGTTGCGCACGTCGCGTTTGAAGTGGCTGATCTCGCCTCCGAGCTTGCTGGCCGCGAAATCCTGATTCCTCCCAACAGCCCATCCGACGGCGTCCGCGTCGCGTTCATAGTTGAAAACGGCGCGCCCATCGAATTGCTCGAATTCACCGACCCCAACCATCCTGCCCGCCGTCAGCAGAGCGAGATGCTGATACAAACGCCCTCCATCCAAAGCGGGTAGCGCCGAGGCGGTTCTTCATTCTTGCCAAGTGAAAAGGCGCAGAGTCCGGAACGTTTAGAAGAAACGCGGATCCGTCAGCCGACGGACGGTCCGCGCCACCCACTGCGCTACATGCTGCTTGGGACTGGATTCGGGAAGTACCTGATTGAGCGGAAGATATCAGCGTGCACGGCGCCAGTCGCGCATACGACAACTCGTGCGATCAGGTCTCGTGCGATCATCTATTGAAGAGAACGGAGATCTCGAACATGAAGCCTAATGAACCCAGCCGCACAGCCCTTATGATCGCCCGACAACGCGCTGCTCATCAGGTGCTCGATCATGGCTCAATCCTCCATGACCCATTTGCCATGAAGATTCTGCGTGAAGACGAAAAGGAAGTGCTTCAATTTGCGAACGGACATCCCTTGGCCAGCATCGGACGTCTGTTCACCGCCGCGCGAAGCCGGATTGCGGAAGATGCTTTGTCAAGAGCTGTCGAAAGAGGTGTCAAAGCTCTTTTAAAATGTCCCCTCTTTTACCTCGTTTAAAATGTCCCCTTTTTTGATTTTGTCTTTTGGTTTTGTTCTTGGTTTCTGTTTTTGTTTTTGCTCTTGGTTTTGTTTCTGTTCTTTCGCTGGCCTTGC
>DASYZE010000022.1:0-84796 GCA_035946625.1 Terriglobia bacterium | reverse complement strand
ACCCTGACCACTTCGGCGTTGGCGGTGGGCACGCACTCCATCACGGCCACCTATGTGGGCGGGGTCAATTTTCTTCCGGGGACGCCAGCGGCCATCTCGCAGGTGGTGAATACGGCCCCGACAACCACAACGGTGAGTTCGACGCCCTCGCCCTCGGTGTATGGCCAATCGGTGACGTTCACGGCGGTTCTGAATTCTGCCGCGGGAGTGGGGACGGCGACGGGGTCGGTGAAATTCATGGACGGGGCAACGTCGCTGGGCAGTTCGGCGGTGGTGGTGGGTGGTGGCTACGCGACGTTGAGCGTGCCGAACACCACTTATCCCGCGGCGTTGATGGCGGGGACGCACTCGATCACGGCGGTATACACCAGCGGCGACGTGAACTTTACCGGCAGCACATCGCCGGTGTACGCGCAGGTGGTGAATAAGGCGTCGGTCTCGACCACGCTGACCTCTTCCTTGAATCCATCGTTATCGGGGCAGTCGGTCACGTTTACGGCGCAGGTGAGCGTGCTGGCGCCGGGCTCAGGGACGCCGTCAGGCACAGTCAGCTTTATGGACGGGACGACAACAATCAGCACGGGCACGCTGAACAGCGCCGGCTGGACCATCCTCACCACTTCCGCACTCGGCACGGGCACTCACTCGATCACGGCCGTTTACAGCGGGGATGCCAATTTCGCCGCCAACACTTCGTCGGCGCTTTCACAGACCGTGAACTAAATCCACGCGGCGGCCTCCGCATTTTTTGAGAAAGTGCCGCCGAGTTGATATTCAAGCCCATCAAAAACTGCAAGAAGGAGCGCCATGATGCCCAGTGATGATCGGCATCTAAAGGACCTGATTTCCATCGGGCCGGCCATGCTGCGCGATTTTAAGTTGCTGGGGATTCACAGCGTCGCCCAGCTTGCGCGCCGGGACCCGAAAAAGCTCTATGAAACCCTGTGCCGGAAGACCGGACAGCGGCAGGATATCTGTGTTCTGGATACCTTCAGCGCGGCCGTGGCTCAGGCGCGCGACCCACTGCTTCCCCCCGAACAATCGCAGTGGTGGTATTGGAGCCGCGAGCGGAAAAAGTCGCGGGCCCAAAAGTAGTGCTTGAATTTTCCCTGTCGAAGTATCACGCCGATTTATTTCAGCCAGCTCAGGCCAGCATCTTGGTGACAACATTGCCCGCCACGTCGGTGAGGCGGAAATAGCGGCCCTGAAATTTGTAGGTGAGCTTGGTGTGATCGACGCCCAGGCACTTGAGCACGGTGGCCTGGATATCGTGAATGTGGACCGGGTCTTCGAGGATGTTGTAGCAATAGTCGTCCGTTTGTCCGATCGAGACACCACGCTTGACCCCGCCGCCCGCCATCCACATGGCGAAGCAGCGCGGATGATGATCGCGGCCATAATTGGTGGCGCTGAGTTTACCCTGGCAATAAACGGTGCGGCCGAATTCGCCGCCCCAAATCACCAGCGTGTCGTCCAACATGCCGCGCTGCTTTAAGTCCTGCACCAGGCCGGCCGAAGCCTGGTCCACGCCCCGGCATTGCAGAGCTATATCTCTTGGAAGGTCATTGTGCTGGTCCCATCCGCGGTGGTAGAGCTGGATGAATCGCACCCCGCGCTCGGCCAGTCGCCGCGCCAACAAACAGTTGGCCGCGTAGGTGCCTGGCTTGCGCGCGTCCTCCCCATAGAGTTGAAACGTGGATGCAGGCTCTTTGGAAAGATCAGTCAACTCGGGCACGGAAGTTTGCATGCGGTAGGCCATTTCGTATTGCGCCACCCGGGTTTCAATTTCCGGGTCGCCGTAGTCCTCGGCCAACATGCGGTTGAGCTTGGCAATGCCATCCAGCATTCTGCGGCGGGTGACGGGCGAAATGCCGGCGGGATTGGAAAGATAGAGCACGGGGTCACCGCTGGAGCGAAATCTGACGCCTTGATACTTCGACGGCAGAAAACCGTTGCCCCACAGTCGCGAAAACAGAGGCTGATCCGGATTCAGCGCGTTGGCCTCGGAAATCAACACGACGAAGGCGGGGAGGTTCTGATTGTCGCTCCCCAGTCCGTAGCTGACCCACGCGCCCATGCTGGGCCGGCCAGGCTGCTGGAAGCCGGTTTGAATAAACGTTATGGCAGGGTCATGATTGATAGCTTCAGTATAGACCGTTTTGATGATCGTGATGTCGTCCACGACCTTGGCCGTGTGCGGGAGCAATTCGCTCAGCCAGGTTCCCGATTGGCCTGCCTGCTTGAAATTGAAAATGGGCGCGGCCACCGGAAAAGACGACTGCCCGGAGGTCATGCCCGTAATGCGCTGGCCGTTTCGAATGGAGTCCGGCAGCTCCTGGCCGTTCATCTCCTTCAGTTTGGGCTTGTAATCAAAAAGCTCGATTTGCGACGGCGCGCCAGACTGGTGCAGAAATATCACCCGCTTGGCTTTGGGCGGGAGATCGGGGAAGCCGAGCAAGCCGCCTGTCTTGGGGTCGCGGGGAGTCGAGGCGGCCAAGCCGTCCTGGCTCAGCAGCCCCGCCAGCGCGGGGATGCCAATGGCAACCCCCGCGGTACCGCGGCGAAAGAATTGGCGGCGCGTCATGGTGAGTAGAAGTTCTTGCGGGTTCATAATGCACCTCGTTGAACTGTCAGCCCTGGTTTTTCAGTCTGTAAGTATTTCAGTTTGTCAGTACGTCAGCAAAGGCCTAGCTGACTCACTGAAGCGTTGAAAAACTGAAATACTTCTTTAGCCTCTTGCCACTTGCCACCAACCACTTGCCACTTATTCTTTCGTAATCGTCTCATCCAAATTCAAAATCATGCTGGCCACCGTGGTCCAGGCCGCAAGCTCCGACCGGTTCAAACGCGGATCATATTTCGAATCGCCCACGGAGAGCAGTTTGTCGGCATCGGCCTGCTGGCGGCGGAAGTCGCTGAGTTGCTCTTGGAAAGTTCCCACCAACACCGCCCTTTCGCGTTCGGAGGGGCTGCGCGCCGTCGCCAGGCGGAAGGCGAAGTTGACGCGATCGGCGGGCGACCGGCCTCCTTCATTCATCATGCGCTCGGCCAGGACGCGCGCGGCCTCCACGTAAGTCGGGTCATTCATCAGCACCAACGCCTGCAAGGGCGTGTTGGTGAGGATGCGCCGCGCCGTGCATTTCTCGCGGTCCGGAGCGTCAAACGTGGTGAGCGAGGGCGGCGGCACGGTACGCTTCCAAACCGTGTACATGCTGCGGCGGTAAAGGTCCGGGCCCGTGCTTTGCTTGTAGGTTTGGCCGGAAAACCCTTCACCATACGCCATTTCTTCCCAGAGGCCCTTGGGCTGGTAGGGGTAGACGCTGGGCCCGCCGATTTTTTCGTTGAGCAGCCCGCTGATGGCCAGCGCGTTGTCGCGGACTTCTTCCGCCGGCAGGCGCACGCGCGGTCCTCGCTCCAGCATCCTGTTTTCAGGGTCGCGCTCTTCCATCTCCGGAGTGATTTTGGAGGACTGGCGGTAGGTGGCCGAAGTCACCATCAGCCGTTGCATTGCTTTCACGTCCCAGCCGGTGCGCACAAATTCGGTGGCCAGCCAATCGAGCAACTCCGGATTGCTGGGGGGGTCGCCTTGCGATCCAAAATCCTCCGACGTCTTCACAATGCCGATGCCAAAATAATCCTGCCAGTAGCGGTTCACTGCCACGCGTGCCGTCAAGGGATTGCGCGGGTCCACAATCCATTGGGCCAGGCCAAGCCGGTTCGCGGGGGCGCCCGGCGGCATGGGGGGCAGAAATGACGGCACGCCCGGCGTTACTTTCTCCTTCGGATTATCGTATTGGCCGCGTCCCAGAATAAAGGTGTCGCGAGGTTTCTTCATCTCCGCCATCACCATGGTGGTGGGAATAGCCTTCTGAAGTTTCTCTTTTTGTGCGCGCAGATCCATCAATTGCACGTAGAGCCTTCGATAATGCTCGGGGGCCTCGACGCGGAGATAATACTCGCTGAGCCGCGCCTGGTGATTTTTAAGCTGGTCTTTCTCCTGCTGCTCTTTGCTTTCGGCTTTGTCGGTCTCGCCGATCTTCGCTTCTTCCGGAGGTTTCTCCGGCTTGAGGCTGTCAATTTCCTGCACAGGCTTTCCCGCCAGATCGGCCAGCAGGGTGCGGGCCGGCAAACGGACGGCCAGGTTCTCCGCCTCCATGGCGGTGAGCGTACGACTGTAAATGCGGAAGTCATCGAGCAGGCCTTTGAAGGGCCGGCCGATATTCTTATTGCCGATCTGAAGGGGCGAGGGAGTGCGGAACGTTCTGCTCAGATGGTCCTTAAGCGTTTCGGTGACCACAGGTTTGCCATCGAGGAAAAGTTGAATGCCAGCGGCTTTCCCCGACCCGTCGTAATTAATCACCAGATGATGGTTGCCGGTCAGGAAGAAAGGCGTGGTGCTCAGCACGCGGTCTTTGGACTGAACTTCGATGGCATCATCGGGCCAGCGATTCGCCAGACGAACGTAAAGGCGCGTGTTGCGCGTGAACAGGCCGGTGTAAATTGGATCGTCGAGAGAAACTTCGTATCCGCGCCAGTGCGGCGAAGCGTCGCGCTTCTGTAAAAGCTCGATGCCCTTGGAGCCATAGGGGTTCACCCAAAGCGCCAGAGCAAAAGGTTGACGGCGGTCAAAATCTCCCGCCCCATCAAAATCAACCTGGGTTTCGCCGCTAAATTCAACCGCCTTGCCCACGGCGCCATCGTCATACACCACGTCCCCGCGCGCTGTTTTGGCATTTAGCCCGTGGCCGCTGGTGTCGTTCAATTGGCCTTCAAAATCGTAGTGCGCCGTCAATCCGTCCTGTGGGGGCGCGGGCATGGAGGTCAGCCGCAGCTGCCGCCATTGGTTTTCGAGGTTCACCATTTCCTTTTCGGGAATCGCATCGAGCGTTTTTGCGATCTGCGCCTTCAGGTCGGCGAGCTGGCGTTGCTGTTCCGGCGACGGCATTTCGAGTACGGGGGGCGCGTTCCCCCTCTGGCCGTCGAGGCCGCGCTCGGGAACGGTGTTGAAAAAGGCGAAAAATTTGTAGAAATCTTTTTGCTTGATGGGATCATATTTGTGATCGTGGCAGCGCGCGCAGCCGATGGTGATGCCAAGCCATGCCTCACCGGTGGTACTCACCCGGTCCACCACATATTCCACGTGATACTCCTGCGGAATCGCGCCGCCCTCAAAATCAATCATGTGGTTGCGATTGAATCCGGTGGCGATCTTATCGTCCTGGGTGGCATGGGGCAGCAGGTCGCCGGCCAGTTGCTTGATGGTGAACTGGTCGTAAGGCATGTTCTGGTTGAAGGCCTTGATCACCCAATCGCGCCAGGGCCACATGTCGCGCAGGCTGTCAATGTGGTATCCGTGGGTGTCGGAATAGCGGGCCAAATCGAGCCAGCCCATGGTCATGCGCTCGCCATAATGGGGAGAGGCCAGCAGCGCGTCCACCCGCTTCTCATAAGCGTCGGGTGCCGGGTCGGCGAGAAATGAATCGAGCTCGGCGGGAGTGGGCGGCAGGCCGGTGAGGTCGAGGCTCACGCGGCGCAAGAGCGTGGCCTTGTCGGCTTCGGGCGAGGGTTTCAATCCCTTTTGTTCCAGGCGCGCCAGCACGAAATTATCAATGGGGTTGCGCACCCATTCTTGACCCTGCACGCTGGGAACGGCGGGCCGCTTGGGCGTTTGCCAGGCCCAATGCTTTTCCCAATGCGCGCCTTGATCGATCCACTTCCCGATCAATTCAATCTGAGCCGGGGTCAGGGTGCGGTTGGAAAAAACCGGAGGCATGCGGAAGGCCGGATCCTTGGAACTGATTTTCTGATAGATCTTGCTGTGCGATGAATCGCCGGGCACGATGATTTTGTAGCCGCCGCGATCCATAAACAGTCCTTCGGTTTCGTCCAGGCGCAGATTGGCCATGCGCTGCTTTTCGTCCGGACCATGGCAGGTGAAACAAGTGTCGGAGAGTATGGGGCGAATTTCGCGGTCAAAATCGATGGGCTTGGCCGTGGGTTCCGCCGGCGGTTCGGAACTCATGCGCTTCGCGCCCAGTATCCAGACCAGCGTAACTGAAATGAGGAAAGCTGAAACCAGCTTGAGTTTCAAAATCCGTCCCCCCTGTGAAGGCGGTCAGCCCGTCCTGAACTTGTTTACAAACTATATCAATTCGGTGGGCGAAATCCAGAGGAGAATAAATTGCTGGCGCTCCGAGAACATCACTCCACAGCCAGGTAAGCGTAGCGCAGCACAAACAAGAGCGTGAGGATCCAGATCAGCAGGCTGATTTCGCGGTATTTTCCGGCTCCGACTTTGACCAAAGTGTACGAAATCAGTCCCAGGCTCAACCCGGTGGCCACGCTGAAGGTGAGCGGCGTGGCCAGGATGGTGAGGAAAGCGGGGAAGGCTTCGGTGAAATCGTTCCAGCGAATGCGCGCCACGGACTGGCACATCAGCGCGCCCACCAACACCAGTACCGGCGCGGTGGCGTAGCCGGGAATGGCGCTGACGATAGGTGAACAAAAAAGCGCGGCCAAAAACAGCGCCGCAATCACCACGTTGCCGAGGCCGGTGCGCGCGCCCGCCGCCACTCCCGCAGCGCTCTCAATGTAGCTGGTGACGGTCGAGGTTCCCGTCAACGACCCGAATATAGTGCCCACCGCGTCGGCCATCAAGGCGCGCCCGGCGCGCGGCAATTGGCCGCCCCGCATGAAATTGCCTTGCTCGCACACGCCCACCAGCGTTCCCACGTTGTCAAATAAATCCACGAAGAAGAAAGCGAAGACAAGCTCCATCAAGCCGAGTTTGGCTGCGCCCGCCAGGTCAAGCTTAAGCCATGTCCCGCCCGGATGCGGAAGCGAAAACAAATGCTGCGGCCACTGTGCATGCCCGGTCAAGACTCCGGCCACGGTGGCCACTGCCATGCCCAGCAGAATTGCTCCGGGCACGTTGCGCGCCATCAGCACGGCGGTCAGAATCAGTCCGAAGGTGGCGAGTTGCACTTCCGCTTCGGAGAAGCTGCCCAAAGTGACCAGCGTTGCCTTGGAGGCCACCACCAATCTGGCGTTGCGCAACCCCACGAAAGCGATGAACAATCCAATGCCCGCGGCCGTGCTGTGCTTCAGGCAGTCCGGGATTCCATTTACAATTTGCTCGCGCACTCGCGTCAAGGTGAGCGCCAGGAAAAGCAGCCCGGAGAGAAACACAACGCCCAGCGCCGTCGGCCACGGCACGCCCCTGCCGAGCACAATGGAATAAGTGAAGTAGGCGTTTAAGGACATCCCGGGCGCGAGCGCGATGGGGTAATTCGCCCACAAGCCCATCACCAGCGTGGCCACGGCCGATGAAACGCAGGTGGCAAAGAGCACGCCTTCAATCGGCATCCCCGCTTCAGCGAGAATCCGCGGATTGACCACGATGATGTACGCCAGGGTCATGAACGTGGTCAGCCCGGCCAGCAACTCGCGGCGAACGGTGGTCTGGTTTTCGGTCAGCTTGAACAGGAGTTCGAGCAAGAGGACCTCGTTGTTTCAGAGAAAGAGGGGGGAGTATAAGCTGCGCGGGGACTGTGGTCAACGCGCGCGCGGGAGAGGAGATAGGGCGATCTGAAAGTGTGCCCCCTCTCTTGCACATTGTTGGTGCAATTGTGGTGTTCTGGTACGGCTCTGACCGGCAGCAACGAAAGACTTCTTACCAATTAAACCTTGTCGATGCTGCGCAGCAATTGAGCAGGCGTCATTTCAAAGGTTAAGGAAAGAATCTCAATCGTCCTGAGTCCTGGCCGTTTCTTACTATGTTCTAGTTGCGAAATGGAGACATTTTCTAGACCTGTATAGGAAGCTAAGTACACCTGTGTCTAGCCGCGCTTCCGTCGCAATGCGCGAATGCGTCTGCCGAACCGAATGCAGATATCGGTTGCAATCGCACAAGCATGGCGATATCCTTGCGGCTAAATTTAGCCACTGGGCTAAGTTGCGAAGCGATTCGAAAATGAAATCGAAGCACAGCGTACTACTCGCATTCCTCTTTAGCGTTTTGTTCGCTGCGTTCATGCTCACAGCCGCTAAGGTTAATGCAGCGAGTGATCCTGAAAACCAGACAGATGTTTTCGTGGAGCCTTGGCAAGTGCTCGTTCGGCAAGCGACAACCGTAAAAGCCGGGAGCTTCGTTGTATACGACTTCAATCTAATAGAGGGCGCGCGCCTCTTGGCACAATTCCAAGTCGAGGGCGGTCTTAATGACACAATTCAGGTATTTTTCCTTGATTACCCTAACTTCCAACTGTATTCAGCTCGCCGGCCGTTCAAGTATTACCGGGGGCTTTCTGGCTCGGCTCGCCGCGTGGCAAACGCCGAATTTAAGGTCTCGCAAGCCGGAGTATATTACCTGATTCTAGACAACAGAAATGCGTTGTTGTTACCTCGGAATGTAACCCTTCATGTTGATTCCGTTTTGCCACAGGTCACGCCAGAATCCGAAGAAGTCCGCAAATCGTTCGAAGCGATGTACCTTGGGCTAAAGAAGGTTTTCATTTTTCCTCATTTCCAAACTACAGTGCGACACTGCGGATTTGTAAACGCCTTCTCGAATCCGAACATTACCCTATGTACCGAATTGCTAGAAGAGATGGTGACAAAAGGAATGGGTTCAGCGATTGCATTTGTATATTTCCACGAACTCGGACACACATTGATGAAACAGTGGGGGTTGCCTTTTTGGGATAATGAAGATGACGCAGACGGGTTCGCGACTGCGCTTCTACTCCAGGTCAACCAATCAGCGATTGCATTGCAGGCCGCTCAGTTTTGGGCGTCCCAAAACACAAGCACACAAGATGCCGTAGCTAAGATTTGGATGGACGACCGCCACAGTTTGTCACCGCAGCGAGCACGCAATATCATTCGATGGGTGAACAACCGAACGGATCTAGTCTCCAGATGGGAACATATTTTTATTCCGAACATGCAGACGACCGCGCTCGAAAGCAGCTTGCATGATTCGGAAGTGTTGGACAAGAACCTTGTTCGGGCAGAATTGGCGCGGCGCGGCGTTTCTATTCCGTGAACGAGATTTTGGCTGAACTTATGATCGCACAATTAATCATGCCACTCGTCTGATGAGACGCCAACGAGCCGCGCGAGCGCAACCCAATGCCATGGGTGCGATCGACGCTTGGGTGCGCGAATATCCGCAGCATAAGGCCCTGAGATGCCAGTCGCTGATGATATGGCCGAAACGATGAAACCTGACGGGCATGGCTGAATGATCCGGGACAAAATGGAATTCTGCGCCAACCGCGTGTTGATACGGGGGTTCACATGGACAGAGCGACGCAAAGCTTCTTCGGTGCGTTCTTGCTTCTAGCGTTCGTCCCGCTGGCGGCGAGCGCGGGAAAGAACCCTGTGGGCAGAATTCCGGACGTGGCGGCATTCAACCGTGTTCGCAGTTATTGCATTGACATGACCGAGCTTTCTCGGCCCGAGGCTTACGACGTGAAGGGGTTTGTCCAGGTGGAGAGCAAGCCCAAAGGTTTGCTGACCAAGTTGCCGTGGAAGCTGGAAGCGGATTGCACGAAAGAATCGCCGGACGCCATCGCCAAAGTGAGTTTTCGCCTGCACAATAAAATGGGTGTGGTCATCGGGACTCCCTCGGACGGTCGGTTGCCCCCGATGGATTCGTATGCGCTTCGCGCCTATTTGCAAGTGTTTGATGGCGAGTCGCAGAAACTCCTGTACGAATTGGAAGCGGCTCCGCTGGACAACCCTGACCCGCAACCCTCTACTTTGCCGGACGAGGAACCATTAACATTGCTTCGTCGCAATGCCACTTACCGGGCGTTCTGGACGATGATTGATGATCTTAAGCTCACTTCCCGCAACCACAAGAACTGATAAAAAGCCTCACCGAATCCATCCTGGTTCGCAGCTTTCACGGCGGCACTGATCGACGAAATCTGAAATGCCCTTCTCGTCGGCGGCAATCTTTTCTTTCTGTGAATCGATCCCGCTGCGCAATCGCCTGTCCTAGGAGAGCCAGACGTCCTGAGCACCGATGGGGTCGGTTGCCCACTGCACTTCCTTGGTATGCGGATGAAAGGACGTACCGTTTATAACCTTGGGTGGGAGCCAGGACACGAAGCGTAGGGGTACGGCTTGCCTACCCTTTTGGGTGGATCGTCTACGGAGTAAAGGGTAGGGCAAGCCCTACCCCTACGTCAGGAACAGGGCTGAGTGAGCGCCTAACCGGCGACCGTCTGGTTACTATAATCCGCCGCTACTTTCTCGACTTGGATTTTTTCGAGTTCGCCATCCAGATTGGCCACCACCGTTTTGGCATAGCGGATGAAGTGGTGTCCGGAAAGCAGCATGGCAATGCCCATGCTGAATTTTGCCTGGTCGAAGGACCAGCGGCCAATGAGTCGAAGCAGGAATTTCCAGTAGGCTTTGCGGTAGGGCGAGAGGATGCCTTGGTGGAGGATGGAGCGGACCACGATACCCGTCAGGGGCCACAGGGGAATAGACGACGCGCGTTGCGGTTTGCGGGACTTCCACTGCAAGAGCGACCGATAACACCGCTCGTAAAACGCTGGGGCGGCGTAGAGCGTGGCGAGAACTTTTCGGTAACCTTTCACCAGCACCGGCAGCGGGATGAGAGTTCTGAAATTGGGCGGATCGAAGTTGCTGGTGGCATTGCTCTCCATCAGCAGCCGCCCTTCCTTCATCATGCGATCGAATAGCGGTGTGGTGGGAGGCGCCTGCAAAAATCCGGCCATGGCCCAGGGAATGGCGGCCTTTTCAATGAACGCCGTTTGCTCGTCGAAGATATCCTCGGTGTCGGAATCGAATCCAATAATGAATCCCGCCGTCACCCAAAGGCCCTCGCTCTGGATATAGCGAATGCTCTCCAGCGGATCGCGGCGCAGGTTTTGAAATTTCTTGGCTTCGGTCAGGGATTTTGACGATGGACTTTCAATCCCGATGAAGACGTAAAAAAAGTTCGCGTCCACCATGGCCTTAATCAGTTCGGGCCGTTCGGCGAGGTCGATGGAGGCTTCGGTGTAAAGCAGCATCGGATAGCCGCGCGACTTCTGCCACTCTTGCAGCGCCACGGCCAGTTGGAGCGCCAGCTTGTGGTTGCCGATAAAATTGTCGTCAACGATAAACACCTGCTCGCGCCAACCCAGTTGGTACAAGGCATCCAACTCCGCCATCAACTGAGCAGGGCTTTTGGTTCGGGGCTTCCTGCCGTAAATGGTGATGATGTCGCAGAACTCGCATTGGAACGGGCAGCCGCGCGAAAATTGGACGGCCATGGAGGCGTACTTGCCAATCTTGAGCAAATCAAAACGCGGCAAGGGCGTCTTGCTCACATCGGGCTTGTCGGTAATGGTGTAGAGCCGTTGGGCGGTGCCGCGCTCAATATCAGCGGCAATTTCAGCGAAAGCTTCGTCAGGCTCGCCCACCACCACGTGATCCGCTTGTCGAAGCAACGATTCCGGCTCACTGCTGGCGAACGGGCCGCCGATCATCGTACGCCGTCCAAGCCTCCGTGCGCGCAGCAGCGTTTCGCGAATGTCATCCTTCTGCACGCGCATGCCGCTGACCATCACCAGGTCAGCCCAGAGGATGTCCGCGTCCCTCAGCTCTTCAAAGCTCCGGTCCAGGAGCCTGATGGTCCAGGTCTTCGGGCAGAGTGCGGCGACGGTGAGTAATCCGAGCGGCGGCTGGTCGGTTTCAATGGGAACCAAGTCGAGGATGCCGTCGAAGCTCCAGAAGGAGGACGGAAAGCGCGGCCAAATCATGAGGACTTTGAGCGCGGGTCCGAGCGGGGGAAAACTTTGATGTTCGCCAGGGTATTCAGCGGCACCAGGCGAAATGCCGTTCATTAAGTCGGTCAACAAGGACGCAACTTCCTACGCGCTGGATTTAACCGGAACTTCCAATCGGTATTCAGCCCTGCTGCTACCATACACCCGACCGCGTCCAAATGGAAGGGCAAATTGGATTTTGCGGTTCTGGGCCATTCCCGGGCAGGGAACGGGTCAATCTAATTGGGCTTCCAGGAAAAATGCTCCATTACAATTCTAACCCGCGCGTTCATCCATTCTCTTTTGCCGCGTTCACCGGGAGAATATTCAGAAATATAAATCAATTTGCATGCCGTCCCGGATGTGGTTTGCTATGCTACGCCCATGCCTCGAACCTTCTTGATTGATACGGATACGGCGTCGGATGATGCCGTGGCGCTCATTATGGCCTGCCGGGCGTCGGACGTTCGCGTGGCCGCCATTACTACGGTGGCGGGCAATGTGGATGTGCAACAGGCCACCCGCAACGCGCTCTACACGCTGGAACTCTGCGGCGCGGACGTTCCTGTTTACGCGGGAGCCACGCAGCCGCTGGTGCGCAAGTATGAAAACGCCACCTGGTTCCACGGCCGCGATGGATTGGGGGATCACGGCTATCCGGCCCCTCGTCAAACTCCGCAAAAACTGCACGCGGTAGACGCCATCATCCAAACCATTGAAGCAAATCCGGGGCTGGTGTTTGTTACGCTTGGCCCGCTTACCAATGTTGCCTTGGCGTTGGCCAAAAAGCCCGAAATTGCGCGCCAGGTCAGCCGTTGCATAGTAATGGGCGGTGCGCCATGCTGTGAAGGCAACGTGACTCCGGCGGCTGAATACAATATCTGGGTCGATCCGGAGGCGGCGCGCATGGTGATGCGCAGTGCCCTTCCCGTGGAGCTGATTGGCTGGCACCTGTGCCGCTTCGACGCCGCTTTGGACCGGACCGAAATTGAATTCGTGCTGGGGCTGAACAACGAACGCGCTACTTTTGCCATGGAGTGCAACAGCCATGCGCAAAAAGCTTATTTGGAGCAGACTGGCCGGCACGGTATCTCTCTACCGGATCCGGTGGCCATGTCCATCGCGCTTGACCCCAGCATTGGCACAAGCTGGAGTGAGCATTACGTGGACGTGGAAATCTCGAGTGACTTGACGCGCGGCATGACCGTGGTGGACCGGCTGAACATCGCCGGCAATGCCCGCAATCGCGCGGTTTGGTCCGAACTTCTGGCCCGCGGAACGTAAGCCAAAGTCTGCTGGACCATTGACGTGAAGCGCTGGAAAGAAGCGCTCTACGCAGCCTTGCGGTGATTGGAAGCTAAAACGCGATATGAAGAATCCTCGCCTAGATGCAAAGCAGCAAAGGTCCGCAAAGAAATCAAAGGATTCTGGATTTGCTTTTCTTAGCGCCTCAGCGACTTTGCGAGAGCATGTTTATTCTTTTCCCGCTTCCTCCTTCTCGGTTCGTGATCCAGAATTCGATCAGGCGCGTCACACCCGAGACTGCCAGTAAGGCCCCGGCGGCAAAGAGCCACCGCCCGAAACCGCGGCCCGTCAGCCAGGCGACGATAGCCCCTATCACCGCGCCGCCCGCGCCCACGGGTGCAATCACGTTGCCCACCCAGTTGATAAAGTTTAGAAACGCACCTTCCGGCTGCGCTCCCGTCTGCCACTGGGATGGGTCGCGTGCCGAAATTCAAACCCCCCATCTCGGCGCACAACGCCTTTGGCGCCGCAGTGATTGCGGCTAAGGAGTGCGATAATTGGATCGTAGTCATAATAGCCGGGGTACTTCGGTAATGAAGAATTGTTTCACCTGCTCCCAAGTCAGCGTTACGAGCATGGCCGGCAAAGGATCTTTTTCCGCGTCCTCAAAAAAGGTTAACGATTTCAGGATATGCACCATGCTGTAATTCGCCTGTGCGTACTTGGTCTTGAACCAAGTGAGGATATGCTCCAATCCGTGTTGTTTTGAAACGGCGTAGAGGTCGATGAAATCACGTTTCGTACCCCGGCTCGCGATGGCGCTCACCTTCATGCAGGCAATATCCCGAGGATCGGCGACTCTTACTTCGGAAATCTCCTCGCATGGGAAGAGCAGGGGATAGCGATATCCGAGGAAACTCACCTTCGTGTCACTGATGGTGAGATGGAGGGTTTCCTGGTCCTTCGACAAAACGTGAACACCCTCAAGCAACTCGGCTTTACCAAGGATGGCTTCTGGGTCGAACGGATCACGGCTGAAGAAATCCAGATCCATCGATTGACGGTGGCCCATGTGGAGGGCAAGGCCCGTGCCTCCGGCAAGATAGAAGCTCTGAAGAAGGGAAGTTCGCTGCAGATCTCGCAGGGACCGTTCCGCTGTTTCGGTGATAACCTCTCGGTGCCACATAGGGTCTTCTTGAAAGCGGAAAGTTTACTCCAATTTATTGAACAAGGCCGTGCGAGAACTCGGTTAGTGGGGTGCCTTAAGCGCAGCGACGTCGCGCACCGGAATCCCGTAGCTGAGGGCCCAAAAATTTGCGGACCTCGGAGAGAGCCTCCGCTCGCTCGCGATGACTCGTTTGATCACCCCTTCGGTGAATGTTTGTCGGAGCCACTTCACTGCGTCCTCGTCCCCATACTCCAGGATACGGGCGATCGTGTAATCGGGGAAGGAGGTTGGATCGAAGGTCTCGCAATCGACGTCCCAGAATAGCGACCGTAAGTATCGTGGGATCATATATTTATATTACGGCAGGCGGCTTCGCAGGTCAAGCTCGATCAGGTAGATCTGGAAGAGAAAGCAAATTCTCTTTCGTAAAGAAATCAAAATCATCTGATTGGCGATGTCCCAACCGCAGGGCCAGAGCCGTTCCTCCATACCGGACAAAGTGGCGTGGAGTTTCTCCCAACTCGATCCAGAGTTTTGGTTGGGATGGCGACAAGGTCTCGATTTTGGGATCGAACAAACCGATCTCCTCACTGGTGTGTGGCGTCCTTGCACCGCCAGCCGACCAATCTCTGGCGCGACACCGCTGCTTAAGTATCGCATACATCAAGCATTAAAATGGCGAAACGCGAAATGGAAATTGAAAAATGCAAATTGGCTTATGGAATTGTATTATGTTGATTGAGTTGGACGCTGTAATTCATGGGGCAGGAATGAGTGCTTCGCGGCTGACCGATCCGCATGAATTGCTGAGCAGGCGAAACGCGTTGTACCTTCTCGCCTCAGCGTATCCGATGGGGGTAACCATGACGGCTGACCACAAATCTTCAGGCGGTTCGCGGCTCGATTCCTCGACGCTACGGAAGCTGATGAATTTGCGGATGCCGCAGTCGTACGATCGATTGCTGCATGTCCTGAATGACTCGGCGTTGCGCGGCCACCTCCCCGCCCCTGAAGTTGAGGCCATCATGGGTTGGGAGAACTGGCCGGTGGAGAAACTGATGGTTGATTTGCTCCCGGTCGCTCAAACCTATTCCCATTCACCCATCTCACAATATAGAGTGGGCGCGGTAGTGCGCGGGGCCAGCGCAGCGTTGTATCTTGGCACCAACATCGAAGTGCCCGGGCAAACGCTCGGGTTCGCGGTTCACGGCGAACAGGCCGCGGTGGCCAATGCGTTCATGCACGAGGAAGGCGGACTTACCGCGCTGGCGGTCACCGCGCCGCCCTGCGGACATTGCCGCCAATTTCTGAGCGAGCTTCCCCACAGCGGGGAACTGAAAATATGGGTTAAAGATGAAGCGCCCACCACTCTCGGGGCACTGTTGCCCGCGCCCTTCGGCCCGGCCAATCTGGGCGTGGCCGATCGACTCTTCACCGGGAAAAAAGCCGATCTGAAAATGATTGCGCCCACGGCGGACATGTTGTCCACCGCGGCTTTGGCTGCCGCGGGCATGGCCTACGCCCCCTACACCAAATCGCTCGCGGGGGTGGCCGTCCTGTCCCTGTCCAAAACCGTTTACACCGGTTCCTATATTGAGAGCGCCGCCTACAATCCCAGTTTGTCCCCGCTGCAAGCCGCCCTGGTGGGCCTGGTCATGTCCGGCGAAAAGCTTTCCAACATTTATTCGGCCGTGCTGGTGGAGATGGAAAAAGCGCCCATCAGCCAAAGGAGCGCCACGCAGGCGGTGCTCGATTCGATCGCACCGGAAGCGCGCATGCGGTGCATCCCGGCGCGCTTTAATTTTCAGACGCGCTGAAGTTTGCATTGACGGCCCCCGGACCTTCGCCGGGGTCCGGCAAACAAGATTATCATCCGGGTGGATCCCCGATTATTCTAAAGATGGAAGCATACCCCGGCCATGAGGATTGCAGAAAAAAGCCGACTCCGGCCTCAGTGCATCGCGGCCATCTTTTTTTTGGCGCTCGCGCTTGGAGTTTGCCCAACCGGGTTTGCCCAGGCCCCCCCAGAAAATTCCGCTGGGCAATCTGAAACCGAAAACACACCCCAGGCCCATTTGGGCGCGGGTTACGAGAATCTGAAAAACAGCCGGTATGAGGCGGCCGCGCGGGAATTTCAAGCCGCCCTCGCGCTCGATCCGAAGCTGGTTCTTCAGGCGCGCTTTCCGCTGGCTGTCTCGCTCTTCGAGTTGCACCAGAATGATGCGGCACGCCGGGAGTTTGAAACTGTTCGCCGCACGGTGGGCAACCATCCCAACCTCGAGTATTACCTGGGACGGCTGGATTTGTCGGAAGATCATGTGGACGCTGCGATTGTGGAGTTAAACCAGGCGGCGGCCAAGCCGCCATTTCCGGACACGGCATATTTCCTTGGATCGGCCTACCTCAAGCGCCACGACCTGGCTTCAGCGGAAAAGTGGCTGCACCAGGCTGCTGAATTGGCCCCCCACGATGCGGTCGTGCAATATCGTCTGGCGACTCTATACAACGAGGCGGGAAGGAAAGCCGATGCTCAAAAAGCCTTCGCGTTATCGGAGAGGTTACGCCAGCACGAAGTTGCCGTGGACAAGGCGCGGCTGGACTGCAAACAGGAGCTCGACCGGGGTTCGCTGGAGGAAGCTCGCCCGGTCTGCGAGCAGCTTGACGATCCGGACGATGCCGACGAATTGACCATGCTCGGAAACATCTATGGAGAACACGGGGATTTTGAAGACGCGCTTAAACCATTGCGCCGCGCCGCGGAGCTCAATCCCAGTTCACCCCAAATGCAATACAACCTGGCTTTCGACTACGCGCGCCTTAATCGTTTTGAAGAGGCGCGGGGACCTCTCGCCAGAGCGGTGCAGCGGTGGCCCGATTTATTTCCCCTGAATGCCCTCTACGGCGCCGTCCTTTACAACCTGGGCGAGGAGCGCCCGGCTTACGAGGCCCTGAGTCACGCGCACGAACTCAATCCTCAGGAGCCGGGAGTGAATGACTCTCTCTACCGGGTTACGCTGAGCCTGGCCAAAAAGAGTCTGGCGAGCGAGCTATACAGTGCCTCACAACGATATCTGGCCGAGGCTTCAAAGCTTCGCCCGCAGGAGCCAGAACCACATCGCCTGCTGGCAGAAATTTATGATGCTACCGGGCGACAGGCTGAAGCCGCAGAAGAGCGGCGCCAAGCTGAGCAACTGAGCAGGCCCGATGGCGGGAATCCGAACTAAGGTGCTCCCATCAAACTCCATCAGGATAGTTTTGCCCGGACTCGGTCAATTCAACCATCAATAATATTTATCGGGACTAAATCGGGTCAAAAAATCTTGACTTATCAATCCGGTCAGGCTATAAGAAATTCCTACGTCGGGTGAGGCTTCTAACCTTTAAATCATCGGCAATATGCTGCGCGGGTCAAATTGTTTCCAGGGGAGGATCCCAATGAACTGCAAGAAAATTGCCATCGCCACTTTTTTCGGCTGCAGTCTCGCCCTGGCGAGCTCACCCCTTTTGGGCCAAGGAACCGGAAGCCTCTCCGGTACCATTCAGGACCGCTCCGGCGCAGTATTGCCGGGCACCTCCGTAACTGCGACTTCACAAGGAACCAGCGCAGCCCGCGAGACCAAGACCGATGACACGGGCCACTTTTTGTTTACCCTTTTGCCCGTGGGCATTTACTCGATTCAAGTGAGCGCCCAGGGCTTTCAGCCGATTGAACAAAAGGACGTAAGCCTGCATGTGGATGAGAGCAAGGAAGTGGATTTCTCCATGTCGCCCGCCACCGTCCGACAAACGGTGGAAGTCTCCGCCACAGCCGTCGCGGTGGAAAATTCGAATGCTTCCCTTGGCCAAGTCATCACTTCGCAGCAGGTCGCTGAACTCCCGCTTAACGGGCGGGACTTTGTTCAACTGGCCACGCTCACGCCGGGTACCGTAAAGGAGACCAACCCCAACAGCTTCTTTAACGGCGGCGGGAGCAGCGAGGTCTCCATCCGCGGGTCATTTTCGCTTTCTGTCGGCGGCTCGCGCGCCAACAGCACAGACTGGCTCCTTGACGGCGTGGACAATAATGAACTGACGGCGGGCGGGATCGCGATCCTTCCGGACATCGACGCCCTGCAGGAATTCAAAGTGCTCACCTACAACTACTCGGCAGAGTACGGGACCCGCGGCGGGCCGACCGTGCTGCTGACGACCAAGTCAGGATCGAACGAGTTTCATGGCAGCCTCTTTGACTTCCTCCGCAATACGTCGCTCGATGCTCGCAGCTTTTTTGCCACCAACCGCGAAGTATTTATTCAGAACCAGTTTGGCGGGTCGCTCGGCGGTCCCATTAAGAAGGACAAAACGTTTTTCTTCTTCGATTACCAGGACAAGCGGACCCGGCAGGGCATCACCTACGTGGCTACGGTGCCCACCTTGGCCATGCGGAACGGTGATTTTTCTGAAGCTTTTGCAGGCGTCCCCCAATTGTACAATCCCTACAGCACGACTCAGAATGCATTGGGCAACGTATCTCGCTCACCCTTCATGTGCGATGCCGGGGGGAATCCATTGCCGACCGACGCCAATGGCATTCAAGCTGCCGGAAACCCCTGCAACAAGATTCCGTCCAGCTTGATTAACCCGGTCGGGCAGCAAATGATCAACCTTTATGCGCCTCCCAATGTGCCAGGCACGCTGGTGGGGGACTTTGTGAACTCTCCGGTGAAGCAGTTCAAGGACGGAGAGTTCGATGTCCGGCTCGATCACAATTTTTCCAGTAAAGACTCTCTGTTCGCCAGGTTTAGCTACGACCAGGCTACCGAGTTTTTGCCCGTAGGCGCGGTCGGCTTCATGGACTCGGATGGCTTTACTTCCAGTCAAAGTCTCACCGACCACGGCCGAAATTTCGGACTTTCAGAAACCCACGTTTTTTCTGCTTCGACTGTGAACAAAGCGACTGCTGGTTACAACCGAATCTTTAATCACATCTTGTCCTTTGCTGACGGTACGTGCCTCTCACAAAAAATCGGAATCCCGGGAGCGAATCTGGGCGGCGTCAGTTGCGGGCTGACTGATGCCTTGATCGGAGGCGGCTTTTGGGGTGTAGGCGACCGCGGTTATGCTCCATATCAGGGGGGCACCAACGTGTTCTTCATCGCTGACTCCTTTGACATGATTCGAGGGGGCCACGAAATGACTTTTGGCGGCGAGGTTCGCGACAACCAGATGAACGTGCTCGCCGAAGGTTTCCAGGACGGGTTCTGGGTTTTTACCAGCGCTTGGACGGCACCCCAGGGGGCGCTCGGAGGGGGGGGAAACAATATGGCCGATTTCCTGCTGGGGCTTGCTGATCTAGGACTTCACGATCAGAACTTCCAGGGCGCCATCACGGGCAGGAGGTGGAAGTTGTTTCGGCCGTTTTTTCAGGATAACTGGCGGGTGTCTCCTAATCTGACCGTCAATCTCGGTTTGGCCTGGGCAGTTGTGACACCCATCACGGAAGCCCACAATCGCCAGTCGAACTTCAACTTCCAATCCGGCCAGTTCCTGGTTGCGGGTCAGGGTGCGGGCCCGGCGGTCGGCATCCAGACGGACATGACGGCCTTCGAACCGCGCATCGGAATTGCCTGGAGCCCAAGCGGCGACCGGAAAACCTCAATTCGCGCAGGATACGCAATGTACCATGACTCTTCGTGGAACCAGGGCGGGCAGGGATTGTGGCAAAACCAACCGTATTGGGAAGAGTCTGCGGTGGGCAGTTTCTTTTTCCCGGACCTTTTCCCTGCAACCCAGGGCTATAGCATCTCGCAAGGATTCCCTCTCCTCAGCGAACCTACGAGCCCTTCCCAATTCGGGGGCAACGTCAACGCCCAGAATCTCAATTTCAAGCAGGGTCGCATCCAGCAGTTCAATTTCGACGTTGAGCGTCAACTTCCTGGCAACCTGCTGTTGACTGTCGGCTATGCGGCTGCCCGCGGCAATCACCTCTTGAGCGGCTCCACCAACGTAAACCTGGGCTCGCCGACTGCTTGCGGAACAGTGCCGGGTTACACTTTTGGTTGCGGTCTCACTCAGCCTTATGTTTTTCCGTCCCCGATTGGCTTTGTCTATGACATCTTTGATCGAGGGAATTCCCGCTACGACTCTCTCCAGGTAAAGGCTGAGACCAAGAGCAGTCACGGCCTTTATGCTTTGGTGAGTTATACCTATTCCCGGAACTTTGACAACGGACTTTCTGACGGTCTGGGGAGCAGCATCGGTGCACTCTACTATCCGCTGCCAGGCGCCAGCAAGGCTGATAAGGGACTCTCACAAATCAATCTCGCCCATAACTTCACTGCCAGCGTGGTCTACGATTTGCCCTTTGGCAGGGGTAAGCGATGGGGGAGCACATGGAGCGGACCCGCCCATGCCGTATTCGGCGGCTGGGAAGCGGACGTGATCGAGCACGCCACTTCGGGTTTTCCTGTCTTCGTAGTCAACAGCGCAAACAGTTCAGGTGTGAACTTCCAATGGAACGGGGCAGCTCTAAACCGTCCCGACCGCATCTGCAATGGACGGATCAGCAACTGGACTGTCAATCAGTTCTTCGACACGAGCTGCTTTGTCCCGGCACAGACCGGCGAACTGGGGAATGCCGATCGAACTCCAATTTCCGGTCCGCCTTTCGCGGATACGGATTTCTCAGCCGTCAAGAATATTCCCCTCTCCTTCCGGGAGGGCATGTCACTGCAATTTCGCGCCGAGTTCTTCAACATCTGGAATCACGCGCAGTTTGCCAATCCGGTTAACAACCCATCCGTCGGGTACGTGGCCGATGTAAGCGCTGCAGGTTTTGGGAGAATCACTTCGATTGTGAACAATCCTCGCCTGATTCAGTTCGCGTTGAAGTTGCGCTTCTAGCAGAGCCGAAAAGTATTCGGCCCCAGGACGGGCGCCACAAACATTAGTGCGAGCTGCCCCTGCGTTTTTTTGCCTGTAAGGCAAGGCGGCAACTTCGCGGCCGCACTCCGAGGCACTTCGCGCCGAAAGGGCCGCTATGTTCGATTTCAATCTTGTAAGGGCGACCACAAGGGTCGCCCCTACAGTGCATTCCCGAAAGGGCAGGCATCAGTGTTTCCAAATATCCACACGAATTGCGCCTGAGCCGGCGGTCTTCTGCGGGCTGTTAGCGTTGGCGTTGCAAGCCTGGATGGTGATTGTGTTAGCAGCACTGACCCATGCGGTGTAAATGAGATTTCCGCCACCCGTCATCCTTGCATTGGGTACTCCGAGCGCCATCGTATCGCCATCGCTTGTTCCGGTGAAGGTAAAGTTTGCGCTGCTACATACTCCGGGCTTCAGCGCTGGGAAGGCTGGGTTGAAGGTCAACGACATGTGTCTCAAGATTGGAGTGCCGCCGCCGATGGTGACGGTTCCGGTGGTGGCCAGATTGCCTGCCACATTCTGGTTTCCGGTAAAGTTGTTGCCGATATCCAGGCGCGCGAAGTTGGACGCCGACTGACCGCCGAGCGACAGAGAGTTGGTTGCCAAGCTGGCCAGACCTGCGGAGAGTGCGCTGGTAGCCGCGCCGCCCTGCGAGGCGCTTCCCGCGTAGGCGACACCCAGTTGCGTATTGCCCACGCAGCCGGCGCAGGCAAGGCCGCTGGCGCTGGTGGCGCTGGTTGCGGTTAAATTGGTCAGCCCCGAGCCGTTGCCCGAAATCGTTCCCGCTACACTCAGGTTGGTGCCAATGTTAACGCTGCCGGTAATGCCCACCAGCCCGGCGTTATCCACGTCGAACAGAGGTTTACACGTGAGGCAGGTGGCGAGATCGAGCAGGGCGCCTCCCCCCGTGTTCACAAAGAGTCCGGCAACCGTGTTCGATCCCGTCGCTTCGCCAATGACGCCGACTCCCGTGCCTCCCGTGCTCACACCCATTACTCCGGCAAAGTATCCAGACCCCGAGGTGCTCCCCACGAGGCCGTTTCCATTGCCCGTCTGGGTCACACTGAGAATCTGGTTCGTTGTGTTCCCATCCACCTCGAGAGGAAATCCAGGCGTGGCTGTCCCGATGCCCACGTTGCCAGCGTTATAATAAACGCTGGACCCGTTCAGGGTGAAAGGCGAGGCGCCGGCCGCTCCGGTGGCGCCTGTGGCTCCCGTCAAGCCCATGGGCCCAAGTGGGCCGGTAGCACCTGTCAGTCCGATTGGGCCTTGCGCTCCGGTTGCGCCTGTGGCTCCCGTCAACCCGATGGGTCCTTGTGACCCGGTAGCACCTGTCAGTCCGATTGGGCCTTGCGCACCCGTTGCACCAGCCGCTCCTGTCAGACCAATCGGTCCTTGTGGGCCAGCCAATCCTGTGGGATTTCCCACCCAGTTGCCATTGCTGTCGATAACCGGCGTTCCGGAGATGGCGAACGAGCCCGCCGTCACACCTCCGCTGGCGTTGAAGTTGCCGGTGACGAGCTGGTTGCCGACGAAACTATTGGCGAGGTCGAGGCGCGCATAATTACCCGCTGCCTGGAAATCGCCCGGCGCATGGCCGCCCAAGGTCAGAGCGTTGGTGGCCGTTGCCGCGTTGCCAGTGATGCTTATCCCCGCCGTGCCGGAACTGATGTTAGTGGGATTTAAGTTGGTTATATCTGAACCGTCACCGACAAGTAACGCCGCCGGGTCGAACACTTCCAGCACACTCAGGTTGCCCGTGGAATTGTAGCCGCCAACGACGTAAAGCTTTCCGCTGATCGTGGCTGCGGCCGCGAAGCTGCGGGCGGTGGGTGCTGCCGGGCCGCTCGTCCAGGTGTTCGCCACCGGGTCGTAGATCCAGACGGTATTGTAGATCGTCGTGCCGTCCGAACCACCAACGACGTACCACTTCCCATTGATCACGTCTCCCGCCATGCCATAAAGGTTCACCGGCATGCTGCCCACGGTCGTCCATTGCGCCGTGCTCGGGTCGAATACGTCCACCTCGGGCTGCATCGTGCCATCGCTGCCTCCGGTGACGTAAAACTTACCGTTCAGTGCCGTCCCCAGGCCGGCATTGTGATTGCGCGGGGCGCTCGGCCCCGTCGTCCAGGAATTGGCGACGGTGTCAAAAATAGAAAGTTGCTGCGAATAGCCGTCGTAGCCGTTGCAGGCGTTGAGCAGATAGATCTTGCTGCCGATCACCGCCGCCTCCGAGCATGCGGTATAGCCTGATCCTGGGATCGTTGGTCCCACACTCCATGCGTTCGTGCCCGGGTCGTAGATGGAGAGGGTATTGCTCGGCAGCGGCGGCGAGTTGGTCCAGCCGCCCATCATGTAGACTTTCCCGTTCACCGCCACCGCCGAGCCCTGGTAGCGGCCAGTGTCGCCGCCATAGTTCGACTGGTTCAACGATGCCACGGCAGACCACACATCCGATGCGGGGTTGTAGGCCTCGACGACCGCTGTGTCGCGTCCATTGTTCCCGCCCACTGCGTACAGGAGGCCGTTCACCGCCGCACCTTGCAGTGAGGAGCGCGCCGTTGGCATGGACGTCTTGTGGGCCCAAGTTCCCAGCCCCCCAACATTACCTGCCATGAGCGTCCAATCGGGGTTTACGTCGGGTGTGGCATCGCTCGGGCCGCTGTTGGCTGCGGTCGCCACGTAGGCGGAACCGTTGTAGGTGGTAACATCGTTCACCGCGTAAGTTGCACTTGGGTCAAATGCGCTGCGGAAATTGAAGCCCGCGCCGTTTGTCCCCGCGGGGCCTTGAGCGCCCGTTGCGCCTGTGGCTCCCGTAAAGCCGATGGGGCCTTGTGGTCCGGAAGGTCCGGTCAGCCCGATGGGACCTTGCGGACCAGTAGCCCCCGTCAGGCCGATTTGGCCTTGAGGACCGGTAGCGCCGGTCAGGCCGATGGGGCCTTGTGGTCCGGCAGCGCCTGCGGGTCCTGTCAGACCGATCGGTCCTTGTGGGCCGACCAATCCCGTGGGATTTCCCACCCAGTTGCCATTGCTGTCGATGACCGGCGTCCCGGAAATGGCGAGCCCGCTCGCGTTCACAATACCGTTAACCGTCTGATTGCCAGTGAAGGTGTTATTGCCGCTGAGAGAGGCGAGGCTGGCAAGAGAGACTACGCTCTCCGTCAGCGAGCCGCTGCTCGAGGGGAAGGTTGGCACGTCCGGCGTGTACTGAGCGGTGATATTGTGAGAACCAGCGGCGAGTGAGCTTGCGGTGAAAGTCGCCTGGCCCGAGCTGAGTGTCTCCGTCCCGAGCGACGTCGCACCGTCGAATAAGGTCACGCTGCCGGTCGGCGTACCGCCATTAGAGTTAACTGACACCGTAAAGGTAACCGCGTCGCCCAAGTCGCTTGGGTTCGCGGAAGAGGATATAGTGGTTGTGCTTGTGGTGGGTGTGAAGGCTTCGACAGTAGAAGTTTCTGCGTACCCGCTTATCAGTCCACCCAAGACGTAAATCGTCCCGTTTACTTGGCCCGCTGCCACCCATTGGCGCGGCGTCGGCATTGACGGCTGAATGGTCCACATGTTGTTAGCGGAGTCATACGCTTCCATGGTGCTGAGGAACTGGGAACTCGCATCAGAACCGCCCATGGCATAAATATCGTTATTAACTGTAACGGCGGACAAAGTAACGCGTGGATCTGACATGGGAACCTTCGTGGACCACACATTCGACGTCGGATCATAGACGAATGTTGCCGTTGCCAATCCGTTGGGGCCATTACCGCCTACAACATACATACTACCATTGACGACCGCGGCCGCAGCTGCGGTGCGAGCCTCCGGCATGGGGGATTTTGACGACCAAGTGTTTGCTGCCGGATCATAAGCGTAGAGTGTTGAGAAAGCAGGACCGATAGTGTCTGTCCCTCCTGCCACATACAATATGCCGTTAATAACCCCGATGGATGCTTCTGTCACTCCCGCACCATTCGGGCTGGCCGGAAACGGCGCCTTTTCAGTCCATAAATTCGTGGAAGGGTCGTATGCTTCAACCACGGTACTTGGGGCATAGCAGCCTTCGTTACCGCCAACGACATAAATAATGCCATTGACTACCACGGTGGTGGTGGCTAAACGTGGCGTTGGCATCGGGGCGAGTGTCGTCCACATGTTCGTCGCGGGATTGTACGCCTCGTTCGCGCCCGTTGCTCCACAGCCGTAGTACGACACCCAACCTCCGATGGCATATAAGACGCCGTTTACGGATGCAGCTCCGACACCGAATCGGGCTGTGGGCATGGGAGTCTTGGTGGCCCACGTTCCCCCTTGGGCAAAGAGTTGAATGGTACTGGGGCCCGCGAACAGGGTGAGGATCACGGCGAGAATCGTTCCTAACGCAAATCTGGCGCGCTTCATGGATGGTCTCCTTAACAGCTTCAGATAGGCGGGAACGATGAGGGAAGATACGCGAGAGTTCCGATCCTCACGGTGGCCACCGCAGTGAGCCCTGGTGGCTCCTGCCTTACTCGGGCTTGGTCAGCCCGTCCGTGCAACATCTGCCACTCTGGTTCTCGAACTTCGTGACTCGTTTACCCATGCAATGGGCAACGCGGAAATTTGCTCAAAAAAGGGAAATGTCGCTCCGCCTGTCATATTGGGCATTGTCTTATCCACGATGTCCGGTCCGGTAGCTGGCGCGGATTCTGGGCGATGCGGGAAGGCTTGGCAAGCGACATGGTGCGACATTGCGAAGATGGCGCACTTTGTCGCAGGCTACCAAGATGCTGGCGTCATTTGCCAGGCGCGGGGGGTCCCAAGCGCAGTCATTCCCGCGCAAGCGGGAATCCAGTCCTTGTTCGGCGCGTTTCCGAAGATTTGCGAAGTAGATTCCCGCTTGCGCGGGAATGACTGGACTTGCAAATGCCTGTATCTCGTGGACGGCACTGCTATCGTCAGCAAGGTTCGATTGACTTTCAGCCGAACCTGGAAGATAATTTGTTTCAAAGTTATTGATGTTTGCATCTTCTCAGAGGAAATGTGCCGGTTAAAGAGGACGACGGGGCTAAGTCGTCGCGGCAAGTAGATCTATCGGGACGCCTGGAATCCTGGAAGGAAATCGCAACCTATCTTAAGCGTGAGGTGAGGACTGTCCAGCGGTGGGAGAAAGAGGAAGGTCTGCCCATCCACCGCCAGATGCACAAGAGTTTGGGAACGGTCTACGCCTTTAAGTCAGAGCTTGACGGCTGGTGGAATAATGGGCGGCATCGGTTTGTGCCGCCGGAATTCGAACCGGCCGCGCACGAGCTTGAAGCTGTAGCGCCGGTATTCCCGCCGGCGGCGCCTGCTACAGATTCTCAGGCTGGGACCGGCGATCCATTTTTGGGTCAGGGCGAGATCCGACCGGCTCTACAAGAAATCGGCGGTCCCGCAGTCGCGGGACCGCCGCTACAAAGGCGGCTTGCGCTGGGGCTGGCAGTAATCGGGGCGATTATTGCCGGCGCGTGCACACTCGCCTACTTGGCGTTTCGCTCGCCAGCACCGGCGCCACGCATCATCGGCTATACGCAGTTAACCAGCGACGGGCAGCGCAAATCCTCGCAGCTGCTGACTGATGGCGCGCGGTTATATTTCAGGGAACAATCGCCGGCAGGCGCGCCGAGGCTGATGTCAGTGCCGGTAACAGGCGGGGACTCCACTCCCATAAGCATTCCATTCCGGGAATTTACGCTCTTGGCCATTTCTCACCGCCGGTCCGAACTTCTCATCGGCACGCCCGCTCCGGGCAGCCTCCACTACTCGCTTTGGAATTTGCCTCTTGCGGGCGGACCTCCCCGGCGCCTCGGCAGCCTGGTCGCTGATAATGCCACTTGGTCTCCGGATGGCGAAAAGTTTGTCTATTCGCGGAATGGGGAGCTTTATCTGGCCAAAGGCGACGGCACAAATTCGCAGCAGATTGCGAGCCTTCCAGGCTCCATCGCCTCTGCGTCGTGGTCCCCGGACGGCAGAATGTTGCGAATTTACGTTGATGCGCCCGACCGGGAGGTAACCGGGTTTTGGGACATTGCAGCGGATGGCAGCGGAGTTCATCGTATCCTCCCTAATTGGGACCATTACACTTCGGTGGGCGACTGGACTCCAGGTGGAAGGTACTTTCTATTCGAGTCAGTTTTTGAGTACGGCGGCAAGACAATGATGTGGGCATGGCCGGAACACGAAGGTTACCTTCGCAGGAGGGCCGGAGCCCCGGTCCAGCTTGATCCCGCCGGGCCTCTCAGCGTCCAAGTCCACACCCTGAGTCCCGATGGGAAGAAGGTTTTCGTCATTGGATTGCAACAGCGGCCTGAGCTTGCACGTTATGACGCCGCGCTGCATGAATTCGTTCCCTATTTGGGCGGTATTCCTGCGGAGTGGGCTGTTTTTTCAAGAGACGGAAAGAGCGTGGCCTACCTTCGCATCCCTGAACGAATTCTGTGGCGTGCCAGGGCGGATGGGAACGACCCAATCCAATTGACTTTTGCGCCACTGAAAGGCGACGGACTCTCATGGTCTCCCGACGGCAAAACGATTGCTTTACGCGCGCAGATGCCCGGGCAACCTTGGAAGGTTTATCTTATCCCGGCCGAAGGCGGAGCGCCGGAGCCGCTGACGGCAGGAACGCGAGACGAAGGAGTTCCCACCTGGTCGGCTGACAGCAAGCAGATTGGGTTTGGAGATGTGCCGGCGGCGTTCGGCCAGGACGATGGCCAACACACACTTCATTTGGTCAACGTTAAAACGCATGTAGAATCCGATGTGCCTGGGTCAAATGGGCTTTGGACTTCACGTTGGTCGCCGGACGGCCGCTACATCGCGGCCCAAAGGATCACTTCCCAATACCTCTGCCTCTTCGACTTCACCACCCGAAAATGGAGGAAACTCGCCGACTTGCAGACTGACAACCCTATCTGGTCGCGAGAGGGAAAGTATGTGTATTTCGACGCTCCCCTGAGCGGAGACATTTATCGAGTGCGAATCAAGGATGGCGCCATTGAAAAAATAGCAGGTATTCAAGATAGTGAGCACGCGCCCGACTGGCGGTGCGGTCTTGCCTATGACGATTCTCCACTCATCTCCCTGGAAGCAGGATTTACCGAAATCTATGCACTTGACTGGCAGGCGCCGTGAAGTGAAGAGCGGTTCGGGATGCGGACGTAGCGCAAGGTTGAAGAACAGCATGCCGCCCTGAAGAACGGCATGCCGTGCTGAAGAACAGCATGGCCGGGATAAAGAACGGCATGCCGGGCTGAAGCCCGGCGCTACGTTTGGACTACTTCAATCCAACAAGTTAGCTGACTTGCGTTCGGTAAACTCCTTGGCGGCAGCGTAGTCCCCGCGGTACATAGCCTCAAGATGCGACTGGTAGCTTGGAGTTGCAATGGGCGGGACGTTTTCACGGCCATGAAGCCGTCGCTGTTCGGCGGTTAACTCCAGGACGATGATTCCCGCATCGAGCGCCTCCATATATGCCTTGCGTGCATTTCCGTCCTGATGCAAAAACCGCAGGGCAACTTCGGCGGCGCGTGACGAAATGGTATCCATCAATTTGTTTCCCCAATCGCGACTGGCCTTACCGCGAGGGTCCTCTCCAATGACTCCGTCGAGCGCAGTGCCGGCGGGAACGCCGTCGAGGCGGACGAGTTCTGCATCCACTGCCCACATGAGGGACGTTTCTCCCACACCCGCGTGGTCGCCGTTGTAACCAATGCCAGTGGTGAAATCGTATTCCGCCACGGGAAGAATCGCGGCTTCCGATCGGCGCATTACCCCGAGCGCCGCGCGTTTCACACTGATCGTCTGCTCGATTCCGAAATGTCCGGTAAAGGCAACGATCACGCGAAAGCCCATGGCAGAATATTGTTCGAAAACTGCTTCCAGCACGGGTTCAATTATTGACGCAGCCATGTTCATGGTGTACGGGAATGGAACGCCGCCCACCGCCCAATAAGAGACGGGCGCGAGGACGGCGTCAGCGCGCTCGGCAATCTTCTCGCCAACGGCCGCCGCCACCAGGCCGTCCAGCCCAAGAGGAAGGTGATGGCTGTGCCATTCGATGGTACCCAGAGGGGTGACCAGAATGGGCACTCGGGTAATTCGATCCTTGATTTCGTTCGGGAAAAGGCGCTCCAGCCGGTGGACGCTCATAAGAGGTGATGGAATTCAATAATGGTCCGGATGCCGTGCTGCGGTTCGGGATGGGCAAAAATCTCCGGCACATCTTCCAGGCGGACCGACGCCGATTCCAGTTGATCGAGTTGCAGCGCGCCATCCATATACCAGTTGGCAAATTTCGGCAAATCGTTGTGCGGATCGATGTTGCCGTAGATGCATCCCTGGACGGTTTGCTGCTGGCTCATGAATCGCCTCGGATTGAAGGACATCAGCGCGTCGCGCGGGGAGGCGCCCACCAGGGTCAGGGTGCCGCCGCGCGCCAACATGTCAATCCCCTGGGCCATTAACGCGGGCTTGCCCACCACTTCAAAAACGTGCTCGACGCCGCGGCCCGCCGTCATTTTCCTGACCATGGCCACCGGGTCGTCCACCTTGTTATTCAGCACGTGAGTGGCGCCCAACATGGCGGCTTGAACCAGCCGGTCGTCATCCACATCAATGGCAATGATCAGTGACGCGCCCGCAATTTTCGCCCCTTGGATTACATTCAATCCCACGCCACCGGCGCCGAACACGGCCACGCCCTCGCTGGCCTGAACTTTGGCGGTATAAAACACGGCGCCGATCCCGGTGGCCACCGCGCAGCCCAGCAGCGCGGCACGGTTCAGCGGCATGTCGCGCCGGATGGGAACCGCGCCGGCGGCGGGCACGGTAACGTAAGGACAAAAAGTTCCGGCATTCAGCAGCACATTCAGAGGGCCGGCG
Organism: Terriglobia bacterium; assembly: GCA_035946625.1. GTDB lineage: Bacteria > Acidobacteriota > Terriglobia > UBA7540 > UBA7540 > DASYXZ01. The sequence goes on along the minus strand of DASYZE010000022.1, from coordinate 54,793 downwards.
CGCCAATAGACGCGCGGAGCGGCGGTGCCCTGAATGTTTTCGCAAAGGTCCGGGCGTCCGGACAGACACCGGCGGCACTTGCCGCATTTCACCTGCCAGTTGATGACCACGTGGTCGCCCAGCGCGGGCCGTTGAACGCCTTCACCCACCGCCTCTACAACGCCCGCGCCTTCGTGCCCGAGGAGAACCGGGCAGACGCGCGCATCACGCGTGGCGTCGAGGTCAGTGTGGCAGATGCCGCTGGCGGCAATCCGAACCCGGACTTCGCCCGGGCCGGGAAGTTCCACCACCACCTCCTCGAGGGTTGGGTTGTGCCCGAGAGCGGCCAGGACAAGGCCCGAGGTTTCAACGGAAGAGGGATGAATCTTGTAGGGGCGAGTGACCATAACCTCAGTTACAATACTTCGGTCCAAGCGAGTAAGCATATCACAGGATGTTGGGACGCTGGGGAGAGCCGCCAGCGAGAGAGGTTTTTGTTGGGAAGAAGAGCGAAAGCGCGCCAGCCTGCCAGCCCCGGACGCCGGGAATTTTTATCAAGGTCTTGTCTTTGGGCTTCCGGCGGGCTGATGGCTTCGCCGCTGCGGAGTTTCGGCTTCTCTCCGCCGTTTTTCCCGCAGCACAATCTTCCGCCTCACTCGCTGGACGACCGCCTGTCACCGCATTATCGCCAACCCGCGTCCATTGACGCGGTGCTCCGGCAAGTCGAGCCCGGCCTGGACGCGTTCATCACAGAAAAGTATGCCGAGCAAATCAAGGTCGAGCTGGAAAAGTGGAGTGTCGAACTCACCCAGTCGCCGCCGGTATTCGGGGCGATTGAGAATTCAATTTCACAAAGTCTGCGCGCATCCAGCCTGATCCCTTTGCAACACCGTCCCCTGCGCCCGCTCGCCGGGCTTGAAGTCTTTCGCAACCGGTTCCCCAAGACCCCGGACCTGGGCCGATCCCAATTCATGGATGAATTTCGAAGGTTTGTCGGAATGTTTTCAAACGTCGTCACGGCGCAATTCAAAGTGACGCGAATCTCCATCAGCGGAAATCACGATCAGCCGAGGGCCATTCAAACGCGCATCCGTTATGACCTGGTAGGGAAGGGCGAAGATTTTTTGCGCGGCGAGCGCGCGGGCCAATGGGACCTTGAATGGGAAAGCGATTCCGCTGGAGCCTGGCGTGTGAGCCAATGGCAAGGGCTCGAGGAAAGCGAGAGCCGGGCTTCCGGTCCAATGTTCGTGGACATTACCGCACGCGCGCTGGGTTCCGTTCCATCCTACCGGCGGCAAATCATTCATGGGGCTGACCACTGGCGCACGGTGCTGGACGGCGCCAGCCGCATCGACGTGTACGGCAACAACGGCATCGCGGTGGGGGACATGGATGGCGATGGCTTTGACGATATTTACATTTGTCAAGCGTCGGGCCTGCCCAACCTTCTCTATCGCAATCGAGGGGACGGCACGTTTGAAGACGTGACGGAGCGGGCGGGTGTTGATGTGCTGGACAGCACCGCCTGCGCGCTCTTTGCCGACGTGAGGAATAGCGGCCATCAGGATCTGATCGTAGTGTGCGTGGACGGGCCGCTGCTCTTCCTCAACGACGGGACCGGCAGGTTTCTATTGAAGCCCGACGCTTTCAAATTCGCCCAACCGCCACAGGGCACATTTACCGGCGCGGCGCTCGCCGACTATGACCGCGACGGAATGCTCGACATTTATTTCGGCCTCTACAGCTACTACTTGGGCCTCAATCAATACCAGTATCCCACTCCTTATTATGACGCGCAGAACGGCCCGCCCAATTTCCTGATGCACAATCAGGGCGACGGAACCTTTGCCGACGTCACGGCTGCTTCGGGAATGAACGTGAACAACAATCGCTACACCTTTACCTGCGGGTGGGTTGATTTCGATGGCGACGGCCGCCCTGACCTTTACGTGGTGAACGACTTCGGCCGCAAAAATCTTTATCGCAATAACGGCGATGGAACGTTTACCGATGTCGCGCCCGGGGCCGGCGTGGAGGACGTGGGCGCGGGCATGAGCGTATGCTGGTTTGATTACGACAACGACGGCCAGCAGGATCTCTACGTTGCCGACATGTGGTCGGCTGCCGGTCGAAGGGTAAGCAGGCAGGAAGAATTCCTGAAGGTCGCGCCCGAGGACGTTCGAGCGCTGCTGCGCAAACACTCGGAAGGGAATTCGCTGTTTCACAATGGAGGCGACGGCCATTTCACAGACGCCAGCGCCCATGCCGGAGTTCAAATGGGCCGCTGGTCATGGTCCAGCTATGCCTGGGACTTCGATCACGACGGCTACTCGGACCTCTACATCGCCAACGGGATGATCTCGGGCCCGGACCGGCGCGAACTCTCCAGTTTCTTTTGGCGGCAAACGGTGGCGGAAACGCCCGTTCGACTCCATCCAGAAACGCGGCCGGTTCCATCACCGCGCTACGAACTGGGGTGGAACGCCATCAATGAATTGATCCGTTCGGATGGTACGTGGTCGGGATACGAGCGCAACAATTTCTACGCCAACAATCGCGACGGAGCATTTTCCGAGGTGGGGGGCACGATTGGGCTCGATTTCATTGAGGACAGCCGCACGTTTGCGCTCGCCGATTTCGATCACGACGGGCGGCTGGAAGTATTCCTGAAGAATCGCGGCGGCCCGCAACTGCGCGTCCTGCACAACGAAATGGAGAACCTCGGAGCCTCCATCGCCTTCCGGCTGCGCGGGCACAAAAGCAACCGCGATGCAATCGGGGCGGAGGTCACGCTGGAGGGCGGTGGACTACGGCAGGTGAAATTCGTCCAGGCGGGGGCGGGTTTTCTTTCGCAACACACCAAGGACCTTTATTTCGGACTGGGAAACGCGCGCGAACCTGTAAAGACGACAGTGCGTTGGCCGAGCGGCTTGATTCAACATTTTGAGAAATTGCCTGTTGGCAGTCTGATTCGGATTGAAGAAGGGGTGGCGGAATTTCGTGCCGAGTCGTTTGCTTCTGGAGGCGCGGGCGTCCCGCCCTCCGTTGAAGAACGAAAAGCGGACGGGATGGCCGCGCTCCCAGGGGAGACTTGGCTGCTCGCGCCCGTCGCCGCTCCGGATTTTTCCCTCCCTGACCTTGCCGGACGCGAGCGCAAGCTCGCGGATTTCCGCGGTCACGCATTATTACTCAATTTCTGGAGAACCTCCTCGCCGCAATCCATGCCAGACCTGGCGCTTTTCGAGTCAAGGCACGCGCATTGGGCCGCGCGCGGTCTCCAGTTAGTGACCATCAATCTAAATCCCGCGGAGGAAGCGAGCGAGGTCCGGAAAATGGCGGGGGAAAAGCATTACTCATTTCCCGTCCTTCTGGCCACGGAGGAGACCGCGGCGGTTTACAACATCCTTTACCATTACCTATTCGACCGGCGGCGCAACCTCGGCATCCCCACAAGTTTTCTGGTTGATGCGATGGGCCGGATCGTCAAGGTCTACCAGGGCCCGCTGAAGGCGGCCAGCATCGAAGCTGACTTTCAGCACATTCCTCAAACCGCCACTGAACGCGGTCAAAAAGGCCTGCCGTTTCCCGGGCGGCTTTACGGCGCGGAATTCCATCGAAACCAGTTTACCTACGCGCTGGTGTTTATGGAGAGAGGCTACTTTGACCAGGCGCTCTCGAGCTGCCAACTTGTGTTGCAGCAGGAGCCCGAGAACGCAGAGGCGCATTACCTTCTGGGGATGATTTACCTGAAGAAGAAAATGACGAGAGAAGCGCGCGCAAGCTTTGAGCGGACAGTTCACACGCCACCCAGCCAGCCCAGCACCTGGCCGGATGGGTGGAACAACCTGGGCATGCTGGCGGCTCAGGAAGGCCGCAGCGAGGATGCGATTGCGAATCTGAAGGAGGCGATCCGCCTCAATCCCGGCTACACCGTGGCGCTGGAAAATCTCGGCAACGTTTATCGCCAGCAGCATCGTTGGGCCGAGGCGCAGGCGATGCTGGAGCGGGCGCTCCAAACCGACCCGAATGACGCTGACGTGCATTATGGGCTGGCCATGACCTTTGCCCAGCAGGGCGATACGCAGAATGCCGAAAAATATTTTGACACCGCGCTCAAGCTGCGCCCCGACTATCCTGAGGCGCTGAACAATCTTGGCGTCCTTTACCTCAACACCCAGCGCGTGGACCAGGGGGTTAAATCATTCGAGACCTGCCTTCGCGTGGCGCCGGATTTCGAGCAGTCCTACATCAACTTGGCCAAAGTGTATGCGCAGCGTGGCGAGCGGGACCAGGCCGCGGACATTTTGCGCCAGCTTCTCGCGCGCCACCCCGATCATGCCCTGGCCAAACGGATGCTGGAAGAGCTTGCCCGATGATCTCGCGCTGTCCGGTGGCCGTCTGACCCAAGAAACCCCGCCCATTCGATTCGGCAAAGATGTATAATCGCGCTCTTTCGCGCGCCTTTTTATTCTGGCCACTTTGCGTCGAGCGGCGAATCACTCTGCCATCTTCACGCGCCTGCCACTTGAAGCGCGCGGGGCGAAACGAGCGACCACATGTTTATTCCCGGCTCCTTTACTGTAGCCCTGGTGATGACGGTGATGAGCGCCGTTTTCTGGGGTTCGTGGGCGAACACTTACAAAGGCGCGAAGCATTATCGCTTCGAGTTGTTTTATTGGGATTACATTATCGGAGTAATGATCCTGACCTTTGGCCTGGCCCTGACCCTGGGCAGCATGGGCTCGAGAGGCGAGGGTTTTATCACCAACCTGAGCCAAGCCACGTCATCGAATTATATTTATGCGCTCAGCGCCGGATTTATTTTTAACATTGCCAACCTGTTGCTGGTGGCGGGGATTGATATCGCGGGGCTGGCGGTGGCTTTTCCGATCGCCATCGGTATCGCCCTGGTGGAAGGCGTGGTGCTCAGCTACATCCTGCAGCCCAAGGGTGATGCGCTCTATCTTGCCGCGGGCGTCGGGCTGGCCATCGGCGCCATTCTGTGCGATGCCATGGCCTACAGCAGTCTCGGCGGGTCGGGGCGCAAGGTCTCGCGCAAGGGAATTGTGGTGAATGTAATCTCGGGCCTCCTGATGGGCGCCTTCCCGCCGCTGGTGACCAAGGCCATGACCGCAGGACATTCACTCACGCCTTATAGCATTGCCGCGCTTTTCAGTCTGGGCGCTTTTATCTGCTGCTTTTTCGTGAATATTTATTTTATGCGCCACCCCTTGGTGGGCGAGCCGGTCAACTTTTCCGGATTTCTGCCCGCCGGCGCGCGCAATCACTTTTTCGGAATTGCAGGAGGAATAGTGTGGGGATTGGGCACTTCGTTTAACTTCATTGCCGGTGGCTTTGTGGGCGTGGCGGTTTCCTATGCCATCGGGCAATCGGCGCCCATGATTGCCGCGCTGTGGGGCGTGCTGGCGTGGAAAGAATTTGCCGGCGCGGGCACGAAGTCATGGATGTTTCTGGGCCTGATGTTCGCATTCTATCTCGCCGCCGTTACCATGATTGCGTTCGCGTACCAGGGCTGAGAATCCTGAACTCTGCCAGCGGGGAAGAAAGATGAGTCGAAGTCAAATCGTGTGGTTGATTGCATTCATCGTGCTTGGCTGTGCTCCGGCGTGGGCGCAGGGCAAACGCAAGGTCATCATCGATCAGGATGCCCTGGGTCCGGCGGGAACGGATATTAATTCGATTCTCGTCCTCCTCCAGTCGCCCCAGGTCGAAACGTTGGGGATCACGGTGGTTTCTGGCGACGGCTGGCGCGATGAAGAGGTGGCCCATGCTCTTCGATTGCTGGAAATCATCGGCAGGACGGACATCCCGGTGGTTCCGGGCGCCGTTTTCCCACTGGTGAACAGCCCCGAGCGTATGCAGGAGTGGCAAAAGCTATACGGCAAAATTCATTATATGGGCGCCTGGCACGCTGAATATCCGGGCTGGAAATACCACGATCCTTTCGTAGTTCCGGACCTGGTGGAGGGTAATCCGAATATCAAGGCGGCGAATGAAGACGCGGCGCACTTTCTGGTTCGGATGGTACACCAGTATCCCCACGAGGTCACGATTTTTGCCTTGGGACCTCTTACCAATCTGGCGCTCGCACTCACCATCGATCCGCAATTTCCGCAACTGGCGAAAGAATTAATCGTGATGGGCGGGAGTATGAATCCCAACACCCACGATCTCGAGTTCACCCATAGTCCGCAGCGCGAATTCAACTTCTGGTGCGACCCGGAAGCAACCCACGCGGTGCTGCACGCGCACTGGCCGAAAATCATTTGCACCACCGTGGATATTTCGGTGAAGACCCGCGTGCGCCAGGAGATGATCGACGAAATTGGCAGATCAAAATTACCGGTGGCGCAGTACGTGTCGAAGTATACGAGGGTCTACAATTACAGCTTCATGTGGGATGAGCTGGCGGCTGCGGCATGGATCGATCCCAGCATTATCACCAAGGAAGAGATGATTTACCTGGACGGCGAAATCGATCACGGGGCGGGATACGGTAACACTTTGAGTTGGACTCCAGGGATGAATCCAGGTCTGGGCGAGCAGGTGGTGCACGTTCAGCAGGACTTGAACACGAAAAAACTCTATGACCTTTTCGTGCGGCTGATGACCAGCCCCACCCCCCGCGCAAAGTAGGGGCGGACGGCGTCCATCCCATGTGCGCGGATGGCAAAGAGGAGTCATGCAGATGCCAGGAAAAATTGTGGTGATTGGCAGCTTGAATATGGACCTGGTGGGATGCGCCCCGCGGATTCCGGTGGTGGGAGAGACCATTGTGGGCCACAAGTACTTCACCGAACCGGGAGGCAAGGGCGCCAACCAGGCGTACGCAGCCGCGGTGCTGGGCGGGCGGGTGGCCATGTTGGGGCGGGTGGGGAGCGACGGGTTTGGCGCCGAAATGCGCGCCAATCTCGAAAAAGCCGGATGCGATGTAAGCGGCTTGCTGACCATTCCCGGAGCGACCAGCGGAATCGCACTGATCTTTGTGGCCGACACCGGCCAGAATTCGATCATTATCGTTCCGGGCGCCAACGACCTTTACTCTCCCGCCGACGTGGACGCGGGCCAGGCATATTTGGAAGGCTCGGCGTTGGTGTTGCTGCAACTCGAAAATCCGCTGCCCACGGTGCTCGCGGCGGCACGCGCCGCCCGGCGCGCGGGCGCGTGCGTGATTCTCGATCCCGCTCCCGCCCGCCCCGTGCCCGAAGAACTGTTCGAATTGTGCGACATCATTACGCCCAACGAAACCGAGGCGGCCATCCTGGCAGACCTTCCGCCCGGCGGTCTGAATCCAGAGCAAGCGGTGACGATTGCCCGCAAGCTTCAGGGACGCAAAGCAAAAACCGTGATTGTAAAGCTCGGCGAGCAAGGCTGCATGCTCGTCGAGCGGGAGAAACACCAATTAGTGCGCGCACCCAAGGTTAAAGCCGTGGATACCACGGCGGCCGGGGACGTTTTCAATGCCGGACTTGCGGTGGGCCTCAGCGAAGGGCTGGAGCTGGCGGCGGCTTGCGCTTTTGCCAATCGATCGGCGTCACTTTCGGTCACCAAACTCGGAACGCAAATCGCCACCCCTTCGCGCACTGAGGTGGATGCTTTTGTCGCGAGATCTTGATTTGGTCAGATTAAGGCTGCCATGAAATGAATCATCATCAGGAGGAGGCTGAATCTATGGAAAAGAATCCAATCATAACTTCAATTCATCGAGTGGGGGCGTTGGTGCTTCTCTACTGCACCCTGGTTGTCCCGGCGCGGGCGCAAAATAATACCCTGGCTGCCACGCCGCCCATGGGCTGGAACAGTTGGAATCACTTCGCCTGCAAGGTGAGCGACGCGGTGGTGCGCGCGTCGGCGGACGCCATCGCCGCCAATGGCATGAAGGCGGCAGGCTATGTCTACATCAATATCGACGATTGCTGGCAGGGCGAGCGCGACGCCCAGGGCATGATTCAACCCAACTCCAAATTTCCAGACATGAAGGCGCTGGGCGATTATATTCACAGCAAGGGACTGAAATTCGGCATCTATTCTTCGCCCGGCCCCAAAACTTGCGCCGGCTACGCGGGCAGTTACCAGCACGAAGCGGATGACGCCAAGCAGTACGCTGCCTGGGGAGTGGATTACCTGAAATATGACTGGTGCAGCGCGGGCAGGGTGTATAAGCCTGAAGAAATGCCCGCCGTTTATAAGAAAATGCATGACGCGCTGGCGGGCACGGGGAGGCAAATTTTCTATAGCCTGTGCCAATACGGATTGCGCTCGGTGTGGGAATGGGGCGCATCGGTGGGCGCCAACTCCTGGCGGACGACCGGGGATATCTCAGACCATTTTGACCGGATGAACGCCATTGCCGACATTCAGGAGGGCCTTGGACCCTTCGCGGCGCCCGGACATTGGAACGATCCGGACATGCTCGAGGTCGGCAACGGCCACATGCGGCCGGACGAATATCGAACCCACATGAGCATGTGGTGCATGTTGGCGGCACCCTTGCTGGCCGGGAACGATCTGTCCAACACGAGCCCCGAGACGCTGGCCATCCTCACCAACCCGGAAGTAATTTCCGTCGATCAGGATCCCAAGGGCGTTCAAAGTCACCGGATCTGGCAGGTGGGACCCTACGAGATTTGGGCCCGGCCGCTGGCTGACGGTTCGGCGGCGGCGCTGTTGATCAACCGCGGCGAAGATGCGGAAAAACTTACCGTTCAATTTAAAGATATCGGGATGAGCGGAACCAGAACGGTGCGCGACCTTTGGGCTAAAAAGGACCTGGGGCAATTTAACGACAGCTTTTCCGCCGATGTTCCCCGGCACGGCGTGGTGATGGTGAGGGTGCATTGACGCCGATTTGCCGCCCATGAAGCTGTGGCCTGGGCGCTGAGAGATCGGACGAAGTGGGGGATAATATTTCGCGGGTATCGCTCCTTCGTAAGATGAACCAACTGCCTCAGTTTCTTGGGCATCAAACTTCCTGGCCCCAGAACCTGACCCACTTTCACCTTCATTTCAGGAAGAGGCAGCAAGGCTGGAAACCGGAGTCGCCAGAATTCGATTGCAGAAATACGCGCCATTTCTTGCCTTGCAGAAGTCGGAGCGATGAGCACGCCGAATCGGCAACGGATGGAACTTTTTTGCGTCGGCAGAGGAATAACCATCGGGAAACTGCCTTTGACTGCGCTTTCGGGGGGGAACATGAATTTATCAAGGTCGCAGGTCACGCATGCTGCTTTCTTGGCGGCTGCGGTTGTGCTCCTGTCGCTCGGTGCGAATGGCCAAACCACTTCCGTTGCGCCGCGCGTGACGGAGGCGGTGGATTTGGAAAAGCTGGCCACCCTTCGGGGCAACACTCACCCGCTGGCCCGCCCTGAAAATGACCGCGGCGCCGCTCCCGACAATTTGTCTATGGACCGAATGCTGCTCACGCTGCAACGGGCGCCGGAGCAGGAAACAGCGTTGAGGCAATTGTTGGATGAACAACAAATCAAATCGTCGCCTCATTATCACCAATGGCTCACACCCGAGGAATTTGGCAGGCAGTTCGGCCCCTCCGATGCGGACATCCAGGCCACCACCGATTGGCTCGTTTCACAGGGATTTCAGGTTAATCGAGTGACCGCCGGGCGAACCGTGATCGAGTTTTCCGGGACGGCGGGGCAGGTGCGCCAGGCCATGCACACGGAGATTCACCAATTCGAGGTTAACGGCAAGGACTACTATGCTAATGCCAGCGATCCGCAGATCCCCGCCGCGCTGGCGCCGGTGGTTGCCGGAGTCGCTTCGCTGAACAGTTTCCCCAGGAAAACGATGTCCCACCAGTTGGGCACTTTTTCCCGATCAAAGATCACCGGCGAAGTGAGGCCGCTGTTTACATTTACGGATACCACTGGAACCAGTAACGCAGTGGGACCCACTGATTTAGCAACCATTTACAATGTCCTCCCGCTGTGGCAGGCAAGCCCGGCCATTGACGGCACCGGGCAGACTATCGCCATCGTGGGAGATTCAAACATCAATATTCAGGACGCGCGGGATTTTCGCAGCATGTTTGGGTTGCCAGCCAGGGACCCGGTGATCGTCCTGGACGGCCCTGACCCCGGACTAACGTCATCAGAAAGTGAGGCGGACCTGGACGTTCAGTGGGCCGGAGCGGTGGCGAGGAATGCGACCATCGATCTGGTGGTTTCCGCGGACACGGAAACCAGTTTTGGCGCCGATCTTTCTGCGCTCTACATTGTGGACAACAACCTGGCGCCGGTTATGAGCGACAGTTTTGGAACCTGCGAGGCCCAACTCGGGGCAGGCGGCAATGCCTTTTATAGTTCGCTTTGGGAGCAGGCGGCCGCCGAAGGGATCACGGTGATGGTGGCTTCCGGCGACAGCGGATCAGCCGAGTGTGATGATCCGAATACCGAGCATGCGGCGACGCAGGGTCTGGGCGTGAGCGGACTCGCCTCCACGCCGTTCAACGTGTCGGTTGGCGGCACCGATTTCGCCGACTCGACCAACGCATCAACTTACTGGAACTCGACGAATACCGCTGGAACTCAATCTTCCGCCAAGTCTTATATCCCCGAGGTTCCCTGGAACGATTCCTGCGCGCGGTCGCTTTCCGCTGCGCCCGGCTGCGCTTCGGTGAGCAGCACCGGCCAGGATCTTGCCGCGGGAGGCGGCGGTCCCAGTTCCACCTATCTCCAACCAAGTTGGCAGACCGGGGTTGGAACCACAATCCCAAATGACGGCAAGCGGCACTCACCGGACATATCCCTCTTCGCAGGCGCGGGCGCGAATGGCAATTTCCTTGTGTACTGCGAGGCTGATGCTAACACCGGCGCGGGAAGCAGTACCACATCCTGCAATCTAAGTTCCCCCTTTACGGATTTTCAAGGCGCAGGAGGAACTTCCTTCGCGTCGCCTTCGTTCGCGGGCATCATGGCGCTGGTAAATCAGAAGACGGGCGCGCGCCAGGGCAACGCGAATTACGTTCTCTATCCACTGGCCGCCCAAGCCGCCAAGGCTGGCACTTATTGCACTTCAGACACCGCCGCAGTTACAACCCGATCGTGCATTTTTTATGACGAAGCCTCGGGCAATATCTCGGTGGCCTGCGTGGGCGGCTCGCCCAACTGCAGCAACACCAGCACGGCGTCCAACCAATTTGGCGTTTTGGTAAATCCGCCCGGCAACACCTCACTGGCATGGGTCGCCACCCCCGGATATGACATGGCCACCGGGCTCGGTTCGGTGAATGCCGCCAACCTCGTGAACAACTGGGCTTCGGTCAGCTTCTCTTCCACCACAACCACCCTTGTGAGTATTTCCCCAAACCCGGCGACGCATGGTACGCCGGTGACAGTGAATATCACTGTTAATTCCGGCGCGGGAACACCAACCGGTGATGTCACTTTAGCGAGCGGTGCCAATGGTGCTCTTGGGATTCCCCCCTTGCCCTTGGCCGGCGGTAAGTTCATTGGCACAACCACTTTTCTCCCTGGCGGAACCTATAGCGTGACGGCGCATTATGCGGGGGATGGAACGTTTGGAGCGAGCGACTCCACGCCTCCCGGCATCGCGATGACGGTTACACCGGAGAGTAGCCAGACTCACATCGGCCTCGTAACTTTTGACCAGAACGGCAATGTGACCAGCACAAACGCAACCACCGCGGCATACGGATCCCCATACGTATTCCGTGTGGATGTCACAAATGCCTCCACTAGGATCTGCGCGCCCTATAATGCTGGATCCACCGCTGATACGTGTCCCACTGGAGTAGTGACGCTAACTGACAATAGTGTGCCGCTCGATGGCGGGAGGTTTGCCCTGAACAGTGAAGGGTATACCGAGGATATTCTTATCCAACTTCCGGCTGGTTCCCATAACCTCCTGGGGGCATACGCTGGTGACCCCAGCTTCAGCGCGAGCGCATCCGCACCCGACCCAATTACCATTACCAAAGCCGCCACCACCCTCGCGCTTTCAACCAGCGCCACCACCGTCCAGGAGAACGCCAATGTTACTTTAACGGCGACGTTGGGCACGCAGAGCAATGGCGCCGCACCCACCGGAACAGTTCAGTTCTTCAATGGGACGACGCCCATAAGTGGTACGGTGACTTACGCGGGAACACCGTACTCAGCCGCCAGCAATACTTCTGCCTCGTTGCAGGCCACGCTCACCACCAGCTTTTCCGCCGCGGGAACTGACAGCATCACCGCGCAATTCAGCAACGACAACAACTACGCGAACTCAGCCTCCTCGGCCGTCACGGTTACTGTGACCACGGCGCCGCCCGGTTTCACCCTAACCGCCAGTCCCGCCAGTATTAGCGTTGCCAGCGCCGGGCAGTCGGGGACCACGACGCTCACCCTGAGCCCGACAAACGGGTTCACCGGGGCGGTAAATTTCACTTGCACCGTTCCGGCGGCGATGGCAGAAGCAACGTGCTCGCTGTCTCCCATTTCCGTGACCACTTCCGGCAACACCACGCTCACCGTCACCACAACCGCGCCTCATACGGTGGGTAGCCTCCTCCTGCCATCAGGATGGTTTCCGTTTGGGGGAGGATTCGTGATGGTATGCCTGCTGATGCTGAGTCTCCCGGCGAAGCGGCGCCGCACGAAGCTGGTGCTTGGTTTGGCGGCTGTTGGTTTGGCGGCTACCCTCGCCATCGGGTGTGGCGGAGGTTCGAGCAGCAGCGGCCCCACCACAGATCCCGGCACCCCTGCCGGCACGTACTCGATTACTGTGACAGGCACCAGCGGCTCCATAACTCAGACCGCGACTGTTTCGGTGAGTGTGCTCTAAGCGCTGAAGTCCGGACCCGCCAACGAGGCACAATGCCTTCCCCCAATTGCGGTCGGCCCTCCTTCTCTCAGCCAGCGGCACAATGTGAATGGATGGGTGCGGCGAAGGGCGCCAGTTGATTACTTGGTGGCTTCGGCGTGATGGCGGACATCGATTCCCTCGACGAGAAAAACGACGTCTTCAGCGATATTGGTGGAGTGGTCGGCAATGCGCTCCAAATTGCGCGCCACGAACATCAGGTCGAGGCATTGGCGAATTGAAGAAGGATCCTTCTCCATGTGGGAAGTCAACTCCAGGTAAATGGTGTCGCGCATCTGGTCCACGGCATCGTCGGATACCAAGACCTCACGGGCCAAGTCCGCCTCCCGCTTCACGAAAGCGTCCAAAGCTTTTCGAACCATGGATTCCACCAGGTTGGCCATCTGCGGGATATCCACCAGCGGTTTCACCAGCGGCTCGTGAATCAGGTTCAGAGAGCGTTCGGCGATGTTCACCGCGTGATCGCCCATTCTCTCCAGGTCGTTGTTAATTTTGATGGCGGCGGTGATAAACCGCAGGTCGCTGGCCACAGGCGCTTCCAGGGCGAGCAGGCCGGTGGCGAGGTCATCAATCTCAATTTCCATCTGGTTGATGCGCGCTTCGTTTTGCAGGGCCAGCATGGCCTGCTGTTCGTCCTTCTCGGTTAGAGAAAGGACGCTGCGATAAATCCCGGACTCCACCAAGCCGCTCATTTCCAGCAGGCGTTTGCGGAGCTCGTCGAGTTGTTGGTCAAAGTGGCGCATAAGTTAAGTAGACAGTAGACTGTAGGCAGTAGACAGGGAAAAACAAACCTTATTCCCAAGCCACATTCACTCAAATCTATCCAAGGTCTTTTTCCCTCCCGAACGATCCTTGAGCTGTGACTGGAAGCCGCCGCCCAAGGTCTTTTTTTTCCTGTCTACCGTCTACTGTCTACTGTTTTCCTACCCAAACCGTCCCGTAATGTAATCCTCGGTTTCTTTTCGGGCGGGGTTCTTAAAGATAACCGCGGTGTCGTTGAATTCGACGAGCCTGCCCAACAGGAAGAAACCAGTGTTGTCCGCCACGCGTGCCGCCTGTTGCATATTATGCGTCACAATGACGATGGTGCAAGACTCTTTCAGCCTGAATAGTAGTTCTTCAATCTTGGCAGTGGCGATGGGGTCAAGCGCCGAGCACGGCTCGTCGAGGAGGAGAACCTCCGGCTCCACCGCAAGGGCGCGAGCGATGCAGAGGCGTTGCTGCTGGCCGCCGGACAATCCATATGCCGACTGATGGAGTTTGTCCTTCACTTCATCCCAAAGCGCGGCACGGGTCAGGCTTTTTTCCACGATTTCGGCAGTATGGTGGCGCCCGCCGCGCATACCGTTTATCCGCAGGCCGTAGGCGACGTTGTCGAAGATCGACTTGGGAAACGGATTCGATTTTTGGAACACCATGCCCACCCGGCGGCGAATATTGCTGACTTCTTGCAGCTGGATGTCCTGCCCATCCAGGAGAATTTGACCTTCCAACCGAGCCCCGCGCACGGTCTCATGCAGACGGTTAAGCGATCTCAAGAAGGTCGATTTACCGCAGCCCGAGGGTCCAATGAGTCCGGTGATTTTGTTGGAGGCAAAATCAATGCTCACGTCATGCAGAGCTTGAAACGACCCATAGTAAAAATCAATGTTAGAGGCCCGCAGCTTCCACTGGGCGGAGTTCTCCGATTCCGAGAGCGTCTTGACTACGGACGGGCTGGGAGGATTTCCGGCCTCCTGAAGACTCATCTGTTTGAGGCTCCCCTTTTCTTCGTTCTGGCCGCTTAATGAAACCGCCTTGGCGCCCATGTTCAGACCGCCCCTCTGGGCATAAACGAGCCTCGGGAAAGGATCAACCGGGCGGTTACGTTGAGGATTAAGACGAGCATGAGCAGTACAAAACCCGCCGCCCATGCCTGGCGGTGCCAGTCATCGTAGGGCGAGATGGCATAGTTATAAATCATCACGGGAAGGGTTGCCGTCGGCTGGTTCCACCCCGGACTCCAAAAATCGTTGCCGAAGGCAGTAAAGAGCAGCGGCGCGGTTTCACCCGCCACGCGCGCGAAATCGAGCATGGTGCCGGTGATGATTCCCTTGAGGGCGGCGGGAATCACGATGGTCACAATCGCCAGCCATTTGCTGGCTCCCAGCGCCATCGCCGCTTCGCGAATGGAATTGGGAACCGCGTGCAGAAATTCCTCCGTGCTGCGAACCGCGATGGGAATCATCATCACGCCCAGAGCAACTCCCCCGGAAAACGTGGAAAAGTGTCTGGCGGGATGAACGACGAGGGTATAGACCACAATTCCGATCACAATCGAAGGGACGCCGTTCAAAAGATCGGTGGCGTACCGGATGATAAATGCCATTCGTCCGCCCGCGTATTCATTCAGATATACGCCGCCCAGAAAACCAAGAGGAACGCCAATCAAGGTTGCCAGGAAAAGGACCTTGCCGCTGCCGATGATTGCCTGGGCCATGCCGCCGCCAGTCTCGCCCACCGGGACCGGTAGTTTGGTGAAGAAATCCCAATTGAGGGCTGTGGCCCCGCGCACCACGAGATACCCCAAAATGAAAAAGAGTATGCCCGCCGTGAGAAGGGTACACAAACCCGTCAGCGTAAACATCATGATGTTGATGGCCTTTTTGCGAATTTCAAAGAAGGTCATGCTTGGGCACCTTGCTTGGTGGTGGCTATAATCAGGAGTCTAGCCAAGCCATTGATGATGAATGTTACCGCAAAAAGGACCAGAGCCAATTCAATGAGCGCGCTGGTATAAAGGTCGCCGGCAGCTTCTGTGAATTCGTTGGCGATAATGGCGGCAATCGAATAGCCCGAAGCGAGCAAAGAAACCTTAATCTGGGGCGTGTTCCCGATCACCATGGTGACCGCCATCGTCTCCCCCAGCGCTCTGGCCAGGGCGAGAAAGATGGAACCTGTGATGCCCTTGAGGGCGAATGGGACCACCACCCGCCAGGTGGTTTGCCATCGGCTCGCCCCCAACGCCATGGAAGCTTCGCGCTGATCCAGAGGAACCGCCAACAGCACTTCGCGCGACACCGAAACGATGAAGGGAATAATCATGATGGAGAGCACAACGCCGGCTGAAAAATAACTGACGCCATAAAACACACCCTTAAAGATCGGAAGAAAACCGAGCGAAGACTGAAGGGCGGGGACCACAAAATTGTCCAGGACCGGTACCAGCACGAAGATTCCCAAAAGGCCGTAAATGACGCTGGGAACAGCGGCCAAAAGCTCGATGAGAAACGTGAGGGCGTCCGACAAATGGGGTGGGGCCATCTCCGCCAGGAAGATGGCCGCGCCCAACCCTTGTGGAATGGCAATGAGCAGCGCCATCGCCGATGTGACCACTGTCCCGTAGATGAAGGGTAAGGCTCCGAATTTTTCCGTGATCGGATTCCAGGCTTGCGTGAAAAGAAACTTCCATCCAAAGGTTTCCCGCGCCAGCGCAGATTGAATATAAAGTTCGTAGCACACGAGCAGCGTGATCAGGAAAATGGTGGTGGCGGCGAGCAGCGTGAGCGTGTAAGCAGCTGCATCAAGAGTCAGGGCGTGGCGCAAAAATGAGCGTGCCCTCACCCAGGGAGTGAGGGCACGCGAGCGAGCGACGATGGGACCGGTTGCCATTTATTGGACGGTTGCGAGCTGCTTCAACTCTTTCGCCTGAACCGATTTGGGCAAGGGAGCGTAAGCCAGGGGCTCCGCATCCTTTTGCCCTTCGGTTAACACCCAATGCACGAAGCCTACCACGATTTTCTTTTTAATCGGATCGGATATCTTTTGCGGAACCAGAAGCCAGGTATAGGTCGAAATGGGGTAGACCGTGGGTCCAGGCGCGTTGGTGATGGATACCCTGAAGTCGGAGGGCATGGATTTTGCCGCCCCGGCCGCAGCCGCAGTGACGCTGGCCAAATCAGCATGTATGAACTTTCCGGACAGATTCTGAACATCGCCGTAGCCCAGCTTGTTTTGGAGGGCATAGATCAATTCAACGTAGCCGATGGAATATGGAGTCTGCTTGACCAGGCCGGTGACGCCTTCACTACCTTTGCCCCCCAAGCCCACGGGCCAGGATATTGCGGTTCCCACTCCCACATTGTTCTTCCATTCCGGGCTGACTTTGGAAAGATAATCGGCCCAGCAGTAGGTGGTGCCGCTGCCTTCCGAGCGGTGCATCACCACGATATCGTGGGGGGGAAGGCTTATTCCCGGATTGGCCTTGGTTAATTCAGAGTCGTTCCATTTGGTGATATGGCCGAGGTAGATCCCCGCCAAGGCTGCGGGCGTAAATTTCAAATTGCCATTGACGCCCGGAACATTGTAAATCGGAACGACACCGCCAAGCACGGTGGGGAAGTGCAGAACATTACTGCCCCTCTTCTGCTTGAACTCAGCCAACTGCTTATCGTCAAGCGGCCCATCGGTGGCGCCAAAGTCCACCGTTCCTTCGGTCACTTGCTTGATGCCCCCCCCTGATCCAATGGATTGATAATTGATCTCCACGTCAGGATGCAACTTAAAATATTGATTGGTCCATTTCGACATAATCGGATAGGTGAACGTGGATCCCGCCCCAACAATGGAAGTGGTCGCCAAGGTCACGCTCGCTGCCAGGATTCCCAGAAAAGTTAAGACTATCATGAACTTTCTCATCACGCCTCCTTAAGCGTCAAGAATTTTTGAAAATGATTCGAAATCGCTCTTGGCTTCCCCGGGATGTGCAAACGCCCTCACTTTCCTAATCGCGCCAGAACCCGCGTGTCTACTCTGATTTTCACACCCTTAGGTCGAAGGGAAGGTGGCGCCGGCGGCCGTAATTTGTAGATTGTCGGGGGTCGGCGCCGGCGCCGTCAGGGAGGGCTTGGTGACTAATGCCAATCCGGCCATCAAGGCGGCCAAGCTGAGGGCATAGCCTGCATACGACTTCAAGATCCTTTGCATGTCGAATTCCTCCTGTGCGATACGTCGATCTTGGGGCCGAAATGTTACATCAAGGTTAAAATTACATTAAGTCTTCTTGAATGGCCGCCGGCTTGGGCGAGCTTTGCTGCTTGTCCTAGTGACCGGCAGCTTGGGCGGCTCACGGCGCTGGCAGATGATGTCGTCCACCGCGCAACGGAGTATGAGGTTGAGCTCGGGGGTAGTAAACGAGTGGGTGATGAAATCAAACGCTTTCCGCTCCATCACATCAATGTAAAGCGGAATATCCGCCACCGGCGAAACCACAATCACGCTCACCGGCCGCGAAGCCCGCGCGGCCAGATCCACCACGTCACACCAGGTGCCATCGGGTAAATCAGTTTCGGTGAACACCAGATGGGGAGGATTGGAGCAGGCAATCCTCCTGGTCGCTTCGCTGAAGCTTTGCGCCATCTCCGTGGCGATAAATTGATCCTCCAAAGCGCGCTTCAGCGCCGTCCCCGGGACATCGTAAGAGTGCAGCAAAAGTGCTCGAATATTATCCCGCATGTATTTCTCCTCTCCTGGAGCACTCGCAGTCCTGAGCGCGCCAGTCCGCAAGGATTCAACTCCGCTCGCGTTTCGATCGGTTAAATCAGTTGCAGGCGATAGGTCTTCTTGTCCACGTCAATCTTGATTTTCTCTTCTCGCACCAGCCACCCCACCGCAAAGTCCAGAAATGGAGCGGTTCCGTCGAGTTTTCTTTTTAACTGAGGCAGGCTTTGGGGGCCGTCCGTATTCAGTAAATGCCACACCTGCCCAGCGGTTTCACCTATTAATCCTTTAATTTCCATGACCATCATCCCTCCGTCGCAAATTCGGGGTGCGCTATGAAATTGCCGGGCTAAAGAGGAGCCAGCCAATTGGCCCCGGAACCCGGCACAACGTCAGCGGCTTCTTCCCCGGGGACATCAGGCTTGAGGTCGGCCTGGGGCGCGGGTCTCCTGCTTTTCTGCTGCACGAACGCCAGCCAAAACTCCTCAGCAGCGTCCTGCTGGCGGGGCCGGACCAGCAGGAAAACAAAAACGCCCACCACCGCCAGCAGAGCCCAACCCAATACCTCCGGGGTGAAAACCACGCCTAAAAACCTTTGCATGCTGGCACTGTGAGCGCCGATTGTTAATACCCGATGATGATTGGTTGAAGTTTAGGTTAAGTTTGGAAGTTGGCGGCTTGAAGCTAGGGCCTGGCCTAACCGCACTGAACGTATAAAATCGGTTGGGGCCAGCCCGCTCGCGACCGGTTGGTCGAGGCGACCATGACCTTATCGCTTCTTGCGTTTGGGTGCGATTCTTTTTGGTCTGCCAGCGGATTTTTGTACTGAACTGAGTTGGATGACTGCGGCGGCTGCGGTATAACGCACCAGGGTTTTCTTATCTTCCATCAACGGAATAATATTTTCCAGGACCTTGGAATCACCGCGTTTGGCCAGGGCGTCCAACGCCGCCGCGCGGACAATCCAACTCTTGTCGCTGGCCGCTTTGACCAATGCCTCACCGCTTTTGGGATCCGGGTCGGTGGCGAGAATTGCCGCGGCGGCGGCGCGCACGGGAGAAACGTCATCCTTGCGCAGGACCTGCACGGCGGAGTATCCGAACCCGGCAAAAGGTATGAACCCGATGCCTTCTTCAACGCCGAATTGCGCCATTTTCTTGCGATCGCGAAGGGTGTCCATTCCTTCGGAGATAAGACCACTTCCGCTCTTCCTCTTACCGGTGAGCACGGCGTAATAGACTTCATCAGCGTTCAAGGTGTCCTTGAGCGTCCACAGCGCGTGAGCAGCAGCCAGGACCACAGAGGCGTCCTTATCCGACAAGACCACTTTCAGTCTTCCAATACAGGAAGTGCAATTCATCACGCCCAGCGCCGTCGCACCCGATTTTCTTACCTCTGGCTTCACATCGTTCAGGGCTTTCTCGGCAATCCCGACGGCCTTCGGGTCGCGGGTGATGATGCCCAACGTGCGCACCGCCAGGGCTCGATTGTCGGGGTTCTTGTCCGCGGCTCCGGTCTCCAAGATGCTCCAGGCGTGCTCGGCGGCGGTCTGAGCGAGGATCGGAATGGCGCCCGCCCAGAGCGCGCATGCCAACGCGAGAGCCGTGAAGACTCGTGCAATCATGTTTCGCCTTCCTTCGGTGTCCACGCGGATGAACTTCAGCCCCTCTGCGCGTGGAGGGGGACAAAGGGACGGGTAGCATATATTTTTTCTGCCGCAAATCCAACCATAACGGTGCTGACGGCGCAAATCATTTACAGCAGGTTCATTCGTCTGGTTGCGCAAATCAAATTGGCACTTCACCTGAAAGTGAGACGGTATTAGTTTTTTGGGTTTAAAGCCACCAAAGCCAATTTTGAGCCTTATTTTGAGGCCGTTTTTCCAGACATCTCCTGTTTTATCAGGAAGATACCGCCAAAGCCAAAAAGCCACCACTTGTAAATGCCTTGGAATGATTTGGTTGTAAGGATTTATGGGGGTAAAAAATAGTTTCGGTGGGCGCGAATAATGGGCCAAAATCAGCCCTTTTCAGCGCTTAATAAACTGATTCTAAACTACTTATGTCAATCTAATTCGTCTTGAAGGCTACTTTATTAAGTGGCTTGTTTTATATCACTTGGTGGCTTTCATTTTAAAAAACGTCTCTAACACTTGCTGCACTTTTGGCCTCAACTCGATTCCACCCAGTATTGATGCGGCTTTGCTCGTCGCGTGCCGCGTGTGAATGTGTCATCTGAATGTGCGCCGCGTTTAATTTTGTCACTCACCTCTGCAAATCTGTAACTGTTATATGGTGCGGGAAGGGTGGTTGTCATCCTGATCCCGCGGCTGCGGGAGAAGGATCTCGCACTGATACAGTCACCTAAATCAACATCCAGAGGGAGATTCTTCGTCGTCCGTCAGCCGACGGACTCCACAGAATGACAGGCTCGGGGGGATGGGTGCCGCCATGAAACCACGACACTATTCCTGCCCTTTCGCGCGACCGCCCTTCCCTACTAAAGTGACCCAAGGCAAACTTAATTAAAGCATACATTCCCTCTAAAGTAAAGCAGAAATTAAAGACGATGGACGGAAACTGAGCTTTGATGCAGCACGCGGGGGGCGATCGTCAGAGCGGCAATGGATACGAAGGCTTCATGCTTTCTGCAAGCCGCGTAGCGCAGACCGTCCGTCGGCTGACGGGCCTGCGGTTTCTCTGCTGGGGAGGACAAGGATGCGGCGGGTTCGACACGGCGATAATGTACGACCGCGTGGCAGTAATGGCGAGGGAAAACACGCGGACTGCAAAACCGGCAGTTCGCGCTACTTGCTTTGGCTTGCTTTATTTTCCATCTTTCCTGCAATCGCGGGAAGAGAAAAAACGTAAAGCGGGTAGTCACCCCACCCTGATCGAGGCGAGGTGCTATCCATGGTAGCCACGACACGATTCTCGAGTCGTGGGCATTTCGGCTATTTCGTGATAATATCCGTCTGTGTCACAGGTCAACCGGCTGCCGACTGTTCACTCAAAACCCCACGGCATAGAAACCATGCTGTGGCTACCCGTCCGGCACGACCGCTAGCGGCTTCGTGGCTGCCGTCAACGCCATCGCCGGCGAGTGCAGTGCCACCCATTGCTCGGGGGTTAACGCCATTAACGACGGCGGCGGGTTCGGGATATTCGCCAACGCTACCGGGAGCGGCGGGGCGGCAGTCGCTGGAGACGCAACTGGCAGCGCCACGGAAGCTGAAATCTTTGCTGGCAACGTCGACGTCAACTCCGGGTGCCTCAGAGTGGGGGGGACGACTGTTGGGGGCACCTGCGCTTCCGACCAACGGCTCAAAACCGCCATCCGGCCTTTTGCGCTCTCGCTCGACAAACTGGCCGAATTGCAACCGGTGCGGTTCAACTGGCGTGACTCAAACCCTCCTCAATACCCCTCGGGCGGCGTCCGCGCCAGCGGGCTCATCGCCCAGCAAGTCGAGAAAATCTTCCCTAACATGGTCTCGACCGACGCGCGCGGATTCAAGCAGGTGAACTACAGCCCGTTGACCTTCATGATGCTCGAAGGCGTGCGCGAACATAAGGCGCGGAACGACGACCTGACGTTCGAGGTTCAAGCGCAGGGCAGGCAAATCCGGCAAGCTAACGCTCAAATCCGCGAACTCGCCCGCGCCCGCGCGGCGAAGGACGCGGAGATGCAATCCATGAACCGGCAGATCGAGCAATTGCAGAAGGCGCAGGCGCAGACGATGGCGGTGGTAGCGCGGATGGATTCCCGCCTGCGCGGGAATGACAAGGTGCGCGCGGCGCGGATGGTTCCCCGCTCTTCGGTAAGCTCAGGGCAGGCTCGGCGCGGGAATGACAAAACGGGTGGGACGAGCCTGGCGCGGGCGGTGGCGCCCGTCCGCCGACGGGCATCGGCAGGCCGGCAAGATGCGGCCGCTGGCGAATCGCGCGCTCGAAGCCCGGGCGTCTCGCCCGTGGCCCGACATGGGCAGGATGCCCATGCTACGAAAGGCAGAAAGGCCGCGCGCATGGAGATCGCTCGGGTACGAATTTGAGCGCGTGGGGACAATCCGTTCGAGTGGGTGTCGAGCTTCCTCAATATTGACCTCGCCAAGCTACATCCGCCTCAACTCGGCACGGAAACGGTGGCGGGATGGAAGGCCGCGCTGATGTAAGTGGCCGGGTTTGGTTCTGGTTTTAGGGATGTTGGCCGGCGGGGGAGGTCGGCGTATTTTGTCGTCGCGCATTCAATTGGGCGCAGCCATCAAACTCTACGCGCGCGTCCTGTGGCTTGCCCATTTGTTGGTAGACCTGCGCCAGGACGCAGTGGGCATCATCGAAGTGGGGGTTGGATGCAAGCACTTTCTTAAGTTCGGCTTGGGCAGAGGGAAGTTGCCTTTGGGCCAGCAGGACGCGGCCGAGACCATAGTGCGCCTGGTAGCCCAGCGGCTTTACTCTAATCCCCGCCTGAAAAAGTTCACTGGCTGCATCCGGGTTACCCTGCCCAAGCTCAATGTTTCCCGCCCGCCAGTACGAATCGTAGAAGTGCGGGTTGTAGTCGACTTCCTGCCTGAACTCCTTTAATGCTGCTTTAAGATTCCCCTCACTTTCGTAGGCTGACCCCAAATGGTAGTGAAGGAGCGGAAGAACGGGATTGAGAGCCAGAGCTCTTCTGAACTGGACGATGGCGGCGTCATTTTGATTTAAGTTCAGGTAAGTCCGGCCCAGCAGCGCACGGGCTTCGGCATTGTCCGGATTGAGGCGCAGGAAGGTTTCAAGATTGCGCGCGGCGTCGAAGTAACTCTTCTCGCTGAAATCAACCTGCGCCAGTTGGTAATAGATCTGGGGAATGCTCGGATCGATTTGGATGGCGCGCCGGAAGGCTGCCCGCGCCTCTGTGTTCATTCCTTTTTTGAAGAGCACTTCGCCCAACAAACGATTCATGGCGGCGGAATCCGGATATCGGCCGACGGCGAGGTGGGCTTCCGTGAGGGCGTCGTCCACCCTGCCGGCGCGAAGTTTGGAAGAAACTTCAGCTTCCACGGTTTGCTCGTCCTGCGGTGCAGGGAGCGCGCACATTTGATTCACCGCAACTTGAAGCGGCAACACGAAGGCCACGACGGGGAGGATCATCCGAAGATTGCGCCTCATGAATTTATGGTACTTGGCGCGCGATGTCGAAGTCAAACGCCAGCACCCATCCTTGTACCCAGCCAACAGATGGTCCAAGGCCCATGACCGGCGGCCCAAAGGTTTCTTATCATTATGAAAATACAAGAGATAATCTCTTGTGATATCCGTCACACCCTAAGGGTGACGGGCAAACCCACCAGTCTGGGCGGGTCGCTGGGCCGCAACGAGGCTATCGAGCGCGATGTTTTTTACACCATCCAGGGCGCCGACGATTATTTGAAGCTGCCATTGACGGGCGCGCGCGTGGTCGTGCAAGGATTCGGGAATGCCGGGTCCATCGCCGCTCAACTTGGACAAAATGCCGGGGCCATAGTGATCGCGGTGGGCGATTCCCGGGGCTGCGTATACCATGGCAACAGCCTCGACGTAGGCAAGCTGATTGACCATAAAGAGAAGACTGGGAACGTGATCGGATTCCCAGGCGCGGAGGAGATCCCTCCCAGCGAACTGCTTGCGCTCAAGTGCGACATCCTCATTCCCGCTGCTTTGGAGAACGCCATCGACGAGGAGAACGCGGCCGCCATTAAGGCCAAGATCGTCGCCGAAGCGGCCAACGGCCCTGCGATACCGCATGGCGACCGGGTTCTGGAATCGAAGGGAATTTTCGTGATCCCCGACATACTGTGCAACTCCGGGAGAGTCATCGTCTCCTACTTCGAGTGGGTGCAGGACGAACAGCACCTGTTCTGGGAAGCTCAGGACGTTTACAACCGATTGGAGCGGGTGATGAAGACCAGCTTCGCCGAGGTCTTGAAAATTCACCTGGAGCACAAAGTCAGTATGCGGACTGCTGCCAACATGCTGGGCATCGGACGCGTTGCGGAAGCGACCAAGCTCCGCGGCCTGTATCCGTGATCGGTATTGCAACCCTGCCGTGGCAAGACCGGGCAAGATTGGGGGGGTGGCCGCGGCACCGCCCACTTTTTATCACTTTTGGAGAGTATTCGAGGAGGATTGTCCCTCATCACTCCCGGAAGGAGAGTCATAGGTTCTCATCATCCATAGCAACACCATTTTTCCCCAATCACTGTGAAATAGGATCTGAATCATGACTATGAATTGCTGTTTCAATTCAAAGAGCCCGGGCGCTTCCCCGAAGAGTGCACTCAGGACGAGCCAACTTTTTTCGATAACGGCGAGGCGGTTGTGATTCCGGCCGTGGGTGGTCACGTCACCCACCGGTATGGCGGACTACCCACTGACTTCAAGGTCGTAAGCCGCCACTTCGTATATTCCGGCACTGGTTGCACGGTGAACCTTGAGGTGGGTGAACCTTCCAAGCTTAGGAAGGCCCTTTCCCTCAAAGAGTAACCGGCCGGCGCAGGCTTGTTCAAAGTGATAAGATTTCATGGCCATGCCCGCACCGCTGTTCACCCATCTCGATGGCCGGTTTCCCATTTATGCTCACGATCATGTGGCGGTCCTTTATCGTGGGGAAAGGGAGGGCTATCGCCTGACTTCATTTCTCGCCGAGGGACTGAAGCGCGGGGACTTGTGCCAATACCTGGCGCCGGGCGAAATGCACCCTGGAATGCTTGCATCAATTCGCGCTCTGCAAGTTAATCCCGACCCATTTCTTCATTCTGAGATGTTGCGGCTCAGCACGGGCGCCCCGGGTTTTACCGAGCTTTGCGATCGAACCCAAAAAACATTTGATGACGCCGAGCGCGCGAAAGTGCCTGCGCTGCGCTGGCTGGAAGAAGGAAGCTGGGGGGAATCGGCTGGGTTTCCCGCGGAGAAGTTTTTCGAATTTCACGCCCTGCTGAATTATCAGGTGAAACATTATCCGAGCGTCGCCCTCTGCCAGTATTCATTGGATCGCCTTGATCCGGACTTCTTGTTTCCGGCCATAGCCACCCACCGCCACCTGCTAATTGGGAACACTCTGGTTCGCGACAATCCGTTCTATATCCCCGCCGAAAAATTTATTCCCCTTAGTCCGGTTGACCGCCAGCGCAGTCTGGTTGACCTTTTTCGCGAAGTGGGCTTTGACGTGGAGAAATTGCTGGCAGCCATTTCCGATTACGGCCGCATCCATCCGGGGGCGGCCGACTCCATTTAGCTTGCTCTTCAGTCGTGTGGGCGCCCCCCAGGTGCGGCCATTCCCGCGCCAGCGGGAATCGGTTGCGCGGGCGATTCGAACCTCGAAAGACAGGATTCCCGCTTGCGCGGAAATGACCTGGGTTTGGAAAGGAAGTCGAGATCAATCGACTCCGAAACTTGGGCCTTGTACTAATGGCAGCGGGGGCGAATCTCGCGTATCATAGGAAGTGAATCATCGGCATGGGGAAAGATTCCGGCCCGTCAGAGGGCTCGATAGGGCAACTCACAGAGGAGCATAACCATGGATAAGGCCACATTTGCGGCGGGCTGTTTTTGGGGGGTTGAGTCGGCATTTCGTGAAGTTCCCGGCGTGGCGGATGCGTCCTGTGGCTACACGGGCGGGACGACACAGAACCCCACTTACCGTGAGGTATGCACGGGCCGCACCGGCCATGCTGAGGCCGTGGAGGTGACGTTTGACACGGCGAAGGTGAGCTATGTAGAACTTCTGGACGCTTTCTGGAGCTTGCACGACCCGACCACACCCAACCGTCAGGGACCCGACGTGGGAACACAGTATCGGTCCGCCATTTTCTTTCACTCGCCGGCGCAAGAAGCCGCGGCGCGCGCCTCGAAAGAAAAGGCGCAGTCCAGATTCCGCCGGCCCATTGTTACTGAAATCATGCCCGCATCCGCCTTTTTCCGCGCGGAAGAATATCACCAGCGATATTTTGAGAAACAGGGCCTGGCCTCCTGCCATATCCGGCATTAATTTCGTCAGTTCTGTGCGGACCAAACTTTTCAAGTCCCCCGGTCCCGCCGAATCTGGTAGAATGGAACGCGATTCACGGCAAACAAAAATGGACTACGACCAGTTGGCAAGTTTTCTCGAGGTCGCGAAGCTGCAGAGTTTTTCGCGCGCGGCCGAAAAAATATATCGAACCCAGCCGGCCATCAGCGCCCAGGTGCGGCTGTTGGAGCAGGAGTGCGGGGAAAAACTTTTCGATCGCAGCGGCAAAAAAGTTTTGCTCACCCCGGCGGGCGAGATTCTGCGCCGCTACGCGGAAAAACTTCTGGAGACCCAGAAAGAAGCGCTGCAGGCCATCGCCGAGCTGAACCAGACCCCGCGCGGCAAGCTTTACATCGGGGCCAATGAGGCCACCTGCCTTTACGTGCTGCCCAAAACTTTTGCGCGCTTCAAGCAGCTTTACCCCCTGGTGCAAATCAGCATTTACCGGAATTTCAGCCACAAAATTCTGCAAAAGGTTCAGGAAGGCGCCGTGGACATGGGTATTGTCACCCTGCCCCAGACCGCCAACAATATGGAAGTGATTTCGGTTTTCCGCGACGAAGTCCAGGTGGTGGTGCCGAAGAACCATCCCCTGGCAAAAAAGAAAAGCGTGACGGTGGAAGAAGTGGCCCATTACCCGCTGATCCTGCCCAAGACAGGCCACACGCGGGTTGTGTTTGACCGCCTGCTGCGTCCCTTTCGCGACAAGATACAAATTTCGATGGAGCTGGCCAGCGTGGAAACCATCAAGAAATTTGTGGGCGCGGGGCTGGGCATTTCGCTGATCAGCCGCACCTACGGCCAGCCCGAAGTGGCCGCCGGGGTCTTGAAACTGATTCCCCTTGAAGGCCAGAAACTTTATCGCGAGCTGGGCCTGATTTTCCGCCGCGACCGATACCTCTCATTACCGGCCAAGATTTTTATCGAGGTCGTTCGCGATTCCACCCGGACGTCGAATTCAGGTTCTCCCACTATTACGAAGACAGCCTCCATTACCTAGTGGGCTGAAGTGGCCGCCCCGGCGAGCCTCCTCAGCCCGACGCGGGAGGTGGAGTTCTGTTCGGGCGTAACGAAGTAACGAAAGGCAGAGCAACAGTGACCAAGAGCCAGAAAGCAAAACCCCTGATTGTGATGAAATTCGGCGGCACCTCCGTAGGCAACGCCGAGCGCATGCAGAGCGTGGCTGACATTGTGGCCGAGCACGCCAAGCGCAACGAAGTGATGGTGGTGGTTTCCGCCATGGGCGGCGTGACGGACATGCTGGTGCGCGCGGCCAATGAAGCCAGCCAGGGTGATCGCGAGCATTGGAAAAGCGTCCGGCAGGAGCTGGCGCGCCGCCACCGCGACGTGGCGGACAAACTTCTATCTGCCAGCGAGCAAGCGGTGGTTCTGCCCCGTCTGGCCAAAAACATGGCGGACTTTGAAAACCTTTGTTCGGGTTTCTCACTCGTCCGCGAAGTCACGCCCCGCGCCATGGACATGTTCTCGAGCCTCGGCGAAGTGATGTCGGCCACACTGGTGGCCGCCATCCTGCGGTCGAAGGGGTGTCCCGCGGAAGCGGTGGACTCCACCGAGCTGATTACCACCGACGACACTTTTGGCAACGCCTCACCGCTCTTCGATCACACCGACATGCGGGCGGAGCAACGCCTGGCCGGTATTCGCAGCGCCGGCGCCATTCCGGTCGTCACGGGATTCCGCGGTTCAACCCGGGACGGACACACCACCACGCTCGGACGGGGCGGCTCCGATTACAGCGGGACGATTCTGGGCGGCGCGCTCAACGCGGAGGAAGTGTGGATCTGGACCGACGTGGACGGCGTGATGACGGCCGATCCACGCCTGGTTCCTGCCGCCCACATCATTCCGGAAATCTCCTACCGCGAGGCCATCGAGCTTTCCTTCTTCGGCGCCAAAGTGCTGCATCCCAAAACCATCCAGCCGGTGATGAAGAAAAAAATCCCCGTGTGGATCAAGAATACCTTCAACCCGACTTGCGAAGGCACGAAAATCGTTCACGCCTCCAAGAACGGCCGGCCGGGCGTGAAGGCGGTGACCTCCATCAGCAACGCCGACCTGATCACCCTCAGCGGGAAAGAGACGCTGAGCTTTCCGCGCCTGGCCACGCGCGTCTTCAACGGCCTGCACCTGGAAGATGTTTCCACCCTGATGGTCACGCAGTCCTCGGCGGACAACGTGCTGTGCTTCGCCATTCATCATTCCGACCTCTCGCGCGTGCGCGCGAGGCTGGAAAAAACTTTCGAGCTGGAAATGCTGCACGAATACGTGGGGACGCTCGAAGTGATGCCCAAGATCGCCATCGTGGTGGCCATCGGAGAAAATATGAAGGGAACGCCCGGGCTTGCCGGCCGTGCCTTCAGCGCCCAGGGGCGTCGCAACATCAACATCATTGCCATCGCCCAGGGTTCTTCGGAGTTGAGTATATCGTTCGCCGTGAAAGCAGCGGACGTGAAGGAAGCGGTGACGGCGATTCACGAGGAATTTGAACTTTAAGAACGTCCTTTGTCCCTTGTCCTTTCCGTGTGTTCCTCTTTTAGACAGAGATGCATGGCGCAACATCGGAGCACGAAGGACAAATGACAAAGGACGAATGACGTTCTTCTTTTCTTATGCCTGCTTACCTCCAATGTATTGAAGAAGCCTGCGGCCAGCGGCAGGATCCCAAGAAAGAAGGGCACCTTTGCGCCACGTGCGGTGGGCTGGTGGAAGTGAAGTATGACTTCGAGCCGTTCGATCCGGAGTATCTTCGCCGCGCCTGGCATCAGAGGCGGCTGAGCGGCGAGCCGATTGACCGCAGCGGCGTCTGGCGCTTTCGCGAATTAATTCCCTTTGTCGAGCCGGGCGAGAAGATCATATCGCTTTCCGAAGGCTCAACCCCCCTGGTGGGCACGCGCCGCGCCGGATGGTGGGCGGGTCCCATTCACATCACCATCAAGCACCAGGGGAACAATCCCACCGGCTCGTTCAAGGATTTGGGCATGACGGCGTGCATCACGCGCGCGGTGGCGCGCGGCGTGCGCATGGTGGCGTGCGCGTCCACCGGAAATACGTCTTCGTCCATGGCGGCCTACGCGGCGCGCGCCGGGTTGAAAGCCTTGTTGTTTGTGCCCTATAAACAAATTTCCGCCGCCAAGCTGGCGCAGGCGCTCGATTTCGGCGCGCTGGTGGTGGAGGTGGGCGACACGTTTGACCAGGCGTTTCAATTGTTGCGGGAGATCGCGCCCGAGCTAGGGCTCTATCTGGTGAACTCCATCAACCCGTTCCGCATCGAAGGCCAAAAAACGATTGTGGCGGAAATGTTGGAACAGCGCGCCTGGCGCCCGCCCGACTACATTGTGGTGCCGGGCGGAAACCTGGGCAACGCTTCGGCCATTGGCAAGGGGCTGCGCGAGCTGAAGGAAATGGGATTCATTGAAAAGGTGCCGCACGTGGTGGTGGTGCAGGCTGCGGGGGCCAATCCGTTTTACCAGACGATGGCGGCCGGGTCTCCGGAATTGATTCCCGTGGATGGCCCTGTGACCGATGCCACCGCCATCCGCATCGGCCGTCCGGCCAACTGGAAGAAAGCCCGGCGCGTGCTGGAGTGGTCGGAGGGACTTTGCGAATCGGTTACGGACGAAGAAATCTTTGAAGCCAAGGCTGCGTTGGCCGAAGACGGTGTGGGGTGCGAGCCCGCCTCCGCATCCACCGTGGCGGGCGTGCGCAAGCTCGTACGCGCCGGAAAAATCGACCGCCACTCGGACGTGGTGGTGGTGCTCACCGGAAATCAATTGAAAGATACGGACTACGTCATGCGCCATCGCTCCGAGGCCGAGGAGTGCCGGCAGCGTCTGCGCGTTGAACCTAATCTCGACGCGCTACGCAGTGCGCTGGAAAAAGTTCTGAGCGTCCCGGCGTAGAAACGCTCTCCGGGCTTAACATGGATGAACAGCTTCGCCGCGAAGTTCGCTTCCTGACCACCCGACTGGGTGCCATCGTCCGTGAGCAATGCGGCCCCAAAACGTTTGACGCCATCGAGACCTTGCGTCAGCTTTCCAAGCAAATCCGCCAGCGCCCCGAAGCAAAACTGATCGCCGCCGAGGAGCGCGCGGCCTCCCAACTGACGCTCGCCCGCGCCGAAGAAGTGGCGCACGCGTTCAGCCTGTTCTTTCATCTCGTCAATCTGTGCGAAGAGCGCCAGCGGGTGCGGCGGCTGGAAGCCTACGAAAAGCACGAGGCCGGCGCGTCCATGTCATTGCGGAACACCTTCAATCAACTCGCGCGGCAGCGCGTCCCTTCCGCACGAGTGGCTCGATTGCTCGCTTCCATGCGCGTCGAGCCGGTGCTCACCGCTCATCCCACGGAAGCCAAGCGGCGCAGCGTCCTCAACCACATTCTGCGCATCGGGCGGACCATGGATGCGCTTGCCGGCGAACTGGGCGAATCCTCGGCGCCCGCCGCGCGCACTATGGACCCGTGGATCGAAGCGCTCTGGCTTACCGACGAAATGCGCGAGCGCGCCGTCACGCCACAGGTGGAAATTGAAAGCACGCTCATTTTTTTGGAGCGGACCATCTACGATCTGGCGGCGAAGTTCTGGGAAAAGTTTACCGAGGAGTGGACGCGATTCGCGCCCACCCGCAAACCGCCCGCGCCCTTCATCGGATTCGGCTCCTGGGTGGGCGCGGACCGCGACGGCAATCCTCACGTGACGCCGAAAACCAGTCTGGATGCCGCGGAAGGCCAGCGGCAGAGTATCCTGGCCTATTATCGTGGCGCTTGCGAACAGATGCTCGCCTTGCTTCCCTTTCCTTGCCGCAACGCGGCCCGGGCCAGGGAAATCCACCGTGGCATCGAGCGCGACATGCGAAGGTTTCCGGCTACGCGGGCCTTTCAGGACTTGGACCAGCCGCACGAGCTTTACCGCCGGAAACTGAGAGTGATGATCTGGCGGCTGGAACAAACAGGGACAAGAGCGTGGGGCGCTTACCCGGCGCCGGAAGAGTTTGTGCGTGACCTTCAAACTCTGGAGCGCATCTTGGCCAAGCATCCCAGCCCGCGCGTAGCCCGGGTGGGACCGGGCCGGCTTGGCGTGGCGGCCCGGGTGTTTGGGTTCCATGCCGCGCGCCTGGATTTCCGCCAGCACGCCTCCGTAACCCGCGCTGCTGCCGGGGAGTTATTGCTCGCCGGCGGGCTGCCCGATTCTCCGGGAGACGTTCGTATCCAATCGGTGCATCGCTTGCTTGAGGGTCCACCGCAGGATTTGAACCTCGCAAGACTTTCAACCGCCACACAAAGAACTCTGGCCGAATTTCGTGTCTTAAAGGAAATACAAAATCGCACCAGCGCCGCAGCGTCGCCTTACATTCTGAGCATGACCACAAGCGGCGCGGATGTTTGGGACGTTCTGCTGCTGGCGCGTCACGCGGGCCTGCTGGCACGGACCCCAAGCGCCGGCTGGCGCTCCGCAATTGACATTGTGCCCCTTTTTGAAACGGTAAACGATCTCGAAGCGTGTCCGGACATTTTGGATCAGCTCCTTTCGGACCAGCTCTACCGGCGCATTCTTCGTTCGCGCGGAAATTTCCAGGAGATAATGCTGGGCTATTCCGATTCCGTAAAGGATTCCGGCTATCTCTCCGCCAACCTCGCCTTGTTTCGCGCGCAAAAACGCCTGGGGCGGACGGCCGAGCGCCACCGAATCCGCCTGGGATTATTCCACGGCAAAGGCGGCACCATCGATCGCGGCGGCGGACAGTCCTACCGCAGCATTCAGGCGCAGCCTTACGCCGCGCCCGGCGGGCGCATCCGCATCACCGAACAGGGCGAAGTGATCTCGTTGAAGTATTCGCACCTGGCGATTGCGGAGCGCAACCTGGAGCAACTGGTCACTTCCGTTCTGGACGCGCACCTGCTCGGCCACAAGCACCTGCCGGGCAGCCAACTCGTCCAATGGGAAGGATTTGCCCTCGAGCTTGCGGCCAGCGGCCGTGAGTTCTACCGCCAATTGGTTTACGAGACGCCGGAATTCCCTGACTATTTCCGCCAGGCCACGCCCATCGACCTGATTGAACAGTTAACGCTCGGCTCGCGGCCCAGCCGCCGCACGGCGAAGAATGGCGCGCGACACTTGCACGACCTCCGGGCCATTCCCTGGGTTTTTGCCTGGACACAGTCGCGCCAGTTCTTGCCCTCGTGGTATGGCCTGGGCTTTGCGCTGGAGAAATTCGCGGCCGAGGATCGCGGCACACCCTTGTCCGCGCCTCATCGGACCTCCGGGTTTGACGTTCTTCGCCAGATGTATCGCGGCTGGCCGTTCTTCGCCTTGCTCATCGACAACGCCGAGGTTTCACTGGCCAAGACCGATCTCTATATCGCCGGGCGCTACGCCGCGCTGGTCCGCCCAAAACGTTTGGGCGAAGAAATCTTCCGCCGCATCGAGCAGGAATACCATCGCAGTGTGCGCTCGGTGCTCGACATCAGCGGCGCGCGCCATCTGCTCGAGCGGCAACCGGTGCTGGCGGAATCCATTCGCCTGCGCAATCCTTACGTTGACCCCCTGAACTTCCTGCAACTCCGCTTCCTCAAGGAATGGCGCCGTGCCCGCCGGCCGCAGCGCGAAATCCTGCGCCTGCTTCAAATCACGGTGGGCGGAATCGCGTTTGGAATGAAAAGCACCGGATAGGAAACTTTTAGGCAGGGGCGATTCCACCTCAATGCCCTTGTCGCTCCGCGTAATCAACCCAATCGGAGGATCGTCCCGAATCCATTCCGGAAGGTACGTCACTCGCACCCCGGTTTTTTTGCTGACGGGCGGGGGGCGGTGCGGGTAAACTGGAAAAGATGACGCTGCAATTTTTCACGCTGACCGGTGCAACCAAAAACCAGAACAACATGCGGAGAGTTTCATGAATCGACTTTTTCTTTTAGCCATCATCGTCGGCCTCGGGGCGGGGCGGGCCCGGGGCGAAGTAATTCAATTCAAGAACGGAGACCAGCTCACCGGCCAATGGGAGCAGGTGCTGAACGGCGGGCTGAAGTTCAAGTCCGAATTAGTGGGTGAAGTGACCATTCCCATTCAAAAGCTGAAATCGTTTTCCGCTCCCAAGCCCGCGGTGGTGATCTTGAAAGACAACCAGGCGCTGCGCGGCAAGCTATCGCTGTTGCCCTCGGGGGAATGGCAATTGGCTGCGGAGCATGGCGTGCGCGTGCTGCCTGAGGACGCGGTGGAGGCGATCTTTCCCCAGGAAGTCTACGACCCCAAAAGTTTGGAACAGACGGTTGCTCCCTGGCGGAATTGGCGCGGGACAGGCACATTTGGCTTTGGCGCCGTGCGCGGCCAGCTTCAATCCACCACCTGGAACCTGGGATTGAACGCCGTTCACAAATCGCCCGATCTGCCCGGGCTTACCGAGCGTTGGCGGACAAATTTCTTCCTGAGCAGCCTCTTTTCCAACACCCAGTCAGCTTCAAACCAGCGCATCTCCGCCAACAGCCTGACCTCCGGACTGCGGCAGGACCTGCTGTTCACGGCCAGTGATTTTGTGTTCGCTCTGGCGCAATTGGACCACATCGAAACACAAAACCTAAACCTGAGGCAAACCTATGGCGCCGGATTTGGACGCGACATCAAACGCGGCTCGCACACGCAGTTCAGCCTTTTGGGGGGAAGCACTTTGGTGACCGAGCAGTTTTATGACGGCGCCCGCAGACAAAATATGGAAGGGCTGGTCGGGGAAAAAATCGGGCTGGGCCTTGCGGGGCGAGTCCAACTGCAACACTTCCTTAATTTCTATCCCAACCTGACCAGCTCGGGACAGTTCCGGTTTGAAACCATCACCACCGTCAGCACTCATCTGTTTTCGCACTTCTCCTTCAACACCAGCATCGCGGACCGCTACTTGAGTCAGCCCCCGCAACCGACGATTCAGTCCAATGAGGTGACGTTCACCACGGGCTTGGGGTACAGTTTCTAGCCGCTGAAGCGGGGGGACACGCGAGGTAAGCCCGTTGCAGGTTGCGCCCGTCGATGTGATAGAATCGCCGCGATTTTTCGTCAACCTCAATTCCAGGAATGCATCGGAGGTTCCCATGCGCAAAATGGTTCTGCTTCTGTTCGCGGGCTTCTTTGCCGTTACCTTCGCGTCGCCGTTTTCCTGCGCGCAGGACTTGAGCGGCACACTCTCCCATCTGACAGAGCCGCACGATTACATTCAGAAGCGCGTCTCGAGTTACGATCGCACCGGCGGCAACGCGGATTACCGTGAGATTGCTCCCGGGCAGACTTTCACATTGCTGGATGAAAACGGACCCGGCGTGATCACCCACGTGTGGATTACGATTGCCAGCGGCGAACGCTTTCATCTGAAGAAGCTGGTGCTGCGCATGTATTGGGACGGTGAAAGCGAACCAAGCGTTGAAACCCCCATTGGCGATTTCTTCGGGTTGGGCTTGGGCGATTATTTTCTCTATCAATCGATTCCGCTTGCGGTGGGGGCGGACAAGGCGCTGAATTCCTTTTTCCCCATGCCGTTTTCAAAGCACGCCCGGATGACGGTGACCAACGAAGGGCAGCGCAAAGTGGATGCGTTTTATTTCAACATCGATTACCGTGCCTACGCCAAACCGTTGCCGGCGGACACCCTTTACTTCCACGCCCAATACCGGCAGGGCACGCCCAACACCGCCATCAAGAGCAACGGGCTGAACCTGAAAGGCGGGGCCAACTACGTTTGGATGACAGCCACCGGGCGCGGGCACTTTGTGGGCGTTACCATGTCTGTGCTGGAAAATGCGGACGGGTGGTGGGGCGAGGGCGATGACATGTTCTTCGTGGATGGTGAAACGCTGCCTTCCATCAACGGCACGGGCACGGAAGATTATTTTCTGGGCGCGTGGGATTTTGGCGGCAAGCCGTTTGCTTACGGATCATTTGGCGCGCCGGTGGTGGGCCAGGAGCGGGCGGGAGCGCGTTGGTCCGTCTATCGTTTTCACCTCGATTCGCCCATTCCCTTTACCAAATCGCTGCGAGCCACCATCGAGCACGGCCACGCCAACGACCGCGCTGACAATTATTATTCGGTGGCCTACTGGTACCAGACCGAACCGCATGAGGCTTTTCCCCCGCTGCCACCCGTGGACGCCCGGCTGCCACAACTGCATCCCGCGGCAGGAAACTGAGGGCTGAGAGACGGAGGCGCGGAAAGCGAATACTATTTCCTGTCTTTGATTCGATGGACAAATTTCAGGCCTGACCAGATTTCGTCCACGGCGCAGACTTTGATGTCCACCAGACCGTATTTCAATCCAATTTCCCGCACCACGTTTTCGTTCAGGTCAGTGGCGATTTTCGACGCCTTCTTAGGCCACGAGATCCAGAGCATGCCGTCCGGGGCGAGGGCGCGTTTGAGTTCTGGAAAATGGCTGTCCAGCGCGCCACGCTCCATTGCAAAAAATTGGATAAAGTTGGTTTGCGGTTGAAGTTTCTTGAGCATCAGCACGTTGTCGGGCAGGGGACCCAGGGTAGAGGCATAGTTCCGCGGGGAATGAAGGATGGCGACCTTTGCCCTTTCTTTGATTCCGAGCTTATCCGGCAAAGACCTTTTTGAATATCCCGCAGGCATGAAGATCACCCCATGGTTGGCCGACGAGCCCCAAAGGCCCGCGATATTAGCATGAGACAGCCCTTGGATGAAGGTAAAGCAATATTGATTGACTCTGGCGCAGGCAAGGTGCAGAATTTCATGTATGCGAAAAAAATGATCGATACGCCGCCGAAACCGAAACTGACGGTCCAGTTTGAAATGCTGAGACAAGGGGCACACGTCCGATGAAGAATAGGAAAATCAAGTTCGGAATCGGGATCGGGGTCATCCTACTGGTGGTGACCTGGGAAGCGATCTCCGGTTTTCAGCAATCGAAGACTTACTACGTTACGGTAAGTGAACTCACCAGCGGCAAAGTGTCGCGGCATCGCGTCCGGGTGGGC
Source organism: Terriglobia bacterium (assembly GCA_035946625.1). Taxonomy (GTDB): domain Bacteria; phylum Acidobacteriota; class Terriglobia; order UBA7540; family UBA7540; genus DASYXZ01. The sequence goes on along the minus strand of DASYZE010000022.1, from coordinate 18,465 downwards.
GGGGTGATCGCGGCGGATTCCATCGAGCGCCACGGCGACAAAGTTTCTTTCCGTCTCGCGCAAGATGCCTTGACAATTCCTGTGAACTACGTCGGGTCCGACACGTTGCCGGACACTTTTAGGGCCGGAGCCCAGGCGATTATCGAGGGAGACTATGAATCGGACGGGAGTTTTCGCGCCGAGAAAATCCAGGCCAAGTGCGCTTCCAAATATCAGGCCGCGCCTATAAATCCCACTCAGGCGGAAAAACCTTCCAAGATAGCGGACGCCGGCGGGACGCGCTAGCTTGCCTCGGCGGAATTATCGGTCTTTCGTTACCCGCTCCGGCTAATTCGATTTCATGCCGCGAGCAACAGCCAGCGTACCGGAGAGTCTATGAATCAAGCGGGAACTGTAGCCTTGGTCGCCGCGCTTGCCTTTGCGGTTTATGGAGTGATTGCCGGCGCAGTGGGCGGCAGGTTGCGCAGCGTTCCGGTGGTGCGCAGCGCGGAGCGCGCCACGCTCGCTTTTTTCGTGATGATCACCGTGGCCGTGGTTCTACTTGAGACTCTGATCCTCAGCGATGATTTTCATAACGCCTACGTTGCAACCCACTCGAACAGAGCCCTGCCGGTTTACTACAAAGTGGCTGCGCTCTGGGCCGGACAGGAAGGCTCACTGCTTTTCTGGACTTTCCTGCTCTCCATTTATAGCGGTTTGGCCGTTTTGCTGAATCACAAGAAAAACCGCCAACTCATGCCTTATGTGGTGTCCATTATGATGGCCACCGGCGCATTTTTCACTTCCCTGGTTTTTTTCGTCGCCAACCCTTTCACGGAACTCACCCTGGCCAATGCCTCCGGCGTCAGCGCATTCACTCCGATCGACGGCAATGGGATGACGCCCTCACTGCAATACGCTTCCATGGTGATCCATCCGCCCATACTTTATCTCGGGTATGTAGGGTTCGTGGTGCCCTTTGCTTTTGCCATGTCCGCGCTGATCACCCGACAGCTTGGGGACAACTGGATTCGGGTCACACGGCGGTGGACGATGGTGCCGTGGATGCTGCTGGGCGCGGGCATTCTGCTGGGCGCGCACTGGGCTTACCGGGTGCTGGGCTGGGGCGGTTATTGGGGATGGGACCCGGTGGAGAACGCCTCCCTGTTGCCTTGGTTGGGGGGCACTGCCTTTCTCCATTCGGTAATGATCCAGGAAAAACGCGGCATGTTGAAGGTTTGGAACATCGTGCTGATCATCACCACTTTCTTCCTTTGCATCTTCGGCACATTCCTCACCCGCAGCGGAATCGTCTCCTCTGTGCACGCGTTCGCGCAATCGAACATCGGGCCGTTCTTTGCCGGATTCCTGGCGCTCATCATGTTTTTTTCGCTCACCTTGCTTTTCCTGCGCCTGGACTATTTGAAAAGTGAGAACAAACTGGATTCCGTGGTCTCGCGCGAGAGCGGTTTTCTGTTCAACAACTGGATCCTGCTGGCGGCGGTTTTCGCTGTTCTTTGGGGAACCATTTTCCCCATCATTTCAAAAGCGATACAGAACACCACCGTATCCGTGGGCCCGCCATTCTTTAACAAGACCACCATTCCCATTGGACTCCTTCTGCTGTTCCTGACGGGCGTGGGGCCGGTGCTGGCCTGGCGCAAGACTTCGTTTCTGAGCCTGAGAAAGAATTTCACCGTTCCGCTGGCGCTCGCTTTGGTGGCGGGCGGCGCCCTTTTTGCCATCGGCATCCGAGATCTCTATGCCTGGATGGCCCTTTTCCTCAGCGCGTTTGTGGGCGTTTGCATTTTCCAGGAATTTTACAAGGGTGCCCGGACGCGGCAGCAGGTTTACACGGAAAATTTTTTCCTGGCGATTTACAACCTGACCATGCGCAACACCCGGCGCTACGGCGGTTACGTCATCCATTTGGGAATCGTTCTGCTCTTTATCGGCTGGTCGGGCCTGGCCTTCAAGTCGGAATCCAAGGGCCTGATGGCCGAGGGCGACCTCTTGCGCGTGAAGGATTACACGCTGCGGTGCTCATCTTTGACCGAGGGTGACAATCCTAATTATGAATACCTGCGCGCGGTGATGACGGTTACGAAAAATGGCCGCGCTCTGGGCGTATTGGAACCTGAGCGCCGGCTCTATAAGGCGAGTCAGGAGCCCATCAGCCACGTCGCCATCCGGGATTCACTCACCGAGGACCTTTACGTGGTGGTGGCGGGCGCGGATACCGATTCGAACAAAGCCATCGTGCAGGTCTTTGTGAATCCGCTCGTCGAATGGGTCTGGATCGGCGGGATAGTGGTATTCTTCGGGACATTGCTGGCCATGGTGCCCAGCCGCGTGGAGCGCGAAATGGCGGAGATCCAACGCCAGCGCGAAGAGGTCGTGGAGGAAGATCGTGTCCTCTGAGCGGCCGATGGAAATCACGGTTGCGCCGCCCTTTAGGGCGGCACGTTGGAGCGCAAGCTTCAAAAAGCAACCTGTCGGGCTGAAGCCCGGCGCTATGACACGCCACAGCGTTCGAGTTTTTTGTCAGCCTGCCAAGTCAGCCCTGAGCTTGATGGCAGTGGTGGCGCTGGGTGCAGCGAACCTGGCCGGGGCCGGCAAGCCCACCGTAAAATCAATCGGCGACCAGGTGATTTGCCAGTGTGGTTGTACCCAAACGGTGACCGAATGCAACCACTTTGAATGCTCGACCCGCGCGGAAATGAATGCGGTTGCCGACAGAGAAATCAAAGCCGGCAAGGATGAGACCACTATCCTTCAGGATTTTGTGAAGCAGTACGGCGTCCAGGTGCTGGCTTCACCTCCGGCAACGGGATTCAACCTGACGGTCTGGGTCCTTCCGGGCGTGGGGATGATCATCGGGCTTGGCGCGGTGATGCTCATCGTTCGGCGTTGGCGAATGCCCTCGCCTGAATTGACTATGGTGCCGGAGGAGGCCATCGATCCAAAGATTGCTGCCGCAGTGGAAGAAGAGATGAAAAGAGTCTCGAGGTAGCCAACCATGTCTCTGGGAATCGCATTATTCATTGCCGCGGCCATGGCCGTTCTGGTGGCCGCACCCCTGCTTACCGTGGAAGGGGCGGGTGGGGGCGTGCTGCCCGTGGATGTGACTCCGCTGGGCGACTTGAAACGGCGGCGCATGGTGATCTACGAAAATGCTCAGGACCTGGAATTCGAATTCAAGGCAGGAAAGATCGCCCAAAATGATTACGAGGCACTTAAGCAGGAGTATCGCATGGAAGCCGCCCGGCTGATGGCGGACTCGCAGGCGGCAGAGACGCTGACGCCCGAAGAAGTGATGATCGAGCGCGAAGTGGCGGAACGGCGCGCCCGGCGCAAGATCGCGCCCATGGAAGAATACGTTTGCGAAGAATGCGGATTTGAAAATCCTTTGCCGGTCAAATTTTGCGGTGACTGTGGAGCCAAGATCTCCCCGCGGAATCGGAAATGAAAGTGGCCAGTCGGAATTCAGGGTGCAAGGCAGGAAAAACTCATTTATTTTAGAAGCCCCATGACACCACCTCGGATCAACCGTCGGGCCCAAGTTGCATTCGCAACCCTTCTGATTTCCTTGCTGACCCCGGCATTTCTTCTGGCGCAGGGGCGCGTTGAGGGAAAAGTTTTAAACGGCACGAATCAGCGCCCAATGCCCAACCAAAAAGTCCTCCTGCTCACCCCGAAACAGGGGGTAGGGATGCAACTGGTGGCGGAGACAACGACCGACGCCAATGGCCACTTCGCTTTTACCCAGAGTGGAATTGCACCCGGTACTTTTTATCTGGTCCAGGCCAACCTGCAGGAAATTGCCTACCACGCCGCGGTTCCGCCCATGCAGTTCGATTCATCGGGCACGGCCAGCGTCAACGTCACGGTGTACGACTCCACTCACGACGCCTCAGCGCTCGAGGTGCGCGAGTTGCGCGTGCTGGTAGGCGCGCAAGGGTCCAAGATTCGGGTCCAGGAAGAATATCAGGTTGATAACTCGAGCCATCCGGCGCGCACTTATTCGAACGTCAACGGAACGTTTGTTTTTTACGTTTCTCCACAGGCCGGCGAGCCCACGGTGAGCGTGACGGGCCTGGCCAACATGGCGTTGCCGCAGGCGACTGTGCGCGGGAAGTCGCCGGGGGAATACCAAATTGCGTACGCTTTGAAACCCGGCATCACTCCGGTGACGGTCAGCTACGATGCGGACTATTCGAGCGGGCAGTTCGCACTGGGTGACCACGCCGCCCTGCCCATCGCTCAGGCCAGCATGTTTGTGTTTCCATCCAACCTTCAAGTGGAGTCGCAGATATTCAAACCCACTGGGGTGGACGCAAAAAATAACATTGAGAAGTTCGAGGCGGAGAATATTGCGCGCGGTACGTCACTTGAAGCCCGGGTGAGCGGCGAGGCCAGCGCCAGTCCGCCGACCGCCGATAACGCACCGGCAGGTGAAGTGAAAGCCGTTCCGAATACCATGACGAGGCTGGGTATTCCCGTTTTCATCTGCTTCCTGCTGATCTTGCTTTGGGCGCTCGGCGTTCGCGCCAGCAAAGAATGGACGCGATGGAAAGAGCGTCACGCCACCAGCCCCGGACGCAAACAGCTCGAGGCCAAGGCGGACGCGTTGTTTAATTCGCTGGCGGACCTGGATGAACTTTTTGCGGAAGGAAAAATCGAGAAGAAAAAATATTGGAAGGAACGCCTGGATTTGAAGGCAAAACTGATGGCCGTTTTGAAGAAAGGCCCTCCTATTCGCAACGAGTCCTATGCCACCCGCCGCAACCCGCGCTAATCAGGCGCTCGAACTTTTCAATGTTTCCAAATATTTTGGCGACCTCGAAGCCCTGAAAGGGGTTCGCTTCCAGGTGGTGCGCGGTGATTCCGTCCTCCTCTTCGGCCCCAACGGGGCGGGCAAGACCACCTTGCTACGCACTCTGGCCGCCCTGTCGCATCCGAGCGAAGGGGAAGTGCGCTATGGAGGCCGGGACTTTTACCGGGATCCTGGGACTCCCAAAGCGGCCATCGGATTTGTTTCCCACGCGACCCTTTTATATAGCGAGCTGACGGCGCGCGAAAATTTGCGGTTTACCGGAAAACTTTTTGGCCTGCACGCGCTCGAGGAGAAGATCGACTGGGCGCTCGAACTCTTCGCCATGCAAGACCGCGGGCACGAGCCCATCCGGCAGCTTTCGCGAGGACTCCAGCAGCGCGTTTCACTCGCCCGCGCATTTCTTCACGACCCTGATTTCCTTTTGTTGGACGAGCCCTTCACCGGCCTCGACGCACGGGCCACGGACAATCTGCAATCGATTCTGTGCCGGCTGGCCGGTCAGGGCAAGGCCGTGGTTTTTTCCGTCCACGATTTCGATTTGGGTGCGTCCATTGCGCGCCGGCTGGTTGCCCTGGAGCGGGGCTCAGTGCGCTTCGACGGGGAACTTAAGGATGCGCCCTTACAGACGTTGGGTATCAGAAGAACAAGTGGGGAGTAGGTGGAATCGATGAAGAATGGCAAATGGCAAATTGCAAACGGCAATTGGAAGGCGATCTTCGGTCCACCGACCATTTCAAATTTGCCATATTCCATTTGCCATTCTTTCCCGCTGCCCGCCTGCCTAATTTTGGATGGGGACCGTTAATGCGAAGTTTGTCCGTAATTTGGGCCGTGTTTGCCAAAGACCTCCGCGTGGAATGGAGAAGCCGGGAGACGCTCGCTCCCATGTGTGTTTTCGGCTTGCTGGTCGTGTTTTTGTTTAACTTTGCCTTTGAGACGGCGCGCGAAGAGACGCTGCGGCTTTTGCCGGGGCTACTGTGGATCGCCTTTGCCTTCTCGGGGATCCTGGGATTCAACCGGTCGTTTGCCGCCGAACGCGAAAACGGGTGCATGGAGGGCATGGTGCTGGCGCCAGTGGATCCGAGCGCAATCTTTGTGGGCAAGCTGCTGGCCAATCTGGTATTTCTGGGAGTCACGGAAGCGGTGATCGTGTTTGCGGCGGCAATCTGGTATAACTTCTCCTTTCTCCCGTCGCTAGGATGGCTGGCTCTGATTCTATTTTTTGGGACGTTGGGCTACACGGCCCTGGGAACGATATTCGGCGCCATCGCGGCCAACACCCGCATGCGCGAAGTGATGCTTCCGGTGCTTCAGTTTCCGGTGTCCTTCTGGATTTTAATTCTATCCGTGGACGCAACCTCGGACGCGCTTCGCAACTCCGCGTCGAGCGAGATCATGCAGGGTATTTTCCGCGTGGCGGGGATCAGCGTTATTTTTGCCGCGGTTTCATTCCTTTTGTTCGAGTATGTTTTGGAGGAGTAGCGCTGTGCTGAAGAAGATTTTTCCACCTACGATCCATCTGTCCATCACGTTCGTGTGGCTGGTGGTCTCGTTGTACATGATTTTTCTCTACGCCCCTCAGGAAGCCACCATGGGCGAAGCCCAGCGGATTTTCTATATTCATTTTTCCGTGGCCTGCACGTCGCTGCTGGCCTTTTTTTTCGTTTTTCTGGGCAGCATGGGTTATTTAATCAAGCGCTCCCGCCGCTCCGACGATTTTGCCTACGCTTCGGCGGAGGTCGGATTCCTCTATTGCTGTGCCGTGCTCATCACCGGCCCCTTGTGGGCCAAGCCGGCTTGGGGCATCTGGTGGACCTGGGATCCGCGCCTGACGTCAACCTTTATTCTTTGGCTGCTCTACATCGCTTATCTGATGCTGAGGAGTTATGTCACCAATCCGGGGCGCGTGGAGGTTCTGTCCGCAGTATTCGGGATTCTAGGTTCCGTCGATGCCGTGATCGACTACATGGCCATCCGATGGTGGCGCACCCAACACCCGCAACCTGTCATTGCCGGAGGGCCTGGTTCCGGGCTTGACCCGCGCATGTGGCTGACGGTTTTCACCACGTGGGGCGCTTTTCTCTGTCTTTTTTTTTACCTGCTCCGCCAGCGGATGACCATGACGCAAAACCAACGTCAATTAGTCCAGCTTCGGCGGGAACTGGCATCGTAAATAAGGAGTGGCATGGTCAATCCGTATCTCTTTGCTGCCTTTAGCGTGGTTTGGGCGATTTTTGTGGTCTATGTTTGGATCCTATCCCGGCGCCAGGCGCAATTGCAAAAAGAACTCGAAGAACTGCGGAGGCGGCTTCACGAACAGGCGAGTTCCGGAGCCCGCCCGCCTCAATCCTGAGGCAGGACCTCAGCGTGCGCCATTCGTCCCCTCACTTTCGGGTCCGACGCCCCGCCGCAAGATATCCAGGGCTTGGGCGGCCATCGAGATCGCCATCCTTTCCTGTTTCCTCCAGCCAAGCTGTGGTATATCTACTAGCCAACGATTGTGACGGCGCGCCGCGAAAGAGGTCGATTGGGGCGGCGTAGCAAATCGGATATGGGCGCGCGGTCCGCCCCCGGATCTCTGGCGGAGAGGAAGGAAACACATCCATGGAAGTCCGTTGTTACCACTGCTTGAACACGCAAACGGTGGAGGATGATATTTTTGGAGAACACGAAAAGGTGGAGGTGCCTTGCACCTCCTGCGGCAAGGCGTTTCAAATCATCAATCCCAAGCTGGCGACTTTTCGCTCGCAGGCTACGCGCAAAACCGTGCCCTCCATCACCTCGGAAATCAGCGTGGATGGGCTCCCGCTCCATCTTCCGCCCAACCAGGAAATCAGCCTGAAGGTCATCGAGGGACATGAGAAAGGAACCATTTATCCCATGCACAAGCCGCGAATCACCATTGGCCGGGCCAACTCCGACGTCATTATCAACGACATGCTGAGTTCCCGAATTCATTGTGCGGTTGAGGTCAGCGGCCAGACTATCCTCCTGCGCGATCTTGAAAGCACAAACGGCACGTTCTTTAAGGGTGAGCCCATCCAAACCGCGGTGCTCTCGAGCGGATCCGTATTCAAAATTGGCACGCATTCATTTGAACTGGTTATCCATCCGAAAGCCACATGAAAAACATCGGACGTTACGAAATTGTGGAAGAGGTGGGGCGGGGCGCAATGGGCGTCGTATACAAAGCCTCCGACCCCACCATCGGTCGCATGGTCGCCATCAAAGTCCTTTCGCTGGATTCTTCCAGCGAAGAAGGAGGCACGAGCGCCCGGGAGAGTTTCATGCGCGAGGCACGCGCCGCCGGCCGCCTCTCTCATCCGGGAATTGTGACCATCCACGACGCTTTGGAAGATCCGGAAACTAAAAACAGTTTTATTGTGATGGAGTTCATCCAGGGCCGCACTCTGGAAAGCATCCTCCTGGACGGCCCGCGCCCATCCGTCGAACAATCGCTGAATATCATCCGACAGGTTGCAGAAGCGCTGGAATACGCCCATCACGAGCAGATCATCCACCGCGACCTGAAGCCTGCCAACATTCTGGTGACGGATGATGGCCGGGCCAAGATCACCGATTTCGGAATTGCCCGGGTCATGGCGCGGGATGGCTCCCACCGGACCACCAGTGTGATGGGGACGCCCGCCTACATGTCTCCGGAACAGTTGACGGGCGGCGAATTGGATGCGCGCAGCGACTTGTTTGCCCTCGGCGTGCTTACTTACTTGATGTTCAGCGGGGAAAAACCTTTCGCCGGCGATACGGCCGCAGTGTTGTTTAAAATTGTTTACGAAGATCCTTTCCCCCCCAGCCAAATTAAACCGAGCCTCGGTCACGGGCACGATTACCTTGCCTTGCGGAGTTTGGTGAAAAATCGCAATCGCCGCTATCAGAATGCGCGGGAGTTCCTGAACGATCTGGACGATGTTCAACACGGAAAGCCGCCGCGGTCGGAAGCCCAGTTTCCGCTCAGTGAAATCCGGGCGGGTGAGCGTACCTTAACCACCAGACCTCCCATGATTCCTTGGAAGGGTCAGGGGACGCCTCCCGCCGCGGAAAAGAAATCGCCTCTGGAAAGGGCGGGAATGGTTGCGGCCGGCCTCCTTTTGGTTGCAGTGCTGGGCACAGGCGGCTTGATCTACCGCAGGTTCCATCCTTCCCCGACTCCTCCCACGCCCGTCCAAACCGTTCTCGCTCCACCGGCTTCGCAGGTTATTCCGAGCTCGCCCGCACCAGGAGGGGCATCCGCCCCTTCAATTACACCGCCACTCCCAAATTCAAATCCCGGGGGCGTGACCCCGACCGTTCCTAAAAAAAAGGAGGCCGGCGCGGCGCAAGTTTCAAAATCGAAAACTACTCCGAAAATCGCAAGTAATACTGGTAACCGCGCCCATGCTCCGGCCGAGAAAAAATCTGTGGCAGGTGCCAGCGGGGCTGCTTCCGCGCCACTCAGTTCTCCGAGGCCGGCCATGGTCCAACCGGCCAAAGCAGAGTCGGCCACTCCACAACCCACGAGGAGTTCAATCAATGTCTCGGCAAGAGCAATTCAATTGGTTTGCAAGTTCGAACTTAAAGACGCGATCCTTACAGTTTCGAATGACACGGGGATTATTTTGAAGCAAGATCTGAAGGGGAAAAAGAAAAGTGGGTTTCTCCACATCAAAGGCGGTTACGGGGGGATTTTCTCGCAGCCGCTCAACCTTCCAACTGGGACAAGAAGTATCTCCGTTCACTTACAAACGGCGGACGGCGGAGTAGATTTAACCAGAAAAACGGCGGTCGCCCCAGCAACGACCAGCGCTGCTACTTTGCAAGTATTTGCCAACGAAGACAAGTTAAGCCTGCGATGGTCAACTTCCGCCAAACCTTGAGAGCATCAGGGCGCGGCCTGCTGGGTTCTTCAGCGGGTTCCCAGGGTCAGGCCGAAGTACTCCACTCTGGAAACCCGTGCGACAAGTTATGCTGGCCATGTGGCGCAATCACATGCTCTAATGCGCCGGGAGCGTGATGGCCTGAGTCAATGTAAAATTCAACTTGGTTTCGGACGCCAGAGTGATTTCTTTCTTGCCCGTTCCGGCGGCAACCGCGGTGCCGCCACCACCGCCCACCAGGGTTCCGATGGCAGCTCCCTTCTTGCCACCCGTCAAGGCGCCCACCAAGGCTCCGGCTGCGGCCCCGCCGCCAATCATTTCAATGTCGCGTTTTTTGTGCGAAGCGCCCGAGGCGCTCCAGGAGCTGGTGGAGATGGCCACATTCGCTCCTCCACGCGGCGTCAAGGAATTCAAGGTCAAGGCGAGTTCAGCCGGCTTGCTCAACCGCCCTGAGCTGACGGCATTCGTGACCGTACCCGATACGGCGCTGCCGACGGCCGCGACCTCCACTCCGCCCGCCATCAGAGGACTGGCCAGCGTTCCATCAAAGCTCGACCCGGCACTCGCCGTGCCGGAGCTGATCGCATTGACCAGCCGGACGCTTAGTACGGTTCCCGCCGGAACCGTGACCGTTGCCGGCGCCTCTTCTTTCGTTGCCGCGCTGCGTGCCCTGGAGCCTTCTGCCTTACGTCCAGGTGCGGCCGTGCCATTCGGTGCGGTGGCCGGCGTGCTGTTATCAGCCTGCTCGGCCGGAGGGTTGGAACTGCAGCCGACCAACACGACCGCCATGATTCCAACCATCAACGCAGAATATTTCATTTTCTCCGTCATCGGAAAACCTCCTGTCAGGTCAACCCTCAATTAAGAAATGGGAAAGCCCGGCATCCTCAAGCCCGGTTTGGCTGAGAACATCTCCCCAGCGTGCCCCGTTCAACGTATAGTGTGCCCAAAAAAGAATTCAGAATCAACACTCATTTTGGCGTCGCGGCGGGGCGCGACCTTGCAGGAAAAATATCGACGCGGGATGAGCGCGCGTGCTAACCTAACATTGGAGCTATTAAAGTAGGCCAACGTCGAAAAGACGCAACGGCATATCAGACTTCGGGCTCTGTGCAACGGATGCTCGTGAACCCCGCCAGGTCCGGAAGGAAGCAACGGTAGCGCGCCTCTCCGTGTGCCGCAGATCACCCGGAGTCTGACCCAACTCATTTTCGATTGATGATTGCCGATTGACAATTGCTGAACGGCGATCATCCTGGCCGCCAGATCGGTTAGATCGCCGGCCGATGACGACCACGTTCTTCAATCGGCAATCGAAAATCGGCAATCGAAAATTCAAATGTCCTATCAGGTTTTTGCCCGCAAATACCGGCCCCAGGTTTTTGACGAGGTGGTGGGCCAGCGCCTGATCACCGATACGCTGAAGAATGCCATCCTGCAAAACCGCGTCGCCCACGGCTATATTTTTTCCGGCGGGCGCGGTGTAGGCAAGACCACCACGGCCCGCATTCTGGCCAAGGGGGTGAACTGCCTCCATGGTCCTACGGTCACTCCCTGCGGCGAGTGCCCATCCTGCCAGGAAATTGCAGCCGGCAATTCCGTGGACGTGCTGGAAATCGACGCCGCCTCCAACCGTGGGATCGATGAAATCCGCCAGTTGCGCGAAACCGTGCGCTACCTTCCGGCGCGCGACCGCTACAAAATCTTTATCATTGATGAAGTTCACATGCTCACTTCCGAGGCTTTCAACGCGCTGCTGAAAACCCTGGAGGAGCCGCCGCCCCAATCACTGTTCATTATGGCCACTACGGAGCCGCACAAATTGCCGGCCACCATCCAATCCCGGTGCCAGCACTTCGCCTTCCGGCTTCTGGATTACGGCGAGATCGTTTCGCAGCTCGAACATATTTGCGCCGCCGAAAAAATCAAGGCGGACGAAGGCGCGCTGAGCGCCCTGGCCCAGGCCGGGGAAGGGAGCTTGCGCGACGCGCTTTCGCTCCTCGATCAGGTGACCGCCTCCTGCGGGGATCAATTGGGCGAAGACCGCGTGCGCCAGTTGCTGGGCGTGGTGCCCGCCAAATTCCTGCAAGAGCTGATGGAAGCTGTCCACGCCGCGGATAGCGCGCGTGTTCTCGACCGGGTCTCCCAGTTGACGGCGGAGGGTTACGAACTCGGGCACTTTTGCGGAGAATTCACCCGCTTTGTGCGCAACATGATGGTGGCTCGAAGCTGCGGGGCCGCGAGCCCGCTTCTCCAGGTTTCGAATGACGAGCGCAAAGCCCTGGCGGAACTGTCCAAACTTTTTAGCGAAGAAGATTTGACGCGATTCTTCCAGATTCTGTTGCGCGCGGAGGGCGAGTTGAAATACTCGCGCGAGCCGAAATTCCATTTGGAACTCGCCATGATGAAGCTGGTGCACGCGCGGCGCCTCGCTTCACTCGAAGATTTCATCGCCGGAATGGGCAGCCCGAGCTCGGCGGAAAAACCGGCGAACCTCAGCCAGCCGGGCATGTCGCCGGCTGCCGCCCCGGCCCCGCCCATCAAGTTGGCCCAAGCCGCGCCCCGCAGCGACTTCGCTCCACTCGCGCCGAGCAATATTTCCCCAACTTCTGTCGGCCATCCTGCCACGGAGACGCCGCGCTCTCCGGCGAGTCCTGCCGGCAGGGCTGCCGCCCCGGCCCCTGTATTGGCCTCCGGCGTTGAGGAAGATTCACGGCTTTCCGCCATCAAGGCCCTGGCTTACAATACCCAGAAATTTCTGGGCAGTTGTTTGGATCCTGCAGTCGGTTGGCGGTTCGAGAATGGCGAAGTGCGCTTTGTGTTTGCCCGCAAGGATTCCGGACTCACTGAAATGCTCTCCGGGCGCGAACAACAGGAAATGTTGCGATCGGTTTGCGCGCAGGTCTTGGGTCAGCCGGTAAAAATTTATGTTACACTTCAAGACCAGGAAGAGGGTGTTATCCCGGCGCGGCCTTCCGCGCGCGACCGGGCCAGCCAGGACGCTGGAGTGGAGGCTTTCAGAAAAAAGTTTGACTGCACCATGGTGGACGCCAAAGACCTGAGCCAGGAGTGAGCCATGAAGAATCTGCAACAGATGCAGCAGATCATGAAACAAGTCCAGCAGATGCAGGAACAGTTGCAAAAGCAACTGGATGAGTTGATCGTTGAAGCTTCTTCGGGCGGCGGCATGGTTACCGTCAAGATGAACGGCCAGAAACATCTGGTGGGCGTCCGCATAGAACGCGAGGTTTTTGCCTCCGGGGATCTTGAAATGCTTCAGGACCTGGTGCAGGCGGCGGTGAACGAGGCTGCGCGGAAAGTGGACGAGCAGATGGCCAGCCGTGTCGGCAACCTCGCGGGTGGACTGAACATACCGGGCCTGACTTAAAGCACGAAACTTGAAACTGGAAACTCGTGAAGAGCGATCTTCGCGTTTCGATTTTCAAGTTTCCAGTACCCACTTTCCCTATGAAAGATTTCGCCGAGCCGCTGGCTCGCTTGATTGATGAGTTGAAGCGTTTGCCGGGGATCGGTCAAAAATCAGCGCAGCGACTGGCCTTCCACCTGGAACGCGCGCCGCGCGAGGACGCCGCACGGCTCGCTGAAGCCATTCTGGAAGTCAAAGACAAAATCAAACTTTGCAGCGTCTGCAACAATCTAACCGAACTTGACCCGTGCGAGTATTGTTCCGATCCTTCACGCGCTTCCGACGTGATTTGTATCGTCGAAACTCCCTACAACGTGGTCTCCATTGAAAAGACGCGTGAGTTTCACGGTGGCTACCACGTTTTGCACGGCGCGCTTTCGCCCTTGCAGGGCATCGGACCTGAACAGTTAAAGATCAAAAGTCTTTTGGCGCGGTTGAAAGACGGCCAAGTGAAGGAACTGATTGTAGCCACCAACCCCAACGTGGAAGGCGAGGCCACCGCCATCTATCTTTCCAAACTCATCAAGCCGCTGGGCGTTCGCGTCACGCGCATCGCCATGGGCATTCCCGTGGGTTCTGAGCTGGAATTCGCCGACGAAGTGACCGTGCTGAAGTCGATGGAAGGCCGCCGGGAAATCTGATTTGCATCAGTCAGCGGGATTACAGGTAATCCCCAACAATTTTCTATGGCCACTTTTGAGCGCTGTGCAGTATACGTGCCATGTGGATAAAATTGCCCTTGATCGGGTACACGAGAATAAAGGGCAGCGGCGGCAGTACGAACTCGCGAGTTCTTTACTGACCTGGTAACGCTCTCGGCTTGCGATACGGCGAAGGGAAAGTCCGAAGGCGAGGGAGGCATTACTGGACTCGCGGAAGAGTTCTTGCTCGCGGGCGCCAAGAGCGTGGCAGGGGGGTTGTGGAATGTGGACGATTCCGCCACGGAAACCTTGATGAAGGATTTCTACACACATCTGGCGAACGGGGAAGACAGAGCATCAGCACTCCGACACGCGAAGCTCGACTACCTGCAGCAGATGGGTGATCGCCCACCGATCTTCTGGGCGGGCTTTACTTTGGTCGGAGACGGTTCGGAACCGATCACATTCTTATCGAATGCTCCGCTCGCTCTCAAATAGACGCCAAGTCCTTAGGTACGCATCTTTCAATCTGTTCGACCGTCTCGACCAGCCAGTGACCGCCGCCAATCTGCCGATCTTCGTCGTTCCCGAATTCCAGCATCTGAGCGCGAGCTAACGGCTATTCGCGAGCTGACCTCCGAGCACACTGTCATCCTGACGCAACCGTCAGAAATGACAGCGCAGACCGCAACTACGGTTTACCGATTTATGTTCCAGTGGCGCGCTTTTTTCCTATTGACATTCTATATGTAGATCCGTATCATTCGTATAGAGAGCCGATAGGAGGCATAAAGTGAGCCAAGATCAGACCAATCTTTTGCAAGGAACTTTGGACCTGCTGATCTTGAAATCGCTCATCGCTGGCGAGAGGCACGGCTTGGGAATCTCGCGCAGGATCCAGCAGATCACAGGCGGCACTTTTGTTGTTAAGCCCGGCTCGCTCTTTCCCGCTCTACACCGAATGGAAGAAGAAGGGTGGATTTCCTCTTTTTGGGGAGAGTCCGAGAACAACCGCCGCGCCAAGTACTACCGCTTGTCCAAGGCGGGATTGAATCAGCTCGAGGTCGAAACCAAGCGATGGGGCCGCATTACCTGGGCTATTGCTCAAGCCTTGGAAACTTCGTAGGGAGGTATTTACTTGTCTTTTCACGTGAAGGTCCGAAGCTTCCTGAGGAACCTCTTTTTATCCCGGCGTGTGGAGACTGACCTCGACCAGGAGGTTCATTCCCACCTCGAAATGCTGATAGAGGAGAACTTTCGCGCGGGCATGGACCCGGACCAAGCGCAGCGCGCGGCGCGGATCGAAATGGGTGGAGTCGACCAGGTCAAGGAGCAAGTGCGCGATGCGAGGACGGGCGCGTTTCTCGATTCCCTGTTGCAGGGCCTGCGCTTTAGCCTTCGCAAGTTGCGCAAATCCCCAGGCTTTACCGCAGTGGTTGTTGTGACGCTGGCACTGGGAATCGGAGCGAACACCGCGATCTTCAGTGTAGTCGAGGGCGTTCTCCTAAAGCCTCTGCCCTATCCCAAGCCGGAAGAGCTGGTGGCCGTCTGGCTCACGGCTGCCGGCCTCAACATTCGGGACCTGAATCCATCGCCAGCGGACTACATTATCTCACGCGAACAGAACCGCACTTTCCAGGATATCGGCCTGTACAAGGGCTATTCCGTGAACATCACCGGCCTCGCTGAGCCCGAGCATGCGTCAGGCCTCCAGGTGACAGATGGCCTCCTTCCAGTTCTGGGAGTCATTCCCATTCTCGGACGGTCCTTCACGCGAACGGACGATTCACCGGGGAGCTTCGAGACAGTGATGTTGACGTACGGTTACTGGCAACGCAAGTTCGGAGGCGACCGCTCGGTGATCGGGAAAACGATCACCGTGGATGGAAGCTTGCGGCAAATCATCGGAGTGCTGCCGTGGGATTTCCGGTTCGCCGGGCCCGACCTCGCTATCCTCCTCCCCTTGAAGCTCGATCGCACCAAATTATTCCTGGGGAATTTCAGCTATCAGGCGATCGCCAGGCTCAAGCCGGGTGTCACGGTGGCCGAGGCCAACGCGGATGTGGCGCGGATGATCCCCATTATGCTGAGAAGTTTTCCGCCGCCGCCAGGCTACAGCCGCAAAATGTTCCAAGACGGGCGGATTGGGCCGAACCTCCGCACACTGAAGCAAGACGTGGTGGGCGACGTGGGCAAAGTTTTGTGGGTGCTGATGGGCGGCATCGGCTTGGTATTGCTCATCGCTTGCGCCAACGTGGCCAATCTGCTACAGGTCCGGGCGGAAGGGCGCCAGCAGGAGATGGCCATCCGCGCTGCTCTGGGCGCAACCCGGGGCCGCATCGCCGGGGAAATGTTGTTTGAGAGTTTCATTCTGGCACTTCTCGGCAGTGTTCTTGGCCTCGGACTGGCCTATGCAGGCCTCCGCGCCCTGGTCGCCTCGGCGCCCACGGGTCTGCCTCGCCTCAATGAAATCGGCATTGATGGGACGATGGTGCTTTTCACCCTGGCCGTGTCGCTTGTCGCAAGCCTACTTTTCGGTTCCATCCCCATCTTGAAATATGCGGGCAGGCGCCTCGGAACCGGACTGCGCGAAGGCGGGCGTTCCATGAGCGAGAGTCGCGAGCGGCATCGCTCGCGCAGCGTGCTGGTGGTCGTCCAAGTAGCCCTGGCACTCGTCCTGCTAATTAGCTCGGGACTCATGATCCGCACTTTTCGCGCACTGACCAGAGTCGATCCCGGTTTCGTAGCGCCTTCTGAAGTCCAGATCTTCCGGGTCGACATTCCCGACACTGCGGTGAAAGAAGCCGAGCGCGTGGTTCGCACCCAAGAAGAAATTTTGCATAAAATCGAGGCCGTTCCGGGCGTCTCTTCGGTCGCCATCTCCATGAGTGTCCCCATGGATGGTAACGGATGGTACGATCCAGTCCTCGTGAAGGACCATAGTTACGCTCCCGGTGAAATTCCACTCCATCGGTACAGGTTTGTGGCACCGGGCTATTTCAAAACCCTGGGCACACGCCTTGTCGCCGGCCGCGATCTCACTTGGAGCGATATCTATAATAAGGTTCCCGTGGCCATCGTCTCCGAAAAACTAGCGCGCGAAAACTGGCACGACCCGTCGGACGCCCTCGGCAAACAAATCCGCTCAAATACCAAGGACGACTGGCGAACAGTTGTCGGTGTTGTTGGGGACGTCCACGAGGATGGCATGGATAAAGAAGCGTCCAACTCGGTGTATTGGCCTATACTGGAAGCGCGTTCCGAGAGCAACGATATTGATGTGCGGCGCTACGTGACCTTCTCCATTCGCAGCCCGCGCGCGGGCTCGGAGAGCTTGGTGAACGAGGTCCGGCGGGCGGTGTGGTCAGTGGATCCCAATCTTCCGTTGGCGGATATCCGCACGCTGGACTATTACTACAAGAGGTCAATGGCACGGACCTCGTTCACTCTCTTGATGCTGGCGGTTGCTGGGGGAATGGCGCTGTTGCTCGGCGTCGTGGGCCTTTACGGCGTGATCGCCTATTCCGTATCACAGCGCAGGCGCGAGATCGGCATTCGCATGGCTCTCGGAGCCGAGCACCAGGATCTCGTTGCCATGTTCGTTCGTCACGCCCTGGGGCTGACGGGCATCGGGGTGGCTTGCGGGTTGCTGGCGGCCTTAGCGCTGATGCGTCTGATGTCGTCGCTGCTGTTCGGAGTGAAACCCTTCGATGCCGTGACCTATGGGACGGTATCGCTCGGCCTCATTGCCACGGCGGCGCTCTCGAGCTATCTGCCCGCTCGGCGTGCGGCCGCTGTGAACCCCATTGAGTCCCTGCGAGCGGAGTAGAGCCAGGGTTTCTCGGCAGCGGGCCTGGCCACTTAAATCCATTGCACCTTCGGGGACCGTTGAATATCGATCAGAAGTGACGAACACGAAGGTGGGTGCAATCACTCTCTTCCGATGTTTCTTGCGGAGTCAGAGGAACACTAGCCTCTCGAGTTAGATGGTCGGTCTCGGAGTGCGATTGTCTTTTGCCATCTTTCTTACCATCGCAACTACAAACTTTCTATCCCTTTTGTCGAGGTTCTTGAAGGTCTCAAAAAGCCCGCTTTCCTCCGCTCCCAATTTTTCCGCACCTCTTAGTCCGGCGAGTTGCGGTTTCCCTTCACCTTCGAAAAAAAGCTTGTACAACTCAATCTCGAGGGCCCCTGCATATTTTCCCAGTGTTTCGAGGTTGGGGACGGTGTGCCCGTTTTCGACTCGGGACAAATGACAGCGCAAAAGCCCGGACCGTTCCTCAATGTCATCCTGGGAAAAGCCCTTTGCGGCGCGCAGTTCGTGGAGCTTATTTCCGATGTTCATACAAAAGGCATGACAAAATTAAAAAAAGCCTTCAAGTCTATTCTTAGTCCATAATTTCCATCGTTGTGAGGCGAGCCTAACAGGCTGATGAAGAACCCACCTGGTTGTCATCCTGAGGAGGTGAAGCCGACGAAGGATCTTGGTATTGGGTTGATTCTTTTAATGCAGGGATTCTTCGCTTCGCTCAGAATGACAGTGACGGGCACTTTTTCATCAGCCCGCTAACATTACTAGGTTAAGTATCTGTTGACAGCTTTTGCGGCGTCTGGTACAGTTTGGTCATGACACCGCAGAGGCTGAAAAGCCTGGATCATCGTTTGCAACACTTCTTGAAAGATGTTCTCGAACCGATGGGGCGCAGC
>DASYZE010000021.1:0-29458 GCA_035946625.1 Terriglobia bacterium | reverse complement strand
ACGCTTTGCGCCATGGCCTTGCGAGCCTTCGGATCAGCCAACATGTTGGTAAACATCTCGCGGAACTTCTCCGGGGAAATAGCCTCAGCCGCCCCATTTTTCATCCGGCTCACATTGCCATCGGATTGCTTGCTCAGAGCGCGGGGGTGGGGAGAGAAACGAAACCAGCGGAACATCGAACGCAGCATGGAAACTGGACTTTGCATGGCACCCTCCAGGGAGACGAAGCTTTGGCCCGTTGACGGCCTCGGTGCAACAAAGCGCTAACCTATGATCCAGACCATACACCTTTCGTGTTGGGAAAGATACAGTAAAAAATTCTATAATGGCTCAAGCCTAAAATCGCTGCCGGTGACGCTGCGGCCAAAGCGCATGGCGCAGCCGGTTCACGAAAACTCAAGAGAGATCACCCTGCGCAGCGGTCGGCTTTATTTCCTTCGGGCAGGCATTGTCCCTAATTTCTCACCAAGATAGCGAGGGAGTTGGCGCACCCCCTTTGGAGTGCAGCGGCTTGCCGCTGCTTTCCCCCGTAAGCGGCTGGCGGAGTGCCTGGAGCAGATCGACGGCACAAGAAAGCGGCAGCCCCAGGGCAGAACCTGGGTCCCCCGCTCCCTCACTCCACTCCAAGATTGCGGGGATCCGCTGCAGTCGGAGCGGCACCTTCGAGGCCTGGCGAGAAAAGCGGGCTCAAGCGATGGCTCCAAATCATTTTATTAACGGGGCTTCCGGGGCTTCGTCATACGCTTGGGGCCGGGAGATGCCGCGGGCGGCGGTCCGAATTGCTGGCGCTGCAACTGATTTTTCCCTTCCACGATCAGGTAGAATTTATCAGCGGCGATATTGCGGAAAATTTGGTGCTGGCCACTGGGCCATGAGACCTCCAACTCCGTGGCGCGCGTGTTGCGCCCGATTCCGAAGTTGGCGCGCAGGTCGCTCTGGGAGAGGTAGCTGCCTCCACCTTCGATTTCGCGAATCTGGGAAATCTTCCCCGCGCGCAGGCGCAGTCGCGCGCCCATGGCGTCGCGATTGCTCTTGGTTCCCACCAGCTTGAAATTCAAAAAATGATTGCCGGTTCCTCCATTATTATGGAGGAGCAGGGGCGGGTCGCCATCGTTGGCCACCACCAAATCCATATTGCCGTCATTGTCAAAATCCGCGAAGGCCACCCCGCGGCCGGCGTGGGGAACGGAAAACCCGTTGCCTGAAATAGCGCTCACCTCGGTGAATTTACCCGTCCCGTCGTTATGGAACAGCGAATTGATTTCTTTATAGTGGATTCCGGCGGAAGCGCGGTCGACTTCCGGATAGACGTGCCCGTTGGCGATAAAAATGTCCAGCCAGCCGTCGTTATCATAATCGAAGAATCCACCGCCAAAACTGAGCACCTGGGTGGTAGACATTGTGATGCCGAGACTGTCGCTGACTTCGTCAAAAGCGCCTTTGCCGTCGGCGTGCCAAACGTGGTCGCCGGCGCCCTGAAAATCTGAAATATAGAGGTCCAGGTGGCCATCGTTGTCGTAATCGCCGAGCGACATGCACATGGCCGCCATGGTGTTGCCCTCATTCGTCAAGGCCATGCCGGCCTCCAACCCGATGTTGGTAAAGGTTCCGTCGTGATTGTTGTGATAGAGGTAGGCATCCTGGCCGTCATTGGCCACAAACAGGTCCGGCCAGCCATCGTTATCATAGTCGGCCGCGGCCACCGAAAGGTTGGTGCCGTTGGGCTGATAAATTTTTGCCGCCTTGGTGACATTGGTAAACGTTCCATTGCCATTGTTGTGATAGAGCACGTCGGGGGAGCCGCCATAAATCGCGGGCGGGCAGCTCGATCGATAACGGATTTCGGTGGTGCAGTATTGCTGGCTTTGCGCAGTAAAATTGGCATAGCCGCCCACATAGAGGTCCAGGTAACCATCTTTGTCGTAGTCAAAGAAGGTGGCGCCCGAATGGAAGACCGTGCCGAAATCCATGCCGCCCACGCCAGCCTTATCGGTAACGTCGGTAAAGGTGCCGTCGCCGTTATTGTGATAGAGAATGTTTTTGCCGTATTGCGTCACGTAAAGATCGGGATGGCCGTCATTGTCGTAATCCCCCCAGACGCAGCCCAGGCCATAGGCGTTGCCGGGGACGCCGGCGCGTTCCGTGACGTCGGTGAAGGTGCCGTCTCCATTGTTGTGATAGAGCGCGTTGCGGGTCACGATGCCGCGCTGGTACTGGTCGCGCCCATTGACAAAGTAAATGTCCTGATACCCATCACCGTCATAATCCGCCACACAAACGCCCGGCCCCGCCTCCTCCAAAATGGTGGAGGTTTCCCGCGCCCCTTTAAAGTGGGTAAAAGTGATGCCCGCAGCCTGGGTGACGTCAGTGAACTGCACCGGATGTTTCCCGGGCAGGACCGGGTTGCCCAGCGTAGGCGCCAGCAAGTCTCCGGCCATGATGCCGGTCACCAGAAAGCCGGCGGTAATCACCCGACCAAGCCCGGAGCGCAGCAGCGCCTTGCGCGCACTGACCCTGGGTGGGACGAAGATTCCTGCTTTTTTCATTTTATCCAAGCTATTAGATGCTTTGCCGCACTGGTGTGACCGCCCCGGAGCATTTCCATCAAGCCCGCCCGGATGCGCCCCAAGGGCGAACTCTCCGCGAAACTTGTTACTGCTTGGGGCCCGAAGGCGGAGGCAGTTTTCCAAACAGGTCTTTGGCCTGTTTTTCACGGGCATCGGTCTGATATTTCTGCTGCTCGGCAAATTCTTTCATGGCCTCAGCCCTCAGGCCGGCCTTGAGGTAAGCGCGGCCAAGCTGGTAGTGCTTGTTGGCGCTTTTCGGCTCCAGCACCAGGGCCCGCTTCAAATATGATATCGATTCCTGCGCGTTGCCCTTGCGCAAATACGCATTGCCCAGCCCCGCCAGCGAGTCGGCCATATTCGGGTTGAGCTGGAGTGCCCGCTTATAGAGCGGGATGGCGTGGTCCACATCACCGGAGTCCAGCCAAATGTTGGCGCGATTTTCATAACTCCACGGCTCATTGGGCGTGATCTTGATTTCCTGGTCAAACTCCTTGGCCGCCTGATCCAGCTTGCCCAGATGGACGTAGAGAACGCCCAGGTCATAGTGCGCAAAAGGCAGGTTGGGATTCCCGGCCACCGCCTTTTTCAATTCCACTTCGGCTTGGGTATGCTGGTAGAGGTCCAAATAAGCCTTGCCCAGCAGCAAGTGGAGGTGGGGCGTATCGCCGCCCGCAATCACCAGTTGCTGGAACGCCAACTTTGAATCATCGTTGCGCTTCAGTTGGCCGTAAGAGATGCCGAGCACATAGAGGAAATCCAGGTCATCCGTCTCCTGGTCGCGAATGGGTTCGAGCGCGGCCACCGTGGGGAGATACTCCTTCATCATAAAATGGGACATGCCCAGAAGGTAATGAGCCTGCACACTGCCCGGTTGGGCATCCACCACGTTCTGGAAGAAAGGAATAGCGTGGGGGAAATCCTGCTTGCGGTAGTAGGCCAGCCCCAGGTTCAGGTCAATGCCCACCATCTGCGGGTCAAGCTTGCGCGCTGTCTCCAGGGCTTTGATGGCTTCATCCAGCTTCGCGGTGCGCAAGTAGACCACGCCCAGGTTGGTGTAAGCCGCGGCCGAATTGGGGTCGAGCTTCAGGAACTCCTTGAAGCCGCGCTCGGCCGCCGGGTAGTCCTTGGCCAGAAGCGCCCGCTGGGCGCGCTCGAACGCCGCACGCAATTTGTCTCCGGATGTGGCAGGCCCAGGGGTGCTTCCTGTGGCTGGATTTTGAAAGGCAGCCGCCGAAGAGGCAAGGAACAGATAGAGCAATACCCTTGATGCCGAACGGAGCATTGATCTACTCTCAAGTTTACGGCGAGCGCCATTGAAAACGTCTCGTGCCACTGGAAATTCCATCAGAATAAAGCTGGCCGAAGAAATTTGAACTTCCGTCTCCCAAGGGGGACTCCGCGTACTCTGTGCGCAGAAGCTTTAACACAGAGCGCACAGAGCTTCTCCGTGAACTCTGTGTTGAGGCCTTTGCAGCACGGAGGTCGCTGAGCACAACCGCCCAATTTCGTGCCGCACGCCACAATCAAAGGATTTTCCTGATCGGAGGCGCCGCTGCGGCAGGCGAGAACATCGTTTTCGGAGCCAAGTATTTATGACTTGGACAGGCAACTTTAAGCAGCCGAGCCGATGGCATGGGGCGCAGGGAAAGATTTGTACTGACCCATCGCCGGAAACGTCACGCTGGAATCTCGACGGCGATCTCTTGAACAGTGGTCGTCGGCTTCGGCACGGTCTCGCCGTGCTCGCGCATTACTTCCATGTGGCCTTCGATGGCCTCACGAATGTTCCGTTCCGCTTCCTCCAGTGTGTCTCGGACCGTGACGCAACCTGGTAGGTCGGGCACATAGGCTCCATTGCCGGTTGCGGATCTCTCGAAAACAACAGCATATTTTCGCGCTTCTTTCATTTTAGACCCGCCCGTTTTAAAACGCTTGGTGGTGACGCATTTTTACGTAGCGCCGCCCTTCAGGGCGGAACATGACGGGCTGAAGCCCGGCTCTACTAAATCAAAATGCGTCACCACCAAACGCTTTGCAAAGTACCGGGCGGCAAATCCTTCGAGGGGTGCCCGGGCAGGGTGACGGTCCCTCGTTTTGCCGGATGGTGATAGTGCCGGTGGCTTCCGGTGGTGCGCACCAACCTCCAACCGTCCCGCTCAATCAGTTTGATGACATCACGAACTTTCAAATAAAGTAAGCCCTGGTAGAGTGGAAGCATCCGCCCAACAACCGCAATGCCCCGTCAGGCCAATCTCCGATTTCTCGCATTCCGAAATAGCAAAATAGCAACAATAAATTCGATCATGAAGGAGTTTCACTCCCGCGTCACCATCAGATGGTGCTCCCGGTCCGCAGCATAGCTCAGGCAGGCGAGAATATCGTTCACAGTCAAGTACGGGAAGTCAGCAAGGATTTCCTGATGGCTCATACCCGAGGCAAGGTAAGACAATACGTCGTAAACTGTAATTCTCATGCCTCGGATGCAGGGCTTCTCCCCGCGCTTGCCTGGCTCAATCGTAATGATGTCCTGATACTTCATAAAGGCATTATATGCCCTGGCGCGCGGCTTCGACAAGCAGGATCCGCCTTTGTAGGGGCGATCCGTCAGCCGACGGATGGTCGCCCTTTTTGGCGCGGGGACCTCCCTCTACGGCCGGTTTACTTGTCGTCGCGCTAAAAGGGCAGGCGCGAGGCCTGCTCCTACAGGGCAAAAAAATCGGGCGTCCCGATATTTTGGAACGCCCGAAATCATAACAGTAACAGTTTTTCAGCGGTCGCCTAGAAGATGAACTTCAAGGCGATTTGGAGGATGCGAGGATCCCAGGTTGAATTGACCTCGCCGGGTGAGTTGGTGTTGTCGGCGCAGGATTCGCCAAACCCGTTGCTCCCGCTGCAGCCGTAATTGAAGCCGTTCCACTGCGTATGGTTGAAGGTGTTAAAGGTCTCCAAGCGGAACTGGACAGTGGAATGTTCCCCGCTGAACCAGGGAAGGCTGAAGTTCTTTTCCATCGCCATATCCCAATTGTTCCTGCCGGGGCCGGTCAGCACGTTACGTCCCATATAGCCGAACATGCCCGGCTCGCCATTGGCGGCAAGCTGGCTGAACAATGGTTGGGTGACAGTGGCTGGATTCCACCAGGTTGGTGTGGGACCGTAGGTTGCGTCGTTAAAGGTGCCCTTTTGGATTTGCACCTTACCGACCGTATTGCACATGGCGCTTCCGCCGACGCCAGTACTATACCCGTTCACTCCGCACTCAAAGGTGACGGGCTGGCCGCTAAAGAAGCTCCCTGTCCCGGTGATCTGCCACCCTCCCAGCGCCTGACGCGCGAATGAGTTGGTGGAGTTCTTGAAGAACGGGATGGCGTAGATGTAGCTCAATTCCAGGATGTTGGTGCGGTTTAGGTCAGACGTGCCCTTAAACCGCGACTGTTGATAGTCACTCACAGCGGTGAAGTTCTGCTCGTAAGTGCTGCTGGAGTCATCGATGGTGTGCGACCACGTGTATGCCGCCTGCATAGTCAGCCCGTGCGAAGTGTGGCGCAAAGTGGTCTGAAGTGCGTTGTAGTCGGATACTGCGGTGTTCTGCTTGTACTGGATTCCAGAGTATCCGGAATAGGGCACGAAAAAGATGCTGGGTATTTCCTGGAAAATCTGCGCTTGTTGCACGTTGCAGTTTCCTGCCATGTCGCAGATTTGAGTGCCGGTATCGTTGGGGCCGCCGTTCGATCCGCTGTTTCCTCCGGTCTTTCCAACCCCAACATAGGCTGGAACGTTCATGGTGGTGGCTCCAGGGTGGATGGCATTGAGGTTCACGGCGCGCGCCAAGTGCCTGCCCACGTTACCAACGTAGGCCACGCTCACCAGGTTGTTGCCGAATTGGTGCTCAAAAGTCAAGTTGTACTGTTGCACGCTGGGCCATGCCTGGCTGTAAGGGAAACTTGTGTAGCCGGTGGGCCCCAGCGGGCCGTTGGCGACGATATTACTGTAGCCAAGGATGTTGAATGCTTGGGGCGCAAGAACCGAGGGTGGATTGCCTTCGCCGCCTTCCGTCTGCGCCTCGTTGCCGTTTCCTGATTCATAGTAGATTCCATATCCACCACGAATGGAAGTGGTCCCTTTGCCGAATGGATCCCAGGCAAAGCCAAAGCGCGGGGCAATATTACCCCACGTATTGGCAAGCTGGCAGCCCTTCGGAATTCCGTTGGCGCCGCACTCGACCAGGCCGTTTCCATAGTTGGTCCAAATAGCGCCCGAACCCGGAATCAGGGCGCCGCTGATGTTGAGTTGAGCTTCATTGGCCGCATTATACTGATTGGGCAGGAAGCCCGAGTCAATGGTTGGACGTGAAACGTCGTGGATGCGGGAATAAATGTAATACCGCACGCCGAGGTTCAAGGTTAGGTTCGGCTTTATTTTCCAGTCGTCTTGAATGTAAGGCTCAAGGTCGGTGCTCTGCCAGTGGCCCTTGGGATAACCTCCCACCGGGACGCCGTTAACCGCCTGGGTGCCTTCGCTGTAATATTGAACCCGCCCCAGCATGGCGTCGGCCAAGGCGTTCTTGGTGGTGATGTTCCCTCCCCCGCCAAACTGAAGGTCCCCCTGGGTGTCGCTTCCGAACTGCTCGTTCTTGCGGTAGTTCTCCAGGTAGAATCCAGTCTTGGTGGTGTGATTCCCGTGTACCCAGGATAAATTGTCCTTCCAGGTGACAATGGGGTTGGAGTTGAACCAGGGGGTGTTGCCCGCGTCTTCATTGAAACAGAACTCGGTCCCGCCGCACATTTCGAGCGCCGGAAGCAATGGATTGCTATTGTTGGCCGAGAATAAGTGGCTCACAGCGAAGTTGCTGGGGCGATTGATGGATCCCGCCACCGAACTAACCCCTGCCTGCGGATAAAGGAGAATGTGGTCGGTGGTGTAGGCGGCCACAAATTCGTTCATGAGGGTGGGTTTGAAAGTATGGGTGATGTGGAACACCGCGCTTTCACCAGGCCCGCCAAATTGGGTTTTGATAGTGTCAAAGCTGGCCCACTGCCAGAGAGAGGGGACGGAGACCGTGTTCCAGGTGTCCTGGGTATAACGGAAGAAGACCTGAGTCTTGTCGCTGATGTTTTGGTCAATGCGGATCTGCTCCTGCCGCCAGTTGGTGGGTGCACTGGCGTTGGCAAAGTAGTTGACCAAAGACCCATTGTTCGGTAACGGAACCAAGCCATTCAGCAGGTCCTGCGCGTTGGTGAAAGCTTGGGCATTGAAGCCCGGCATGGCCTGTACCGTGTCGTAATTCACACCGCCCAAGGTGGGCAGAGTACAGCCATTGGCGACCACCGAATTGTAATTGGGGGATGCTTTGTCGCACTGGGAGAAATCACCGCCGCGCTCTGCCGGAGTCGGCACATCCGAGCTGACGGAAGTCGATTTCCGCAGGACTTTCCACTCTTCCGACCAGAAGAAGAACGTCTTGGATTTGTCGGTGTTGTAGTGTCCCGGAATGTAGAATGGGCCGCCAAATGTGTATCCGTAGTCATTCCACTTGTACGGCGCTTTGGGAGCGTTCTTACACCCCAGACAGGAACGGTTAGTGAAAAACGGATTGGCGTCCAAAGCGTCGTTGCGAACGTATTCATACGCATCGCCGTGGAAAGTCCGGGTGCCGCTCTTGGTGGCGAGTTCGATGTTGGCGCCCGCGTGTTTGCCCATCTCGGCCCCGTAATTCGAAGTCGAGATGCGGAACTCGGCGATGGTATCGATGCTCGGATACGTGTTGAACGTCGATGCCGAACCTTCGTCGGTGTTGTTCCCGCCGTCGATCTCCCAGTTGGAATATTGCAGGCGGTTGCCGTTAAAGGAGATGCTGTTGTTCCCGGCGACGCCGACGTCGGTGGTGTTCAGGCCGTTGTCAGGTGAGGCACCCGGAACCAGGAGGGCCAGGGAAACCCAGTTGCGGCCGTTCAGGCTCAGGTTTTGGATCTGCGTACTTGTGATCACGCCGGAAACGGTGGCGTTTTCGGTCTGCACCTGAGTCACGTTACCGGTCACATTGACCTGCTCGGTAACCTGTCCGACGGTCAACTGCATGTCGATGCGTTGAGTTTGTCCGACGTTAAGGGTGATGCCGGAGCGGACGAGTTTTTGGAAACCCGTAGCCTCTGCCGTCACCACATAGTTACCGATGGGTACGGCCGACACCTCGAAATACCCCGCCGAGTTGCTCACCAGATCGCGCGTAAAGGCCTTGTCGGGGTTCGAAATCGTGACCTTAGCATTCGGAATTACCGCGCCGGTGCTGTCTGAGACCGTGCCTACAATATTGGCCGTGTCCTGGCACCAAGCGGGGACCGAAAACAAAAGGCAAGTCGCAGCAAACAACAGTACAACTTTCTTCATTAGGATCCTCCGGGTCGGAGTGTCACTGGGTCCCCCCCATTGACAGCCGATAGATTTTCGGAAAGTTCTTGCTTTGATCAACCTGACCATCCGCTCCTTGTTTCGGAAAGAAACAAGAAGGTACTCCCCACCGACGCAGGATCAAAGGAAAAGTGAATATAGATTGGCAGAAGCCGAAGCAGGGCGTATTTCATCGCAGGTTACGCTGCAACCGGGCTCCACCGCTTTTTGGGTCTTCACGAACTTAAGGACGACTGACACCGTTTGGTGATCTTCCCTTTAGTTCTGGTAAAGAATCAGACTACTACCCGACGCAATGGTGGAAATATAGTCCTGCCACAAATCAATGTCAAGCGATATTTTTAGTAATTATTAAGAAAATTTTTGGCAGGGGTTCCCATCCAAAATAAGGGCGTAGGGGGACGGCTTGCCGCCCCCTTCTTGATGTGTCGCCCAAGCAAAAAGGGTAGGGCAAGCCCTACCCCTACAAAGCCAATGGGGTGGTGTTGGCATAATTATTTTCTACTACCTATTCGACTTTTTTTGGTGTAGTATCGCCCTCAAATCTTACGGAGGCGCCGAGGCGTGTTAACCCCGCTCACTTGCGCGAATACTTGGTCGGAATTGCCCACATCAATTATCAAGGTGACATGCCGCCGTATTGCCTACCTTTTATTGGCAATGGTGATGGTTCCTTCTTGGTCGGCAGGGCAGATCGGGCAAGGCATGCAGAACGGGCCGGGAGGAACTGTGCGCGTGGAAGGGACAATTCGCGCGGAGGCAGGGCAATTGCCCGGCGCAGGAGTGATGGTTCGGTTCGAAACCGAGGATGGCGAGTTGGCGGCACAAGGGCTCGCAACCTCAAGTGGAAGTTTCGCATTCGAGTCCGTAATAAAGAAGATATGCCAGCTGATTGTAACAGCGGACGGGTTCGAGACCTTCCGGCAAACCGTCGATCTCACGCGAACTACCAACACCTTTGTAATAACAATTGACTTGGTTCCAGCGCGGAAAACTGAACCGACCGTGGCGCCTCCTGCCCTTTCCGATGCCAAGGCCTCGAAAAAAGCCCAGAAAGAGTTCGAGAAAGGCGATACCGCCCTCAATGCCAGGAAACTGAGTGAAGCCCAAACTCACCTGGAAAAGGCAGTGAGCGATTCTCCCTGTTACGCCCGCGCTCAGACCGAACTGGCCATGGTCCTCGCCGAAAAGCAGAAGATGGGAAAAGCTGAAGCGGCGGCCAGGAAAGCCCGCGAGTGCGATCCCGACTTTGTTGAGGTTTACATGCAGTTGGGCATGATCCTCAATACGGAAAAGAAATTCAGCGAAGGCGAGGCGGCGCTTCAGGAGGGCATTCGGCGCGACCCGGCGCAGTGGCAGTTTTACTATCAGCTTGCGACCGCCCATTACGGCCAGAAAGATTTCTCCAAGGCCGAGCAGGACTACCAGCGCGTGCTCTCCCTAAATTCCAGCCCTCCGCCCGAATTTCGAGTGAAGCTGGCGGACGTCTATTTGAAAGAAAGTAATTACGAAAAGGCTTACGGTGAAATGCAGGAGTACCTGAAGGCGGAACCCAACGGCCCCTTTGCCCTCAAGATCAAAAGCATCATGCAACAGATGGAGGCGGCGGGGGCAGTCAAGAAGGGCAAGAGTTAGCCCGCCCCTCTCACCAGGCCTTGGAGGTCCCACGCGGGTGGCAGCGGATTGCCGCGATTTTGGAGTGCGGGAGCTTGCTCCCGCTTTCTTGCGCGGCGAACGGACCTCCAGCCGGGCGTCGGCTGTTCGTGGCGGGAAAGCGGCGGCAAGCCGCCACACTCCAAAGGGATGTGCCAAATCCCTCGCCAACTTGGTGAGGAATGCGGGTTAGGATTCGCTCTAATTGGACTTAAATGGGGTGTGTCGCGCTGCGCCCCCGTCTACTTGAAGACTGAGATCTGATTACTTGCTCTCCAGAGTTGCCCGGTACCATTCCACCGTTCGCCTCAATCCGTCTTCAAAAGATACGATCGGTTTGTAGCCCAGAACCTCGCGGGCGCGCGAGATGTTGGCGAGGGACTCGCGAACATCGCCCTGGCGCGCGGGAGCGTATTTCGGCTTCACCTCGCGGCCAAAAATTTTATTCATCATGGCGATAACCTGGTTGATGGAGTGCTGCTCGCCCACTCCAATGTTGTAAACTCCTCCGGAGGCCCCGGCGGCCGTACACGCCCGCAGACTGGCATCCACCACGTTGGATACATAAGTAAAGTCGCGCGACTGTTCGCCGTCGCCATAGACCGTGGGTGTGGCGCCGCGGATATAGGCGGCGTTGAAGAGGGAAAGGACGCCGGTGTAAGGCGAATTGGGATTCTGGCGCGGACCGAAAATATTGAAGTAGCGCAGCGAAACGGTCTCGAGCCCGTAAATGTTGGTGAAAACCTTGCAATAGTATTCGCCCGTCAGCTTCATCAAGGCGTAGGGCGACAGCGGCCGTGGCTCGTGGGTTTCCACCCGCGGCAAAACCGGATTGTCCCCATAGGCGGAGGACGACGCGGCAAATACCACCCGCTGCGCCTTCGCGTCCCGCGCGGCCACCAGAACGTTCAGCGTGCCATCCACATTGACAGCGTTAGAGGTGATGGGGTCGGCGATGGAGCGCGGAATGGACGCCAGCGCCGCCAGGTGGATGACGTAATCCGCGCCCTCGAAATAAGGGCGGATTTTCTCCAGGTCGCGAATGTCCGCTTCGTAAAAATCAATTCGGTTACGCGCCCCCGCCAGGTTTTCCGCCAGCCCCGTGGAAAGATTGTCAATCACCCGGACGGTTTCGCCCCGCCGCAAAAGCTCGTCAACCATGTTGGAGCCGATAAATCCGGCGCCGCCAGTAATCAGATAAGTGGGCATGTTGTGTGTCCAAATAAAATTGCCGGATTAGTTTAGCACGGAGGCGGCAAATCGGAAGGTTAAAGGGGAAAAGGGAAAAGGGGAAAAGGGAAAAGGGAAAAGGTTAAAGGCTAAAGGCAAAAGGCTGAACGCTGAACGGTGGAACTCAAACACCCTTCCCAGGTTTTTTTGGTTTAAAATGCTTCCAATTTCAAAATATTGATCTCCACATTTATAATCTCATATCCCTTCAACCTTTAACCTTTCCCCTTCAACCTTTAACCTTCATCCTTTCCCCTTTAACCTTTACTTTTTTCCCTTTAACCTTTTCGTCATTCAACGGTTACGCTTTTGGCCAGGTTGCGGGGTTTATCCACGTCGCAGCCGCGCAGCACGGCGCAGTGATAGGCGAAGAGTTGAAGGGGGACGACGGTCAGGAGTGGGGTAAGGATTTCGTGGCTGCGCGGCACCGCGATGACGTCGTCCACCAGGTCGCTGAGCTTTGAATTGCCCTCGGACGTCACGGCGATAATCCGGCCCTCGCGCGCCCGGATTTCCTGAATGTTGGAAACAATTTTGTCATAAGAACCATCTTCCGGCGCCAGCGCCATGGTGGGGAAAGTGGGATCGATAAGCGCAATCGGGCCGTGCTTCATCTCGCCCGCCGCGTAGCCCTCGGCGTGGATGTAGGCAATTTCTTTCAGCTTCAGCGCCCCTTCCAGCGCGATGGGGTATTGATATTTCCGACCGATGTAGAGGAAGTGCGGCGCCTGCATATATTTTTGCGCCAGGTCGCGAACGCGGTCTGACTGCTTAAGGATGGTACGAATTTGGTCCGGAATTTTCTCCAGCCCTCGCAGCAGCGTCGAGCCTTCCTCATAGGAAAGATCGCGCCCGCGCCCCACCAGCAACGCCATCAGCGTGAGGATGGTTACCTGGGAAACAAACGATTTGGTGCTGGCCACGCCCACCTCAATGCCGGCGTGCGAATAAACGCCCGCCTGTGTTTCGCGCGCGATGGAACTGCCCACCACGTTCACCAGGCCCAGCACCAGCGCGCCCTTACGCTTGGCCTCGCGCAGCGCGGCCAGGGTGTCCGCCGTTTCACCGGACTGGCTGATGGCCAGCACGACAGTGTTCTGGCGCAGGTTCAGTTTCCGGTAGCGGAATTCCGAGGCCAACTCGGTCTCCACCGTCAAATCCGTGAGCGCCTCGAAAACATAGCGCGCGAACAGCCCGGCGTAGTAGCTGGTGCCGCAACTGATGATGATCAGCTGGCGCGCCTGCTGCAGGCGGTCCATCACGGATTCGAGCCCGCCCAGCTTCGCCACTCCTTCCGAGTGGCTTAGACGCCCGCGCAAAGCGTTCTCCACCGCTTCCGGTTGCTCGAAAATTTCCTTCAGCATGAAGTGAGGAAACTGGCCGCGATCCATCGCTTCCTGGCTGACTTCGAGTTGCGTGGTGCACCGGCTCACCGACCGGTTGCCGAGGGTGGTGATGTAAAACTGGCCCGCTTCCAGCCGCGCCACTTCGTTGTCCTCCAGGTAAACCACCTGGTCGGTGTGCTGGGCGAGAGCGGAGACGTCCGAAGCCGCCAGCGATTCGCCCTTGCCGATGCCGAGCACAATCGGGCTGCCCCGGCGCGCCATGATGACCTGCCGGGGATTTTCGGCGTGAATCACCGCGATACCGTAAGTGCCCTCGACCTGCGAAAGCGCTTTCTGCACCGCCGCTTCCAGGTTTCCTTTGTAGGCGCTCTCGATCAGGTGGGCCAGCACTTCGGTGTCCGTTTCAGAGGAAAATTTGTGCCCCTCGCCCAGCAGTCGCTTCTTCAAAGGTTGATAGTTTTCAATAATGCCGTTGTGCGCCAAAAATAATTTTCCGGTGCAGTCGGAGTGCGGATGCGCGTTGGCTTCCGTCGGCTTGCCGTGCGTCGCCCAGCGCGTGTGCGCGATGCCCACCGTGCCCGCCGGAACGTCCTGAAGCACGTGCCGCTCGAGCATCGCCACTTTGCCCACCGCCCGCGCCAGATAGGAGGGCGAGTTCAGGATGGCGATTCCGGCCGAATCGTACCCGCGGTACTCCAGCCGCTTCAGCCCGTCCACCAGGATGTCGCGCGCGTTTTGCTCCCCGACGTAGGCTACAATTCCGCACATGGTGGCTCCTGTAAAGCTTGATCAATTCTGCGATGATGGGCCCGGCCTTTGGCTCACGATCTCGTATTATAGATGAGTTTCCAGTCTTGGCGTCGGGAATGAGAACGTGTGGCCGCGCGCGTCTGGCTCGGCTCCGGCGGGATTGCCTAGCCTCTGACATTAATTCTTATGGCCCGCCCGCTCCTGGGGGAGAGGGTGGCCCGCCGGGGGCGGGCCGGGTGAGGGGGTAACACGCCATTTACAATTATCACTCCACGATATTAAAGATTTGTCACCGCCCCCAGAAGATCAGCGGCCATCCTCACCTTGGCGCTGTCTACTCGCCCGCCGGATTTCTCAGGCGTTCTTACTGCGCGGCCCAAATGAAAAATGCGAATGCCGGTCGCGTCACGGAGCGGACACAGCATTTCAAGGGTTAAATTTCCTCCGGCGATCAGGGACCGCTCAGGGCCAAAGGCTTCGCGCAGCCGCAGAAGGCGTTCGATCCTTTCTTCAATTCTCCCCACACCTCCTGAGACCAGCGCCCGATCCACATTGGGAAACGTTCGTAGAGCTCGCAAAGTCCCAATCGGATCGCTTGTAGCCTCAATGGCGTGGTGGACCGTCACGCGCAGACTGGGCGCGGCGCTGATGATTTTATCCAGAGCCGCCAGGTCGAGACGGCTGTCTTTCACGTGGCCTGTGACCAATCCCTCGACTTGCATTGTAGCGGCGCTCTCTGAGCGCCGGGATTTCGGCGGTCGTAGACCGCCGCTACATGAGATGCTTTCATTACCTTTTGCTTTGACAGATAACGCCGCAAACTCGACGGCTTTCCGATTCAGGCAATCGAGTTTCGCGTTTCCGTCCACGGAAAAATCCGGGCGGTCGCGCAGCATCACGCGGACAGGCAGCGGCACTTTCTGGATAATCTCCCGCACCATATCTAAAGGCGGCGTCAGCCCGGCCTGGTCCAGCCGCACCGTCACTTCCAACCGGCTCGCCCCGCCGTGATATGCTTCCACGGCATCGTCCAGTGAGCAGGCTATCACTTCTAACTCGATCTGAGTGCGCGGAGCCTCTCGGGATAGAGTGTTCATAGGCAGGAAAGCATTCTGAATTATACCCATATTAATTTGGACATCAAAGCGCGGCGCAAACAAAAACTCTGTCCCTGCAAATTGCAGGATTAAATGTCGGAGGCAGAAGACGGAAACCTGCTTTTAGGTCAAAACGGCCAGGTGAACCCGGGAGCACATTCGACGGCTAGAGCTTTGCGCCTGTTGTCGGCCGTACCGACTTCGCTCGCTCACCGGCTGTCCGACGCAGCACCTGAATGCGAGTCACAAGAGCTTCATCATGTGTGCGCTTGTATTGTTCGGACAACGATTTGGCTTCTTGGAGGAGGTCTTCGGAGGAGCGACTTTCCCATTCTGACTGAAGCCCCTTTTGGAGCCGACTCTGTTCCAAGACATCGGTGGTTGGAGTGGGCTGAGGAGCACTTTTTGGTACCGGGCTCGCCGCATCGGCCGCCGCTCGGAGCGCCTGAATCCTGGGGACCAAGGATTCGTCCTTCGTTTGCTTAAGGCGTTCTTCAAGCGCCTGTGCGCGTTCGAGGCATTCCTTACGCTCTGCTTCTTGTTGGCTGAATAGACGTTCTCGTTCCAGAATGGTGAGTGCGGGCTTCTCTGCCGTCAGTATGGGGGGATTCGGGGTTATTGGAGCTTGGATAATACGGTGCATCTCCATCGGGATGAGAGATTTTTCGCCGCACTTGGGGCAGGTTTCATGTCGGGCGGTCAGCCTCCAAATCGAATAAATCAAACCGGGGAACAAAAAACAAAGCCAGAGAACAATCTCAATTGCAAAGCTACCCGGGGTCACAATCTTCGGATAACCGTCAAAGCTACATCTTGGGCAATGTCCTCAATGGTCACCTTAAATCCGGCCAACGGTGGTCACCCAGAATCCGGCCAATGGCTCACAAGAGTTCGGACCGATCCTTTAAGGGTTGCCGAACGCGCTTTCATCCATCGAAATCGGATTGGCAATCCTGGCCGGAAAGCGTTAAATCCCAGGGGTTTGGGGACAGAGTCCCCAAGCATGGGAATGCCATTTTCCCTTGGCAGAAACCGAGAGGGCAATCGGGTTCCTACGCCGCGATTTCGTTGGCCGGATTTTCAGTGACCACGCATGGCCGGATTGGGGCGATCCCCGAGGGCAATGTATTTCGCGGGTACCCACCTCACGAAGGAACATTTAGCACCCCCTCTATCGGAAGCTTACTTAGAATGGCTGGTCTGTTTCGACCCCTATTCGCTTGGAGTAAACAAGGCCCCAAGAGTTTGTTCCGACCATTACCACGAGAATCCGGATATGAAAGGGACAGATCCTCGCCGCGAAGGACCTTGACATCACTACAGCGATAGTATCACGATTTGCAAAGTAAACAGCCAACTGCAGAGGGCATCAAGTGGCGGGTTCTCCGGAAGGAGTAGAATTCCAGAACGAGCAAGGCCAAGTAAGGGGCGGGACGGCTTCGAAATATGCCAAAAACAATTAATGAATTGAGAATTTGGAAACACTCCCATGGTACACATCAAACGGTGCCAATGTTGGATGGACAACGCGAACGACTAATCCAAGATCGTGTGTTGACACTGCACCGCGACACAGCACGTCGTCAAGGGAAGCGATTTCGAAGTGAGATGGAGCCAGGTGATTTCTTTTATCTTTGTCATGGAAACGACGTCCAATTATTCGGCCAGATCAAATCTAATCTCAAGAATCCTCGGACAACTTGGGTTGAACGAGGATACAAAGTCATCCGTTTTCGCTTGGGAAAGCTTTCTCGATTCGACCGACACAGGAAAGCCTGGGCTCCGTCTGGGAATACCACCTGCTGGCGAGTACCCATTAAGGATCTTCAACCCTTCGGGCGCGAAATCCTGAAACCGTTCTTTGGACTCTCTCTCAACGACCTTCTCAAAATCTCGCGCGTAAAATCAAGATCGTCTAATGTCCTGCCCTTTATTGAAGAAATTGAAGAGGGTCCACCTTGGCTAAAAACCCCCCAGCCGTACAACTCTCGACAGAAATCGGCTCAAGTTGACAATGGGCACGCAGAATTCTCTCGGATATATGATCCTGACAAGCTCGCCACAAGAGTCTCTGCCCACCAGAAATGCCTCAACCGTTTCGCCCATCTTTTTCCTCAGCAGCGCAAGTACAAGAGTGATTTTGACCTGCTAGTTGTGAACAAAGCGAAAGTATTATTGGTTGAAGTAAAAACGATACGGAACGACTCACTGGGACAACTGCGGCTGGCCCTCGGTCAAGTCCTGTACTATGAGCAACTTTCTGTAAGAATCCATTATCCGAGATTCGAGGTGTCTCGACTTGTGGTTACCGACGCAAAGCCGCCCTACTACTTGGTGTCATTCCTGGAAAAATATCATATCGGGCTCGTATGGCTACCATTTCGAGGGAAGGTCGGCACGTCGTTATTAGGAAAGAGGGTTCTAAAAGCTTTTGGAGCTCGCATGTGCTAATTATCGGCGGCAATTACCCGTCGGGGCTGGCATGCTGCCGCCAACCAATGCACCTGAGGATTGGAAGGCTGGCAGCGGACTGCCCTGTGGCTGGCGAGTGACAAAAAGATTCTCTTTTCCGCTTCAACCAAGTGAAATTCCCGAAAGTGAAAAGAGGCTTGGGCAGCTTGACAGCGAACTCAGAACTCAGGTAGAGTCATTGACGAAAATAGAACAGGGGCCGTGGGCTATGCGGCCTCAGGATCAAATAAAGGCGCCTGCTCAGAATGCGGGCGCTTTTCGTTTTTGGGGCGCTGCGAATACTGCACACGGGCCCGCACGCGAGGGATGGCTGCTGTCGTGAATTGAGAAAGCGAGGGAGTTTGAATCAATAGAATTGTTCGGAGGTGAAGAATTGGAATAGACTATTCTATGCTGGAAATGCGGGAAAATCTTTGAAGTGGTCGGAGAACGTGGTACCACGAAGCAGGTCATGCAGTCTGTGCCTTGTCCTTATGATGGCTGTGATGAGTCAAACCAAGTGCTTTGGCCCTTGGACATGCCTTTGCAGTCGAGGCTTCGCGCCTCTCTTGTTCGTTCTCCCCTGCAAACTGATATCTACGATTTCAATTTTACAGTACTGGGTGTATATTGATGGCTAACCATGGCCATCAAGCTGAAATCACAGTCGAAACACGTTGCGACTGTCGGGAAGCGAAACGGCGCAAAAGCTCCGAGGTCGCGATGGTCGTCCAAGGAGGGAGCATTGACACGAGGCCGTAGGATGTCCATCCAAGATCTGGCGGCAGAGCAGGGGGTAAAACCAACCCGGCTTGACGATATCCTCGGTAAGGGTGCGGATCTTTGGCGTAGTGACCTTGAATTGGAGCAGTTCGTGGATAACATTTACGCCTGCCGCAGGGAAGACCGGGAGCCAACCAAACAGTGAGCGTTCTGCTGTTGGACACTGACGTTTTTTCTTACCTTTTCAAAAACCATCCACTCGCGAAATTTTATGGCCCTCGCACTAAGGGACACACGCTGGCAGTTTCGTTCATGACCGTGGCTGAGTTGTTTCATGGAGCGTTCCGGGCCGCTTGGGGCGAGAGGCAGTTCAAACGCCTTGAAGCACAAATCAAATCTTTCCTGATTATTCCGTCAACCTACGAGATTTGCAGGAAGTGGGGAGAAGTACGTTCTATTCGCAGGCATCAGCCGATATCTCCTGATGATGCTTGGATAGCTGCCACCGCGCTCGAATACCAATGTGCCCTCGTAACACATAATTCAGCCGACTTTCATGGCATACCCGGACTTACGATAATCACTCAACCTTAAATAATCCAGGTCATGGAACTCAATTCTTAAACTTGATCGACCGGCGTAGAGGGATGTAATTTCCCGTTCAGGCAAGATCGGCTGGGGCAGCGCTATGCCAACAAACAAGTGGAAGCATACGCTGTGGAAGAAGAAGACGAACAGGAAAGCTGGTTGGTCATCACAATCATAGTAAAATACTTCTGACGAACCGGGAGGATGGATCATGAAGCTGACCTACGATCCACGATACAACATCGCCTAACTCCGCTTCCGCGAAAAGACTTCGCAAGCGGGAACGGTGCACCTGAGCGATGAATTGAATGTGGACATTGCCCCTGACGGGACGGTCTATGGCATCGAAATGCTCAACGCCAATGAACAGTTCAAGGCAGAAGATCATGGCAGCCTGGTGGTCGTGAACCAGGCGCTGCCCGAGACGCGAGAAATCCCACTCCACAACGCGCCCAAGCGACTTTGAAATTTATGCTGGTCACAATCTACAATCCTTGGTACAATTCCCCTTCGAGACTTAACGATGGGCAAAGACCTTCAATCCTTATTCCAATCGCGATCCGCAATCGCGCTCCTTGCCTCGTCGTGTCCCCGCACAGCCTGCGCCTGTTGTTGCTGTCTCTGTTGAACCAGGCGCACCTCGAATTTTCCTAATCAAGATATAATCCATCCGAAGGAGAAAACTGCAATGCACGATCATCTTACTCCGCCGCATGGCGGGGCGCTGGTTAATCTTATGGCACCGCCGGAGCGGGTGCTCGAACTGCGCTCGCATTCGCGCGAATGGCCTTCGTGGGATTTGACGCCACGACAACTCTGCGACGTCGAGTTGCTTTTGTGCGGCGGCTTCTCGCCTCTGCGCGGGTTCATGACGCGCGCTGATTACGATCGGACTTGCGGCGAAATGCGTTTGGCCGACGGCACGGTCTGGCCCATCCCCATCACCCTGGACGTGCCGGAAGCCATGGCCAAGACGCTTGGGCCCGGCAAGACAGTGGCGCTGCGCGATCCCGAGGGCGTGATGCTGGCCGCTTTGCACGTGGACGAAGTCTGGCAGCCCGATTTGTCCACCGAAGCCCAATCGGTTTACGGCACCAGCAGCCGCGTTCATCCCGGGGTCGATCATTTGTTGCAGCGCACCCATCCCTGGTATGTAGGCGGGCGGCTGGAAGGAGTTCAGCGGCCGTCGCACTACGATTTTCGAACCCTGCGCCTGACTCCGGCCGAGCTGCGCGCCGAATTCCTCCGCCTCGGCTGGCGCAAAATCGTCGCCTTCCAAACCCGCAACCCGATGCACCGCGCTCATCAGGAACTGACCTTCCGCGCCGCCAAAAAAGTGGGCGCCAACCTTTTGATTCATCCTTCGGTGGGCATGACCAAGCCCGGAGACGTGGAATATTACGTTCGAGTGCGCTGCTACCAGATGTTGCTTCCAAAGTATCCCAAGGACACGGTGAAGCTCTCTCTGCTGCCTCTGGCCATGCGCATGGGTGGGCCCCGCGAAGCGGTGTGGCATGCCATTATTCGCAAGAACCACGGGTGCAGCCACTTCATTGTGGGGCGCGACCACGCCGGTCCCGGCAAGGACGCTGACGGCAAACCTTTTTACGGTCCCTATGACGCGCAGGCGCTTTTGAAAAAATACGAAGAAGAAATCGGTGTCATCATGGTGCCCTTCCAGATGATGGTCTACCTGGAAGATCAGGACGTTTACGTTCCGGACAACGAGGTGCCCCAGGGCGCCCGCACCCTGAACATCTCCGGCACGGAGCTGCGCAACCGGTTGAACGAAGGCAGGGAAATTCCCGCCTGGTTTACTTTTCCTGAAGTGGGCCGCGAGTTGCAGCGCAGCTACCCGCCCCGGCATCGGCAGGGATTCACCGTGTTTTTCACCGGACTCTCGGGCTCGGGAAAATCCACGGTGGCCAATGTGCTGCGGGTGAAATTCCTGGAGATGGGCGGTCGGCCCGTCACCTTGCTCGACGGCGACATTGTGCGCAAGAACCTTTCCTCGGAGCTTGGCTTCTCGCGTGAGCATCGCGATATCAACATCCGGCGCATTGGTTTTGTGGCCTCGGAAATCACCAAGAACGGGGGCATCGCTCTCTGCGCGCCCATCGCCCCCTTTGACGCTATCCGCAAAGAAGTGCGGGCGGCCATCCAGCCTTACGGCGGCTTTGTGCTGGTACACATGGCCACCCCCATTGAAACCTGCGAGGCGCGCGACCGGAAAGGGCTTTACGCCAAAGCGCGCGCCGGCCTGGTGCAGCAATTTACCGGCGTGAACGATCCCTATGAAGTGCCCGCCGACGCCGAAGTGGTGATTGACACCACCGATCTGACGCCCGAAGAAGCCGCCCAGGAAATTTTCCTCCACCTCGAGCGGCAGGGCTTCGTGGGGTCGAGCGGCGAGGAGGCCCGGGCCACCCGGCCATGAGGAAGAGGCGTGGCTTGCGACAGCACACCCCCCCGCCGGCTCAGCACGGCAGATTCATGGAAACCTTTCGATGACCCAAGCCTCATCGCCAGAAACGCTCACCAGGATCGAAGACGCGCTCAAGGCGGCCATGAGCGCAATCTCTCAATTCATCCCGGGCACGGTAAAAGCCGAGCAGAAATCTGGCGGCCGGGGGCCGATCACCGAAGCGGACCGCACCGCCAACCGCGTCCTTTATGAATCCCTGGTGCGTCCGGGGGAAGGATGGCTTTCCGAAGAAACCGTGGACGACCTGGCGCGGCTGGAGCGGCAGCGCGTGTGGGTGGTTGATCCTCTGGACGGAACCTCCGAGTTTGTCGCCGGCATTCCAGAATGGTGCGTGTCCGTCGCCCTGGTCGAAAATGGACGCCCGGTTGCGGGAGGCATTTGCAATCCCGCCACCGAGGAAATTTTTCTGGGCGCGCGCGGGGCGGGTATAACTTACAACGGCCAGCCCGCGGCGGCGAGCACCAAAGTGGGTCTGGCCGGAACAGTGGTGTTGGCCAGCCGCAGTGAATTGAAACGGGGCGAATGGGAACGATTTCGCAATGGGCAGATTGAGATTCGCCCCACCGGATCGGTGGCGTATAAGCTGGCCCTGGTGGCAGCCGGCCGGGCGGATGCCACCTGGACGCTCACTCCCAAAAACGAGTGGGATGTGGCCGCCGGTGTCGCGTTGATCGAAGCTGGGGGCGGAGTGGTGCGCACCTCGACCAATTTGCCGCTGGCATTTAACCAAAGATCTCCCGTCATTCCGGGTCTGTTTGCCTGCGGCCGGCATCTTGCCAACGATATCGCTGAATTCTTGCGGGAACACGCCCAGCGCTATTCAGGAAGTCAGCGAAGAAGCCGCTGAAAATGAGAAACGGGGTTGTCCCATTTGGCTTCTCTCACGCCATCAGATTACCAGCAGATCTCCTCACAAGTAGATGCTCCCTTCAGGACGGCTCGACTTATCCAGGCATACCAGGTCGAACACCGGATGCCCGGGCCGCAATTTCAGTTTTTGAAAAACGCTAGTTGGGATAGACTGTCGCCGCTGACCAACAAAATCTTATAGGAGGGCGCCCATGCCAAAAACCAAAGCCGTGATTGTGGGTGTTGACCTCGGGGGCACCAGCCTGCGCGCGCTGGCGGTGAATGGCAGGAACGAGATCCTCGCCATGGAGAAGATTCCCACCAACAAAGCGCAAAGACCTTCCCGCCTGATCGCTGACATTGCCGGAGTGGTGGAGGAAGCGATTCGAACCGCGGGGCTCAAGACCCGCGAAGTGCGGGCGGTGAGTGTGGGCGCTCCCGGGCCCACCGATCCGGTGCGGGGCATCGTTCACAAGGCGCCCAACCTGGGATGGCATGAAGTGGCCCTTGCTTCGGAATTGAAAGCGTTGCTCCACGTTCCCATTGTGGTGGATAACGACGTGCACGTGGGCGGTATTGGCGAACACGCGCTCGGTGCGGGGCGGGGCGCGCAGGACCTGGTGGCGATTTTCGTGGGTACCGGCATCGGGGGCGCCCTTATTTCCAAGGGCCGCCTTTACGATGGTTCCAGCGGCGGGGCCGGCGAGATTGGCCACATGGTTATGGCCGTGGATGGGCCACTCTGTGGTTGCGGGCATCGTGGTTGTGTGGAGGCACTCGCCAGCCGCACGGCCATGGAGCGCGAGGTGCGGGCCGCAATCAAGAAGGGTCACAAGAGCATGGTATTGAAAATCATGAGAGAGACACACCACGAGCGCATGACCAGCAGCATTGTGGTGAGGGCGCTGAAGAAAAACGATAAGGTGATGCGCAAGGTGATGCAAAACGCCCAGCACTACCTGGGCATTCTGGTGGCCAACGTGGTGAACTTGCTGGACCCGGACCGGGTGGTCATCGGCGGCGGAATCAATGAACGATTGGGGGAGGAGTTTGTCGGGCCCATCCGCGCCACTGCCTACGAGTATTTCCTCCGGCCCAAGGACGTACACCGGGTGCGAATCGTAGGTGGAAGTTTGGGCGATAACGCGGGCGCGTTGGGTGCGGTGGTCCTGGCGAGACAACGGCTCCGTTAATTTTGAATTCCGGTTCTGATGAACGAACAAGGAGACGATGTATGAAAAGTACAAAGGGTTTGGTGTTGTCCCTGTCATTTATTCTCGCTCAAACTTTCTTATCGCCATGCGCGCGGAGCCAGGAAATATCGCATGCACCGGCGGTGGTCGTGGTGAAGGCAGGGCGGGTGCTCGACGTCCGCTCGGGAAAATATCTGGAGCACCAAATGATTTTGATCGAGGGCGATCGGATTAAAGAAATCGGCGCTGAAAGCCAGATTCAATCGCACGTACCATCAAGCGCCAGGGTCGTTGACCTGTCGCAATCGACGGTGCTGCCCGGGCTCATTGATTGCCATACGCACCTTACATTCAACGTGGGCCAAACGAGCTACCGTGGACTCAGCGTTTCCATTCCCCGCGAAGCCCTGATTGGCGCGAAAAACGCCCGCATCACCCTGGAGGCTGGTTTCACCACCGTGCGCAACCTCCATGCCGACGGGTATGCGGACATTGCTCTGCGCGATGCCATTAACGCGGGTGACGTTCCGGGACCGCGCATGCTTGCCTCAGGCCCGGCTTTGAGCATCACGGGCGGCCACGGCGATCAAAACCTGCTCGCTCCGCAATTTCACGCCGAGGGCGATGGAGTGGCCAACGGCGTGGACGGGGTGATGGCCAAGGTTCGCGAAAACATCAAGTACGGCGCCGACGTCATCAAGTTTATGGCCACGGGCGGGGTGCTTTCCGAGGGCGACAATCCGAATTTTGAACAATTCAGCCCCGAGGAAATGCGGGCCATCGTTGCGGAATCCCACCGGCTGGGGCGGAAAGTGGCGGCACACGCCCACGGCGCGCAGGGTATTAAGGACGCAGTGCTGGCCGGAGTGGATTCCATCGAGCACGGGAGCTTCATCAATGATGAAGATATCCAATTGATGAAGGAGCACGGAACTTATCTTGTCCCAACGCTCTATTTGGGAGATTGGCTCGCGGAAAACCTGGAAAAGCTCGGGCTCACGCCCAGCATGGTGGCCAAAGCAAAATTAGTTATGCCCGCCGCGCGGCGCAATGAAGAGCACGCCATCCGCGAGGGCGTGAAGATCGCCTTCGGGACCGACGCGGCAGTTTATCCCCACGGACTGAATGCCCACGAATTTCCGGTGATGGTGAAACTGGGGATGTCACCCTTGTCCGCCATTCAGGCGGCGACTATCAATGCGGCGGATTTGCTCGGATGGCAAGACCGTGTTGGCGCACTCGATCCCGGCAAATTTGCTGACCTCATCGCCGTGGACGGCGACCCGCTTCAGGATGTTTCCCTGCTCGAGAATGTGATGTTTGTGATGAAGGGTGGGAGCGTTGTGCGCGAGAGATAAAAGAATCTCAAATGTCAAATTTCAAATTTGAAATGTCGGGTAGAAAGAATTGAACGTTGGATTTCGTGAGTTGAAGATTGACTTTGCTCAAGGTGGACCGATGAGAAGATTTTCCAAAGCGGTGATTTCATCACTGATCTTAATGATGTTTGTGATGGGCGGGCTGAGGGCAAACCCTCCTGCCGGGGGTGCTGAGAAGGCAATTGGCGCTGTATTGAGCGCGCAGGTGGAGGCTTGGAATCGTGGGGATGTGACCGCATTCATGCAGGGCTATTGGAAATCAGACCAGACCGAGTTTGTGGGCGCCAATGGGATACTTCGAGGTTGGCAGTCCGTCCTCGATCGCTACCGAAAAACTTATCCGGATCGGCGCGCCATGGGGACGCTCGCCTTTTCCGATCTCGAAGTTACCTTGCTTTCTTCCCGCGCCGCCCTGGTGGTGGGCAGGTTTCACCTGGTTCGCCAGTCCGATCATCCGGAAGGCGTGTTCACCCTCGTCTTCCGCAAATTTCCGGAAGGTTGGCGGATCATCAACGATCACACTTCTGCTGTTCCCAAACCGTAGGCCGCGTCACGCCCTTGTGATTTCGCATCCCCCGTTCTAAGCTGAGTAGCGCGCAGTCACGGCTTGTGCACGGGTTCTCAGGAAATTTGCGATGAAACTCAGAGACAAACTGCTCAACTTGTCTATCCCGATCACCTTTTTTGAAGTGGTCCCGCCTCCGGCAGCCAAGCCGGAATCCGTCGAGTCCACGATTGCGGAAGTGAAGAAAATCGCGGGCTTGGTGGATGGAATCAATCTGCCCGAGATCCACGACGAGGACCGCGGCACTCCCCGCACGCACAATTTTGTTCACCGCGTGGAGCCCCGCGTTTTGGGCGCCGGAATCCTACGCAAGTCACAAACCGAAATTGTGGTGAACCGGTGCGTGGTCTACGAGCCCGACCAGGCGACGTGGTTCAGGAAAACACTCGACGAGTTCGCGATTGATAACTTCATCTTGGTCGGCGGCGAGTCGAGCAAAATCCGCTATCCCGGGCCCAGTGTGACGGAAGCCGCGCAACAAGTGCGCGCCGCCCAATTGCCGGTCAGCCTGGGAGGCATTACCATTCCCAGCCGCCTGAATGAGGCGGAAAGAATTCGCCGCAAAAGCGGCGCGGGCATTGTTTTCTTTACCACTCAGGTTTTGTTTGATTCCAACGATATCGTAGGATTAATCCAGCGCCTGAACGGGCTTGAGGCGCGGATTTTCCTCAGCTTTGCTCCGGTCTCGCACCCGCGAGACTTGGAGGTGCTACGCTGGCTGGGAGTGGATATTCCCGTTCACCTGGACCGTTTCCTCTTGCGCGGCGAGGGCACCGAAGACAACGTTTCATCGGCACCTCACCAATCCTCTTTTGACCGCTCACTGAAATTGGCCCAACATATTTTGATGGATGTGTTTGATAACCTGCCCCCTGACCCGCCTTCCA
The DNA here is from genome assembly GCA_035946625.1 of Terriglobia bacterium. Taxonomy (GTDB): domain Bacteria; phylum Acidobacteriota; class Terriglobia; order UBA7540; family UBA7540; genus DASYXZ01. The sequence goes on along the minus strand of DASYZE010000021.1, from coordinate 3,290 downwards.
TTGGTCTGAACATTGAGCACATCAACCGCCGTAATTTCGCCTCCGCCGTCCGGATGCTGGATCAGTTGGGCAAACTGTATGCGAGCCTGGTGGCGGCGCGCGCAAGGGGCGGCCCGGTTTAATCCAAGCCGCGGCGCCCGCGTTGGGGTGGCATCGCGGGCAACCTTACTTTTTCAACCTATGAATCGTATGGGAGTTCATCGAGAGCCACCGGAAGAAGCGGCGCAACAAATTCTCCCGGCATCATCCACAATCGGTGCTTAAATCAAGAACTTCATGCCGCGAAAAAAAACAATCGACAAGCTGATTGAGGTTGCCGTGATGGCGGCCATCCGCCATCCGCTGACCTACCGGGTGCCGGAAGGAATGGATGTGCGCCCGGGCCACCGCGTCATGGTCCCATTGGGAGCGCGCCAATCACGCGGAATCGCATTGGAGCCGAGAACCCGACTGGCTCCCGGCGTGAGGGTGCGCGAGATTTCCCGCGTCCTCGATCCCCAGCCGCTCCTCTCGCCCGAACTACTGACGCTGGGCCTTTGGATAGCCGAGTACTACCTTGCCCCCGTCGGTGAAGTTTTCCGCGCCATGTTGCCCCTCAAGCCTGAAATCAGCCGGATGCGCGTGGTCACGCTCACCGAGGCGGGGCGGAAGAAGCTGGATGAGCTTGCTTCGAGCTTGCTGGAAGAAGCGCGAAGCAATGAAGAAGTTCGCCTCCTTCGACACGTGGCCGGAACTGGCGCCGCCAAAATGGTTTCATACGAAAGCGCGCGGCGGAAATTCTCCGCTTCTCCACAGGTCATTGCCAGTGCTTTGAAGGACGGCCTCCTGACCATCAAAACAATTGCGCGCGAAGGGAAGCAGCGCGAAACGTTTGCAGTGCGGTTGGTGGGAGGACCCGTGCCGTCGCCAGCGGAACAGCGGCTCTCCCCCATGGCGCGTCGGATACTGGAGGCGCTCGATCAACTTGGCCCCGCCGAAGATCATCGCGCGCTCCTAAAATCAGCACGCGGCGACCTCGCCGCACTGAAGAAGCTCGAACAGGCTGGGCTAGTCCAATTGGGTCAACCTCAGCCGGGAGGCGCACAAATTCCCGTTGCCGCCGGCTCCGTCGCCGCCGAGCCAAAGCTGCCCAATCTTACCGCCGCCCAGGCAGCGGTGATGGCAGACCTCAAAGCAAGCCTTGAGATGGGCAAATTCGAAGTGGTCTTGCTGCAGGGGATCACAGCCAGCGGGAAGACTGAAATTTACCTGCGCTTGATCGCCGAGTGCCTGGAGCGCGGCCGCGATGCGCTGATGCTGGTGCCGGAAATAGCTTTGACTCCGGGTGTGCAGGCTCAATTCATTGAACGGTTCGGTCATCGGGTGGCGCTGCTGCACAGCGGACTAGGCGCGCGGGAGCGGCACGACGCCTGGTGGCGCGCCAGCCTGGGCGAAGCAAAAGTGGTGCTGGGAACCCGCTCCGCCGTCTTTGCGCCTCTGGCCAATCTCGGCCTGGTGATTGTGGACGAGGAGCACGACCCCAGTTACAAGCAGCAGGAGGCCCCGCGCTATCACGGACGGGACGCGGCCGTGGTGCGCGCCCGCTTGGCGCAGGCGCTCGCCGTGCTCGGCTCGGCTACGCCGTCCCTCGAATCGGCGCACAATGCGCGCACGGGTAAGTACAGGATCCGAACCCTGGAGGAGCGCATAGGAGGGCGGCCGCTGGCGCAGGTGGAAATTGTGGACATGCGCCAGGAATTTCGCGAAACGCTTACCCAGGTGCCCATCTCGCGCCGCTTGAAGGAAGAGATTGAACTGCAACTTCGAACCGGCGCGCAAACCATGATTCTATTGAACCGCCGAGGTTACTCGTGGTTTGTGCTCTGTCGGAGTTGCGGGCAGACCCAGCGCTGCGTCAATTGTTCCATTTCGCTCACCTACCACCGGCGCGAACACCAAATGGTTTGCCACTACTGTGGTTTTACGGCCAAGGTCCTCGCCCGTTGTCCCGCCTGCGACAGCGAGCACCTGCACTACGTGGGGGAAGGCACGGAAAAGCTGGAGGACAAATTCGTCGAGCTTTTCCCCGGCGCTCGAGTGACCCGCCTGGACCGCGACGTGGCACGCCGCCAGGGACAATTCGCCAAAACCCTTTCTGATTTTCGGGCGGGGAAGATTGACATCTTGGTGGGTACCCAGCTTATCGCCAAGGGGCACGATTTTCCCGGCGTCACTCTGGTGGGCGTGGTTTCCGTGGATGCGGGACTGAGCATGCCGGATTTTCGCGCCGCCGAACGAACTTTCCAACTGCTGACCCAGGCGGCCGGACGCGCGGGGAGAGGAGACATGCCCGGCCGCGTTCTGGTGCAAACTTTTTATCCGGAACACTACGCGGTGCGAATGGCGGCAGAACAGAACTATGAAGTTTTTTTTACCAAGGAAATGCGATTCCGCCGGCTCATGCACTATCCGCCCTGGACGGCTCTGGCCAACATCATCGCCCGGCACAAGGATCTGGAACGCGCGGCCGGCGTGGCGCGGCACATTAAAAATTACTTTGATAGCTTGGAGACGTCGGCACAAGGTCTGAAGGTTTTGGGGCCCAGTCCGGCGCCCTTGGCGAGAATTGAGGGTCGCTACCGCATTCAATGCCTGATCAAGGCCAATTCACGGGCCAAGCTCAATGAGGTTTTGCACCGGCTCGTCGACTATTGCGAACAACGCGGCGTCGCCGCTCGCGATCTGATGATTGACATGGATCCTGTCAATCTCATGTAGCCGGAAGCCAAATAATTGCAGGATGGGCGGTGGGGCCGAAAACGGATTCCTATTGAAGCGACTGAAGGTCTTTGCCCGGCTTGAATCGCACCGCTTTGCCGGGCGGAATGTTGACTTCCGCGCCCGTGCGCGGGTTTCTGCCGATGCCCGTCTTACGGGGCTTCACATTGAAAACCCCGAAACCGCGCAACTCGATGCGGTCGCCCTTGGCCAGGGCTTGCTTCATGGATTCGAAAACAGTTTCCACCGCAATTTCCGCGCGGGTCTTGGTGATGCCGGTGCGAGTTACGACCTCAGAGATGATGTCGAGCTTAATCACGCGAACCTCCTGAAAACAGGAACCTTAATACTAGATATGGGGTTATCCGTTGTCAAGACTTTTCTCCTGTACTTGTCAAAGCTCTTTTAAAATGTCCCCTCTTTTACCTCGTTTAAAATGTCCCCTTTTTTGATTTTGTCTTTTGGTTTTGTTCTTGGTTTCTGTTTTTGTTTTTGCTCTTGGTTTTGTTTCTGTTCTTTCGCTGGCCTTGCCC
>DASYZE010000020.1:0-114307 GCA_035946625.1 Terriglobia bacterium | reverse complement strand
AACACCCAACACCCAACACCCAACACCCAACACCCAACACCCAACACCCAACACCCAACACCCAACACCCAACACCCAACACCCAACACCCAACACCCAACACCCAACACCCAACACCTGTCTCTGGCCCCCTCCCGTGATAAGCTGAATCCAGATGAGCCCTTCGGTTTACATCATTGCCGGACCCAACGGCGCCGGCAAGACGACCTTCGCACGTAAGTTTCTTCCTCAACATGCCCAATGCAGTAATTTCATCAACGCCGATCTGATCGCGCAGGGCCTGTCACCCTTTGCGCCCGAGGCCGTAGCGTTTCAAGCCGGGCGGCTGATGTTGGAGGAGATCCAAAGGCTCGCGCAACGCCGCAGCGATTTCGCATTTGAAACCACGCTTTCGGGGTCTACGTACTTGAATTTGATTCATCGCATGAGAACGCAGGGATACACCATTCACATTTTCTATCTCTGGCTGCCCGGCGTTGACCTTGCACTTTCAAGAGTCCGTGACAGAGTTCTAGAAGGCGGGCCTAGCGTGCCTGAGCCGATCGTACGGCGGCGCTACGTTCGGTTGATCAAAAACTCTCTTCGCACTTACAGGCATGAGGCAGATGGCTGGGATTTGTTCGACAACTCCGGCAAAATTCCTTTTCTGATTGCTTGTAAAGAACGCCAAGGGTCTCGTATAATTGATCCTGAGCTGTTCAACAGCTTGCTCCGGAGATATGTTGAATGAAGATCGAAACCTCCCGGGACGTGCAGGGGTTTCCCTTGACCCTACGCGCCGAAATGGCGCTGAAGGAAGCTGTCGACGAGGTCATCGAAGACCACATCCGCTCCGGGCGTCCCATCCATATTTGGCGCGACGGACACGTGGTGGAAGTCTCTGCCGATGAGTTGCGCGCCCAGCGAGATCATCCCTCGAACCGAACACCGAATACCTAACACCCACTCTGCCATTCCTCGCGCTCATTGATCACCGGAAGTATTTCGGGTGATGTTTTGCGATCCAGCCCTCGACCACTTATTGGAATTCGGCGACCCTTTCCAGTAGTTCCTCAGCTTGTGAGGGGGTAACGACCTCCGCGAAGTCGTAGTCGATCACATTCCTCATGCGGCGGCAGGTTTCAAAGTAATCAGTCAGGCGGTTGCCGGGCGGACCCAACACCAACCCCGCGGCTTCGAAAGTCGTTTGGTGATGTCCGGGCAGGGAAGCTGAGACCCGATAGCCGGCACAGGCGAGCACAATTTTGGAAAGCTGGAGAGCCCCGTTGTAGGCGGTGGCGAAGGTGCGGTCGGCAGAAAGACCCGGCACGGCCGCGTCCAGGAGATCGCGGGAGACGAGTTTTCGCAGCCCGGCAATCTCATTCGCGCTGGTGGAGTGGCGCTCAAGACGCTTGCCGGCCAAAAGCTTGGTTAAACTCACGGGCGTCTCCCAGAACAAATATCTTTTTCGAGCCTAACACAGTCGTCACAAAATACTGTCGGGACTTTAGTTTGTTCACCCATTCCTGCGGTGAGTAAACGGTCGGGTTCACGGCCCGGCTCAGCTTTCGTTCCACCTTTCTGAGTGCGGGCGAGATTTCGGCCAGCCGCACCCGGCCCACAATCATCAAGTCCACATCGCTGGCCGAATGCTCCTCAGCCCGGGCCACTGATCCGTAAATGAAGGCCCAAAGAATGGAACGGGAAAAAGACTTAAGCGCCGCCCTGATGACGTCCGCCAGGCCGGCGGTCTTCAGGATGATCCCACGCAGCTCGCCGAAAATGGGCGAGCCGGCGGCGGCCTGGAAGTAAACCTGCCTGCCTTCGCGTTTCTGGCGCAGAATCCCGCCCTCGACCAGCCCGCTGAGTTCGCGCTGCAAGCTCGAGGACGGAACGCCCAGATGCCGGGCCAACTGGCGCATATACCACCAGCGCGCCGGGTCAAGGTAGGTCGCCGCCAGAATGCCCTGCCGCGTCCTGGGCAGCAATACGTCCAGGTTGGGTGGAGTACGCATAATGCGTAATTATGTACGTAACATGCGTAAATGTCAAGCCTCCCTAATCCTCGAACTTGGAATCTCCCCGCTCTTCCGTTCATCCTTCATAGTTCAAAATTCATCGTTTCCTTCGGCCCCCGTCCCCGCTTTCCTCCTCCCTGTCTACCGTCTACAGTCTGCTGTCTACTGCCTTCAGCATACAGTCTGCTGTCTACTTTCCTATTGCCATGCCCTTTCAATAGATGTATACCAGAATGGTAACGGGGCGGTACGTTCTGCGGATCCCCCGCACCCATCCTAAAAGGCGTGAGGCGTGCACCAGCCGCCAACCGAGGCTTTAGGGACGGTTTCGGCGCACTTTATGCGGAGTCACAAATGAACTGTACGGTTTGTGAAAAGCAATTGGGATTCTGGGCCAAACTTAGCACTGGCTCTGACCATGTAGTTTGTAAAGAATGTCAGGCTACGGCGATGAATTTACTGCAACACTTAATAAAATCTGTTGGCGAGGCGCAGTATTGGAAACAAGAATATGCCAGGAGATGGGTCGCTCAGTTCGAGGGAAGCGTCCGAGACTATCATGTACCAGCGTCAGTGGTGGAACCACTGCGGTTTAAGCTGCTGAATAATATATTTCGCCTGATAGCAGCTGAGAATGAAATTCCGGACTCCGATATCGTTTTGCTTAACGAGCTTGCCGAAAAATACAAACTTGGAGAATCATCGACGCCGGAGGTACGGGACACACTGATAAGAATCGTTCTGCATCAGGCTATCCAATCCTGGGAGCGAGGGACCATAACGAATAAACAATGTAATGGCTTGGTTCTCCAAGAGGATGAAAATTGTCACTGGGAGGAAGTTGCGGCCTTGCGAGTTCAGAAGACGAAACGCGAATATGTCGGGGGATACAGTTCGATAAGTGTGCCTATTGTTAAAGGTGTGCGACTTCGTGTAGGAGGCTTCAAAGGGACCGCAATTGGCAAAGAGCTCTTGGAGGATAAGGGGAACGGCGTTCTACACATCACCAGTCAGCGGGTTTGCTTCACGGGGGAACAACTGTCCGTTGCCATACCCTTCAAGAAAATGATCAGCATGGGTGGTTTTGAGGAGGGTTTCATCGTCCAAACTTCCAATGAGAAAAAGCCGGGAATTTTCATTGTTCGGCACCCGGAACTCACGGTGCAACTGGTCATGCTCGCAACCGCGCGGCACGAAGAGAATGACGTCCCCCGAAGAGTTCGGAAAAAGCTTCCCCTGACCAAAGGGTCTATCCGACAATCCCGCGACAAGATCTGAATGGCTGTAGCCGCCTTTTATCGTTGGGCGGAGAGTGAGCGGGTATAGTTTGCCATATTCAAACTCTAATCGCTCTAGGCTTCGAAACCACAGAAATGCCGCGGAGTTTCTGGAAAGCGAAACTCAGCTTAAGATTACAAGATGGAATTCCCTCTGGAACATTTTAGAGTCGTTTCCTATTTGAACGTGGAGCGATTGGCCGAAACCGCAAGAACAATCATTTTGATGCCCCTGTGGGATGGCGACAAGTGGCACCTGTGGTTGCCGAACATGGAGGGGAGGCTCGTCGAGGTTGCAGTACCAGATACAATAGAGGGCGATTATCTCGCGACTGCTCCTGCAAGGGATTATGACTTCTTTATCCCTTTTGTCCATCTAATGTGGCAGCGCGCGAGTTGGCCCGAGATTTGTCCATTCATCTCAGCAATTTGCGATGACTTCCATAATATGGGCACATCAGTGGCGAAGCTCAAGCATATGTTCGATTTTCGAGACAAATTGCCGCGAGGTGCTGGCGGCCGGTTCGCCTGGACTGAGCTGGAGTACCTAATAATTCTTTCGCGTTCTGTGTTTGATTTGCTGCAGGAAACGATCGCGAGCATATGGTCTAGCCGAGTACGATTGCTTGAGCCTGCACTCGAAGCTCGCCGACGGGCTGTGAAGCTCCCCAAAACGTTTTCCAGGATGGTACTTCGTGACAAAAAGGAGCTGAGGACCTCCGACGAGATCGAAAATGAGTACGGAGTACCTAGAGCGCTGGCCCAAAGATACGAGTCTGCCGCACCCTTCTTTTCGCAGCTCAGGGACCACCGGGACAGTGTCCTCCACGGCTTGGGAACTGGAAGGTATGTTTTTGCGACTGAGCGGGGCTTCTGCGTAGATCCTAAGCAGCGGCCTTTCTCCTCGTTCGATGGATGGCTGCCCGAGTATCACTACAACGAGAACATAGTTTCACTGCTACCTTGGATCGCTTACACGATTCTGGGAACAATCGACGCTTGCAACAGCCTGTTGGACGCATTCTCTTCGATAATCCAGTTTCCCCCGGACATTGCGCCTGGCTACCAAGTGTTCATTCGAGGGCCATATGCCGAGGCCTTTGTAAGAGTGGTGCAGGTGAATTCGGGCGCGTCGCCTTGGTGGGGTTAAGCTGGTAGCGCACAGTTTGGCATAATCAAACTCTGCAGCACTTGACTCCGAAACCACCGAATGGCCGCCGAGTTTCTGAAAAGCGAAACTCGGCGCTACCAGCTTTGTTTTATTGCTTATTTCAAAGGCGACATTCGTGTAGGTTGTGGGACGCGGTTTGGTAAGTTTTTTTGGAAGCGAAAGTGCGATCAACAATCCATGAGAAAACACTACAGATTGCTCAGAACTAAGCGATAGAGTTTTTCACAATCATTGCATCGCCATGGACGGCTCCAGCAGAGTATGGGTGGGGGCCGTTTCGCTGGCGTCCAGGGGGGACAGAATGGCAGATCTCGGAAGCATCACGGCCTTGATTACAGCTGCCGGTTCGGTCATTGGGCTAGCAAATAAATCAAGCAGCGTGGAGGCCAACCAGAAAATTCTTGAACTTCAGCAGCGTCTGGCCGAAGTCCAGCAGACCTTCGCCGAGCTGTTTGAGGAAAACCAGAGGCTCAAGGAGCGCGGCCGAGAGCTTGAAGCGCAGATCAATGAAGAAATATCGTACCCCTTCATGGAGGGTGTCCGTTGGAAGAAAAGTGCTGATGGCGGCAAGAATGACGGACCGTTTTGCCCTGTTTGTTTCGGAAAGGATAGAAAGTTGATGCCTCTTAGATTCAGAGGCAAGATGACAACACCAGAGTTGCTGAGTTTCACATGCCCGCAGATGCATCCAGCGCAAGTTGGCGCAGTGAGGGACATGATTTTCGTGATTCGCGAGAGTTTGATCAAGGAGGGAAGGTACTCCTTTACGGAATGAAGGCTTTGCAGACGTAGGCCTGTATGACCTCACTGCGCGCCGGTGCAGAGATCTCCCTCCGCGAGCGATGTGAACGGCGGGTAGCGAAGAGTCTGTGCCGTTCAGACTCTGCGGCAGTTCGTTTGGCATGTGATCGAACTTCCGCCAGGGTTTCTGGTATTCGGGGAATTAGGGGGGTGTAGTTTCCTTTTCGCGGGTGGCGCCTACGTTCTAAACTTTGGAATGTAGGTGACATCAAAACTAAGAAATCAAGTGCATGTCCTTTTCTGAATCTGTTGTTTGTCCCTGAGACTAAAGCCCATACATCGCAGAAAACGCGACGTATGGGCCACCCACGGGACTCAAATATCGCGTGGCTGCCGGTCGCCTGCGTGCTAGAATACTCTTCAGGGTTACACCAAACTCACATTCGGGCTAAAGAGAGGATTCAGGAAATGCCACAGTTTCTCATTGAAGTGCCCCACTCCGCAGAAAGGTTGGCTTGCGCCCAGGTCGTGCAGTTGTTTCTCGCCAAGGGATCCCATTTCCTGACCAATGCAGACTGGGGATGCATGGACGGCATCCACAGCGCCTGTTTCACCGTGGAAGCGGCCAGCAAGGAGGAAGCTCGGCTGGTGGTTCCACCGCCGTTCCGCTCGCAGGCGAAAATCGTAGGATTGAACAAGTTCACCATGGAGCAAATCGAATCCATAATTGGCCAACACAAACGGTAATTGAATTAAAGAGGGTAGGCTCGGTTGGCGCAGTTCCAACCGCGGGCCTTCCCATGGTCGTCTCATTACTGGATCCTGCAATATAGGGAGTCTCCGATTTCAGGTTCGATATGGATCGGACCGTCGGAGTCCATAGATCGGACCTGTAATGGGACATCGGGGCGCCATGCCTCCCGAAGAGCCAGCCCCTGGGCCGCGCGGGTGGCGTCCCGCATCGCGGGATTCCGCAATTTGGAATGTGGGCGGCACCAAAACTAAGAATTAAATGAACGTCCTTTTTTGAGGTTGTTGTTAATCGCTGAGACTTAAGCCCATAGATCGCAGAAAACGCGACGTATGGGCCACCCACGGTCTCGCATATTAAGGCAGTTGACGGGGTCATCCTTTGAAGAGTCGCGGAGCAATCCATCGGCTGACTGATAACCCCCGCTGATCTCTGGAGGCGCTTCGACGGCGTAACACCAGGGATGATACAATGTCGTGGTAATGGCAGCGATCAAACTCGATCCAATGAAACTGCCCGGGCCATGGGCAGAGGGCTTCGTTCTGGAACGACAACACACCCTAAGCAGCGAATTCCTGGGATACGACTCGTTCGGTAATCCGCAATTCGAAACAAAGCGCTCCGAACTCGGCGAACTGGTGTTCCGCCTTAAGAACCGGAATGACAAGAATACGCTCGATTCGATCGCGGACGCGGCGGTACAATACATCAGGGGTTGGAATCCGACTTTCGATCTGATCGTGCCGGTCCCCCCGTCGTGGAAGCGAGCCGACTACCAACCCGTGGTCGAGATCGCGACGGCGATTGCTGCGCGCCTGGGGAAACCAGTTGAGATGGCCGCAGTGAAGAAGGTCAAGGACACACCGGAGCTGAAGAACGTGTTCGGATATCAAGATAGGTTGAAGCTGCTGGAGGGCGCCTTCAAGGTGAACGCCGAAACAGTTGTTGGCAAGCGGATTTTGCTCGTCGACGATCTGTATCGCTCCGGCGCGACGGCGAGGGTAGTGGCGCAGGAGCTCCTTGCGGGCGGAGCGGCATCAATGTTCATGCTGGCCATGACAAAAACCAGGACTCGAGCATGAGGAAGATTTTTATCGCCGGATCTCGACGGTTGTCGCGCCTCAGCGCTGATGTGAAGCGCCGCATCGACACGATGGTGGAGAAGGGCTTCACGATTCTAGTTGGCGACGCCAACGGCGCGGACAAGGCGGTCCAGCGGTATCTCACAGAGAAGGGCTATCGCAACGTCATCATCCATTGCATGGCGGGCAACTGCCGCAATAACATCGCCAACTGGCCGACGCGCGAAGTGGCCCCGCCGCCAGGTGCGCGCGGTTTTGCGTATTACGCTGCGAAAGACCAGGCGATGGTCGATGCAGCCGAGTATGGGCTGATGATTTGGGATGGCGAAAGCAAGGGGACATTGAACAGCGTGATCAATATGATCCGAGACTGCAAACCCGTTGTGGTGTACCTTGCCCCTCGGAGTGCCTTTCAAAGCCTCCGGTCAATTGAAGACCTGGCCGATCTGTTAAGCAAGTGCGATCCCGCGACTGTGCAGCGGTTCGAGCGTGAACTTTCAATTGAACGCGCGTTCAGCCGCCCTAACGAGACAATTCGAGCAGCCCAATCAAACAATCGACTTTAGCTGGCAGGTCGGAACTATTCCCATCGAAGTTTTCCGCGTGCGTCACTGCCGCGAAGCCTATCGTTGAGAAGCGGGTTGTGATATCCCGATGAGCACCAGCACTTGTCCCATGGCCACAATCGAAGCGCCCGTCGAGCGGGTTTGGCAACTCCTGGCTGATCCCCATAATTATGGGTTGTGGTGGGAAGCGGGAACGTGGTCGTGGTCGATAGAGCCGCCTGGCCCGGCCCAGGCGGGGCAGAGAATATCGGCGCGAACCAGAGCGCTGGGGAAAGATTGGACCGTGCAGATCACGGTGGCGGGCATTGACCCGGACAAACGCGCCTTGGATCTGACGACGCAGTTACCGTTGGGCATTACGGTGCACAACCATATCGTGTGCGCGGCGCTGGATCATAAGCATTGCCGGGTGAGCTTTGGTTGAGACTTCACCATCTCACCTGGATGGTGGGGATGGATGCTCGAACATTTCGCGAGCCGGCAGTTACACGAGGGACCCGCGGATGCTCTGGCGCGATTGAAGGCGGCGGCAGAGCGTTCTCTCTCAGCAGCGGGTGAGTAAGCGCGGGACCACCAGCGCTCTTCGCGAGTCCCGATGCCGTAAATCGGGAACGTCGGGAGTCAAAATAAAAAGGCCGTCCGTCAAGCGACGGACGGCTCTTTATATTTTCTTCCGCAGCAAGGTTTCAAAGCAGAGTGTTCTGACCTCCCCCAGCCTGCCGCAAAAAAAAGGCCTGCACCTCCATCGGAGGGTCCGGGTCGCCGTCGTTGCCTCACGTTTACGGAAAACTAACGAAGAACGGTGTTCCGTTCTCATACAACGTTTGGGGAACGATGCTCAAGGTGACCGAAACAGGCGGAGAAATCACCACGACGTCGCCTTTCGCGACCGCCGCCCATAGGTCGCTTAACCTGGTAATCCGCGTATAGATCGTCCCGAGTTGAATCGCACCCGCAGAAAGCAATGAAATGGGCATGGGGGGAATCAAAGTTTAATAGAATGACAACAGCAGCGACAAGAGAACGGGCGTCGCGCTCACAGGAATTTCCGGGTTATCCGTGTCGTCCAATTCAAAAATGTCTGCTGGAGCACCAAGTCGTCAGAAAAAATACCACTGCTGCGTGAGTGACGGCTGGCAACCCCCGCGCCATATGACCCTCAGCAAGCATGAGAACGAACAAGACGCGACGCTTATGGTCTGCGCCGCCGGTGGCGTCTCGCGGGGCGGGATGGCGGCGTTGGGAAGGTAGGCGACAGAATAGTTAGCGACTCACCGCTGGAAAACAGTGGCAAGTGGCTGGCGGTGGGTGGCAGGAAGCAGGCGAGCATTATCCCGCGCCAGGCCGGGTCGCGCTGCGGCGGAGGTTTCCCTTAATATTTTCTAACCGTTTTGGCTTCGAGCAGGACTACGTTTCCGACTATTCCCACATAATGGCATGAACCTTGCATTAACGGGCCTTTCGCCTTTTCACGGTAGTCCACGGCCACCCAATATTCGCGTTTCAGCTTTACCGGTTTGCCTGTCAATTCGTAGCGCGCGACGATCTTATTCACCCCCGCCTTGCTGTGAGTGTTTATCCATTGCTCGCACCCATGCATCGCCGAATCCACGTCGATGGCGCGCCTATGGATGTCTCGCGCCTTGACCACCGCTGCCCAATCAGCGGCCGAGGGCCCCGGAATGTTAGAGGAGAATTGGGTCTTGTAATAGACCCATGCCAGGAAACTTAAGGATGCAATTCCGATAGCCGCCCACTGCCAAAGTTTGATTGATCTCATATTTCACGATATTCCTTTGCACTCATAGTTTACCATTGCCCTCCAAGCGACCTGGCCCGGTAGGCGCATTTCCAACCGCAGGCTTTTTCCGGATTCAACGACCCACTGTTAATTCAAATGGAGAATCGACCGTTTTTCCCAACTCAATATCGGGACCCTACTCTCCATATAATTTTCGGCGGTTCAGCACGCGCTTGACATTGGCCAAGGTCGGGCGTACAAGAGTCAATTATGAGCACAGAAAGGAAAAGCGTTGCCGAAATGATTGCCGAGTTCTTCAGGGAGGCGGCCCTTTTGGTGGGTGTGTTCATGCCCCTGGATATGCTCTTCTATGAAAAGGCAATTCCCAAGCCAATCCTCGCATTCGGTGTATCGATTTTCCTGCTATGCTTGGTGTTCGGGATTGTAATTGAGAGGCTGCGTTGAATCCACTTTACGGTCAATTATTCGCTGCTATCGTGGTGATTGTCCTGCTGGGCATGATTGGGATCTTTCAAGGATTTGAGGAGCGGTTCGATCGGGAAAGACGGTCTCTTCAAGCAAGGATGAAGATGCATGCGCTCGGGCTTGACGGAGAAGAAATCCTTGGTGAGAGAACCGGCGCTGTGGAAGAAGGCGCACCGCGACACGAACTCGAGCACAAATAATATCCCCCAGTTCATTGGCTATTTGTACGAGCAACTCGTCGTCTGAAAACCAAAATTAAACATGGGTACGAATTCAGTTCGCTCCGGACAAGGATCGATGGAGTTGCAGGCGCAGGTGGACAAACTCCTGAATTCCGGAATTTACTTTTCGATTTTCTGGCTGGCAGGGATAGGCTCTTTCATCTCCGTACGGCGCGCCCTGAGGGCACGCCGCATGATCATCAAATCCAACCGCCAACTGACCGGCACGGGTAAAATATGGTGGTGCTTTATCGTGGGCGGTTTCGGGCTGCTGCTTTGGGGCGGAGGTCTGATAGCCATCATTGTTTCTTACCTGATCCAAACGGCGAGCGGGCCGCCGCGATAGTGGCAGCGGTGGTTCGAGAACTGCCCATCGAGCTTCGCGCAACCCGTTGAAACCGAATTGAAGATTTTCGTGTCGCGAAGGCAACAGAAGCGCAGCTAAATAAAGGTAAGAACGAGGAAGGGTAAACCATGATTGATGGTTGCCTCCTGGCGACCCGCCCGGTCGCACCGTCGTCGCGAGGGCGGGGCCGGCAGGGCGGAGGGCAATCGGATAGCACCCGGTATGATTGGGTGAGCGAATCCTGAGCCTCCGGGAAGTACTCAAGAGCCACCGGCGGGCCGCAGGTAAGAAAAAAGAATGATACGTTGTGGAGGCGGCGAAAGGCGCCTCGCGCGTTTTATGGGTGCAGAAAGTGGAACAGATCGTCCGCAGATTTACGCTGATTGGGCAGAGTCCCGCCCCCAACCCCTGAGACCTTGCATCCAGAACCCAGCACCTACCCTCCGGGCCCTGGCAGTTCTCTCCCCGCCTATGGCCGTCAGGGCTTGAGGGCGTCGTCCAGGATTTTGTCCAGCATGACATCGAGGGATTCATCGACGTTGCCGGTGGGGTAGTACCCGCGGTATTTGGTGGCGCCGCCAGAACGTCGCCGGAGGAGTTTTCGGATTTCGCGGTCGATGCGCGATTGAAAGCGGGTAAGGGGATCAATGCGATTGGCGAAGCGTGCGAAGAGGCGGGCGAGGAAGTAGGCGCGCATTTCGGTTTCCCTGGCGTCGATGGGGGCGGGGCGAGGGATGGTGCTGAAACCTTTTTTGAGCGCCTCCAATTCCCAGCGCGCCAGGGCGCGAAAATAGCGCAGACGCTTCCAACTGAGGTCGGCGATGCGCTGCACCCAGGCGCGCTCCTGGTCGTCGAGGGGCGCGAAGACGCGGAAAAACAGATTGTGGTGCTCACGAAATTCGGCGGGGTCCTCGCCCATGCGGCGCACGCTGCGAGCCACGTCGCGGACAAAGAGTCCGTCATGAAGGGCGTTGAGGCGCGCCGAGGCGTTGCCGCGCGGCGCTTTACGGGCCGCAATTGCTTTGGCCAGGTTGGCGCGGCTGGCCGCCTGGCGCTTTTGCGTGGCGCGATAGATTTTCTCCCGGGGCGCGGCGCGCGCTTTTTCCAAATTGGCGCGCCGCGAGGATAGCGCGGCGGCGGTCATGGTGTAGTGGGACTTGGGCTTACGTTTTTGAGGTTCGCTTTTCATGGTAGGAGGTCCACAGATTACGCCGATCGAGCAGAGAGAGATTTTCCTGATCAGAATAGATCTGTGAAATCTCCGGAGGGCTGATGGAGCACCCACCGCGTCGAGCTGGGTCAGCACGCGGTGGCAAAATAAACCGTGCCGACCTCCCGCGGTGACGGGACATGCTCCAGTTGGCGCCACGAGATCTCGACGGCATGACTCTGTGCCCGCGCCCCGCACGGGCGGCTAATTGCCCAGACCCAATTTTTCGAAGGGAGTGTTCATAATCGGGTACTCCCGCCAGGCCTTGTAGTCGAAGTGCCACCATTCGCTTGAGAAGACGGTGAATCCTTCCGATTCCATAAGGTCGCGAAGGATCTTGCGCCGTCGGCGCTGCGCGTCCGTCCCGCCGGGATAGTCAGGGTAGGCGCGCTTGGTCATTTCATCGTAGACACTGGGCATTTCCACTTCCTTGCCCGTCTTCAAGTCGTAAAGCGACAGGTCCACCGCGCATCCGCGATTGTGCCTGGAACCTTCGGCTGGGTTCGCCACGAAGATATGCTTGTCAACAGGCGTGGCGTCCCAGAACACCTTGGTGACGTACCAGGGCCGGTAGGCGTCATGAATAATCAGACCATAACCGCGCGGGCGCAGCTTCTTATTGACGCGCATCAACGCCTCGGCGGCGGGCCGCTGCATGAAGGCCCGGGCCTGCGTATACACCGGTGTGCTGAGAAAGTTATTCGAGGTCGCGTAGCGGATGTCCAGCTTGATTTCCGAATCGAGCTTCACCAATTCCACAAGATCCGGAGCCCGCTTGCCTTCTTCCTTCGGGGGCGAAGCTCGCAACGCTTCGGCGCGGAGCTGCTCAATGGGACGAACGGGAGTGATGCGATAGATGCCGTCCGGCGTGACCGCGTTCTGGCCGAGACAGAGACGAAGGGCAGAACACCAAACGGCCAGCGCCAAGTAGTATTTGTGGCTTCTCACCATCGGCCTATTCTATCTTAAAGACACTGGACTGTGGACAGCAGGTTGCAGACGGGGGATGAACGGGGGGCGGTAGGTCGCACGGATCGCACCCGCGGCCTGCTCGCCTGGTTCCCATTCGGGGAAGCGGACAGCGCATCGCCGGACCGACGGCCAATGAATCATTGAGCAGATTACTCAGTGGTGACGCATTTTGACGTAGCGCCGCCCTTTAGGGCGGCACATGCCGGGGTTAAGCCCGGCTCTACTAAATCAAAATGAGTCACCACCGATTACTCAGAAGGGTTGGCTTTTCCAATCAGTATCAAGCGGTGAACTCTGCGGCGGTCTGAGCTGCTTATGGCGTGAGCTTGTAGACGCGGACGTAATCCACCTGCATGGTTTGGGGGAAAGTTGTGCTGGCATCGGGATCACCCGGCCAGTCTCCGCCGACGGCCAGATTCAGAATGATAAAGAACGGGTGATCGTAAACCCAGGGCGCGCCGGGCGGAAGGTTGGCGGGCAGGATGGTGGAGTAGGAATTCCCGTCCACAAAGAATTGAATTTTGCGGGGCTGCCATTCCACAGCGTAGATGTGGAAGTCATCGGCAAAGCGGCGGCCACCCGGTGACTTGTAAGTGGCGGTGATGCCCACGGCGCCCGAATAGCCCGGACCGTGGATGGTGCCGTGAACCATGGAAGGCTCGCGCCCGATGTTTTCCATGATGTCGATTTCGCCGCACCGGGGCCATCCGGCTTGGGCCACGTTATCGCCCAGCATCCAGAAGGCCGGCCAAAGTCCCTGGCCATAAGGGATCTTGATGCGCGCTTCGATGCGGCCGTAGGTCTGCGAAAAAAGGCCCTGGGTTCTGAGGCGCGCGGAAGTATAGTTGCGCGCCACGCCGTCTTTTCCGGTGTAAGGTTCCTTGCGGGCCTGGATCACCAGCATCCCGTCCTGGATGTGCGCGTTTTGGCGCCGGCGGGTGTAAGATTCCAATTCGTTGTTGCCCCAGCCTTTACCACCGATGTCAAATGTCCACTTGCGCCGGTCGGGAACAGAACCGTTGGGCGCGTTGAACTCATCGCTCCAAACAAGTTTTGGTTGATGGGCGGAGTCAGCTTGGCGCGCCAACGCCGGCAGGGGGGCGGCGCCATGCCAATTCGCCAGCCACAAGCTGGCCGCGGCGAGCCCAATTATTCCCAGTGTTCCGGGTTTCACGCGCACGAAATCCTCACGGCATCTTGATATTATATTCGCTGCAAGCGGCAAAGGTGGTGAGCAGGTGAGTAATTCCAAGCAATTCTCTGACCCGCTTGCTAAGGTTGATCAACTGAAGCTCGCAACCGGACTTTTTTGCCGAAACATAGACGCTGACCACGGCGCCCAGGCCCGCGCTATCCATGTAGGCGAGGTCGGTGAGGTCGAGGACGATCTTTTTGGCGTTGGGGATCAGGGCCCTCAACTGGGTCTTAAAGTCGGCGGAAACGTCGAAGGTCAAATGGCCGCTGCACTTCACCAGGATGGCGCCTTCCAGCGGGGAAGTTTTGAGCTGCAGGACACTGGGTGCAGACGTCGGGGGCTGAGTGGACATGAAGACTCCTTTGGCCAATACCTTCGGGCACGGTTTCGACCGTGGTGGTACATGATAAACGCAACTTAGGTGATTCTCCCAATAAATCTTAATGTCATGCTCGGGGCTTAGGCATCGAGCCCGCCCTCCTGAGTGACAATGTGTACATCCACCGAGGGCGCGTCGCGAAGAAAACGGTGGACGGCGGAGAGATAAAGGTATTTGCGCCAGCCGGCCGAAGTGGAGTGGCCAAAGACGACCTGGGTGATTCGTTTTTCTTTCACAAATTCGATGGCGGCTTCCGCCACGCTCCTGCCCTTCAGGCGCTCGACCTGCGCTTCCAGACCGCCGGCAAAGCGGATATTGGCCTCCAGGTTCCTCTGTTTCTGCTCGTCGTCGTTGTCCTCTCCGGTGTCCACGTAGAGGGCGTAAAGCTCGCCATCAATGGCGCGCGCAATGCGGGCGGCGCGGGCAATCAGATACTGCGAACTGGGGTCGGAGCTGATGCACACGGCGATGCGCTCGCGCACCCCCCAATTGCGGGTGATGTTTTTGGTTTCGAGATAGGATTCGAGGCTCAAGTCCACGGACTCCGCCACGCGCCGCAGGGCGAGCTCGCGCAGGGCGATCAGGTTGCCGCCGCGAAAGAAATTGCCGAGGGCGCGCTCGGCGCGGTCGACGGGATAAATGTCGCCGCGGCGCATGCGATTGCGCAGCGCTTCCGGAGTGAGATCGATCATCACCACTTCACCCGCCTTTTTCAGCAGCCAGTCGGGCACGGTTTCGCGCACGGGAACGCCGGTGATGGACTGGACCTGGGGGGCGAGGCTGTCCACGTGCTGAATGTTGAGGGTGGAGAGCACGTCGATTTTGGCGGCGAGAAGGTCCATGACGTCTTCGTAGCGCTTGCCATGGCGGCTGCCCTCAATGTTGGTGTGGGCCAGCTCGTCCACCACCGCCACCTGGGGGTGGCGCGCCATGATGGCGTCCACGTCCATTTCCTCGAATTGAATCCCTTTGTATTCCAGTTTGCGCCGGGGGACCACCGGCACTTGCGCGGCAAGTTCGCGGATGGGCGGGCGCGAGTGAGTCTCCACATATCCAATGACCACATCCTCGCCGCGGGTGTGGCGGCGGATGGCTTCGCTGAGCATGGTGAAAGTCTTGCCGACGCCGGGCGCGTAGCCCAGGAACAATTTGAGCACCCCCTCTTTCTTCTCCGGAGGTTCGGCTTTCTCCAGCCATTGTTCGGGACTTTTGCGAATTTCCAAAGACCGACACCTTGAATTGACGCCTTTGATTTTTCCTTACACTATAATAGCACCGATGAAAAAAATCTGGCGCGAACAGGGACTTGGATTTGCCGTGGGCACGGGCATGATGGCGGCCATCGTGCTCGTCTATACCAAACTTATTCATGTCAACCCCACCACGGTCGCGCTTTCATTTCTGCTCGGCATTCTCTATGTCTCGGCCACCTGGGGGCTGACGGTTTCCATCTATATGTCCGCGCTGGCGGCGCTGGCGTTCAATTATTTTTTTCTTCCGCCGTTTGGAACCCTGACCATTGCCGACCCGCAAAACTGGGTGGCGCTGGGCGCATTCCTGGTCACCGCCATCACCGCCAGCCGGCTGGCCGAGGCGGCACGCGGAGAAGCTCGCGACGCCAACCGTCGGCGCCGTGAAGTGGAGCGGCTTTACGCCTTCACCCAGCAGCTTCTGGTGGCGGGCAACATGGGCGAACTCTTGAATTCGATTCCGCGGCGGATGGTGGAGTCGTTTGAGCTTCAGGACGCGGCTTTGTTCCTGGCCAGCACCAATGAAGTGTATCGCTTTGCCGGCGACGTTCGCGCCCTGGATTCGGACCGGCTGAAGGCGGTGATGGCGCGGGGGGAGCCGGTGGTGGAGGCAGAAAAGAAATTGTCATTCATGCCGGTGCGCATGGGGGTGCGCACGGTGGGCAGCCTGGGGATCTCCGGGAATCTGGTCTCGCGCCAAACCCTGGAAGCGGTGGGAACTCTGATCGCCATTGCGGTGGCGCGATTCAGCGCGCTCGAAGCGCTGGGCAGGGCGGAGGCCGCCCGCGAGGAAGACAAGTTAAGGACAGCGCTGCTGGACTCCGTGACCCACGAATTGCGAACGCCGCTCACCGGCATCAAGGGCGCCATCACCAGTTTGTTGACCCAGCCCGAACTGACCAGCGCGCATCGTTGCGAGCTGATGGCCGTGATCGACGAAGAGAGCAACCGGCTGAACCGGTTGATTGAGGAAGCGCTGGAAATGGCGCGGCTGGACGCGGGCGACATCGAGCTGAAGCGCGAGCCGACACCCATCGCGACGGTGATCGAGGCGGCGCGCGAAGCGATGAAAGGTCCGCTCGCCCAGCATCGGGTGGAGGCGCGGCTGGCGCCCCAATTGCAGGAGGTTGCGCTGGACTTCGAGCGCGTCAAAGAAGTTCTGGCCCACTTGCTGGAAAACGCGGCCAAGTATTCACCGCCGGGCGCACCCATCACCATCAGCAGCGAAGCGACCAACGGATACCTGGTGACCAGTGTGGCGGATCGAGGGCCGGGCATTGAAACGATCGAACAGAGCTTGATCTTTGATAAATTCTATCGCGGCAAAGACCAGCGCTACCGCGTGCAGGGTACGGGGATGGGGCTGGCCATTTGCAAAGCGATTGTGGAAGCGCACGGCGGGAAAATCGGCGTGACCAGCCAGGTGGGCAGCGGGTCCGTATTCCAATTCAGTCTGCCTCTTGCCCTTCCCGCGGCCGAAACGGGGCGCCCATGACAACTCCATTGACCTCGGCGAGGATTCTGGTGGTGGATGATGAGCCGCAAATCCGGCGGGTCCTCAGGACGGCTCTGGTGGCGGGGGGGTATACGGTGCGGGATGTTCGGAGCGGGGAAGAGGCGCTGGAGAAATTGCGCGAGGAGCGACCCGATCTCACCATTGTGGACATCAATCTTCCCGGCATCAGCGGCTTTGAAGTCTGTCGGGAAATTCGCGAGACCTCGGACGCGCCCATCATCATGCTGTCCGTGCGCAACAGCGAGAAGGACAAAGTGAAGGCGCTCGATGCGGGCGCGGATGATTACGTGGTAAAGCCTTTTGGCACCCAGGAGCTGCTGGCGCGCATCCGCGCCAATTTACGCCGCCACGCTCATGACGCCGATGAACCCCCACTCTCGTTTGCCGTCCAGGGACTGACCATTGATTTTGCCCGCCGCACCGTTACCGCGCGCGGGCGCAACGTCAGGCTGACGCCCAAGGAATTTGACCTGCTCCATTACCTCGTAACCCACGCCAACAAAGCCGTGCCCCATCGCGAATTGTTGCAATCGGTCTGGGGCCCCGATTACGGCGAGGAGACGGAATACCTGCGCGTCTTTGTGAACCAGCTCCGCAAAAAAATTGAAGCCGATCCCGCCCGGCCGAAATTCCTGCTGACCGAGCCCTGGGTGGGCTACCGGTTCGCCCTGCCTGAAAAAGCCTAAAAATTGCCCTAGCCTATTTCGCAAGATGCTCATTTCGTCAGTCGGCGTTTTTTTAGCAGTCCAAAATCAGCCCCTTGTCCATACTCAGTGAACATAGGACGCCCGGGTGAAGAGGACAATACCCTTTTTCCGGCCTTTTCTGCCCAAGCGGACCGGTTCCTGTGTTTTTTCGTTTGCAATCGCTCTGGATGTAGTTAGTCGAAGGTTCGACTACGGTAGGTATCCAAATCAGCTTGAGTAACATCATCTGGCGCCACCAGCTGGTAATGTTTCTCAGACGAAATGCCGAGGCCCTTTTCGCCTTCCTCAAACTCGAACATTGCGATGATGTTGTCTTGCATGAATTGGGCAGCGAGGGGCCGACATATAAGAGACGGAAATTTGTGAACGCAAAGTGCAAGATCCTGTTCGATCTGCACGATGTTTAGTTTGTCTTTGCCACCCTTAGCCTGAACTGGAAAGACGAAATGGGATCCTTTCTTGTCTACTCCTACGTACAACTCATCAGTTTCCACCTGCCCCATTTCCGGCACGGTAGTGCGCAAATGGTTTTGCAAAGAGTAGCAGGTGACGCCGCTGAAGATGTCCACGAGCCTGTTGTAGCGCAGTATAGCCAAAAGTGCCTGTTCGTCCGTCAACGCATATTTGGCAATAACGCCAGGTGTCGCATCGGGAATTTTGGTTGTGGCGAGGTTTTGATTCGGAACCATTGGCCTGTCAAGAACCAGGACGAACCGATATTTGGCTCGACCTGCAGGTCGAATGATCCACGTTTGGTCCTTGCCCGCGGTGGCCTTGATGCTTTCCGGAAATGCCGCTCGATAACGGAAGCTATACACCAAGTCGCCCAAATTTTTAGGAAGGCTGATCCTAAGTTTTTTGGCAAACGTTACGATCTCTTCCCGCTCAAAATCCATTTCGCGTACACCCGGTTTAAATTTTGAGTGAAAGATTCTTTCAATTATCGAAGCGTAGGTTCGCGCCTTTTTCATAGTACACGGACTTGCGAGCCACTCCACCCCAGCGAAGCAGGACAACCTCCTCTCGAAGTTGTTCTTTAGTGGCCGTCGCTAAGCGGGTGCGGAAAAGGTCGATACCAGTTATTTCGTATCCGAGCGATGTCGCGATTTCTGCGAGCAATTGCCCCGTGCGAATCATGACACGAAGATACGATGCTTGGTCACCTAGAACATAAGCAAGTTGGGCGCCGGGGCGCAATAGGGGGCGGAGTTCGGATAGGTGGCGAGCCATGCCGCCGAAATAAAGCTTGGTAACCCTCGCGTAAAGGCGCTCGAAACCTGAAGTCTTGCCGAGCTCAATGCGACGCTTCTCGATGGCGTCGGCAATGCAATTGATTTTTTCATTGCGTGCCACCAGCAAGTCGTCTTGGTCGGACTTGTAAACTCCTCGTGTGTTAGACCTCACCATCGTCTTTTTCAGTGAGCGCATTTCCTGTTTGTTTTGGATCAGGCCGAGGAGAACCGTTTCCAATCGCGTCGTCCGAGTATAGTCTTTCTCATTTGGGTATGGCGGAGAGGTGATCACAAAATCTACCGATTTAGGTTTGAGGACGTCAGCCGGAGATCGCGAATCAGCCAAATATATATTAGCTTTCGTGCCGTTCTCGCGTTGCAGATGTCGTAGGTCGTCACTCATCGTGCGAATGCCCTTTACCCATTCTGCCAGAACGGGCGCGTCGAGCTTGGGATGACCTACTCCAACTTCAGGTCCAAAGTTCAGATTGCTGACCTTGAAGACAAGCGCTTTGGCGAGGGCCAGTCGCTCATGCCTCCATAGCGTGCTATCTTTGTGTTCGTCCAGTGTTTCAAGCAGTGCCAACGTTTTATGAAGCGGTAAGGGGCTGATCGAATCCTTAAGCAACATCTTCAACATGTGGGCCGGCAGAGTTCGCAGCCTTACTTCTGCTGCATTCTTATTGTGAAACATCGTTGGCTCGCTATCTTCAATGCCTTCGGCTTCCAATTTTGCCGACGTAAGTTGGGCGACTTCCATAGCGTGTTTTAATAGAGCGTCGGGACTTACAGTCCAATTTACTTTGACCTGGCTGACGAAGCGAGCCAGCGGATGGGCTTCAATCCCTACGCTTGGAATGCCCAATTTCTTGCATTCCACCAACGTGGTGCCAGTTCCGCAGAACGGGTCCAAGACGCGTGTATTAGAGTCAGCGCCAAACTTATCGATGTAGTCTCGGACCAGATGAGGAGGGAAGGAGAGAACGAATCTGTACCAGTCGTGCGCAGCGTGATCTTCCGCTCGGAGCTTGTTGTCTTCGCGAATGCTTTGTCGAGTGCTATGATCTAGAGCGAAGTCGAGAGTTGCCACAGTGTAGATTTCCTCTAACTAGCGAGAGCCGTCAAGTTGCTCATAGTATTCTTCGGCGGTTGCTATAATAAACTTGAAACATAGTCAGTGCCAGGAGATTCGTGATTTCTTCGCCCCAATCTCTAGCGGTCAACGAGTTTCTGCACCCAATATATTGCGCTTCCTGCCTAGAAATTCAAGTCTTATTTTTTTGTCCTTTGGTGCACCGGCGGCGCGTCAGGCAGGACTCCTTCAGAAGATTGAAGCCGATCCCGCCCGGCCGAAATTCCTGCTGACCGAGCCCTTGGTGGGCTACCGGTTCGCCCTGCCCGAACGCGCCTAACAAGATCCTTAGCCTTTCCTTATGACTTCCTTACGTTGCCCGAGCGATCTTTGAATTGAGAGATCTGCATGTTGGATTTTATTTATATCCTTGTGGGGTTGTTGTTCTTCGCCGGCTGCCTGGCGTTGGTCAAGGCGTGCGAGAAGTTTTAGCCCCCACCGGAACCTGTCCCACCGTGGCGCGAGGCCGGCATTTTCAGGCCGCTGGGTGCGGATTTCGGCGCTGGCTGGGTCCGCAGGGGACCTGCCGACCTGAAGGCCGGCGCTAATGGAGTCGTGGATGGATTACATCATCGCCGGTATGGCCGCCTTGTTACTATTCGGTTATCTGGTTTACGCGCTTCTGCGTCCAGAGAAGTTTTAAGGAGGAGCCATGACGACTATGGGCCTGTTTAATATCGCCGTATATTTTCTGGCGATCCTGGCTCTTACCAAGCCTCTGGGCATTTTCATGGCGAAACTCTTTGCGGGGGAGAGAACTTTTCTCCACCCCGCCATCCGGCCCATGGAAGGTCTGGTCTACCGGCTGGGCGGGATCCGCGAAAACGAGGAGCAACACTGGACGCAATATACGGCGGCGCTGCTGGCTTTCAGCCTGGTGAGCTTTCTGTTTGTGTATGTCGTGCAGCGGATGCAGGGCCTTCTGCCTTTCAATCCCATGCATTTTGGAACTTCGCACGCGCCTTGGTGGGCGACGCGGATGACGCCCGACCTGGCGTTCAATACCGCCAGCAGCTTCCTGACCAACACCAACTGGCAGGCGTATAGCGGCGAATCGACGATGAGTTATTTCGTGCAGATGGCGGCGCTGGCGGTGCAAAATTTCGTCTCGCCGGCCGTGGGGATTTGCGCGGCGCTGGCCCTGGTGCGCGGCTTCGCCCGGCATGAGAAAAAGACGGTGGGGAATTTCTGGGTGGACCTTACCCGCGGCGTTCTTTACCTGCTGCTTCCACTGTGCCTTCTGGCGGCGCTCTTTTACTGCTCGCAAGGCGTCATCCAGAACTTCAAAGCCTACGATCAGATCGAGACGGTGGAGGGCGCCACCCAAACGATTGCGCAAGGACCGATGGCCTCGCAGGAAGCGATCAAAATGCTGGGCTCGAATGGGGGCGGATTTTTTAATGCAAATTCCGCCCATCCTTTTGAGAATCCCACGCCGCTGTCCAATTTCCTCCAGATGCTCTCCATCCTGGCCATCCCCGCCGCCCTCACCTACACCTTTGGCCGCATGGTGGGCGATACGCGGCAGGGCTGGGCGATTTTTGCGGCTTGCAGCCTGATGTTTTTTGCCGGGCTGTTTGTGGTGTATTCGCAGGAGCAGGCCGGGAGTCCAATTCTCGCCAGCCTGGGCGTCCAGAACGCCGCCACCAGAACTCAGCCGGGCGGGAACATGGAAGGGAAGGAAGTGCGGTTTGGCATTCCCGCCTCCTCCATTTTTGCCGTCGCCACCACCGATGTAAGCTGCGGGGCCGTCAACGGTTGGCACGACAGCTTTACGCCGCTGGGGGGCCTGGTTCTGCTCCTGAATATACAGACCGACGAAGTGATCTTTGGGGGCGTCGGCGCCGGACTCTACGGCATTCTGCTCTACGCGATTCTGGCGGTTTTTATCGCCGGCCTGATGGTGGGCCGCACGCCGGAATACCTGGGCAAAAAGATCGAATCCAAAGAAGTCAAGATGTGCATGCTGGCCATTGTCGCTACATCTCTGAGCATCCTGGCGTTTGCCGGCATCACTTCGGCGGTCAAACTTGATTGGGACCATAGCAAGTACTGGAACCCCGCCGCGGGCAATCCGAATCCCGCGCTCACGGCAAGTGTGCCGCCCACCGCCAATCTGAATAACGACGGGCCGCACGGATTTAGTGAAATTCTCTATGCGTATTCGAGCGCCACCGAAAATAACGGCAGTGCTTTTGCCGGCATCAGCGTGAACACGCCCTATTACAACCTGACGCTGGGGCTGGCCGCGCTGATGGGACGGTTCCTTTTTCTGATTCCGCTGATCGCAGCGGGAGGAAGCCTGGTGGAGAAGAAGAAAATTCCGGCGACCAGCGGGACTTTCCCCACGCATGGGCCATTATTCATCGGCCTATTTGTGGGAACCGTCATCCTGATTGCGGCGCTCACGTTCTTTCCCGCTCTCGCCCTTGGTCCGATTGTCGAACACTTTTTGATGCACCAGGGCAAACTTTTCTCTGTCCTGCAGCCCTTGCACTTCACGAGCTGGAGTTAACTATGGCAACCACCATGAACCCGCCGACGCCTGTTGACAATGACGTGACCCTGTTACCCAAGAAGCTGTTGCACGCCCGTCCATTGTTTGATCCCGAGATTGTCAAACGGGCAGCCAAAGAATCGTTCATAAAGTTAAACCCGGCCGCCGTAATTAAGAATCCGGTGATGTTCGTAGTGGAAGTGGGCGCCGCCCTCACCACGGCATTCCTGGTGCGCGATCTGATCAGGGGAGGATCGGCCATCGGTTTCCAAATTCAGATCGCGCTTTGGCTCTGGTTCACAGTGCTTTTTGCCAACTTTGCCGAGGCCATGGCGGAAGCGCGCGGCAAGGCTCAGGCGGACACCCTGCGCAAGACCAAGACGGACGCGATGGGGAAGAGGATCGACTGCGACGGCAAGGTGGAGGTGATTCCGGCCTCCAAGCTGCGCGCCGGCGACATCGTGATTTGCGAAGCTTCGGATATTATTCCCAGCGATGGCGAGGTGATTGAAGGCATCGCCACCGTGGATGAGTCGGTGATCACGGGCGAGAGCGCTCCGGTTATCCGCGAGTCGGGCGGCGACCGCAACGCGGTAACGGGAGGAACGCGCGTATTATCCGATCAGATTAAAGTGAAGATCACTTCGAATCCCGGCGAAACTTTTTTGGACCGGATGATCGCCCTGGTGGAGGGCGCGGAGCGGCAAAAGACGCCCAACGAAATCGCATTGAACATTTTAATTGCGGGACTGACGCTAATTTTCCTGATGGCGGTTGTGACGTTGCAGCCTTTTGCGGTTTACAGCGTGAACTCCGCGGGCGCGGGCAGCGTGCCGTCGGTCGCGGTGCTGGTTTCACTCATGGTGTGCCTGATTCCCACCACCATTGGCGGGCTGCTCTCCGCCATTGGGATTGCGGGGATGGACCGGGTGATGCAGCACAACGTGCTGGCCATGAGCGGCAAGGCGGTGGAAGCGTCGGGCGACGTGAACACGCTGCTGCTCGACAAGACGGGGACCATCACGCTCGGCAACCGGCAGGCAGTGGAGTTTGTTCCCGCCGCGGGCGTGAGTGAATCCGATCTGGCGGACGCGGCGCAGCTCTCCAGCCTGGCGGATGAAACTCCGGAAGGCCGGTCGATTGTGGTTCTGGCGAAAGAGAAATACGGCTTGCGCGGGCGCGAGGTCTCCGACCAAGAAGTGCAATTCATTCCCTTTTCCGCCTACACGCGCATGAGCGGGGTGGATCTGGACGGCCGCCGCCTTCGCAAGGGGGCGACCGATGCAATTTTGAAATTCGTGCGCGAAGCGGGCGGAACAGTGCCCGCGAGTTTCCAGGATAAGTCGGACCTCATTTCGCGCTCGGGCGGGACGCCGCTCGCCGTGACCGACGGCCCGCGCCTGCTCGGCTTGGTTCACTTGAAAGATATCGTCAAGGGCGGAATGCGCGACCGCCTGGCGCAGCTTCGCGCCATGGGGATTCGCTCCGTGATGATCACCGGCGACAATCCGCTGACCGCCGCCGCCATTGCCCAGGAGGCGGGGGTGGATGATTTTCTGGCCCAGGCCACTCCCAAAGATAAGATGGACTACATCAAGAAGGAGCAAGCCGAGGGCCGCCTGGTGGCGATGACGGGCGATGGCACCAATGACGCGCCCGCGCTGGCGCAGGCCGACGTGGGCCTGGCCATGAACACGGGAACCTCCGCCGCCAAGGAAGCCGGCAACATGGTGGATTTGGACAGCAACCCCACCAAGCTGGTGGACGTGGTGGCCATCGGCAAACAATTGCTGATCACGCGCGGGGCGCTCACCACTTTTTCCATCGCCAACGATGTGGCTAAATATTTCGCCATCATCCCGGCTATGTTTATGACCACTTACCCCGCCCTGCGGGCGCTGAACATCATGCACTTGCACACGGCGCAAAGCGCGGTGCTGGCGGCGGTGATTTTTAACGCGCTGATCATCATGGCGCTGGTGCCGCTGGCCTTGCGCGGGGTCAAATACAGGCCGCAGGGTGCCGCCAGTCTTTTGCGGAGGAATTTGCTGATTTACGGGGTGGGCGGGATCATCGCGCCGTTTCCGGGCATCTGGGCCATCGATTGGCTTTTGGTGTGGATGAGGCTGGCTTAACGAAGGTCAAAGGTTAAAAGGTAAAGGGTAAAGGGTAAAAGTAAAAGACAGTAAGCAGGAGGCAGTAGGCAGAAGGCAGAAGGCAGTAAACAGTAGGCAGTAGGCAGATGGCAGTAGTTACTGGATTTGGATCTTTAATCTCTGGTTTCCCATTGCGGTGGGAGGGAAGATTTTTATGCTAAAGCAACTTGGCCCGGCTTTTCGAATGATGCTTGTGTTTACGGTGCTGACCGGCCTCGTCTATCCAGGCGTCGTGACCGTGCTGTGCCAACTGTTGTTTCCCAGCAAGGCCAATGGCAGCCTGTTGTCCGTGAATGGTCAAGTCGTCGGCTCTTTGCTGATCGGACAGAATTTTACCAAGCCCGAATATTTCCAGCCGCGCCCTTCCGCCGCGGGCAATGGCTACGATCCGACGGCTTCGGGCGGTTCCAACTACGGTCCCACCAGCCAGAAGTTGATCGCCCGCGTGAAAGCTTCGGTGGACAAATTTCGCAAGGACAACCCGGATTACACTGGGCCGATTCCCGCCGACCTGGTGACGGCGTCGGCCAGCGGACTCGATCCGGACCTCAGCCCGGGCTCGGCCATGGCGCAGGCGGCGCGCGTTGCCCAAGGGCGCGGCACGACGCTCGGGAATATTCAGCAGCTTATCAGCGCGCATATTCAAGGGCGCCAACTCGGATTCCTGGGCGAGCCGCGCGTGAATCTGCTGGAATTGAATCTGGCGCTCGACCGCGAGTTCCCTCGCCCCTAAATTCTGAAAATAACAAGTGTCAAGCAGTTCAGATTTCACCGTCGCCCGAGTTTCTATGCGGAATAATTGCGTGTTTTACGCCGGCATGATAGATTGAACCTGCGTCATACGAAAGTCTATCGGTGGTGAATGCCATGGAAGCCGTCACAGTTTCTCCGAAATTCCAAATCGTGATTCCGCGCAAAGTTCGTGAGTCTTTGCGAATCCGCCCGGGCCAGAAAATACAGGTCATCGAATACGATGGCATCATCAGGCTTGTTCCGATTCAACCGATGAAAAAGATGCGAGGATTCCTCAAGGGGATTGACACAACCATAGAACGAGACAGGGACCGCGTATGAACGTGGTGGATTCATCGGGTTGGCTGGAGTACTTTTCCAACGGGGCCAATGCCGATTTCTTCGCCTCACCTATTGAAGACGTTAGCCATCTCGTAGTCCCCTCCATCAGCTTTCTCGAGGTTTTCAAGCGAATCACACAACAGCGGGGCGAAGACGATGCCTCGAAGGCTGTCACCCAAATGCACGGAGGGCTGATTGTCGATCTCGATGAAAGGGTCGCACTGAGCGCGGCCCGAATCAGGGTAGTGTCTCAGTTTGCTGTAGCGGCACTCTATGAGCGCCGTAATTGTAAAGCAACCAAAGACGGCGGTCATAGACCGCCGCTACAAAAAGACCAAACTGAGACACCACCCGAATCAGCTTAGGCTTGAAATTGTCGCTCGCCGACAGCGTCATCCTGGCAACTGCACGCGCCTATGACGCCGTGCTTTGGACTCAAGACGCCGGCTTTAAAGGCATCGACGGCGTGGAATACGTGGTTAAAAAGCACGTCAATTAGCGCCGAGATTTACCTCGCCGATTGTCCCTCGCTCAATTCCCGAATCCACAAATTCCGAAAACGCACCGGGTGGTTGTGGTCCTGGAGCATGAGGGGTAATTTTTCCGGCGTCACTTGGTACGGAAGGCGCTTCATGTGCTCGGTGGGGCCGGTGAGGGTCACGTGGTCCTGCACCAGCACGCCGTTGTGCAGCACGGTCATGGTGGCGGGGCGGGTAAGCTTGCCGCCGGCATCGAAGCGCGGCCCGTGAAAGATGATGTCGTAGGTGGTCCATTGGCCCGGCGGGCGGCAGGCGTTGACCAGCGGCGGATACTCTCCGTAGATGGCGGCCGCCTGGCCGTCGGGATAGGTGATGCTGTGGTAGGAATCGAGCACCTGAACTTCGTAGAGGCTGTGCAGGAACACGCCGCTGTTGCCACGGTCCTGGTCTTCACCGTGGGGCGGATAGGGCGGCATGTATTCCACGTGCAACTGGCAGTCACCGTAACTCGCTTTGGTGCGAATGTTCCCGGTCTTGGGGACGGTGGCAAAGTAACCGTCGCCCACCGTCCATTTGGCCGGGCCGCCGTTGATGCTCTCCCAGTTGTCCAGGTCCTTTCCGTTAAACAGCACGATGGCGTCGGAGGGAGGCCGGCCGGCGTGGTTCTGCGTGCTGCACTCACCGGGCGTGATCACGACGGGCTGGGGGCGGTTGCGGTCGTGAATTTTCCACCCGCCCGGAGTCGTCACCACAGTCTGGGCGGCAACCCTAGAACCGGTAAAATAAGAAATGTTCGCCATCATGAATACTGCCGCGACAGCCAGACTTACTGCGGTCGAAATGAACTTTCGCATGGTTAATCCTCCCCGAATTTTCCCGCGACAATATCGCGGGTCTCTATGATCTGTCAATTGCGTACTTTAATAGAGGCCGTCCAAAAAGCGCAGCGAAGAAATCGGGTTGAAGCCGCCGCGCGGTTGGCGCGGCGCCAAAACGCGCCCACCCCGAATTTGCAATTTTCTTTGCACGTCGGCTATTCTTTTCTGCGCGAATGATTTTCCCGGCGCAGGGCCAATTGGTGGATCATCACATTCCGGCGGGAGTTCTTGCTCTTGCGCTCATGCTCCTTTTTTGGGCGGTGAAATATTTCCGCGCTCCCCGGCGGCGGGCCTTACCGGCGAGGGGGTGGGCGGGGCTGGGGACAATCCTGCTGGCGGAATTTTATCTTGTCCTCTACGGGCAGGGCTGGGTGCGCTGGGGCGAGCCTGCGATTTTTTTTACTCCCATGGTTTGGACGGGATATCTGCTGCTGGTTGATGGAATGGTGTGGAAGCTTGCGGGAGAATCAATTATTTCATCCCCGCGGCGGCGCTTCTGGTCGCTGGTGATATGGTCAGTTCCTTTGTGGCTGATCTTTGAAGCTTACAACCTGCGGCTGGAGAACTGGGCCTACGTGGGATTGCCGGCCAATCCCTGGCTCAGCGGGTTGGGATACACCTGGTCCTTTGCCACCATCTGGCCGGCGATTTTCGAGACCGCTGACCTGATGCGGGCCCTGGGGATTTTTAAGCCGCGCGCACGGACTCCGATCGTTCTCAGCCGCTTGAGCCGGGTGAGCCTGGGGTTGTGCGGGCTGCTCCTGGTGACGGTGCCGGTGCTGATATCGGCCCATTTCGGACGATACATGTTCGGCGCAGTTTGGGTGGGATTTATCTTGCTGCTCGATCCGGTGCTTCATCACTGGAATGCGCCGTCATTTTTGCTCGAGCTTGAACGGGGAGAAACCTCAATCCTTGGGGAATTCCTGCTGGCGGGGGCGGTATGCGGAATTTTCTGGGAGTTTTGGAATTACTGGGCGGCCGCAAAATGGCTTTATATTTTTCCCATAGGCCAGGGATCGAAGATATTTGAAATGCCCTTGCTGGGTTATCTCGGTTTCCCGGCCTTTGCCCTGGAGTGCCGGGTGATGTACGAGTTCTGTCGAAACTTGGAGAATAAAATCCTGAGACTGCGAGCGGGCCACACCCTGGAAACCGCCAGACCGTAGACAGGGGGCAAAAGGGCCAAGCCTTTAATGCGCCTCACCTGCGAATTGAGTGGAACCCAGCGTGCCAATGAACCGACACCCTGATTTGAGAAAACGCGCGCCCGCCATTGGGGCGGCTCTCGCGCTTTTGATATTCGTCTCCGCTGGTCAGGCTGCCGGAAAACGCAGTGTCTCCCCGGCGGGTTCCGGGCGTGACACCGAAGACCGCGATATCAGCCGCCACGGGGTGGATATGCTGATGGACGGCGATACCGAGGGAGCAATTAAAGTCTTCCGGCAAATCCAGCAAAACGATCCACAATCGCCCCTGGGCTATCTGCTCGAGGCCCAGGCCATATGGTGGAAGATTTATTACACCACGGCGGACCTGCTGGACCCTGACGTTTTCGACGTAGCCAAGCAGGATATCTCGCCGTTGGATTCGCATTTTTCCGATTTGCTCAAAGTGGCCATCACTCGTTCTGAAGTCCGCATTCAGGCGCAGGACGACGTTGCGCGCAGCAGCCTTTATGAGGGGATGGCCTACGCGCTGGCGGCTCGATTGACGGGCCTGCGCGGCAGAGACCTGGCCACGGTGAGAGCCGGTAAAAAAATGCGCAACTGCTTGATGCTGGCCTTGAAGTTGGATTCCCATCTGGCCGACGCGGAACTGGGGCTGGGCAATTACAACTATTTTATTGATACGTTGCCGCCCGCCATCAAGCTCCTCAGGGTCATCGGGAACGTCCCGGGGGGCGACAAGGATTTAGGCCTTCGCCAAATTCAGCATGCGAGTGAAAACGGTGATTTGACCCGGAGCGAAGCCAGGTTTTACCTGGCGAAGAATTACGCCGCCGACGGTGAAAAACAATACCAGAAATCTCTGGCGCTGTTTCAGGGGCTGGCCCGCGATTATCCTCACAACCCGCTATGGAAACTTTTATCGGCGGAAATGCAATGCCGCCTAGGGAATTCCAGGGAAGGGGACGCGCTTTACCGTCAGGTGGTGCAGGAGACAAGGGGTATGGTCACCGAGACGGAGTACGCCGTTCATCGCGCCGCGCGCGACGGGTATCTGCGGCGGCACCCGGAAGATAAGACCCTGGAGTGACCCGGGCGCCGGGGGTTGCGCACGCGGAAGCCGAAAGCTGGGGGCAGGGAGGCATGGGGCGTCTTTCATGGGGGGGAATTCCCGGGCTCAGAACTCTGCCCGCCGTGTTTTTCTGTGCAGCGGCGTTTGTCTGCGCTCCCTGCCGTGGGTCTTCTGCTGCTTTCGACAGGAAAAGAGGTGAGTGCGAAGAATGCCCGGCGGCGCGGCAGGGGCTCGACACGCTCATGAACGGCGACCCGGATGAAGCGAGCAAAACTTTCCGCGCCATCGAGCTCCAATCCCCAAATTCTCCGCTGGGCTACCTTTTGGATGCTGATGCGACCTGGTGGAAGATTTACCTGACCACCGCCGACCTGGTGGACCCGGACGTTTTTGACGTGCTTATTTCAAGCTCCTCGCCCTACGATTCGCATTTCCACGACCTCATTAATGTGGCCATCAAGAAAGCGCGGGCAAGAATCCACGCCCGCCAGGATGTGGCGCGCAGCGAACTCTTCGAAGGCCTGGCTTATGCATTGCGCGCCCGTTTTTACGGGCTGCGCGACAATGATCTTGCCACCGCCCGCGCGGGGAAGAGAATGCGCATGCTCCTTCTCTCCGCCCAGGAGGCGGACCCCACGCTGGTGGATGCTGACGCCGGCATCGGACTCTACAACTATTTTGTGGGCACGCTTCCCACCCTCATCAAAATGCTGAAATTCCTGATTGGGCTTCCCCCGGGCGACCGGGAACTGGGGCTCAGTCAACTCCAAAACGCGGCCGGAAATGGCGAGTGGGTCCGCGCCGAAGCCAGGTTTTATCTGGCCAAGGATTATTCGCGGCCCAGTGAGGGAGAATACGCGAAGTCACTTCAACTATTTCAGGAACTCGCCCGGGAGTATCCTCGTAACCTGCTTTGGAAGTTGTTGGAGGGAACGCTCCAAGTCCGCCTGGGCCATGGGCGGGAAGGGGAGAACGATTATCGCGAAGTGCTTGCCGAGTCGGCGGGAAAAAAATCGGAAGTGTTGCAGGCGTTGCATCGCGCCGCGCAGGAAGCGCTCGGACGGCTGCGGGGCCAATAGAAAATGCGAACTGGAAAGTGAAAATTGGAAACTGGAGACCGGAAAATGGGAATTGGAGATTTGAGATCTGAAAATTGGAAATGAAAGATCGAAATCAGAAAACGCGAGCCCTCATCCATGCTGCTCACCCTGACGATTTTCCAGATTCTATTACCTAATTTCCATCTCCAACTTTTCCAGTTTCCGTTTTCTCTTTTTCAATTTCACCAGAGAGGCCAATCACCCGATTACTCCATTACAAAGCCGCTCCGTTCCGCATCGCTCAATCGCTCAAGGCGGCCGTCTGTTGGCGGGCGTGGTAGGAGCTTCGCACCAGGGGGCCGGACTCCACGTGGCGGATGCCGAGGCGCAAGCCTTCGCGCTTGAGAGCGGCGAATTCTTCCGGGGTATAGAAGCGCGAGACGGGCAATTGATCACCCGACGGGCGGAGGTACTGGCCGATGGTTACAATACCCACTCCGGCGGCGCCCAGGTCGGCCAGCACTGAGCAAATTTCCTCAAACGTTTCGCCCAGGCCGGCCATCAGTCCGGACTTGGTGGGAATGGCGGGCTCGAGTTCGCGTGCGCACCGGAGCAGGCGCAGCGAACGCTCATAGCGCGAGCCGCGCCGGGCCACCGGATAAAGGCGCGGCACGGTTTCGATGTTATGGTTTAGAACGTCGGGGCGCGCGCGCAGAACGATTTCCAAAGCCTCGTCGGAGCCGTGAAAATCGGGGATCAGCACTTCGACCTGGCAATCGGGGATGCGACGGCGCAAAGCGCCAATGGTCAGGGCAAAAACTTTGGCGCCGCCGTCGGGCTGGTCGTCACGATCGACGGACGTGACCACCACATATTTCAATCCCATTTGCCCGGCGGCGTCCGCCACTCGTTCCGGCTCGGCACAATCCACGGTGGACGGCATTCCTTTGGGGACGGCGCAGAAGGCGCAGCGGCGCGTGCACAGGTCGCCGAGGATCATGAAGGTGGCGGTGCGGTGCGACCAGCACTCGGCAATATTGGGGCAGCGCGCGCTTTCGCAGACGGTGTGCAGGTCGTGCCCGCGCATCAATTGTTTCAACTCGTGATAGTTGTCGCCGCCTGGCAGGCGCACTTTCAGCCAATCCGGCCGGGGGACGTGCGGGCGCGACACTTCAATCTGAATCAAATCGGAAACCATGAGCCTTGATTGTACCGTGGACCCGCCGGGCTGGCAATCGCGGGGCGGGCAGGAATATTCCGTTCCACTTTTTCTGCAAGCGTGAGATACTTCGCCACATTGCGCCGCCCATGGCCGCGCACACAGAACTTATGGCCGACTCTCAAAATTCAGTTCCGGCAAATTCGGTTGCCGCCCAGCCGCACCTGCGGCGGGTGCTGACCCTCTGGGACCTTATCTTTTACGGCATCGTCCTGATTCAGCCGATTGCGCCCGTGCCGCTTTACGGGGTGGCACAGAAATTATCCGACGGGCATTTTCTGATGACCATCTTCATCGCCATGGGCGCCATGATGATCACCGCCTTCAGCTACGGGCGCATGGCGGCACTGTATCCGGCGGCGGGGTCGGCGTACACCTATGTGGGGCGCGGGTTGAACCCTCATCTTGGCTTTCTGGCAGGCTGGGCGATGATCCTGGATTATATTCTCCAGCCCGTCATCAACACGGTCTGGATCTCCATCACCCTTCATGACCGCTATCTCGATTACCACATTCCGAGAATTCCTTTCGGCGGGTGGGCGGTGGTGATCGCGGGCATCGTGACCTATTTGAATTTGCGCGGGGTCAAGACCAGCGCCGTGGCCAACAAAGTTCTGCTGTTCTTTATGTTCATCGTAGTCGCCCTCTTTATCTTTCTAGCCTTGAAATATTTGATCTCCACGGATGGATGGTCGGGCGTTGCTTCCACCTTGCCGCTTTACGACCCCAAGACCTTCAAATGGCCCACCGTGATGACGGCTACCTCTTTTGCCGCGCTCACCTACATCGGTTTTGACGGGGTCACCACCCTCTCCGAAGAAGTGGTGAACCCCAAACGGAATGTTCTGTTGGCTTGTGTTTTGACTTGCCTGTTCGCGGGAGTTTTCAGCGCCGTTGAAGTTTACCTGGGCGCGCGCATCTGGCCGGATTGGCATACCTTCCCCAGCCTGGAATCAGCCTTTATGGACATTTGCCGGCGCGTGGGCGGGTTGCTGCTGTTCCACGGCATGGGAGCGATTCTCATCCTGGCGGCCTTTGGCAGCGCGCTGACCGGGGGCCTGGGAGCCGCGCGCCTCCTGTACGGAATGGGCAGGGATAATGTGCTGCCGCGAAAGATTTTCGGCCATATCAGTTCCAAGACCGGTACGCCGAGTTACAGCATCATCCTCATCGGCGCGGTGACGTTTGCCGGGGCCCTGGCGCTCAACTACATCGGCAACGCTTACGAGCACGCCGGGGAAACGCTGAACTTCGGCGCCTTTCTTGCTTTCATGGGAGTGAACTTCGCCACTTTTTGGCAATTTATTGTTCTTGGGCAGCCGGGGAGGAAAAAGAGGGTTTTCGCCGATGCGGTCCTGCCTCTTTTCGGGTTCCTTTTTTGCGGATTGATTTGGTGGAATCTGAATCCGATTGCGAAGGAGGTGGGCGCGGTCTGGTTCGTTTTAGGCTTCGCTCTCCTGGTTATCAAAACTCGCGGCTTCCGCGCCCAGCCCGTAGCAATCGATTTTACAGAATCGTAACCGGCAGCAGCCCGCCGCGGGCGCCAAACTTTGGCCTCAGGCCATGCCTTTTGAGTTGAGCGCGATCGGACCGAGCTGCCTCAGCCGCGCGAGGACCATCGATCCAGGCAAAGGAGGCCGCAAATGTCGTTCCAATTATTTCACCCCAACAAAAACTATAATTTTTGCAAACCCCATGGGGTGGTCATGGCGCTGATGGTGTTCTGCGTTTTGCTCCCTTCGTTTACGGTGGCCAATGCGCAGAGGCCTCCCAAGACGCGGAAAGACGATGTGATCGATACCCTCCATGGGGTTCAAATCCCCGACCCCTATCGATGGCTGGAGGATCAACAAAGCCCGGAGACGCGCGCGTGGATCAACGCGCAGAACGATTACACCCATTCACTGCTGGACAAGTGGCCAGGCCGAGATCAGCTCCGGGCCCGGCTTTCGGAGTTGATGAAGGTCGACACCATTGGAACTCCGATGGAACGGAATGGCCGGTATTTCTTCAGAAAGAGGTTGGCGAACCAGGACCAGTCCGTTCTTTACCTCAGGAAAGGACTGTCGGGTTCGGACGAAGTTTTGATTGACCCCAATCCGATGAGCCCGGATAAATCCATTTCGGTGGGTCTTGATGAGGTTTCGAAAGACGGGACGTTAATTGCTTATTCTTTGCGCCACGGTGGGGAAGACGAGACGTCAATTCATTTCCTCAATGTGGATACGCGCCGCGACCTGCCCGACCTACTGCCCAAGTCGCGCTATTTTGGCGTTTCCATGACACCGGACAAGACCGGAGTCTATTATTCGCGCGAAGATCCTGAGGGCCCGCGTGTTTATTACCACTCCATGGGAACGGACGCGGCAGGGGACCAGCAGATTTTCGGAAAAGGTTACGGCCCTGAAATCATTATCGGTGAGAATCTGTCAGAGGATGGGCGCTATCTTTTGATCCAGGTGTTCCACGGAGCGGCGGCGGACCACGTGGAAGTTTATTACCAGGATGTTGTTGCGCACGGACCCCTAAAGACAGTGGTGAACGATATCGCGGCGAAATTTATCGGTGACGTTGGGGGCGACCAGCTCTTTATGCAAACGAACTGGAATGCGCCCAAGGGCCGGGTGCTGGCCGTGGACCTGAAAAATCCGGCGCGAGAAAATTGGCGCGAAGTGATACCGGAAGGGAGTGCGCCCATCGAATCCGTTTCGTTGGTGGGCGGCAAGTTGCTGGTGAGTTATACGGAGAACGCCAGCACGAAAATGGAAGTGTTTGAGCCAACGGGCCGGCGCGTCCGCAACATCGATCTGCCCGCCATCGGCTCCGCCGGCGGGATTACCGGGCGGTGGTCCAACCCGGAAGTCTTCTATAGTTTCACTTCCTACGCCGTGCCTTACACCATTTACCGCTACGACGCGGCGACGGGAAACCAAAAGGTGTGGGCGCGCCTGAAGGTTCCCATCCAAAGTGAAAAGTTCGAGGTGAAGCAGGTGTGGTACAAATCAAAGGATGGAACCCGCGTGCCCATGTTTCTGCTCTACCTCAAAGGGACCAAGCTGGACGGGAAAAATCCCACCTTGCTGACGGGCTATGGTGGATTCGATGTTAGCGAAACGCCCTATTTTTCGGAAACGGCGGCGCTCTGGGCGGAGCAGGGAGGCGTCTTCGCGGACGCCAATTTGCGCGGCGGCAGTGAATTCGGTGAGGCGTGGCACCAGGCGGGGATGCTCGATAAAAAACAAAACGTGTTTGACGACTTCATTGCGGCGGCGGAGTGGCTGACCAAAAATGGCTATACCCATCCCAGTCGCCTCGCCATCGAGGGGGCAAGCAACGGCGGATTACTCGTGGGCGCCGCGCTCACCCAGCGCCCGGATCTTTTCCGCGCCGTGGTCTGCGGCTTCCCGCTGCTCGACATGATTCGTTACCAGAAATTTCTGGTGGCGCGCTACTGGGTGCCGGAGTATGGCTCCGCAGATGACCCCGCACAGTTCAAATGGCTTTACGCTTACTCGCCTTACCATCACGTGACGCCGGGAGTGAAATATCCCGCCGTGCTGCTGGTGAGTGGCGACTTCGATACCCGCGTCGCCCCGCTTCATGCGCGCAAAATGACCGCCCTGCTTCAGGCGTCCACGGGCTCGGACCGCCCCGTGCTGCTGCGCTATGATACGGAGGCAGGCCACTCCCAGGGCGGGATGTCCGTAACGAAGCGAGTGGACCAGGCCGGAGACGAGCTGGAATTTCTCTTCTGGCAGTTGGGCATGACGTTTGGGGGCAAGTGAAAATGGATACTGAAAATTTGAAAATGGAAATTCGGCCAAACGCGTTGTGGGAGTTTGAATAACCCCTCCCCCCGGCCCCTTCTCCCCCCAGGGGGGCGAGGGGAGGCATCATTCTAAAGTCTTCCATCATTCTTCCAATTTAGGGCTTTGATTTTCCAGTTTCAATTTTTCAGCTCCCTTTGTTTTTCAACTACATGAACCGGGTTGCAAAGGCATTGGGCATCAACCCGGAACCTGAAATGCGTGCAGCCTTCACGTGCGGCCGCCGGCCCTCCCGCCGGTAAGCTGACCTTGCCTCCGCCTTCCATCCCCTGTAACCTGTACTCTCGTCATGGTCAGGCAGGAACAGCGCACTTTTGCATGGATCGACCTGGTATGGCTCGTGTTCCTCACCGGCCTTGCCGTGCTTGACCCTATCTTCGAGATCCACAAACAGGAGACCCTTCTCGCCATCGGCGTATTCCAGATCTTTGAGCGGCAATTCATCCGGGTGGCCGGGGCGCGCGGGCGCGCGTACAGTGTGTTGATCAAGATCCTCTTGGCCACCCTGCTGGTCAGCCACACCGGCGGCATGAACAGCAGCTACTATCCCATATATTATCTGCCCATCATCACAGCCGCCATGGATTTTGGCGTCCTGGCAACGCTTTTATGGACCGGCCTCGCCGCGCTCGCCTACTGCTCCCATTTGCTTCCATACTTCCAAACTTACGGGCTGTCCGGTGGCGGCACGGGCGGGGGACTCAGTAACATTTTTGCCTCGCTCGCCTATGAAGTGGACCTGACCGAGCTGGCTATCCGCAACCTCTTTTTCTTTCTGGCCGCGGTGGTGGTCAACCGCTTGGTGATGGAGAACCGCCGGCAGGCGCAGCGTTATCAGAATTTGGCTGAAGCATTGGCAGACACCAACCGCCGGCTGGAAGAAGCGCAGGCGGAGGCTCGTCGCACGGAACGCCTGGCGGCCCTGGGCCAGCTTTCGGCCGGACTGGCACACGAGGTTCGCAACCCTTTGGGGGTGATCAAAGGCTCCGCGGAAATGCTGAACAAGAGATTAAAGTCGGAGGAGCCGCTCACCAGCGAACTGGCCGGCAACATTTCCAGTGAAGTAAACCGGTTGAACGCGCTGGTCACCCGGTTTCTGGATTTTGCCCGGCCCTCCCAGCTTGAGAAACGCCGGCAAGATATTACGGCGCTGGTCGACCGTTCCCTCAAAGCCGTTCACGACCGCTGGCCGGACGCTCCTGTGTCGGTGGACCGTCAATACGAGGCCAACCTGCCCGCGGCGCCGGTGGACGCTGAGCTTTGCGAGCAGGTTTTCACCAATCTGATCCTGAACGCCTATGAGTCGTTGCTCCCCAGCCGTGGACACATCCGCGTGGCGATTTCCGAAGCAAGCCATCCCTCTGCGGAGCGGGATGGTCCCAAGCATGGGATATTGGTGGAAATTGAGGATGACGGACCGGGGATTCCGGCAGAACTCAGAGAGCAGATTTTCAACCCATTCTTCACCACCAAGAAAACCGGCACCGGCCTGGGGCTTTCCATTGTTTCGAAAATCGTGGATGACCACCACGGCTGGATTCGAGTGGCAAATGCGCAAGGCGGAAAAGGGAAAGGAACCTGTTTTAAGGTATTCTTGCCATTGGTATGAGGAAAAGGGAAATTGGAAAATAGAAAGTGGAACGTCTCAGATTTGAAATTTGAGATTTCACCGAATTAATGAAATTATGGCCACCATTCTCATTGTCGAAGACGAACCGAAAATGCTGCGCTTGCTCGAATTGAGCCTGGCGGAGGAGAACTTTGCCACCCGTTCCGCCTCCGACGCCGAAACGGGACTCAAGATTCTGGCCCAGGAGCCCATCGACCTGGTGCTCACCGATTTGAAACTTCCGGGCATGAATGGTCTGGAGTTTTTGCAGGCGATCAAACGAACCAACGCTTCCATCCCGGCCGTGGTGATGACGGCCTACGGAACCGTGGAGACTGCCGTCGAGGCCATGAAGGCGGGGGCCAGCGATTACGTGCTCAAGCCGTTTTCGCTGGACGAAATCAAAATGATCGCCCACAAGGAGTTGGACGTCCGCCGCTTGCGCGAGGAGAACCGCAACTTGCGCGAAGCCCTGGGGCATCGATACGAATTCAAGAATATTATTGCGCGCAGCCCGAAAATGCAGGAGGTGCTGGCCACGGTCGAGCGCGTGGCGCCGTCCAATTCCACCGTGCTGCTGGGCGGTGAGAGCGGGGTGGGCAAGGACTTGATCGCGCGCGCCATCCACCAACATTCGCGCCGCGCTTCGGGGCCGTTCATTAAAATCAACAGCACGGCCATTCCGGAAAATCTGCTGGAAAGCGAATTGTTTGGTTATGAGAAAGGCGCCTTCACCGGAGCGGTGGCCCCCAAGCCGGGCAAATTCGAATTGGCGGACAAAGGCACGATCTTTCTGGATGAAATTGGTGACGTCCCCCCGGCCACCCAGGTGAAGTTGCTGCGCGTGCTTCAGGAGCGCGAATTCGAACGATTGGGCGGCACCAAAACTTTGAAAGTTGATGTGCGCGTGGTGGCGGCCACCAATCAGGACTTACGCGCGGCGCTTGAACAAGGGACGTTCCGCGAAGACCTCTTCTATCGCCTGAACGTGGTGCCCATTTCCATCCCGCCCCTGCGCGAACATAAGGAAGACATTCCCTACCTGGCTGAGTTTTTTGTGGATCGCTTTGCGCGCGACGCGGGCAAGCCGATCACCGGCATCACTGCGGCGGCGCAACATATCTTGATGGAATTTCACTGGCCCGGAAACGTTCGCGAGCTCGAAAACATTATTGAACGCGCCGTGGCTCTTTCCACCGGTACCGTGCTCGATGCCTCCGATATTCGATTGGATCATACCCCACCCGGAAGCGTGGCGAGCGCGGGCGGGTCCCTCGTCAACTTTATACCGGAGGGCCAAACGCTCGAGCAATTCGAGGACGAAATCATTAAAGAAGCCCTGCGCCGCTCAAAGGGCAACAAAAGCCAGGCGGCGCGACTGCTCGGCCTTTCTCGCAACGCGCTACGCTATCGATTGACCAAGATCGGGGTGCCGGACGAGCCCCAAGAATCCAGCTAGTCTCTGCCCTGGGCGAACTTTGGGCGGGTTGCTTCAATATCAGACTTCAACTAGACTTCAGCGTGAGAGGATTTTCCATTTGGCCGGGAGGGTGCGATGGCTTCCGTCATGAAAACGTTGTTGCTGAATCCGCCCAGCTTCGAGAAGTTTGACGGGGGCGCGGGTTCGCGCTGGCAGGCGGCGCGGGAGGCGGAAGCTTTCTGGTATCCCACCTGGCTGGCCTACGCGGCCGGGATGTTGGAAGGCAGCCGCCTTTTGGACGCGCCGCCCGCCCACATTTCCCCGGCGCAAACCGCTCAAATTGCGCGCGATTATGATTTTGCGGTGTTGTTCACTTCCACGGTGGGATTTGAAAGCGACCTCCGTATTGTGCGCTCGATGAAAGAAGCCAAGCCCGGTTTGAAGGTGGCCTTCGTCGGTCCGCCCGTCCAGGTTCGTCCCACAGAAAGTTTGATGGCCAGTCCTGACATTGACTTTGTGGTGCGGGGCGAATTCGATCATCCCGTGGTGGAATACGCCCAGGGCAAGCCGCTGGCGGAGATTGCGGGCGTGAGCTATCGCGGCGATGGCGGCGTGGCTCATAATCCCGCCCGCCCGCCGC
The DNA here is from genome assembly GCA_035946625.1 of Terriglobia bacterium. GTDB lineage: Bacteria > Acidobacteriota > Terriglobia > UBA7540 > UBA7540 > DASYXZ01. The sequence continues at coordinate 75,255 of DASYZE010000020.1, read as the reverse complement.
TGACCACGGAGGAATTGGACCGCCTGCCTTTTGCCACCGAGGTTTACCAGCGCGACCTGGTGATTGAGAACTACAACATGCCGTTCCTCCAGTACCCCTACGTTTCGTTTTATACCGGCCGCGGGTGTCCCGCCTTGTGTACGTTTTGCCTTTGGCCGCAGACGCTATCGGGCCACGACTGGCGCGTGCGCTCCGGCGACAACGTGGTGGCGGAGGTGAGGCAGGCGCTCAAATATTTTCCCCAGGCCAAAGAGTTTTTTTTCGATGACGACACTTTCAACATCCGCAAGGACCGCGTGCTGGAGCTGTGCAAAAAATTCAAGCCCCTCGGATTTCGCTGGTCGTGCAACTGCCGCGTACACGGCGATTACGAAACGCTGAAGGCCATGGCGGATGCGGGCGCGCGCAAGTTCGTGGTGGGATTTGAATCCGGCGACCCGCAAATCCTCAAGAACATCAAGAAAGGCGTCACGGTGGAAATGGCGCGGACGTTTGCCAAAAACTGCAAAAAGGTGGGGATTGAGATTCACGGTGATTTCATCATCGGGCTGCCCGGCGAGACCAGGGAAACCATCGCGCGCACCGTCGACTTTGCCAAGGAACTCGACACGGAAACCATTCAGGTTTCCATCGCGCACGCTCTTCCGGGGACCGAGTTGCATGACTTGGCGCAGAACCAAGGCTTTCTCGTCTCGGAAGCGGTGGCCGACACGGGCGGGCATCAGCTCCCGCACATCGAATATCCCAATCTCACCCGCCAGGAAATGATGGCGGCCGTCAACCGCTTTTATGATGCCTACTATTTCCGCCCGCGCGTGATTTGGCGCCTGGTACGTCACGCGCTTTGGGATGGAGCCGAGCGCAAGCGCCTGCTCCACGAGGGAGCGGAATTCCTGAGCCTGCGCGCCGAACGCTGGCGCTACGCGCGCAAATCTCCCCGCCGGCCGGTCACGGTTTCGGCCCTGCCCGGGGCGCGGCAGGATTAGGTCCGCCATCATGCCGGCGCGGAACACCCGCCAATTAGAAACTATCGTGCTGCTGGCGCCCATCGTGCTGTTTGCCTCCGCAGGCAACGTCCTTCTCGCCAAGGGCATGAAGCAGGTTGGCCAAGCGCAGTCGTGGTCACCTGCGGCGCTGGCCGTGCTGTTCGCCAAGGCATTCGCCAACCCGTGGGTGTGGCTCGGTATCGCCAGCCTGCTGGTCTTTCTGATGTCATTTATGGCGGTTCTTTCCTGGGCGGACTACAGTTTTGTGGCGCCCGCCGCCGCCGTCAGTTACGCATTGGCGCCACTGCTCAGCCATTGGTGGCTCGGCGAAGTGGTCACGCCGATGAGGTGGGCTGGGGTGGGCATCATTTGCCTGGGCGTGGCGCTGATCACGCGAACGCCGGCGCGCACCACGGGGCTGGATTAACGTGCGCACACTACTTTGCCTTATTCTCGTTATCCTGGGCAGCACGGGGGGCGAAGTGGCGGTAACGCACGCCATGAAGCAAATTGGAGAAATTCAGATTTTTTTTCCGCGCGCACTGCTGGGATTTTTTATTCGCGCCCTCAAGGAAAAATGGTTTTGGATCGGGGTGGGTTTACTGGCGCTGGGATTCTTCTCCCTGTTGACGCTGCTAACCTGGGCGGAGGTCAGTTTGGTTATCCCCGCCACCGCGCTCAGCTTTGTGGTGGGGGGACTCGCCGCCAAATTATTCTTGGGCGAACACCTCGCTCCTTTACGCTGGGCGGGTATTGCTCTCGTCTCACTCGGAGTGGCGCTGGTGGCGCTGGGATAAGTTGATATATCCCAGCTCACTCGGTAGAGGAGATCGAACTTAAAGAAACTGATCTGTAACCCTCTCCAGGGTGGCCCCGTTAGCCGACGGGGACGGGTGAGGAGTTTCGCGCACCCCGTCAGGTTTCCACCAATTTATTTCAATGTACATGACCTTCATTCGATGGCTGATACTGTGCATGGCGGCTGTTCCGTTGATCTATTATCTGGCCGCCGTGATCTGCGGCTGGGATTTTTTCCGTCGCCGAAAAGAGCCCTCCGCGGACTTTCTGCCGGGCGTGAGCCTGCTGAAACCGATGAAGGGTTTGGACCGCGAGACCTACGAAAACCTCGCCAGCTTCTGCCGCCAGGATTATCCCGAATACGAAATCCTCTTTGGCTTCAACCATGCGAAGGACGCCGCCATTCCCGTGGTGAAAAAAGTCATGGCGGATTTTCCCGGGATTCCCATCCGGCTGCTGATTGGAACATCGGCGCGGGGCGCCAATGAGAAAGTGGCGAAACTTTGCCGGTTGGCGCGTGAGGCGCGCCATGACCTGTTGGTGGTAAGCGACAGTGACACGCGCGTGGGTCCGGATCATCTTCGCCGCATTACCGCGCCGTTTTGTGACCCGCATGTGGGCGCGGCCACCAGTTTGTATCGCGGGATGGCGGCGCCTAATCTGTGGTCGGAGCTGGAGGCCTTGAGCCTGAGCACCGACTTCCTTCCCAGCGCCTTGGTGGCGCGGAAACTGGGATTGAAGTTCGCCCTGGGCGCCACCATGGCCGTCCGCCGCCAGGCTCTGACGGAAATAGGCGGCTTCGAATCTCTGGCCGATATGGCGGCGGACGATCACGAACTGGGCAGTCGCATCGCCGCCCAAGGCCACGGGGTGGAATTTGTGGATGCCGCCGTGCGAACCGAATGTTCCTCGCGTAGCTTGCGGGAATATTTCCGCCACCAGGCGCGGTGGTCCGTGGTGACGCGCGAATCAAGACCCTGGGGCCATCTCGGACTTGTATTTGCCCAGGGACTCCCGTGGACAATTCTTGCCGCGGGGTTGGCTCCCATGCGCGTGCTCGCAGTGGGCTTTGTCTCCGCTTACCTGGTCCTGCGATTCGCCGTGGCATTCACAGTAGGGGCCTGGGGATTGCGAGATCGGTTGGTGAAGAAAAAATGGTGGCGGGTGCCCGTCAGCGACGCCCTCAGCTTTCTGGTTTGGCTCGCCAGCCTTTTCATTCACCGCGTCTATTGGCAGGGCGTGGCTTATGATGTCCGCCGTGGCCGCCTGATTCCAGTTGCGTCTATCCCCACAACGCCCACAAAAAAGAAAATGGAAAGTTCATCTCGCGTGAGTTGACGGATGGGTATAGCCTGCGCTTGCCAGTTCAGGCAAGGGATAGCTCTGGTTGACATGGCCATGTCTCATGGCTATAACTCAAGCTTATGCAAGTGAATGTCGCCGAGGCAAAAAACAAACTTCCAGAGTTGATCAGGGCGGTCGAAGGTGGTGAGCCTGTGACCATCTGCCGCCGCGGTGTGCCGGTAGCCGACATTGTTCCAACCCAGATGCCCACCCGCAAGATGAGGAAGCTCGGAAGCCTGAAGGGCAAAATTCAAATCCTCGACAAGGACTGGTGGAAGCCCATGCCGGATGAAGAGGTGGATGCCTTCCTCGAAGGGCGATCTTAACGTGCGCCTGCTTCTGGATACGGCCATCCTGATTTGGGCAGTTGAATCACCGGAGCGCCTGAACAGACGCGTGACCGCAGCATTGGAGAACACGGAAAATATTCTGGAGATGAGCGCGGTATCGCTTTCCGAGATTGCGATCAAATCAGCCCGCGGCAAGCTGAAACTCTCGGGTGCCACTATTCGCCAGGCTCTTGAGGACCTCGACATCCGTATCCTACCTTACAGGGCGGATCATGCACTCCTCCTATTCAATCTGCCTCTTCACCATAGCGATCCGTTCGATCGCCAAATCATCGCTCAGGCTTTGAGCGGGAAGATTCCGGTGATCACTTCGGATGAGAAATTCAGCCTCTACAAAGGGCTTAAGATTTTCTGGTAGGCGGCAAGGCCATCTGTCGCCAGGATCCACAGGGTTGTGAACGTGCCTGGGTTAGGCCGACCCAAGGGTCAGCGCTACGAAGCACGATAAAATAAGGCGCAAGCCTGGGTTCTCAGGGCAGAGCTTTCCCTCCAAAGAAATCATCTGGTCAATCCGGGCGGTGCGGCGGGCGGGAATGTAACTGGCGACCACCGCGATCGTCACTTTGCAGCAGTAACAGGGATCATCGCGTGTTCATAGGGCGTTCCGGCCCACATCATGTAAGGTTTCTTGGGGTCTGGATCCTTGGCCTCGGTGTAGCCCAGCTTCTTGCTGGGAGGACCGAAAATCATGATGTGAGGTCCGGTGAGGATCCAATGATTGTCCAATTTTTTGCCTGTAGCGTATGGGTCCGTGTTGCTCGCCCCCTTGTCACCGGCCAGCATGTAGGATATTCCCACCTTGTCCGGTGGCGGAAGGTGATTCATCAATGCGTGGATGAATTCCATGCTGTTGCGGTCGTTGCACATTTTGTCCGTGCCCATCACCATGCAGGTGAACTCGTTTTTCCCGGCTCGAAGGGTCCGCATGCTTCCGTTCGTCTTCACGCGAACCACCGTGGCATCTTTCGCGACCGCTGGTGGAGCAGCGGAAAGCGCTTGGGCCATGTACTGGGAGTCTGAAACCTGCTTTTGTTGAGTATTGGCCGAAGTCGCGATTAGGACCGCCGAGACTGCGGCTGTGAGAATTGTTCTTAATGCACGCATATCCATCTCCGTGAGTGTTCAGGCTGAATGCCTTTTTTCACTTCCAGTCGGTTTGACAATTTACGCCTATCCGGCGCCAGAAACAATACTCGGGTTAGCCGAGACTAAACTTGAAATGGGAAAACCCGCTTCAAGAATCCCGCCAGTATTCAGGTTTGGAATTGTGGGGTCGCACGCACGGAGCGTGTCACTCCGGTGGCTGCTCGCGGTCTTCGACGCGCGTGACATGAATTGAAACGCCGGGTTCGGCGGTGAGGAAGGTTCGAAGTTGGCTGAGAAGCTCAGGCTCCCATTTTTCTTCCTCCACCATCTTGAGGAGGTGATGGACGTCCAACTCTGACACGTTGTCCCATTGGCCTGATTGTTTCAATAACGCTTCCAGGGCGGGGCGCAGGGGATCGTCTTTGCCGGGAAACTTTTTTCTTGCGCGGGAATTCACCGTCACGATGACGCCTTTGCCCTGAAGAACGTGCATTTCCTTTTGGCGGGCGAATTCGATGATGGTTTCCTTCAATACGTCCAGGCGGTCGGCCATCCGGCCAAATTCGAGTTTCGCCTGCGCGTATTCATCGGCCAGTTGGACCCCCGCATCTGCGTCAAATTCAGCGCTGGGAAGGTCCTTGACGGCCTCCACGTGTTTCCACAACGGACACTGGGGCCGGTACTCACACCATCTACAGAGGTTACTTTTGACTGGCTCAAATTCCGTCGTGCCCTCGATGACGTCAATCAGAGCAATGGTTTTCTCTTTCAGATCCCGCAGTTGTTCCGGCGAGCGCGTGGAGCGGAGGGTTGAGTCCAGGCCGACGTAATGCCAAATCAATTGGACGCGCTCGACGTCGGTCCAGCGCGAGGTGAGGCCCACCTGGTAGAGGGCGAGTTGGCGTTCAGAGTCAGCCTCTGCCTGTGAAGGCAGATTCCGGCTCGTCTTGTAGTCGTGGATCTCGTAGGTTCCATCTTTGCGCCGAGCCAGGCGGTCAATGTAACCCTGGAACCGGTGGTTGCCGCCGGCATCGAGAGAGAAGACCACGTGTGATTCGGTGCCCAAAGTTTGGCTCTGATCGAAAGGCATGTAGCGGGCGTAATAGTTGCGCAGGCACTGCTCCCCGTACTTGAAGTAATTTTCGGCCGTCAGGTCGTCACGCACAATTTTAATGGTGGGTTTATAGGCGCGCTCCCAGACAAAGCGGTAATGGGCCAGAAGTTCTTCCAACGCATTCAATTTGCGCAAAAGCAAATCGTCGTAAAGCTTTTGAAAGATGGAGTGGACGCAGGACCCCACAAAGGCTTCGATGCTTTGCTCCTCAGGTTTCCTGATTTTGTCGAGATACCTGAATTTGTATTTGAGCGGACAGACTTGGAAGGTCTCCAGCTGTGAGTGGGAGTAGAGTGGCATTTGGAGATTCCTTCCTGCGTTAATTGCCGTTGAGCTTTTCGGGCTGGTCCCCTGACCGGTGAACCGAGGGTATCCTATCATCCGTTTGAAATATTAGCCATAAGGCCGATCCAGGCAATGTTTGTATGGCTGAAATCAACCACTTGTCGGTTGAACACGGCCAGCGCGCGGGAAGTTAATTGACCGCGCAAGTTTTCCACCCAGCCAATTGCAACAAAATAGGGCAGATACGCCAAGAAGAAGAGGGCAAAGATTTGGCAATCGGCGTGCTTCTCAAGGGGTGAACCCGGAGGAGAGGACGCGGGGGGCACGAGATACGAGGAAGGTGGGCTATGAAACACAAATATCTTATTTCGGCATTGATAATCCTTGCCCTTGGATTTTTCTCTTGGCAAATTTCACGCGCGCAAGATGAACCTTCACAGGATCAACCCGCGCAAGACTCCGGAGGGGCGGGACAAGATCAGGGCGCGCCGAGCGTGGCGCGAGTCAGCCTGGTTCAAGGCAATGTTTCCACTATGAATGGCGATGCAGGTCAGTGGGTAGCGACGACCGTGAACGCTCCCATCCAAAGGGGAGACAAAATTTCAACCGGCGACCGCTCACGTTCCGAAATTCAACTGGATTACGCCAATGTTCTTCGGCTGGATCAGCAAAGCCAGGCTAATGTGGCGGACCTTACGCGCTCGCGTATTCAGTTGCAGCTTTCCCAGGGGAACGCAAATTATGATGTGCTCGAAGGAAGCGAGGCCGAAGCTGAGATTGACACCCCCAACGTTGCTGTTCATCCCAACCAAGCTGGCAGCTATCGCATTCAGGTGGACCCAAATTCGGGCGAGACGATGGTGACCGTGCGCAAGGGGCAGGCGGAGGTCTCCACTCCCCAGGGTTCGACCACGGTTGAAGAAGGCCAGATGATTACGATTAGAGGGACGGACAATCCACAATATCAGGTGAATGACGCGCCGGCCCGCGACGAGTGGGATGAATGGAATCAGAATCGCGACAACCAGATTTTGCAGGCGCAAAGCTGGAAACACACGGATAAGTACTATACCGGCACCCAGGATTTGGACCAATACGGGCATTGGCACAACGATCCTGGCTATGGCGATGTTTGGTCGCCGGACGCGGGCCCTGACTGGGCCCCCTACCAGGATGGCCGCTGGGTATGGGAACCCTATTATGGATGGACTTGGGTTTCCGACGAGCCGTGGGGCTGGGCGCCGTATCACTATGGGCGCTGGTTCTATAACGACGATGCCTGGGACTGGTGGCCCGGTCCGATATACGCCGGGTATGATCCCCTCTGGGCTCCGGCCTATGTTTCGTTCTTCGGATTTGGGGGAGGCTTCGGATTTGGTTTCGGATTTGGTTCAATCGGGTGGTGCCCGATAGGTCCCTTTGACTCTTATTATCCCTGGTACGGGCGCGGGTTCCACAATACCTACAATTCGGTGAATATCACCAATATCACCAACATCAATAATTTCAGGGGCCGAGCAATTGTGCGTCCCATGCCGCCGCTGGCCACGGGTGGCCGCTATCCCAGAATGTCGAATATTCCGGGAACCAATAAGAACCCAGGCGCGCTGCGCGGCTTCACCACCGTTTCCGCGCATGACTTTGGAAACGGGCGCGTACCCCGCAACGCATCGCACATCAGCGCTTCGCAACTGCGGCAAGCTCAAAGGATTCGTGGAGGAGTTCCCGTTGCGCCCACGCGGCAGAGCTTTAGCCCAACGGGCCGCACGGTCTCGCGGCCGGCAACTGCCGCGCGCAATCAGACCTTCTTCAGCCGGAATCAATCCACCGCAGGCAACCAGCGGCTTTCCAACCGCGGCCCGTCGATGGCCACGAGCCAGTTTGCCAACCGGCCTGGATCGGCAGCAAGTTCTCGTTCGGGCTGGCAGCGCTTTGGGTCGGCGAGTACTCCGCGCGCCATTGGTAATCAGGGGTTCCAGGGCAGGCGGGCTGGGGCCACGCAGATTTCCGGGGCGTCGCGACAATCCATTGCTTCAGCGCGCCCGGCGCCCTCAAACGGCTGGCAAAGATTCAACCAGCACTCAACAGCAATTCAGCGGGGTCCGAGCAATTATCCGGCTCGGCAACCATCGCAACCGGCGCCCTCGAACGGGTCGCAAAGATTCAATCAGCGCACAACGCCGATCCAGCGGGGTCCGAGCAACTATCCAGCCCGGCAACCATGGGTGCCAGCGCCCTCGAATGGGTGGCAAAGATTCAACCAGCCCTCAACTCCCATTCAACGGGGTCCGAGCAATTATCCAGCTCGACAACCAGCACAACCGGCACCCTCAGGGTGGAACCGATTTAATGGCAGGACGATGAACGCTCCCGCGCCCCGATCCAATTACCGGCCGCCAGTGGGAATGAACAAGCCGATCGTTACCCAGCGCGCCCCCCGCGGATACTACGGCGGAGGTCATAGTGTAGCCCCGTCAGGCGGATACTATGGCGGCGGTCGGAGTGTGGCCCCGTCAGGTGGGTACTACGGCGGCGGTCGTAGTGTGGCGCCATCAGGTGGGTACTACGGCGGCGGTCGCAGTGTGGCGCCATCGCGCGGATACTATGGCGGCAGTCGGAGCGCGCCATCGGGCGGCTACAGTGGCGGAGGCTATAGAGGTGGAGGTGGGGGCTATCGCAGTGGGGGCGGCGGGTATCGAGGTGGTGGAGGTGGTGGAAGTTATCACGGTGGCGGTGGAGGCAGCCGCGGTGGTTCGAGTGGCGGACACTCCAAACATTAGTTGTTGAGAAGTGAATTCACTTAAAGTCTGAAGGCGAGGTGGAGAGATCACTTCGCCTTTTTCTTTTCTTGCCGCTCTCCGTGCCAGCCTTCGTTCACTCGTGTAGAATGGTCGCCATGTCCCCTCGAAAAAAGCTCTTGGGTCAAACTACCGCTTCAATGGCGGAGGTGGAATTGATCCTCCGCGCCGAGCACGCGGACCCGTTTCACGTTCTCGGAGTACACCCGGTCCAGGTGGCAGGCGAGCCGGCAGTTGCCTTGCGCGCTTTCCTGCCCCACGCCGCACAAGTGTGGGCCCTTCGAAATTCCAGCGGATGTCCCCAGACACTTCGCCTCCAACGAATTCACCCGGATGGATTTTTCGAAGTTGTAATCCCCGGCGAGACTCAAATATTTCCTTATCGCCTGCGGGTGAAGCCCTCGATTGGCGACGTGTACGAATTAGATGATCCCTATCGATTCCCGCCCGTGCTTTCCGAGTTCGATCTGCATTTGATGGGCGAGGGAACTCATTACAAGAAATATGAAAAGCTGGGCGCGCATTTGACGGAAATGGAGGGCGTGCGCGGTGTGACGTTTGGCGTCTGGGCCCCCAACGCCCGGCGCGTGAGCGTGGTGGGTGACTTCAACCAGTGGGATGGGCGGCGCCACCCCATGCGCATTCGCGGCGGGACGGGAATCTGGGAACTGTTTATTCCCGGGTTGGGCGAGGGTGAAGTCTACAAGTACGAAATCAAGTCAAACCCATCCGGCGCCATCGGACTTAAAGCTGATCCCTACGCATTCTATTGCGAACCGCGGCCCAAGACCGCGTCCGTTGTCCATAATATCGGGCGCTACGTCTGGCACGATCAGGAATGGATGGCCAACCGCGCCCGCCGCCAGGGCCTGGACGCGCCCATCTCGATCTACGAAGTCCATCTCGGTTCGTGGCGGCGCGTGCCCGAAGATCGGAACCGGATGCTCAGTTATGGCGAGCTTGCCGATCAACTGGTGGATTACGCCCTGAAGATGGGCTACACCCATTTGGAATTGTTACCGGTGATGGAGCATCCGCTGGATGAATCGTGGGGATATCAAACCACGGGTTATTTCGCCCCCACCAGCCGCCACGGCACGCCGGAAGACTTCATGTATTTTGTGGACACCTGCCACCAGCACAACCTGGGGGTGATTCTGGATTGGGTGCCGGCACACTTTCCAACTGACGCCCACGGCCTGGCCAAGTTTGACGGTACCAACCTTTACGACCACGAAGATGCGCGTCGGGGCGAGCACAAAGACTGGGGCACCCGGATTTTCAATTTCGGGCGCAATGAAGTGCGCAATTTTCTCTGGTCGAGCGCGCTTTTCTGGCTGGAAAAATATCATGCCGATGGCTTAAGGGTGGATGCGGTGGCGTCGATGCTTTACCTCGACTATTCACGCCAAGCCGGCGAATGGATTCCCAATCAGTTCGGAGGCAATGAAGATCTGGATGCGGTTGACTTTATCAAGAAATTCAACGAACTGATTCACGCCCAACACCCGGGCGTGCTGACCGTTGCCGAGGAGTCCACCGCCTGGCCCGGCGTTTCCCGCCCTACGTACCTGGGTGGCCTGGGTTTCAGCTTGAAATGGAACCTCGGCTGGATGCACGACACCTTGCTCTATTTTTCCAAGGACCCGGTCCACCGCAGGTATCATCATAACAATCTCACGTTCTCTTTGCTCTACGCCTTCACGGAAAATTTCGTGCTGGTGCTTTCTCACGATGAAGTGGTGCATGGGAAGAGATCCATCCTGGACAAAATGCCGGGCGATTTGTGGCAGCGCTTCGCCAACCTGCGGGCCCTTTATGCCTACATGATCACTCACCCCGGAAAAAAACTGGACTTTATGGGCGGCGAGTTCGGCCAGTGGCGTGAATGGAACGCCACTGAGAGCTTGGATTGGCACCTGCTCGCCGAAGAGCCCCATCGCAAGTTGCTGGAACTTGTCGCCGATCTGAACCGGCTTTACCGGGAAGAGGCCGCGCTGCATGAGGTGGAATTCGACTACACCGGATTCGACTGGATTGATTGCAACGACGCGGATAATTCCGTACTCGCCTATTTGAGGCGCGGAAGGGACCGGGCCCAACATCTGGTGATCCTATGCAATTTCACTCCCATCCCCCGCCACGGTTACCGTGTGGGTGTGCCCGAGGAATGTTTTTACCGAGAGGTTCTGAATACCGATGACCTGAAATACGGCGGCAGCGGCGTCACCAACCCGCCCGGACGACAAGCCACTCCCCTGCGCTGGCATAACCAGCCAGCCTCGCTCGAACTCACCCTCCCCCCGCTCGGCGTGGTGATCCTGAAGCCACATAGGTAATGTGGACAAAATCTGCGAACGTCGAGTTGGTTTGTTGGACGGCAGGGGCATTGTTGGAGACTTCAATGAATGTGGACGATTTCAGGCGGATTGCCCTCAGCTTCGAAGGCGTGGAAGAAAGTTCGCACATGGGCCAACCCGACTTCCGGGTGGATGGGAAAATTTTTGCGACGCTTGCCTCGGCACACCAGGGATTCGGAAACCTGAAGCTCACCCCAGACCAGCAGGCCGCTTTCGTGGGGGAACTGCCCGAGGTTTTTGTGCCCATTGCCGGCGGATGGGGACGTATGGGCATGACCCACATCCGGCTGGCAGCGGCGAACGAGGATTTGTTAGCCGGAGCCTTACGCGCGGCCTGGCAACTGCGAGTTGGGCGAAGTAAAAAATCGAGTTGCAGGAAAAGCCCTCCAGCCGGGTGGACCCCGGTGCGGAAGCTGCGGCGCAAAAAACGGTGAGCCCGCATCGGAAACGGTCACTCCTTCCGAATTTCAATGCATTGGCCCGCGAATAATCCGTATGTTAAAGTAGGGGAGTCATGCCTTCACGAATGTCAGACACGCATCCCGAGGCGGAAGAGATTCAGATCGAAATTCTTCGTAATATGCCATCTTCCCGTAAATTTCAGCTCGTGATTGACCTTATTCTGGCTGGCCGAACGCTGAGTTTATCCAGCCTTCGAGCTCGATTTCCTGAAGCAAGCCCTGCGGAACTTCACCGGCGCCTTTCGACGCTGATCCTGGGGCCAGCCCTTGCCACCAGAGTTTACGGACCTGAGCCCTACCCTCCAACTTTGCGGTAGATGAATGGAACTCCTCGAGATTCTCCGCTACGTGGTTACGACTTTGGACTCATTGAGCATTCCGAGCATGTAGGTGGGCTCCTTCGCAAGTTCTTCACACGGTTTTGCCCGGTTCACCCAGGACGAAGACTTTATTGTGAAGTTGGATCGCTTTCACATTGATCAATTCACTCGCGCATTTTCGAAGGATTTTTACATTGACCGCAGGATGATCGAATCTGCCCTATCGGGCCAGGCTTGGTTCACCATCATTCACTTTGAATCATCTTTCAAGGTTGACTTCTTCATTTTGCGGAAGGATCGCTTCAGTGAAGTGGAATTTTCTCGCCGTCTTTTGAAGCAACTCAATCCGGGCACTGATTTCTTCGCCTATATTCAGACCCCCGAAGATTCGATTCTCTCAAAGCTAGTTTGGTATTGGCAGGGCGGTGAAGTTTTGGAGAATCAATGGCGCGATGTAATGGGTATGCTTAAGCTGCAAGCCGGCCGGCTGGACATCGAGTACCTGGAAAAGTGGGCGCAAGAACTCGGAATTTCTGACTTGTTGAAGCGCGCTCGTCAAGAGGTGGAAACTTGATCTTCCCTTGAGCTCTCGGCAGAGCGTTCCCTGTGAGAATGCCTTGACACCTTGGTAGTGTTCTGTACTTACTCATACACCCAGCACTAACCGGTCCACGCGCTGGCTTACGTCGCGCAGATACGCCTCATCGCCGCCTTCGAGTTCCGTGGTGGCATAACCGTTATATCCGATATCGGCGAACGCCTTGCGGACTTCCGGCCAGTTGATGCTGCCCTCGCCCAGGTTAACCCACTGGTAGCCCTCGCGCTTGAAATCCTTCAGATGGACTTCCACAATCCGCTTGCCCAGCGTGCGAATCCAGTCCTGGGGATATCCGTAGAGCACCACGTTGCCCACATCGAACCAGGCTTTAATCCAGGGGCTTTTGAATTCGTCGATGTAGGCGGCGAATTCGAGCGGGCTCAACAGGAATTTATTCCAGACTTCCTCCAGCGCGATCACCACGCCCAGCTCGCGAGCCAGGGGAATGAGTTTTCGAATCACCTTTTGCGATCGGGTCCAGGCCTCCTGGTAGCTTGTCTCCTCATTCACCACCGCGGGCACCAACAGCACGGAGTACGATCCCCAAAGCTTCGCATTGTGCAACGAAGTTTTCATGCCTTCGATGCTCTTCTGCACCACGGCGGGGTCGGCGCTGGAGAGGGGAAACTTCCAGTGGTCCATGTTCATGACCGAATCGATCTTGATTCCGGCGTCGTCGGCCGCCTTTTTAATTTCTTCCGCCTCATGCTGGTCCGGAGTGGTGTAAGCCTGGATGCCCTCAAAGCCAACGTCGCGCGCCATCTTGAGGCGGTCAGCGTAGCTCAAGTTTTTGGGCAGCATGCCCAGCAAAACGCCTTTCTTGATTCGCGGCGCGACGGGCGGACCGGGTAACGCCACGGGGGCGGTCATCGCTGGAGCGGTAATGCCAACCACCGCTGCCGCACTTACAGAAGTTTTCAAAAAATCACGTCGCGACGACTTTTGCACGATGCCTCCTTAAGAATAGAAGGAGTCAGAAGCCAGGAGTGGGGAGTCAGAAGCCGGGGCGCCAGTTTCGTACTATTTCCTCAAAAGGTGATCGTCTCCAGTTCTGAAATTGATGCGCGATCTTCTCCATTCGGTCTTCTGACTCCTGATTTCTGCCTTCATCCCAGCTTGTTCAAATCAATCCCCGAATCCCAATGCTCTTCCGACTTCAGCAATTCTTCCCAGGTGACCTCGTGGCCGGTGTAAGCTGCGGTGCGGCCCAGCATGGCGGTCATGGCGGACTCGGCGCCCAGCGCCGCCTGATTGTGGAACATCCCGCTGGTGATGCTTTCGATGAATGCTTTCTTTTTTTCCGGGTCAGCTTGCGCCAGATTGTCGTGGAAGGCGCCCGAAGCTGAAAAATTCTTGGTGTCCGCGCCTTGGGGTGGAGTGTTTCCCGTCCAGGCCCACGGCTCGTCGCCATAAATAGCGCAAGGGCCGGAATAGTGGGACTCGGAAACCCCCTTGCTGCCGAACATGCGCTCATTCACATCCCACCAGCCCTTGTCGAATTGGGTGGAGTTGAGCGTGACGTGGACCTGGTCAGGATAGTGGTAGACCACGTTGAAGTGGCCGAACGCGTCACCTGAATCGGTGCGGGCGGCGCGCCCGCCCGTGCCGGTGGCTTTATCCGGATGACCCTGTAGCATCCAATTGCAGACGTCAATCACGTGGATGTTCTGTTCCACGATAATGTCACCTGACAAAACACGGTCATATACCCAGTTGCGGATTCTTCGTTCGACATCGGAAGCGTTGGGCCATGCCGGCCGGTTGAGCCCGCCCGCATAATAGTAAACCTCGCCGCAGGCAATTTTTCCCAGCGCGCCGCCGTGGATGCGCGTGACCAGTTCGACGAACGGGGGGGCGTTGCGAATCTGGAATCCCACGTCCAGGCTGAGCTTGCCTTGCGCCCTTTTGCCTATTTCGATCACATGCTTGGCTCCGGGCACATCCACGGCCACCGGCTTCTCGCAGTAGACGTGTTTACCCGCCTTCACCGCGGCTTCCAGGTGTTGGGGATGGAAATACGGCGGCGAGGTAATCACCACCGCGTCCACTTCCGGAGAGGATGCGATTTGCTCATAGGCTTTGGGGCCCACGAACATTTGCGAGGAATCGACGCCGGCGAATCCCTTGGCTTGCGCCAGATCGTCAAAGTGTTTTTTCGCCGCGTCGAGCTGGTCCTGGAAAAGATCGGCCAACGCCGTGACGCGAGCGCCGCCGGTATCCACCAGATTGTTGGTGTCTTCAGTGCCCCGGCCGCCGCAGCCGAGCAGGCCCACACGGACGGCGGAATTGGCCGCGGTGCCGCGCACCAGCTCCGGCTTGATCAACATCAGACCGCCCGTGGCGGCAGCCCCCATAAATTCCCTGCGGCCTATTTTTCCCTTTTGATTGTCGCTCATTTCCAAACCTCCTAAGGATTGCTTGAATCTTGAATTACTATTTCCCGCCTACTGCTTCGATGCGTCTTGAATCTCAATGTTCTTCCAGCGAACTCTGACTCCGCCTCCGGTGTGGATCTGCAATCCAATCACGCCATCGGTAAATTTCGGCGCTGGATCGGTGAAATCAACTATCGCCACACCGTTCAAGTGAGTCACGATATGATTTCCCCGCGCTGAGATTTCGAGCAGGTTCCACTGGCCGGGTTTGAGCGCTCTTTCACCCTCCGCCGTCGGTTGTGCAACCCAGCCCCGGCCTCCGCTTTCGTAGAGCCCTCCCGTGTGTTTCCCGACGCTGGGATCAACTTCCGCCTGCATGCCTTCAATATCCGGCCCGTGTTGGGGATCAATGCCCACAATGTGGGAGTGAAAAAAGACTCCGCTATTGCCCGCCGCTTCGGTCTTGAATTGAAGGCGAAGATTGAAATCGCGATAGGTTTTTTCGGTGGTCAGGTAGCCGTATTGGTTGGCCTGGCTTGCGCACAGAATCGTGCCGTGGTCCACCACCCACTTTTCTTTGCCATTATTTTTCCAGCCGGTCAAATCCTTTCCGTTGAAAAGGCGCACCCAACGATCTTTGGCCAACGCCCTGGTACCGGGCGGGGGCACGAGGAAAAGCAGGCTGGTCACCAGGACTGCATATCGTCTCATCCTTCGAATTCCCCCCCAACGATTGGCTTTGGCCGGCACAAGCGCGCGGCCGGATTTTCCATTTTAACGGTTTTCTGAGTCAACTCACCCTATCACACTAGGGCCGCCCAGGTGAAGCAATCGGTTCAGATCGCAGGGCTGTTTGCGCTCGTGCGATTCCGCCCGCAATCATTGTTTCCGCGCAGCTGCCATTCTGGCCAAAAGCGCGGAGCGAGTGGAGCTCATGGTGTTTTGCAGCGACTCTTTGGGGATGCTGGTGACAAAGGGGCCGATCATCCATCCGAGGCCAGTGGGAATGTCCCGCGTCAACGAAACCGACTCGCATTCGATGTAAAGGCCGCCATCGCGTTCTTCCCAGCGCCACCAGGAATCAATCCGCCAAAGAAAACCGCTGTCCCGCCCCACCGGCTTCTCGCTTTCATCCGGCTGGTCGGCGTGGTCGACTTCGGTGATGTGCGTGGAAGCGGACCGGCTGTACTCGTGCGCGGCGTCGATGGAATAAAAATGCACGTCATGCTGCGTATCCAAAGTTACGGTGATGATCTTGTGTTTCCGCAGACGGTAGAAAATCCTGAAGTCGTTGCCCTTGTGGCTGAGCAATTTTGAACGGATCAGTTCCGGTTTATAGACGTCCTGATGATGCACGTAGTCCTGGGCGAATTCCACCGCCTGCTTGAGGGTGGCGCCGGGCACGAACACGTCGCCAATCCAGTGGTGAACGAGACCGTCCGGTATCTTGATGCTGTGGCGTGCGGCGTCCAGGGTTTCGAGGCGGTCCATAAAAATGTCCCCGTGCTTGAGCTGTTGTTCAACTTGCGCCCGGCGGGAAGGCGGAAGGCCGTCGATGTAGAGAAACCTGCCTGGCCGCGCCATCTCCCCTTTCACCCGCGCTTCCGTGGCCTCAACGTAGCGCGAGTACGCATCCACGGTGGCTTGCCTCAACTCCACGGTAATCACATCGGGCGGAGTTGCCGCCCATGACCAAGCCGTCCAAAATACAAGCAGCACGCATGGGCTTTTCGTCCGTTTTTTCATTTTCCGTCCGGCCAGAAAATAATCCAGCGTCATTTTGATCATTCATTCTGAGTCCACGATCTTGAACATAGTATCCTAAATTCGCCGGGAGCGCGGGCGTCTCGCCCGCTCCGTCCTTGTCATCTCCTGGGGGGCGAGACGCCCCCGCTCCCACCAACCCATACGCGGACGCAACCATCTTGAAAGCGGGCTTGCCCACTTTCGCCTAATCTGGCACTATCTTATTTTCAACCTTCGCCAGATTCAGCGAGCACACATTTCCTTTTTGGGGGCGATATGCCGTCAGAGCCGAAGAATCCAAGCCGCACCATCCTGGAAGGCCGCGACCGGGCGGGGGCGCGCGCCATGCTGAAAGCCATCGGATTTACCGACGCCGACCTGGCGCGGCCCATCGTCGGCATTGCCAACACCTGGATTGAAACCATGCCTTGCAATTTCCATTTGCGCCGCCTGGCGGCGAAAGTGAAGGAAGGGGTGCGCGCGGCCGGCGGCACGCCCATGGAGTTCAACACCATCTCCATCTCGGACGGAGTGACTATGGGCACTGAAGGCATGAAGGCGTCGCTCGTCAGCCGTGAGGTGATTGCCGATTCCATCGAGCTGGTGGGGCGCGGCCATATGTTTGACGCCATGGTGGCGCTGGTGGGATGCGACAAGACAATTCCAGCCGCCGGCATGGCGCTCCTTCGCTTGAATATTCCGAGCATCATTCTTTACGGCGGCTCCATCGCCGCCGGAAGTTTCCAGGGGCACGATGTGACCATTCAGGATGTCTACGAGGCGGTGGGCGCCAATGCCGCCGGACTGATGACCGATGAAGATCTGAAGAAACTTGAAGACTCGGCCTGCCCGGGGGCGGGCGCTTGCGGGGGACAATTTACCGCCAACACTATGTCCACGGTCATGGAGTTCATCGGATTCTCGCCCATGGGCTTCAACAGTGTTCCGGCCATGGATGGGTTGAAAGACGAAATTGCGTTCCGCACCGGCCAAATGGTGATGGATATTTTCAGACGCGGCGTGCGTCCCCGTGACCTCCTTACCCGCAAGGCGTTTGAGAATGCCATTGCCGGTGTGGCCGCCACGGGCGGGTCCACCAACTCCGTGCTGCACCTTTTGGCGCTGGCGCGCGAGGCGCGCGTGCCTCTCGCGATGGAGGACTTTGATAAAGTCAGTGCGCGCACGCCTATCATCGCGGATTTGAAACCGGCGGGAAAGTATGTGGCGGTGGATGTTTACCGGGCGGGCGGCATTCCGCTGATTGTGAAAAAACTTCTGGAAGGCGGCCCAGACTTTATTGACGGCACTCAGATGACGCCGAGCGGGAAGACAATCGGGGAAGAAGCGCTGGCCTGTAAGGAGACTCCGGGCCAGGACGTGGTGAGATCGGTCGCAAGCGCGCTCAAGAAAACCGGCGGGCTGGTCATCTTGAAAGGCAACCTCGCGCCGGAAGGTTCGGTGGCCAAGATTACCGGACACGAGAGGTTGCACCACCGCGGACCGGCGCGCGTCTTTGACAGCGAAGAACAGGCCATGCGCGCCGTGACCGGGAAGAAAATCAAGGCCGGAGACGTGGTGGTGATTCGCTACGAAGGGCCGCGAGGTGGTCCCGGAATGCGTGAAATGCTGGGGGTGACGGGAGCGATTGTGGGCGCGGGCCTGGGTGAGACGGTTGCGCTGCTCACCGACGGGCGCTTTAGCGGCGCGACGCGAGGCTTGATGGTGGGGCACGTGGCGCCGGAAGCCGCGCGCGGCGGACCCATTGCCGCCCTCGCGGACGGCGACTTCATTGAAATTGACGTGAACGCCCGCCGCCTGTCGGTTGATTTCGATGAGAAGGAAATGATACAGCGCCTCGGCCAGTGGGAAGCCCCTGAGCCGCGCTATAAGACGGGCGTGTTCGCCAAATACGCCAGGCTGGTCTCTTCAGCTTCTGAAGGGGCCGTGACTGGATTTTAAATTTGCGATTTTGGATTTTGGATTGGGATACTGTTTGCGATTCGTGATTTCCTTTAACGGTCGAGGAGCAACGCACATCAGACAGGTTTTAATCCAAAATCCAAGATCTAAATAGATACGTTTCTTGCCGCTCTCTTCGATATATGACATCATAGAAAATATGGAGATGAAGTGCACCCAGACCTAAAAGCGGTTATCGACCTCCAGCACGTTGACTTGAAAATCGCGGAATTGACCGCCCAGATTGACACTCTACCCGCCCAGATTAAAATGCTCGAGGACCGCTTAAAAGATTATCTTCAGGCCCACGAAGAACGAAAACACCGGCTCACCGCCAACCTGAAGGAACGGCGCGAGCTGGAAGGCGAGATCCAATTGATTCAGACCAAGATTTCCAAACACAAGGGCCAGCTTTATGAAGTGAAGACCAATGAACAGTACAAGGCCATGATGAAGGAGATCGAGGGCGAAGAAGGAAACATCCGCAAGACCGAGGACAAGATTCTGGAAAAGATGGTGGAAGCGGAAGATAGCCAGAAGATGGTAAACCAGGCCGCAGCCAGCCTGGAGAGCGAGAAAGCGCGGGTGGCCGCTGAAACGAAGCAGATGAATTCTCTGCGCGAAACCGACGTAAAAGAACGCGATACCTTTATCACCCGGCGAAAGGAATTGGCGGCGGCGCTGGACCCGCACCTGCTGGAAACCTACGAGCGCGTGCGCAGGGGACGGAAGGGCATTGCGGTGGCGGAAGTGCGCGACGGTTTTTGTACCGCTTGCAACGTTCGATTGCGGCCCCAGGTGTACAACGAAATCCGGACGAACGATACCATTCAGATCTGTGAAAGCTGCAGCCGGATATTGTTTTGCGTGGAGCCGGCCCAGGAAGTGAGCGAGCAGGCGGTCAAAACAGCGGATGGGGCCGGCCGGGAGACGGCGCGCGACTGAGTTTCGCATCGCTGCTTTGTCGCAGCGGGCAAATCCGGTCCCGTCTCGATGGGACGCGCGACGCCTCTGGAAACGACCGAATATTCCGGGCAGCTCCTTCATTTTTTCCGCAATATCAGAACATGGCAAGCCACCATCCTTCCCCGGAAGTCATTGCCCACATTGACGGCGCGTCACGCGGCAATCCGGGTCCGGCGGCCTACGGGGTTGTTTTGGCAAGCGATGAAGGCGCGCGTCTCACCACTCTTTCCAAAACCATTGGCCACGCCACCAATAACGTGGCCGAGTATCACGGATTGCTCGCGGCCCTTGAATACGCGCTGGAACATGACTTTCGGCGGCTGAAAGTGCTTTCGGATTCCGAATTGATGGCGCGCCAGATTCAAGGCGCCTACAAAGTCAAAAGTCCCGACCTGAAGCCGCTCTACGAGCGCGCGCGGAGCGCTATCGCCCGGCTCGAATCGTTTTCCATTGAGCACGTGCGGCGCGAACACAATCGCGAGGCGGACAAGCTGGCGAACAAGGCGCTGGACGCCGCCGAAAAAAAATTTCAGTAATAAAACAAAACGACTCCCGGAATACCTGAAGTTATTACGGGAAGTGCGTGGAACTTGCCCGGCGCGCCTTGAGGTATGCTAGAGTTTTGCTTTGCGAAGGAGGAGAAAATGCCTGAGACCTCTACCGAGCAAATGATGTCCCATCCACCTCTCACCGTCCTCAGCGAAGAGGAGCGAATGTTCCGGGGAGCAGCGCGCGAGTTCGCGGAAAAGGAAGTGGGGCCGCACGTGGAGGCCATGGACCGTGAGGGGGTTTTCAAACACGATCTGATTGAAAAGTTTTTCGCCCAGGGTTTTATGGGGATTGAGATTCCATGGCTCTATGGCGGAAGTGGCGGAAGTTTCTTTATGTCCGTGCTGGCCATTGAAGAATTCTCCCGCGTTGACGCCTCCGCCGGCGTGGTGATTGACGTTCAAAATACCCTGGTTGCGAACGCCCTGATGCGCTGGGGCAGCGAGCAGCAGAAGAAAACGTTCTTGCCCCGTTTGGCTCAGAACACCGTGGGTGCTTATGCCCTCTCGGAGCCCAACGCCGGAAGCGACGCCTTTGCTCTCGAGACCAAGGCGAAAGAAGACGGCCCCGATTTTGTTTTGAACGGGCGCAAACTCTGGATCACCAACGCCAGGGAAGCGGGGCTGTTTATTTTATTTGCCACCGTCAATCGCGAACTCGGTTACAAGGGCATCACGGCGTTTCTGGTGGAAAGCTCAACCCCCGGGTTCACGGTAGGCAAGAAGGAAGACAAGCTGGGCATCCGCGCGTCTTCCACCTGCGAGCTTATTCTGGAGGACTGCCGCGTCCCCAAAGCCAACGTTCTCGGCGAAGTGGGCAAGGGTTACAAGGTGGCGATTGAGACCCTGAACGAAGGGCGCATCGGAATCGGCGCCCAGATGGTGGGCGTGGCGCGCGGCGCGCTGGACCACGCGATCCGTTACGCTACGGAACGAAAACAGTTTGGAAAACCCATCGCGGATTACCAGGGCATCCAGTTCCAGCTTGCACGGCTGGCCACGGACATAGAGGCCGCCCGGCTGATGACCTATAATACCGCGCGCCTGAAAGACGCGAAATTGCCATTCCTCAAGGAAGCCGCCATGACCAAGTACTTCACCTCGCAGGTGGCGGAGCGCGTGGCCTCGGAAGCACTGGAAGTTTACGGCGGCTACGGATTCACCAAAGACTACCCGATGGAAAAATATTGGCGCGATTCTAAAATCGGGAAAATTTACGAAGGCACGTCATTCATGCAACTTCAGACCATCGCCAAAATTATTCTGGGAGCTTAGAAAAAAGGTTAAAGGGTAAGTGATGAAGGTTAAAGGGTAAAGGTTAAAAGGTGAAGCATGAATTGCGAGAGCTGAAATTTGATTTGTGAAAATGGGCTCCCCGAGATCGGATTCTTCGCATTTTAACCATCAACCATCAACCATCAACCATCAACCTTTAACCATCAACCATCAACCTTTAACCCTTAACCATCAACCTTTAACCTTTAACCATCAACCTTTAACCATCAACCATCAACCTTTAACCCTTAACCATCAACCTTTAACCTTTAACCTTCAACCTTTAACCTTTAACCTTTAACCTTTAACCTTCAACCTTTACCCTTTTTTAATTCACCGCCCCCAACTTTTTAAGCCGCGCGCGCACCTGCTCTGCGTTTGATGCGGTAGGCGCGAGCTGAAGATAAATCTGATATTCCTGGCGCGCGCCCTGCTTTTCGCCCTCACCTTCGAGCAATTCCGCCAGATTGAAATGGGCCTGCGCATAATCCTGCTGCAAGCTGATGACTTCTTCGTATTCATGGGTGGCGCCCGCCGTGTCGCCTTTGGCCTGGAGGGCGCCGGCCAGTTCAAAGTGAGCGGATGGATCCTTCGGACGCAGTCGCACCACCTCTTTGTAATCGGCCACGGCCTCATCCATTTGTCCCTTTTGGCGCAGCGTGTTCGCCAGGGTCAGGCGCGCCTCCACATAATCGGGCCGGTCGCGCAGCGCCTCGCGGAACTCATTCACCGCGTCGTCCGTCCGGTCCTCTTTTAGCAGGATAGCTCCGAGATCATAATGAGCCTCGGGAAAATTAGGGGTGATGCGCAACGCAATTCGGGCCTCATCCTCCGCGTCCTTGGTGTCATTCAAGTGGCCCAGGGCGGAGGCAAGGTTTACGTGTGCCTCCGGCCAATCAGGACGGCCTTTGATGGCCTCACGAAACGCATCCGCCGCTCCTTTCCAATCCTCCGCTTTGCTCAAGGCCACGCCCAGGTCAAAACGCATCAGAATGTCAGTGGACTGGCGCGCGAGGCCGGCCTGGTAAATCTCCGCCGCGGCCTGGAAATTTCCCTGCCGCATCAAAGTGTCGCCCAACTCTTCTTGGTAATCCGTATTTTCCGGGGCCAGACGTGCGGCTTCACGCAATTCCCCAAGTGCACCTTCCGGGTCACCATTTCCTTCCAAAGCGCGGGCCAGGCGCGCGTGCAAGCTGGCATCCTCCGGGCGCAACCTCACCGCGTCACGGAGAGTGGGGACAGCCACGGCAAATTTTTTCCCGGCCAGCAGAAGGTCACCCAGCGCCGCCAGCGCTTCCGGGTAGTCGGGCCGCAACTGCACCGCGCGCTCGAGTTCGGCCCGGGCTTCCTCCGTTTTTCCCGAGGCGGAAAGCGCGGCGGCCAGGTCAAAGTGCAACTCCGGACTGCCCGCGTGAAGCTTGATTGCAGCTTGATATTCCGCCAGAGCTTTATCAAATTTTTCACCGGCTCGATAGGCATTGGCCAAATGCAAGTGCGCGTCAGAGTCATCGGGGCGCAGCCGGACTTCTTCCTGATACTCCTGGATAAATCCCGGCACGTCCCCCGCGGCTTGCAGCGTCTCTGCAAGATTCACGTGGTAGTCGGGATTATCGGGCGAAATTTCCACCGCCTGGCGCAGTTCCGGGATGGCTTTCAGCAGGTCTCCTGTCCTTCTTAAAACCAGCCCCAGAGCTTCATGCAAAGTTGGATCGCGGGGGTCCAGAAGTATCGCCTCATGGTAGGCGGCAATAGCGGCGGGATGGTCTCCGGTGGAAAGGTAGGTGGCGGCCAGTTCCTTATCTGCCCCGGAATAACCGGGGTACTGGCGGATAATTCGCCGAAATTCATCAATTGAATCTGCATAGTCGCCAGCCTGTCGAAGGGCGAGGGCCAAATCAAAACGGTAGTCCGGCTGCCCGGGACGAAGCTCGACGGCGCGGCGATATTCCGAAATGGCGTGGATCAGATCGTCGTTGGCCAGCAGGACGTTGCCCAGGCTCAAGTGCAACTCAGGATCCGAGGGCCGCAAGTTCGTCGCCTGGCTATATTCCCGGATCGCTCCCGCCAGATCGCCCCCCTGGGCGAGAGCCGCGGCCAGGCTCGCGTGGATGTCCGGGCTTTTGGGATCGAGAGTGAGCGCCTGGTGAAATTCTTTCATCGCGTTGGCGGAGTCGCCATCGACCTGGTATGAATTCGCCAGCGCGGCATGGATTTCCGCGTCGCGCGGTTTAAGCTGGAGCGCGCGATGATATTCCATTGCTGCCTCGGGAAACTGGCGTGCGGAACCGAGGGCATTGGCCAGAGCTGCGTGCGCGTCAGCGTCATTTGGGCGTGACCGGACCTCGGCGCGGTATTCCGCGATGGCCTGGGGAAGTTGGCCCTGGGATTCGTAAAGGGCGCCCAAATTCTTGTGGATTCCGGGAAAGTCGGGTTTAAGTTTCAGAACTTCCTGGTATTCGTGGAGGGCGCCCGGAACATTTTGCGTTGCGCCATAAACTCCGGCCAAATTGTAATGTGCCTCCACGTAGTCGGGATTCAACTTGATTGCCTCGCGATAGGCGCGCACCGCCTCTTTCCAATTGCGTGCTTTGGAAAATTCATTGCCTTGCTTCAACAGTTCCTGAGCCGCGGGCGGCCCGGTTTGCGCCAGCGTGGGCTCGCCGGCGGACAAAAGAACGGCCATGAATAGAAGGATCGAAGTGCGGGCGGCCCGGCTCCTCTCTCTCATCAGACACCATATCTCCAGACTTCTAGGATACACCCAACTGTCTCATTGGTTGCGGGACTCAATCGATGTTTGACAGAGCCGCCAACCATCCGCTATTCTCACCGCGGACCCGTCGATTCCGGACACCGAAACCCGACTTGGGCGGATTCGCTGTCGGGCCGCGTCCTTCGCTGCGGGCGTCAAAAAATCAGTGGAGCAACTTCTAGACTTTTTCCGTCGCCGGTCGTCACTTCTCAATGCGTTGCTGCTCTGCGGCAGTTTGCTCTTCCTGGTCGGCTTTTTTTTTCTGCCTCTCGTTTACCTATGGAGCGTAAGTTTCGCTGCCCGCTCGCCCTACGGGACTATTGAGTGGGCCCTCAACCTGCGCAACTACGCGCGGGCTTTCCAGCCGCTTTATCTTGAAATTTACTGGCGGTCGCTTTGGATGGCACTGCTGACCACGGTGCTATGCGCGCTTCTGGCTTATCCGGTGGCGTATAAAATCGCGCTGGGAGTTTCCCCGCGCTGGAAGTCCGCCCTGCTGCTTCTGGTGGTCATCCCATTTTGGACGAGCTTCTTGATCCGCACCTACGCGTGGATGGTGATCCTGCGCACTGAAGGCGTGATCAACCTCGTACTGCTGGACTTGCACGTCATCCATTCTCCGCTTCGCCTTCTTTACACTCCGTTTGCCGTCTTTATCGGGCTGGTCTACGGTGAATTGCCCTTCATGATTCTGCCGCTGTACACCGTCCTGCAAAAAATTGATCCGGCCCTGCTGGAAGCCGCCGAAGACCTGGGCGCGGCCCGCGCGGCCACTTTCCTGAAAGTCACGCTGCCGCTTTCAACTCCCGGCTTGGTGGCGGGCTCAATTCTGGTGTTCATTCCCTCCATCGGCGCGTTCATTACGCCGGACCTGCTGGGCGGGGCGCG
This sequence comes from Terriglobia bacterium, assembly GCA_035946625.1. Lineage (GTDB taxonomy): Bacteria > Acidobacteriota > Terriglobia > UBA7540 > UBA7540 > DASYXZ01. Next base: position 50,246 of record DASYZE010000020.1, on the reverse strand, counting down.
GACCATGATGGTGGGCAATCTGATCCAGAATCAGTTTTCCGCGGTGCGCGACCAGCCCTTTGGCTCCGCCGTGGCGTTCCTTCTTACTTTTGTGGTCCTCGCGCTGCTTATGGTCAGCCTTCGGCGGGCGCAACAAGTGACCCGGGAGATTCTCTGATGCGTGGCGGGCGCAAGAAAAGCATCGGCCTCACCGCTTCAGCTTTGGTCGTTTACCTTTTCATTTACGCGCCCATTGCCGTGCTGGTGATTTTCTCCTTTAACCGTTCCCGGCTCTCGGCGCGGTGGCTCGGTTTTTCCATCGAGTGGTATGTTTCCTTGTGGCACAACCAGCACATCCTCCAATCGCTCACCAACAGCCTTGCGGTGGCGAGCGCCACTACGATTTTCTGCGTGATCTTCGGGACGCTCACGGCTCTGCTTTTGGCGCGCACCACTTTGCGCGGCCGGACTTTGCTGGACGGCCTGATCTATCTGCCTCTCGTCATCCCGGAGATTGTGATTGCCGTGGCCATGGTTATTTTTTTCAGCCTGCTGCGATTTCAATTGAGCCTGGCCACCATCATTATTGCCCACATCACATTTTGTATTTCCTACGTCATCATTGTGGTGGGGGCGCGCTTGGCGGGGACGGACCGGGCTTATGAGGAAGCGGCGCTGGACCTGGGCGCCAATGAAGTCGGCGTTTTCTTCCGCGTCACCCTTCCGTTGGCCGCGCCAGGAATCATTTCCGCCGCTTTGCTGGTGTTCACCACTTCTCTGGACGATTACCTGATCACCTCATTCGTTTCCGGAGTGCAATCCACCACGCTGCCGCTGGAAATTTATTCCATGCTCAAACGCGGCATCACTCCGGAAATCAACGCCATATCCACCGTGATCCTGGCCGCCACCATTCCCCTGGTCTATTTTGCCCAACGGCTGGAACGCGGGGCCATCAAAACCCGCACGGCGCTGGTCAGTGTGTCCACCGTTTTTCTGCTCATGGCCGTGCCTGTGGTGGCGCGCACCTGGCCGGTCGGCGCGGCGCTGCCCCAACTCAACATCTATTGCTGGTCCACCTACATTTCGCCGCGCGTGATTCACGGGTTTGAGAGCGAATTCCATTGCCATGTGAATTACGACCTCTACGATTCAAACGAAGCGCTGCTGGCCAAACTCCAGGCCGGCAACACCAATTACGACATCGTGGTGCCCAGCGACTACATGGTGCAGATACTGATCCAGCAGGGATTGCTGGCCCGGCTGGACCATAGCAAACTGCCCACCGTCTGGGCCAACGTGGACCCGCGCTTTCGCGGACTCTCCTTTGACCCGCACAACGATTATTCGGTGCCCTACGTTTGGGGCACCACCGGCCTGGCTTACCGTTCCGACCTGGTGAAGGAAAAAGTGGATAGTTGGAACGTGATGTTTGATCCGCGCTACGCGGGGCACATTCTGCTGCTCGATGACACGCGCGAAGTGTTCGGGATGGCTTTGAAAAAGCTGGGTTACTCCCTGAACAGCACCAATCCCGACGAAATCCGCCAGGCTCGCGATCTGCTGATGCGGCAAAAACCCCTGGTGAAGGGTTACAACAGCTCCAACTTTGAGCAGGACCTGGTGGCCGCTGACGCCTGGATCGCCCAGGCCTACAACGGCAACATGACTTTCGCCATGCGCGACGAGCCGCACATCAAATACGTAATCCCGAAGGAAGGATGCACGATCTCGGTGGACAACGCCTGCGTGCCGCGCAACGCTCCGCACCAAGACCTGGCCCTGGAATACATCAACTATTTTCACCGGCCCGAAGTGGTGGGCATGTTCATCAACGATTGCGGGTTTAATGTTCCCAACCGCTACGCGTCGCGTGATGTGGAAAGCTGGATCCTCGCTGAACCCGCCATTTTTCCAGCCCCGGCTTCGCTCATCCACTGTGAATTCATGCGCGACGTTGGGCCCGTGATCACGCTCTACGATCGTTACTGGACGGAGATCAAAGCTCAATGACACTGGCGAAGGAGTCCCGGAGCGCGCAGTCCGCGCGGACCAATCGCCCGGCCGGAAGGCTCGTCTACCTGGCGTTGACCGCGTCCGCGTTTTTCTGGGGCGCCGGTTTTTCCGTTGCCCGATTCGCTTTGCGCACGGTCTCGCCGCTTGAATTTCTTGCCGGAGCCAGCGTCTTTGGCGCCGCCACTCAAATTGCGTGGACGACGATCCGCGGAAAATGGCGCGACCTGAGTTTGCCGCCTCGATTGTTTTGGCCCATGGTGGCGTTTGGCCTTTTAAGCCAGAACGTCCTGAACGGCCTCACCAATCTCGGCCTGGCCTCCACAACGGCCACCAACGCCGCGCTGATTTATGGTTTTTCTCCTGTCCTCATCGGCGTTCTGGCCGCGATGTTTTTGCGCGAGTCTTTCGGCAGGCAAAAACTGTTGGGCGCAAGCGTGGGTTTCGCGGGCGTGGCGTTGATCATCACTCAAGGGCGCCCGGACACAGTTCAATTGCACGGGGCGATGGCCGGCAACCTTTGGGTGCTGGCGGGGTCTTGCTATTGGGCGGGTTATGCCATCATCACGCGCCGGTTGACCCAACGTGTCCCGCCCGAAGCTTTCACGTTTTATATTCTGGCGCTGGGAGCCCTCCTGCCCGTGGCCTGGGTCTGGGTGAAGGAGAATCGATTTTACCCCGCCGGAGTCAACCTTCCCACTCTTTTGGCCATGGCTTTTGTGGGTTTTTGCACGGCAACGCTGGCCATGAACTTTTGGAACTGGGGCCTGGCCTACATTGAGGCAAGCCGGGTGGGAATGTTTTCTTATTTGGAACCGGTGTTCGCGGCCGCAGTGGCCATAATTTTTTTGGGCGAACGCCTGACGCGGCCCACCTCCGTGGGCTCCGGGCTGGTGTTCGCTGGAATTTTCTTTTCCACGGGAAGTTGGCGCGCACTGCGCAAGGGCTGATTTTTCGCCGGGACGAGAAGGTCCGCAGAGGCCTCGAAAATAATTATCCGATATTGTATTGCTTCCCGGCTTGCCTTATATTGTGTTCCACATTCCTTGATTCCCAGGGGGGCAAAATGAGACCTGTAGGTTCTGACCGTTCCGGGGGATTCCACTTCTTGGTTAGCATTCCTTTGGCTTTAATTTTCATGGCGAGCTGCGGGCCCACCGTGCAGCGACCCGCCGGGCCGGCCGGCGATTACTCTGACGCGACGGACCTGTTCGCCAAGGGCAATTTAAAGCGCTGCATCGAATTCAGCGAAAGTTTGGCGACTTCAACTCCACCCACCGCATACACAGACCGCGCCCGGGTGCTGCGCGTCGTCATCTTCAGCGGGCAGGTGAAGGCTTTCAAAGAACTGAGTGAAGCATATTCAAAGGGTTGGGAGAAATCCAAGGTGCCCAGCGCCAGAACGGATTTCGGCTTCCAAAGGCAGAACAATCTCGAGTACGGAGGGGAAGCCGCGCTCAATCTTCAGTTGGCCGCCAGCCAGCTTACCAAGGGCGGAGATCTGCCCAAAGGCCTGACGCTGGAGGCACCTTATCCCACCGCGGAAGGTCCAACCGTGCTGACCCAGCTCAGTCGAGTGGTCGAAGGAGGCGGTATTGACTCGGGGGCACAGGATGCGTTGGCAGTAGACGCGCTACGAAAGGGAATTGACGACACGTTGGGGGAGATTGTGGGCGGCGGCCGCGCGGCAGCCCGAAACGGGATGAAGGCCGGGCCGGTGATGCTTGACAATTATAAATTCGCGATCTTTCTTGCCCAGCAACTCGAAATTGCCGCCGGCATGTTCGACAAAAAACATTCGTACGACCCTGAAAAATTAAAGACTTTGTGCGGCACCGCCACCGATGTGACGAAAGTTGCCCTGACCACCTTGAAGGATAAACCGGACAAGGACAAAGAGAAGGAAGTGAAAAAGCTTCAGGACGAGATCAAAGCCACCCTTAAGACCGCATAACGTGCGAAGCCCGCGCCAGTATTCTGTCACGCCGAAGTATGGACCAGGTCAAAGGCGGCAGCTTCGCTGCCGAAGTTCATGGCGGGCTTCGCCCGCAAATTCGTGGCAGTCCCGCCCGCCGTAGCGGGCCTTAAAGTGCGGTAACGATAGCTGCCGCCTTCGTTCATCTGCGGCTTGCAACAGTAGATATCAAGGGCAAGTGTGCTGAGAGCCAGGAAAGAGTTAGGCGGCGCAAGAAGCTAATGGCTGGCCTGGGGCGGGGGCACTGCGGAGGGTGTTGCCGGCACTGTTTGGGGAGGCATTCCAGGCGAAGGCGGAACTGCCACGCCGCCGTGAGGATTCCCATTTACGCCGCCCACGGGAGTGCTCGACACCACTTCCCAATGATCGCCCTGACGCCGCAAAACGTAACGAACTTCAACCTTCAGGTCGGGCGAATCCTTGCTCACATAAACCACCTGGGCATTCGCCGTGTCTCCGTCAAACTTAACGTCTTGAACCTCAGTGCTCATGTTGGAGAGCGCCAGGCCGGGCCGCTGCTTCAGGTGCGCCTCAATCGCCGCCTGCACCGCGCTCTTGGAATTGATTCCAGCAAAACGGCTGCACCCGCACAGGGCAGCTACCATGCCAGCCAAGACCACTGCCAATGTCCACACCAGATTCTTCATGGTCTGTTTAAGGTAATCGACATGGGGTGGAATGTCAAAATGAGGCTTCGATGTGTCGGGGTTCGCTGCCGGCCCTTCGGTCTCGTGATCGAAAGAGCCGGTGACCTCAAAAGCGGAGGTCAGGGCTATTTACTTCTCCGCGGCAAACCCCATAGCGCGAGCGACGGCAGCAAGGCGGTAAAGTTCGTCTGTCCCGTTAGGTCCGAGTATCTCCCGCAGGAAATCGTTCGAGTAGCCTCCCAAACGACCATCCCGTACGGCGAAGCTGTCGTTGCGTATGCGGTCGAGGATCTGTCGGCCCAGCGGGCCCAAGTTGAAGCCATGCTCTTTAAGCACTCGAATGTATCCGGCATTTCCTCCCTCTTGCCCTTTCGCGAGCAGGCGCTCGACCAGTCCGCTGGCCGAGATGAGAGGGTCTCTTAACCAAGACAAGGGTTTGGAGGTCCATGCGTCTTGAAAGTTCTTCCAGTGCGCTTCGGCGGCGAGCCAAGCCGTATATGCTTCGGGCCCGGCCTCACGAGCAGCCTTCTCCATCGACGTGCGCAACAATTCGGCAGCGTTCTGACAAACCGCCTGAGCCTGCTGAGAAACTTGTCCGGTGAGGCCGCTGCCTTTCTCGCGCAGATCGCAAAGCAGCTCTGCTGCCGATTGCCAGCTGAGTGTACCTCGTGCTGTGGCGGTCTTCAGTAGCTTGTTCAGCGCTTCCATGGGCCCGGCATCCTGATCCATTAGCGCCCCGCCACTTTCAAGACGACAATTTTGATTGAGTTGGACCGTGAATTGCTGGTTCTTCGTCGACGGACGGCTGAGTTCGATCCGCATCCCCTGCAGATATTTGTCATTCATTGTTTAGCCTCAAAGACTGACATCCGCGACAGCGATGCACATTCTCTGGATGGCCGGCGCAGACCCTTGCGGAGGTCTGCACGCCTGTGGCGCAATTAGTGCAAACATCGCAGGTCCGGAGGACCTGTGCCAGCCGGCCCGCGGGCCAGTGACAGGAGTGGCCATAGCCGCTGGCTCTTGAGGAGGCATAGAGGCCGAGGCCATTTTTGTCATGCTGTGCCGACTCCCCCAACATTTCACATCGCACAGTTCACAACAGGCGCGATGTATGGTACGCACCGCGTGCCGACCTATTCAATCCAGGGAAGGGTAGCAACGCAATACTCTGCGTCCATAATCTCCCTCGGGTGGCGGCGTGTCTGTAGTTCGCACTCGTGCAGCGCGAAAACGCTGTGGCACTGCTTGCAGGTAATCGTGCGCTCCACTGATGAGTTGAACCCGCTGCGGGCCGACGCGACCCTCCCCACGACATTCTTTTTGCGGCAGCGGGGGCAATCCGCGCATGCCACAGGAATCCTGTCCTGTCGTTCCTTCGTCGACATGAATCGAGGCTCCTTCTCTCGGATGTTATACAGGTTTGCTTGGACGAATCTTGGAAAAGCAAGCGTAGCGCGAACACCCGATCTTGGGGACCGCGGCTTTTCGCGTCCCAAAGAAACAGATGCCAAACTCAACCAACCCTTTTCGCCACTGAACCCCTAATAACACCTATCTAAAAGAAATGTGTTAACACATCGAGAAATGTATGTTATAGTTAACAGTCTAAAAAGCGGGAGCGGGGGGCTTGGAATTATGGGCTTGATGACTGAGATGATGTGCAGGAACGAAGAACGGCCGAACAAGGCTGGAATATTCCCTGTTTTCCGCAAGATCAAATGGGTGGCGCATCCTCCTGTTGCAGTTTTGAATGAGCCGGGCGATTGCGTCATTGAGCCGGTTTGTCATTGGAAGGCCCACTTCTTTCCGCCAAATAGCAAGGACCCACAGCCCATGAAATGGCGCTTGGGAAAAAGTGAACATGACGAACGAAGCCGGAATGTTCATTAGAATCAACAAAAAGACAGCGATGCGCTCTCTATCCCTGTTTGCGTGCAAGGATGAAAAACGGAAATTCGAAACTAGAAAATCGAAAATCGAAACTGGAAAACCGAAACTCAAAAACCACAAATCACCAATCGCAAATCACAAATTGGAATAAGATGTGGTAACCTATTTAAGTTGTATTTCCCGAGGGGCGAATCCCTGGCCGGGCCGGTTCCCAAAACGTTTCCGAAGCGTCTTTATGGCTTTAATTGCGCCGTCATTATTTTCAGCGGACTTTGCGCGGCTGGGCGAAGCGCTGGAATGGGTAAAGGCCGCCGGCGCACCCATGATTCATCTGGACGTGGTGGACGGTCATTTCGCCCCCGGCATTACCGCCGGCCAGCCCGTGGTTAAGAGCCTCCGGCGCGCCACCGACTTGATTTTGAATGTGCATCTGTTGGTGGAAAGGCCGGAGCGCTACGCGGCTGAATTTGTGGCGGCAGGTGCGGACATAGTTTCGGTTCATCCCGAGTCCACGGCGAATCTGCACCGGGTTCTGGAGATTATCCGTGCGGCGGGCGCCAAGGCTGGAGCGGCTTTGAATCCTTCAACCCCTGTGGACGCGATTGCGGACGTGATGGGACAAATTGATTTCCTGACTGTCCTTACAGCGGATACAAGTCTTCAGGAGCAGGCTTTCATTCCCGACTCCTTTGACAAGATCCGCGCCGCAGTCCGCCGGCGGGACGAGCGCCGCCTGAAATTCGCCATCCAGGTGGAAGGCGGCCTGACCTTCGAGCGAGTGGAGAGTGTTATTCGAGCGGGGGCGGACATCCTGGTGGCCGGTTCCGCCATCTTTGATAGAGAGAGCCCAAAAGTCCGGTTAGCCGATTGGATCCGTCTGGCAGCAGCAACCACGGAAACGCAAAGAGTCTGAGGGCGCGGCGTTCGTCCAATTTTGAAGTCGTGGGAATGGGAAAGAGGCGGCCACCGCCACTCCATGCGAATGAAGAACCAAACCTTGAAACGATTCTTATCCTCATCGGGACTTGCAGCCGTGGGCATGATGGGGCTGACGGGTTGCGGGCTCATGAACCGTCACAAGGGGAACTACAACTTGCCGGGCCCCACGGCCGCGGCCGACCAGCCGGACAAAATCCTCTATGAACGGGCGTCAAATGAAATTGCGCACGGGCGGTTTGACGTGGGCCGGCTCACCCTTCAAGCCCTGCTGAACACGTACCCTGACAGCGAGTTCCTTTCCAAAGCGAAGCTGGCCATCGCGGATTCGTATTACAACGAGGGCGGAGTTTCGGGGCTGACCCAGGCGGAGGCTGAGTATAAAGATTTCATCACTTTCTTTCCCACTGCGCCGGAGGCTCCCGAGGCGCAATTCCGCGCGGGCATGGCCCACTTCCGTATGATGGGCAAACCGGATCGCGACCGCACCGAAGCCAGGCTGGCGGAAGCCGAGTTCAAAGAATTTCTGATGAAGTATCCGGACAGCAAAGTGATGCCGCGAGTGAAGGGCAGGTTGCGTGAAGTGCAGGAAGTCCTGGGCGAAAGCGATTACCGGATTGCCGAGTTCTATTATTTGAAGGAGGCGAACCGCGCCGCGCGCTCGCGTTTCCAGGAAATCGCCGACAACTATCCTAATTACAGCAGAGCAGACAGCGCGCTCTGGTATTTGGGTCAGACGCTCGAGCGTATGAAAACCCCCAAAGACGCTGCGGGATATTACTCCGAGTTGATCACCGATCACCCCCTCAGCCCGTTGGTGCCCGATGCGAAGGAACGGCTGACTGCTTTGCACGAGCCGATTCCCCATGCCACCCGCGCCACCCTCGCGCGCGCCAGAGCGGACCGGGCTTATCGCCCTCGCCAGAGCATGATGGGGAAATTTACCGGCATACTTTCCAGTGCCCCTGACGTGAGTGCCACTCGTCATGGCCCCGTCCACCTGGGCCAGAAGCCCGCCCCGACGGTGCTTGCTGGGGCGCCGGAATCCCCCGGAGGCTCGGGGATTGCGGTTGAGCAAGTGAGTGACAGCGCGCTCAAATCGGATAAGCCGGCGGCAGCGAAACCTGAGGCTGGCGACCCAGCCACCAAACCTGCTCCTACGGCGCAGAAGTCCGCCACCGGCACACCGAACTCTTCGGGCAAGGATAAAGCCGCTCAAGCCAAGGGGAGCGCAGACAAGTCCAAGAGCGAGAACATCCCCGACCTGCCCACACCCACCAAGAAAAAAGGGCGCTTCCATTTCCTGAAAAAAATCATCCCGTGACCGGTTTCCGAATTATAAAATGCGGAGCTGGCCATTTCTTGGAGGATGTTTTCCGCGCGTGCTTCGACTTTTGGGGCCGACTCGATTCTGCTGACCTTAATGCGACAGAATAATCTTCTCGGCATGACTTGCGACGAACTGGAACGGCTGGCCGTGGACTGCGGCCAGCCGCGTTTTCGCGGCCGCCAAGTCTACCAAGGGGTATACGCGCGGCGGGAGCGCGATTGGACCGGTTTCACCGACTTGCATGCAAAATTCCGCGCATATCTCCACCAATATTACGCCGTTCTCTATCCGCAAATCACGCGGGAGTTTGTTTCGCGTGACGGTTCCATCCGTTATCTTTTGGGACTTGAGGACGGCGAATCAGCCGAGGCGGTCTACATGCCGGAGGAAAACCGGACCACCCTGTGCATTTCCAGCCAGGTGGGCTGCGCCGTCGATTGCCGGTTTTGCTTTACCGGCCTCCTGGGTGTGAAGCGAAATTTGACCGCGGGCGAGATTGTGGGTCAGGTCTTGTGCCTGGCCGTCGCCCACCACATTCCCCGGCGGTCGCGCCTGAACGTCGTCTTTATGGGTATGGGTGAGCCGCTGCTGAACTATGCTCCGGTTATGAAGGCGGTGGAGATCTTGGCGGACCCGGCGGGCGTCGCTATGGCTTTGCGGCACATCACGATATCTACTTCCGGAATCGTCCCCCGCATTAAGGACATGGCTCGCGAGCCGGCACGTCCCCATTTGGCAGTTTCGCTCAACGCCTCCTCCGACGAACAACGGACCGAACTGATGCCCATCAACCGGAAATATCCTTTGCGGGAATTGTTGCGGGCCTGCCGGGAATATCCTCTGCGGCCGCGGGAAAAATTGACGTTTGAATATGTCTTGCTGGGGGGAGTAAACGATTCGGACGCGGACGCCGCCCGCGTGGCCGATCTGATGCGGAATATTCCCGCCAAAGTAAACTTGATACCTTATAATTCCGGTCCTGGGCTGCCCTACCGCTCGCCACCTCTCGGGCGCGTCTTGGCGTTTCAGCAAGTGCTTGCCAACCGGCGTGTGCCTGCCTTCATCCGCGTCTCCCGCGGCCAGGACATCATGGGCGCGTGCGGACAACTGCGCCTGGAGGGAGTACACGGCGCATGAGGTTCTCCGAAGGACGCGCTCAAACAACCCCGAACCCTCCATGGGCGGCAATGAACACCTAACTTCTAATCCCGATGACGGCCATCATTCTTCCCGTCCGGCCACCTTCCTGGCGATGCGAAAAGAAAATATCCGTGCGGCACGCGGTGCAGAAGTCCGCCACCTGGATTTTCGAGTTCATCAGTCCTGCGCTTCGCAGTTGGTGGCGGGCCACAGCGGCAAGGTCCAGGTGTATGGTGGGGACGGATTCCGGTCCATGGCCCGGCGGTTGCTTGGAGAGGAATAAAAGAGGGTAGCGGCGCGAAATGTCTTCCTCTACTTTGTCATGCGGAGCGGGACGAAAGAAACTCTCGCCGTTCGGATAGCGGCCGCAGAACGCAGTCACGACTTCATCGCCCACCTGGTAACAACACGCACGGATGGAAGGGCCGACGGCGGCCAGCAAATCGTTGGGCCGCGAGCCAAAAATCCTCACCATCTCCCCCACGGTTTTCTCCACTGCACCCGCCAACGCTCCGCGCCACCCGGCGTGAATGGCGGCCACGGCGCGTTGCCGGGGATCCGCAAGGAGTACTGGCATGCAGTCTGCTCCCCGGACAGAGAGCAATACGCCGGGTTCCTGAGTGAGCAGCGCGTCTCCCGCCGGCGCCGCGGGGCGCGAGCCTGGGGGATTGGGGTAACCGGAGGGGCGATATTCGAGCTTCCCTCGCTTCCCCCGCACGACTTGGTAGACTAGGGTTGAATGGATTTGCCGCAGTTCGGCGAGAGGAAATTGCCCGGCCCCCAAGGCACGGAAGAACCGCTCCCGGTTGCGTTCAACATTCTTTCGTTGGTCGCCCTCAACGTAACCGAGATTCAGCCCTGCTGCGGGCGCACGGCTTACTCCTTGGATGCGGGTGCTGAAAGCGTGCAGCACCCACCTCGCGCGCGCAAGTTTGGTGGCTTCAAGCCGTTTCACTCCCTCACGGGTAACAATTTTGAATCCTGGTTGCGGCACAATCCAATATAGCACGAGGCTGCAGAGCCATCGCGCGCGCCGGCAGTGGGTCAGTCTGAAGTAGCGCCGACCTTCAGGCCGGCAAGTCAATGAAATTCAAGATGCCGATCTAAAGATCGGCGCTACCCGAGACCCAAGCCGACCCAGTGCCCGCCCGCCGCCGTTGAAATTTCAGTCCCGATTTGTTATCGTGGTTGTATTACGACTCTCCAGAGGGGGCTCTGGAAATCCGAGGGGGCAATTGCGACCAAACCTGCTGATTCGGACGCCCGTGATTCACCCTTCCGGCCCGCGCGTGTTCGTGGTCCGGAATGCCGAGGGCGCGGACCGTGGGGTGACGTGGCTATGATTGTTGGGACGGGAGTCGACATCGCCGAAACTTCGCGCATCGAACAGGTCTTCGAGCGCCACGGCGAGCGTTTTTCGAAAAAGATTTATACTTCGGCGGAAATCGCTTATTGTGAAAAGTTCAAGAATAAGGCGGAGCGTTACGCTGCCCGCTTCGCCGCCAAGGAGGCGGCGTTTAAGGCGCTCGGGACGGGTTGGGGAAACGGGGTTCATTGGGTGGACGTGGAGGTGACTCACTTGCCGACCGGCAAACCCGAATTGGTGCTGACCGGCCGGGCGCTGGCGGTGGCGAGAGAGCTTGGGGTCACCCGTGCTTCTGTTTCAATCTCCCACTCCGACCGATACGTTGTGGCCCAGGTCATTATGGAATCTAATGGCCAGACTTAAACATTGCGCCCATCAAGGCCGATATGCTGTGGAATTGGCCCTCGGTTGCTTGTGCCTTGCCTGTTGCGCGTCCGCGCAATCGAAATCTTCCAAATCAGACCCCGTGATTCTAAACCGCAAGGCCGCGGCCAATTTGATCCTGGCCCAACCCAAACCGGATTACCCGGCACTGGCCAAGTTAAACTACATTCAAGGAAGAGTGCGCATGCAAGTGTTGGTTTCCGGTGAAGGCAAAGTGACAGAGGCCAACGTGGTCCAGGGGCATCCGTTTCTTGCGGCCGCCGCATTGAACGCGGTGCGCCGATGGAAATATAAACCTTTCCAAACCATTGCCGGCCCCGTTCCATTTGTAACTGTCGTGGAAGTGAACTTCAGCCTTCGTAACATTCAGCCGGACCACATACCTCCCGAAGCTGTTAAGGACCTAAACCGGCAGGTCCGGCCGCCTCAGGTGCTGGATAAACCCCCGGTCCAATCAAATCTGGTGCACATGCGAGTTTTGGTCAATGAGGAAGGGCAGGCCATTGATGTGAATCCCATTGAAGGATTTCCATCCGACTACGATGCGGTGATGAGAATGGCGGGTCATTTCAGATTTGAGCCGGCGCGGTGGGGAACCATCACGGTTCCATGGTATCTCGACGTCGAAGTTCCCGCGCAAGACCCGCCCATCCCGGTACCCGCATCCAAGGATATGTGACCTGCATCATCGAGTCACCATTACGTGGAAGCTTTGGAATGATGCAAGGGATTATGTGATCGGGTCAAAAAGGTTGGGGCTGCAAATCAAATCACATCGAGGCAGGTGGGGAAACGTGATGAGTTGGACCAAAACGAGCGGTGCTTTGAAATTCCTTTTGGTGATGTTGGTTCTGCTGGGCGCGGGGAGCTTCGCGCATGCCGGTAAAAAACACGGAGCTACGCCATTTAAGTACGACGGTGGAACTGAGAAGATTCCCAAGTCGTGTGAGGGTTTCGTGGAGGTGGGAACAAGTGCCCTGACATTTAAATACACTGACGGCTCCGTTTCTGTACCCTATTCTTCCATTAAGCTGATGCAGTACCGCCCGGATATCAGCAGAAAAATCCGAAAAATGAAAATCAAGTGGGAAGTCACCCCAGACACGGTTCTCCCCATAGTCGGGGGCCACCGAAACAAATATTTCGCCATTGTGTACGAAGAGCAGGGTGTGACTCGGGCGATCGTCCTGGATGTTCCCCCGCAAACGATGCGTCCTTATCTGGCTGAGATTGACGTGAAGGCTGGGAAGCGCGTTGAAGTGATGGAAACCGAAGAATACGATTAGACTGCGCTGCCGGTAATTGAATCGCGCGCCAAGGCTTGTCGCGAAGGGCTCCTGGCAACGCTCCTTCCGTCCACAAGCCCCGCAAAACTTTCCTTCGAAATGTCGAGGTAATTTCTAAGGGGTTTTACCCGGAGAAAAATACCCCGCGCGCGCGCGCACCCTCACGCCATGGCGCCGAACGCGAACCTCGATGCGATGGAATCCCGCCTCGCCGCTGGTATCAGGCACGTAGGCCAACTCGTACTGGCTCTGAATTTCAGAAGCGATTCTATTCAGTTGGTCCTGTAACTTCTTGTCCGACCAGTGGGAATAGAAGACGCCGCCGGTGTAGCCGGCATAAAATTCCAGCGAGCTTTTGGCCAGTGCGGAGCGGATAATTTCTCCCGAGGCTACCATAATCGGAATCACCGGGGCGGGCGTTTGGTATTCATTGGTGGAATTCGTGGGATCGTGAACGGTGTTCGGCGGAGTGGGAAGCGCGACGTTATTATCCGCAGGGGTGGGGCCAGGGAGTTCCGGATTTTTTTTCAACAGTTCCTTGGATGGGCTGAAGCCCAGGCCATAAATGGCCACTTCGGCCGAGGTCGCTCGGCGAACGATTTCCTGTTTCCCCGTCTGGCTTCCAGAGTCGTAGCCGTCCGAAAAGGCGACGATCACCCGCCGCTCCGCTTTGGGCCGCGATTCCAGCATGCTGACGGCGCGCCAAAGGGCGTCATTCAAACGCGCTCCATCACTGCGCGCGGTAAAATCACGGAAGGTGGCGCTCAGTTTGTCGCTGTCGTTGGAGAAGTCCTGCCCAACCTGCACGCGATCGTTGTAAAAAATGACCGCCACTTCTCCTCGGGTGCCCACCAGCAGGCTGGAAAACATCGACGCCAGCGGGTGCACCTGATCGAGCAACGCCTTCGTCTTTTCATTGGTCTCGATGACGATGACCAGGGCCAGCGGTCGCATCTCGGTGTCAAAACTTTGAATTTTCTGTTGAATGCCGTTATCGAGAATCTCGAAATCATTTTCACCCAGGTCATAAACAAACTGGCCCGATTTATCTATAACGGCCACCGGCGTGGTGACGAGGTTGGAGGGAACTCGAATAACTTTTTCCTGTTTGTCGGGCGCGGCATCCGGTGCGCTGGACGGATTCTTGGGCTTCGGAGTCGAATACACAGGCCGGCCGCCCGTCACGCCATCCTGCGCGCGCGCCGGGGAAATGAAAAGCGTTGCGGACGCCAATCCGGCCAGCGCGAATGATCCGATTCGCGCCGCGCGTAATAGGGTTGAGGAAAAAAGCATAAATCCTCTTGCGGCCCTCATTATGAGCCTGCCCTTATTAAGATGTCACGGCTACGAGCTACGTTGCAAGGTGCTTGGGCCCATCGCTTTCAGGATTACTGTTCTTGGGCCGGCGCACCGCTGCGATGGCGTTGCCGCGCGGCCTCGTATAATACCACCGCTGCGGCCACCGAAACGTTGAGTGATTGGACCGGCCCGTGCAACGGAATGAGTGCGTGGTCATCGCACGCTTCGCGGACCAGGCGGTGCAGACCACGTCCCTCCCCCCCCACCACCAGGGCGCAGGCGCCGGTATAATCGAGATCGAGGTAGGATTTCTGTGCCTGCGGTTCGAAGCCATAAACCCAAACGCCATGCTCTTTCAGGTCCATCAACGCCCGCACCAGGTTGGTGACGCGCGCGATTTTCATGTGCTCGAGTGCGCCTGCCGCCGCCCGGGCCACCGCAGGCGAGAGGCCGGCGGCGCGGCGTTCCGGGATAATGATTCCATTCGATCCCGCCGCCACCGCAGTGCGCACAATTGCTCCCAGGTTTCCCGGATCTTCCACCCCATCCAGCGCCAGAAACAAAGGCTTGGGGGCAGAACGGAAAAGACTGGCCAAGTCGTCATAAGCTTTCACGGCGCAAATGGCCACAATATCCTGATGTTGAGGCGAGCCGGCGGCGCGCTCCACCGCGATTCGAGGTGCGAATCGCACGGAAATGCCGGCAGCCCTGCATTCGTCAATCAACTCCTGCACCCTGCGGCTGTGCTGGCCCTGCGTCACCATTACGTAATCCATGGCGCGTACGTGCAGGGCTTCCTTCACGGCGTTGATACCGTAAAGCGCGTCGGGCGGCAAACCTGATCCTCGTTTGGACATGGAATCTACAGTCCCGCCGCGGCGGCAAACTCGCGCAAGCGTTGGGCTGTGCTCTTCACCGGGCGTGCCAATGAAAGTTTGGCGCCTGCCTCGAAAATCGGTATCAGTTTTTCGAGTTCGGGACCACTGACAGCGCCAGTGACCGCGACGCGAATGGGATGAAATAGCTCACGGCCTTTCTTCCCCGTTTCCTGCTGAGCGCTCTTGGCCGCCCGACGGAATTCCTCGTACGTTACCTCATTGGCGACGGCTATTTTCGGGATGAACGCCTTCAATACGGTGCGCGGGGCTTCGTCCTCCGCCACGTCGCGAGTATCCCCGCTCTTCGCAACCAATTGGGCATCGTAATCGAAAACCAGTTTCGCCAGGTCGCCGAATCCGGTGCGTCCTTTGCTGTCGAGATAAATGCCGAGCATGGCGTCGATGAGTCCGGCGGCTTTCTCAACTTCTTCCGGCTTCAAATAATTGTTCGATGTCAAATATTCCCGGAATGCCTCGCGGAAAACATTCAGGCGCCCTTCATGGTCCAGATCGCCGCAAGCCAGATATTCCCAGTTGAGCCAGTCGAGCTTGGCCATGTCAAACGACGCCGGACTTTTGTTGACGCGGTCGAGCGAAAACATTTTCACCATCTCCTGCTCGCTCAGTTTTTCCGTTTTTCCGTCGGGGTGCGACCAGCCCAGGAGGAGCAAATAATTCCTGAGCGCTACGGGCAGGATGCCGCGTGCGCGAAATTCCGCCAGCGAAGTGGCGCCATGACGTTTGGAAAGCCTGGTCCGGTCGGGCCCCAGAATCGTTGAGAGGTGAGCAAACTGCGGCGGCTCCCACCCGAAAGCCTGATAGACCGCGAGTTGGCGGGGAGTGTTCGAGATGTGATCGTCCCCGCGAATCACGTGGGTGATCTCCATCAGATGATCGTCAATGACCACGGCATAGTTATAGGCCGGATGGCCGTCCGAGCGCACCAGTATAGGGTCGCCGATGACCTCGCTCGAAATGGTGGTGGGCCCGTGCACCAGATCGTGCCAGCTAAAAGCGCTGGCGTGGATTTTCAGGCGAATGGAAGCGGCCTCACCCGCCGAAATTCGGCGCGCCGCTTCCACGCGCAAAAGCTTCCGGCAGCGCCCGGAATATTTGGGTTGACGGCCGGCTTTCAAATCGGCCTGGCGTTCCTCCTCAAGTTGTTCCGCCGAACAAAAACAGTGGTAGGCGTGATCCTCGTCGATCAGTTGCGTGGCGTGACGAGCGTAAGTATCGAGCCGCTCGGACTGGCGGTAAGGGCCGAACGGGCCACCCTTGTCCGGGCCTTCGTCCCAATCCAGTCCAAACCATTTCAGGTCCGTCAGCAATTGGGTTTCGTATCGCGCCTCTGATCGTTCCACGTCCGTATCTTCGATTCGCAAGACAAAAGTTCCCTCGTGATGGCGCACGAAGAGCCAATTGAACAGCGCCGTGCGCGCGTTGCCCACGTGCAGAGAGCCGGTGGGGCTGGGAGCGAATCGAACTCGGATCTTGGGCATAAGCTTGAGGGCCGCTACTTGAAAACGGGGGTTTGAAACCTGGGCAACCAATCGGAAAGTCGCTTCAGGCTTTCGTAGTCGGTGCGGTCGGCTTGCAGCGGCGTAATGGAAATTTCGTGCGCGATGATGGCCGCGTAATCGGAGTCGGGCTCGACGTTGTCAAAGGACACCGTCTCGTCCTGCCAATAATAAGGGCGGCCGCGCGGGTCTTTCTTTTCCAGTATGATGTTCTGTGTGATCTTCCTGCTCTGCCGGGTGATGCGGACGCCGCGAATCTCGCCCCGGGGCACGTTCACATTGAGCATCACGCCTGGGGGCAATCCTTCTTCCAGGACGCGGGCGGCAAGCTGCTGGGCGAAGGCCGCGGCGGTTTGAAATTCCAGTCTCTTGCGCGAGGCGAAGGAAACGGCGATGGCCGGAACGCCGTGCAGCGTGGCTTCCAATGCCGCCGCCACCGTCCCTGAGTAAATCACGTTCTCGCCCAGATTGGCGCCCGGATTAATTCCGGAAACCACCAGGTCGGGCTTTTCCTCGAGCAACTGGTGCAGGGCCAGGATCACCGAGTCCGCCGGCGTCCCTGAAATGGAATAGTGCCGGTCGTCGTGCAAGTGAACGCGCAAGGGCGCATGGATGGTGATGGACTGGCTGGTGGCGCTCATCTCGCGGTCGGGCGCAACCACGGTGACCTCGCCCAGTGGGAGCAGACAATTTTCCAGAGCCTTCAGGCCCTCGGCGTGAATGCCGTCATCGTTGGTGGCGAGTATGCGCTTTATTCCCATGGCGGGCTGGCCTTTTTCCTCACGAACTTTCTGGTGGGTTCGTCCGGAGTTCTTGCCGGGGTCAAATTTTATCTTCGCTTCCCCTGATGGAATGCCAACGGATTATCGTAACATACAAAGTGTGGGAGCGGACTGTGAATGGCAGGGACAACTTGGGGCTGGATTTTGGCTTTGGGCGCGCCCATGCCCGCTAATAATTTTGAGTCGAATCTACTGTGCGTCTTCGCGCCCTGGCGGGAGCATGTTGGTTTTCTGACATCATGGAAGCAGAACGGAGTCGCGGCTCTACCGCACCGACTGTGTTTCCTCAAGATATTATTTCCGCTTGACTTTCGGCTTATACTGACATACAAAGTTGTAAAACTTAACCATCAAGATACTGGAGGCCGGAGATGAAAAAGACAACTCCTGCTTGGGAGGAACGAGCCAAGGGCGTGAAAGTGCTGCAACTCTATGGAACAGATTTGAACCCCCACTGGCCGCGCATTGTAATTCTAGAGTTATCCGCCGACCGATTCCGGGAGTTCGAGCAGAATGCGCCGGAATTTGACAAGAAATACAAGTTGTTTTATCCCGAAAGCCCGATTTCGTGGATGTCCACTTGTGCGAAGCCACCCCATGTTAAGGGAGTTCGTCCACCGAAAAAATCAGCGGCTTGGACAGTGGTCATTCTCAAGCACTCCGGCACGCTGGCCGCCAGCTCGGCGTGCTATCACGAATCGTAGAGATGGCGAAGTTAGAAAAGCAGAGCGCGGGCGGACCGGGAGACACTCAGGAAGAAGTTGGGTTGAAGGAAAGTGACGGGCCGGGCGCCCCCACCCGCCGGTGCGGGAGGCGCACCAACCGCCCGACAACTCATGGTACTGATCGTTCCCGTCGGACGCGGCGCCAAAGGTCCTGGAAGCGCGGATCGGACCGAACCGAATCGAAAGCGGGATCGACGCCGAGGAGGGTGAGATATTCGTCGCGTTCGGCGTAGGCTTTTTCAAGCCGGGCCAATCCCTGCTCCTTCTCTCCCAGGGCGAAATGAACGCGGGCGAAAAAAGTTGATGGGACGTAGCTTCGTCGGGCCAATGCGCGCCACTCTTGCATGGTTTTTTCCGCCTCGCCTCTGTTGCCCGCCGCAGCGTTGGCGGTGGCGAGGTCCACGGCCTGGTTCAAATCGTTGCCGGAAAGGAGCATCGACTTCCGGCACTCTTTAATGGCTTTCGGATACATGTTTTTGGCCAGGTAGCCGAGCCCCAGGCAATCGTGCGCGTTGGCGGAATTGGGTTCAAGGTCGGTGGCTTTCCGACACTGGTCCACGGCTTGGTCAAATTTGCGGGCAAAGTACAAGGTCCAGCCCACCATCACCTGGTTGGAGATGGAAAGCGGATCGAGTTGCTGGGCTTGACGAATCTCGGCCAAGGCTTCCTTATCCCTCCCCGTCTCGGACAAGAAATCTGCATACAAGCGACGCGCTTCCAAATTGCCCGGGTCCAGTTCGAGGGCGCGCTGATATTCCCGCTCGGCTTGCGGCCAGTTCCAATCGGCAAAGAATCTGACCGCTCCGAGCGAAGTGTGCGCATCGGCCAGGTTGGGGTCAATCTCCAGGGCCCTGAGCGCAAATTGCTTCGCTTTCGGCATTTTTACCCTGGGCGCGAGTGAATCGGTAAAACAGTAATACTCGGCCAAACCGGAATAAGCGGGAGCGTAATTGGGATCAAGCTGCGCCGCTTGCTCAAAGTATTGGCGGGCCTTCAGCCAGTCATGTTCTCCGCCACCATTCCAGTGATAACGGCCCTTCAGATAAGCTTCATATGCGGCGGGGATCACCGGAGGCGCGTTGGTGAGGCGGTTTTGTTCTTGCGCGGTTACGGCAATCTTGATTTCATTGGCGATGGCGCCAGCCACGTCCGCCTGCAGCTTCAAAACGTCGCGCAAATCGCGATCGTAGCTCTGGGCCCAGAGATTCTCATCGTTGGTTCCCTGAATCAACTGGGCAGTGATGCGCACTTGCCCGCCGTCGCGCAATACTGAACCTTCAATCACGGCGTCAACGTGCAATTCCCGCGCGATCTGGGGGACTGGCTTTTGGGTGCCTTTGTACTTCATCGACGAGGTCCGGGAGATCACGCGGAGCGCACGGATTTGAGACAGATCGGTAATCATTAAATCGGTCATTCCGTCGGCGAAGTATTCTTGTTGAGGATCGGAGGAAAGATTCTGGAGGGGCAATACGGCCAGTGACTGTATGGGTCCCGCGCCTGTGGTAATGAGGGGAGTTTTCGGCCGGCGCCAGAATCTCAAAAGACCGCGAACCGTTAAAAGCACAAAAATGAACAGAGCCACCCAGCCGATCTGACTCCACCATTTCGACGCCCGGCGAAAAACCGGAGCCGGCCTGGTGGTGGCGGGCAAGGTCAATTGTCTCAGATCGACTTGCAATTCCCGCGCCGCCTGATATCGGTTTTCCGGCTCCTTTTCAAGACACTTCAAGATGATCCGCTCCATCTCCGGAGAAATCCTGGGATTTAACGCCCGGGGAGGAACGGGCTGCACATGCCAAATGGCCTCAATCAACTGGGGCGCTGCTTCTTCGAGGAACGGGCGTTTACCGGTGGCCATCTCATACAACACCGCGCCCGCCGAGTAGATGTCCGTCCGGGCGTCCGCCCGCTCTGCCTTGAGTTGTTCGGGGGCCATGTAAGGTAACGTGCCCACCATGCCTTGGTCGGAGCTATTGGTGGAGTCAGTTGTCGTGTCAGTCCGAGTGGTCTCGCGAGGCGGCTTTAGCAACCTGGCAATGCCAAAGTCAAGAATCTTCAGCCTTCCGTCGGAGGTGATGCGCAAGTTGTCCGGCTTGAGATCGCAATGCACAACCCGCTGGGAGTGAGCGCTGTCCAAGCCGTCCGCAAGTTGGACGCCGAAACGCGCGACCTCCTTCTCTGACAGCGCACCCGCGGCCAGCATATCGCTGAGCGTGGTTCCGGCGACGTACTCGACGACCAGGCACTCCAAGTCGTCCGTGGTGATAAATTCGAAAAGGGTTTCAATATTGGGGTGGCTCAATTTCGAAAGCGCCTGCGCCTCTTTTCGCAGCCGCTTGCGGTGGGACTTGTCGGTCGGATCGCCCTGGGGTAATACCTTGAGGGCGACTTCGCGGTCCAGTTGTTCATCGTGCGCCAGATAGACCTCACCCATTCCGCCAGCGCCGATCTTTTCCAAAACACGGTAATGGGCAATGGTCCTCCCTGACAAGGGAGCGAGTGCGGATTTTTCTGCGGAGGCCATGTCACCCTTCAGAGCTTCGCCCGGTCTTAATTACAGCGACTTTAGCATATTTTCGGTCTGTCGCGCCCGGCGGGATTGCGCCAGACTGGGGAAGGTGAAGGGCATACCGCCCATTCTGCGCTCCTTGTGCCAGCGTCGTCACGCATGGGACTCTTTTGCACCGATGACGATGTCGCTGCGAAAACCACGACTCCATCCAGCTTACATGGGAGGAGGGTTGGTGATTTCAACGCGGCGATTCAATCGTCGTAGTTGTCCAGCCGGTGGTTTGCGGAATCCAATGGCGTGTAAGTATATCACTCAGGGTGAGGACCATCAGGATGGCCAGCCAGAAGAAACCGGCCACCACGGCGGCGCGGGTAAGGTTGCTGCTGTATTTGACGTGCATGAAAAAGAGGATTACGAGCGAAGCCTTGAAAATGGCGATAGCCAGGGCCACTACCGTGTTCCAGGGCGAAGGCATGTCCAAAGTGGCCACCCAGGTGGTGAGTCCGGTCATGGCAATGAGGATGGCGAAGATGGTGAAATAGATCTTTGTAGGAACAATGTGCCCGGCCATCAGGAAATGCCCCCGATTAGATAGAGTAAGGGAAAAAGGAAAATCCAGACAATATCGACGAAGTGCCAATAGAGGCCCGAGCCTTCCACAGGATTAAAACGCTGGGGCGAGAAGCGCCCCTGCCAGGCCATGACGGTTAAAACCGTGAGCAGGCCGATGCCCACCACCATGTGGAGAGCGTGGAAGCCGGTCATGGCGAAATAGAAGAACATGAACAGCTCGACGTGAGGCAAGTCAGCGTGCGCCTGCTGCAATTGCTTCAGGACTTCTCCGTGGGGCGCGAAGGGATGGCCGGCAACCAGTTGGCCGGGGATGAGGTTCTCATTCCAATCGCGGCTCCACTCGAAAGTGAGCTTGATGCCGAGAAAGGCCATGCCCAGCAGGATGGTGAGGATCAGGAACGCGACCAGCGCCCTGCGCTTACCGGTCTGCGCGGAGTGGACGGCGAGCGCCATGGTCAAACTGCTGCAAATCAGCACGGCGGTGTTGGTGGCGCCAAATTTCCAGTTCAACAGGTGGCTGCCGGCGGCAAAGGCAGTGAAGTACTCGTGCCGATAAATGGTGTAGGCGGTAAACATGCCGCCGAAAAACATGATTTCAGTGGCCAGAAAAATCCACATGCCGAAGTTGGAAGCTTCGTGCTGCTGTTCGAGATCGTCGAACTGGTGCGCCAGGGGATCGATGACCGCGCTGTGGGCTTGATGTTCGGCCAACTCACGCCTCCTCGATGGAATAAGCGTACGCCTCTTCGGTAACCACGGGAGTTTCCTCGAAGTTCTCGGTGGGTGGCGGCGAGGGCGTGGTCCACTCCAGGCCCTTGGCCTTCCAGGGATTGGGTCCGGCCACCTTGCCATAACGCATGGACCAGGTGAGATAGATCAGCGGAATCAGGTAACCAATGCCCAGGATGGACGCGCCCGCCGAGGACATCACGTTGAGCACCTGGAACTCCGCCGGGTAAACGGCGTAGCGCCGGGGCATGCCGAGATAGCCCAGCATGTATTGCGGGAAGAAAGTCAGGTTGAAGCCGACGAAAATCACCAGGGCCGCAAAACGCGCCCAGCCATCCGGATACAAGCGTCCGGTGATTTTGGGCCACCAGAAATGGACGCCGCCGAGATAAGCCATTACCGCTCCACCCACCATGATGTAATGAAAATGGGCAATCACAAAATAGGTATCATGGACGTGAACGTCGACGGCCAGCGAAGAGAGGAACAGTCCGGTGACGCCGCCCATGGTGAACAATCCCACAAAACCAAGGGCGTAGAGCATGGGGGCGTCATAGGAAATCGAGCCTTTGTAAAGCGTGGCCATCCAATTGAAGACTTTGATGGCGGAGGGAATGGCCACCATAAAACTCAGGGCCGAAAAGACCAGGCCGGCGTAAACCGATTGGCCGGTGACGAACATGTGGTGGCCCCAAACCAGGAAGCTGAGCACGGCAATGGCGACGCTGGAAAAGGCGATGAAGCTGTAACCGAAAATCCGTTTGCGCGAGAAGCAGGTGATCAGCTCGCTCATCACGCCCATGCCGGGCAGAATCATGATGTAGACGGCGGGGTGGGAATAGAACCAGAAAAGGTGCTGAAAGAGAATGGGGTCGCCACCCACGCTCGGGTCAAAGAGGCCGATGTGGAACATGCGCTCGAGTGCCAGCAGGGCGATGGTGACGGCCACCACCGGCGTGCCCAGAATCTGGATGACGCTGGTGGCGTAGTGCGCCCAAATGAAGAGGGGCAGGCGAAACCAGGTGAGTCCCGGGGCCCGCATTTTGTGAATGGTGACGATGAAATTGAAGCCAGTGAGGATGGACGAAAAACCGGCAATGAAAATCCCCAGCGCGGCCATCACGACATGGGTGTGCGAATAGGATGTGCTGTAGGGCGGGTAGAGTGTCCAGCCGGTGTCCACGCCGCCGGCAGCGATGGCGGAGAGTGTGAAGATGGCGCCGATGATGTAAAGATACCAGCTCAACAGGTTGATGCGCGGGAAAGCCAGATCGCGCGCGCCCAGCATCATGGGCACCAGGAAATTACCCAGGGTGGCGGGGATGGAAGGAATGAGGAAAAAGAAGACCATGATGATGCCGTGCATGGTGAACAGCTTGTTGTAGGTTTCCGGCTCCACCAGCCCGCCCTGCGGCTCAATCAAGTGCAGGCGCATGAGCACGGCGGCGGAGCCACCCACAAAGAACATCAGGGTGATCGAGGCGAGGTAGAGCAGTGCGATGCGCTTGTGGTCGGTGGTGAGCAGCCACGACTTGATGCCGTAGCTGACGTTCAGGTAATGAACGTGAGTTTCAATCGAAGGTTCAAGGGTTGCCGTGCTCATGGCTTTTGGGGCTCCGTTTCCAATGACTTGATAAAGGCGATCAGCTGCAGCAACTCCTCCTCGCTCACCTGCCCTTTGAAGGTGGGCATGATGGGCGTGTACCCGTCCACAATTTTCGCGGAAGGATTGAGGATGGACTCACGAATATAAGCGTCATCCGCGATCACCGTTTGCCCGTCCGTCAGTTTGACGGGTTTGCCATAGATGCCGTTGAAGGCGGGCGCGCGGCCGGTCCCGTGGCAGGTGATGCAGGCGAACTTTTGATAGAGGTCGGCGCCGCTCTGAACCATCGATTCACTCTTCGTGCCGCCCGTCAACCAGTGCTCGTAGTCCACTTCCGACATCACGTAAACCCAGCCAATCATGGCCGAGTGATGCGCCCCGCAATACTGGGCGCAGAAAAAATGGTATTTGCCGGTCTTGGTGGCCTGGAACCAGATGGAATAATACTGGCCGGGCACCACGTCGTGCTTGACGCGAAACGCCGGAACAAAAAAATCGTGAATCACGTCCTCCGACGTCAACGTGAGTTTGATGGGCCGCCCCACGGGCACATGCAGTTCGTTGATTTCCCGCGGGCCCTCGGCGTGCTGAAGGTGCCACATCCACTGCTTGCCGATTACAAAAACCTCCAGGGCCGCGGTGGGCGGGCGCGAGTTGATGAAATAAAGGCTCGACCCCCAATAAAACATGATGGCGCAGAGGGCGGAGGGTATCAGCGTCCACACCAGTTCGAGCGCCAAGGAGCCTTCGATTTCCGGCGGCCGCTCGCTATCGGAGCGGCGGCGATACTTGATGGCAAAATAAAAAATTGTGCCGAAAATAAAGGTGGCGAAAAAGATGGCCACCGCCGTCTCAAAATAAAAGAGATGGTCAAAGCCCTCCGCAATCGTGGAGGCCTGCTCAGGACGTAATGGAAACCCGGACCACATAAATGTCGATCACCTGGAATGTCGAATCGCGTCCCGCTCCGCGCGGGCGCTGATGGTTCCCGCCTTCCGTTCGTGCCGGAATAAAATCCATAAAAAACCGCCCAGCAGCAGGATGGTCACTGACGCTGCCAGGCGCAGGACATTGGCAATGACCAAACCATACTTGCCGGTGACGGGATCATAGTGGTAGCAGTAAAGCAAAACCTGGTCCACCGGAGAGCCAATCTTATTGTTCGACGCTTCCACCAGGCTGAGGCGGAGGTCGCGCGAGGGATAATCGATCCCATAAAAGTACCGCGAAATTTTGCCCTGCGGGGTCAGGACCATGATGGCCGTAGCGTGGGCATATTGGTCAGAGGCGGGATCGAAGGCGTAATGATACCCGACGGCGCCGGTTAGTTTCCGAATGGGCCCCTCATCGCCGGTAAGAAAATGCCAGCCCTGGGCGGCGCCCGGACGGCCATAGATGCCTACATAGACCTTTTTTTTGTTGGCGGCGAGTCCCGGAGTTTCGTGCGGATTAAAGCTTACCGTCACCACGTTGAACTGTTTTCCGATGTCGAGTGGAATATTCTGGAGGCTGCGAAGCAGACCGTTCAGCTCCTGGGTGCAAAGCATGGGACACTCGTAATAAACCAGGGCCAGAATAACGGGCTTATCATCGAAGTATTGGCCCAGTTGCACGCTCCTGCCGGTTTCGTCCCGGAAAGTCAGGTCGAGGGGCAACTGCTCATTCAGCTTCTGGTCGATTCCAACGTTGCGCAGCAGACTTGGTTTCTCATTCTGATTTTCAGCGCGGGCGGGAGGGCCGGCCAGCAGCGCCGCGGCACACACGGCAAGGGCGCCAAGCGCGAGGCATTCTTGCTGTGGTGATTTGCACAATTTCATTTTAGTTTCCCCGTGGGTTTTGCCAGAGTGCCGGATCGCACCGGCAGACCATTTTTCAACACTAAATCCATAGCCCTTTCGATAGGAATTCTAACAATTCCGGCCTTTTGATCCACCCAGCCGTAACTATTCAATTTCTCGTTCTCGTCTTGCAGCAAACGTTTTAGATCCAAAGCGGGATGAACTTGAAGCCCGGGTCCCGGGGGAGGGGCCTGGCTTTCCGCAAAGGGCGAAGCGGGCGGTCCCAACTGCTGGGTGGCGCTGAAGTAGTTGAACATCCAGCGCATGCCCACCAGGACGGCGACAATCAGGAAGAACAATCCGATGCCGAACTTTACCAGCCCGGACATGCTGGCGTCTGTCAATTCGTGACGGCCGGCGGGAGGATGCTCAATCGACATGGCGCGCACCTCCTGCAAATTCCGGATCGTTCAGCGGCAGCAGCGGCCTGCCCTTCAATTGCCAGATGAATGCCGAAACCCAGATTCCGCCGATGCCGATGGGCGCCGCTAGATTCAGCCACAGCCACTGGAGTTGGGGCCCGGCGTGATCGAATGAGGGCATCACAATCCAGTAGAGATCCACCCAGGTCATAAAAATCAGGGCTGCGGCCACCATGGAAAGCAATAGTTTTTTGCGTTTAAGGTCACGCGAGAGGAGAAGGAAAAAGGGAATGGCAAAGTGAAAGACAATTAAAAACACTGCCAGCCACGCCCATTCGCCCCGGCTGCGGCTGAGATACCAGGGAATTTCGTCGCGCAGATTACCCGACCAGATAATGAGGAATTGCGAAAAAGAGAGATAGGCCCAGAGCATCACAAAGGCAAACAGAAGCGTGCCGAGGTCGTGAAAGTGCGAGGGTTGGACCACGTCGGAGAGGGGCTTGCGGTCGGTCAAGCGCATGAGGACGATAATCACAAAGGCCATGGCGGAGAGCGCCTGGGCCACCATGAACATCATGCCAAAAATGGTGGAAGACCAGCCGGGCTCGAGCGACATCACCCAATCGATAGAAGCGTATGTGATGGTCATGCCATAAATGATCAGGCCGGGCCCGCTGAGCGCCTGCAGGCGGATGCCCACGCGG
The DNA here is from genome assembly GCA_035946625.1 of Terriglobia bacterium. Classification (GTDB taxonomy): domain Bacteria; phylum Acidobacteriota; class Terriglobia; order UBA7540; family UBA7540; genus DASYXZ01. The sequence continues at coordinate 23,769 of DASYZE010000020.1, read as the reverse complement.
CCGGGCTCGCGGGTAACGTCCTGCTCAAACGACCATTTGTTCAGAAGGTAGCCCAGGAAAAGCCAGGAGCCAAAATAGAAGGCCGCCCGGCCATAAAAGAATGTTGTGCCCATGTAGACGCGCTTGAACTCGGAAAGGGCGGCGGGGTTGAAGGCCTCGGCGCGCACCCAGGCGTGGGATGGTGAAACCCCGATGAGGAAGGGGACGCCCAGGATGAGCAACACGGGAAAAGTGCGGGCGCCGGATTCGAGCAGGCGGCGAATCACGTAGCCCCAGCCGCCTCCCACCAGGTGATGCAGCATCAGGAGCGAAGTGCATCCGAGAGCGATGCCCAGCCACAGCATGTAGGCTACAAGGTAGGAGCGGAAGAACTCCTGGCCATTGGCAAACGCTCCCGCCGCGCACGCCGTCAGACCGACCCCGCCCACTACCAGGGCCCGCTGTTGGGCGCGGCTGAAGTCGGATTGGAGTAATTCACCTGAACTCATCGCTTTCCTTTTGCGGGCATTTCATCGGCCCCCGGCACGTTTTCAAAATGCCGCCGGTCGATCTCTTCCAGGTCCGACAGCTTCGCCGCCTGGCTCAACTGCAAAGCTCGAATGTAGGCCGCAATGGCCCATCGGTCTTCGGGGGTTATGCGCGAAGCGTAACTGTACATGGTCCCGTAACCATTGGTCATCACGCTGAAAAAATGGCCCACCGGGGCCTGCCGCAGCCGGTCAATGTGATAGGAGGGCGGAGGCGGGAACCCGCGTAGCACGATCATGCCCTGCCCATCACCCAGCCGGTCGTGGCAGGGCGTGCAATAGATGTTGTAGCGTTCCTGCCCGCGGGCCAGAACCGCGCGCGTGACCGGGAAGGGAAAAGTATTCACCTCAACCCCATTCAACTTGCCGGTATAAAGGGCTTCGTCCGTCCTCAAATGCCCGCGCGCCACCGTCCCCGGAACGACGGGACGATCGGAGCGGCCATCTTCGAAGAACGTGCTTGCCGCCATCGGGTTATACCTGGGTTGTACGTGCATATCCTGCCTGCAACCAGAAAAGAGCGCCACGCACAAAATCACAGTGGCAAGTGGCAAGGGGCAAGTGACAAGCCGAAGAATATCCCTTCGCTTGATCGGCCCTCGTCCGTCCGCGCTCTTTTGTCTTAACTTGTCACTCGTCACTTGTCACTCGCCCCTCTTCTTCACGCTTGAATTTCTGAAACCTTGCGGGCTTTGAGGCTCTCCATAAATTCTTTTGTCTTCACCAGATCAAACTTGGGGTCGCGCGCTTTGATGCAAAGGAAGAAATGGCTGCGGCTGGCCAATTCGAATTCAGGGACGTTGAACACCGGATGGTACGGTGTAGGCAACCCATTCAAGGCAAGCAATCCCAGAACCGCCGACAGCGCCGCGCCCAGGATGGTCAGCTCAAAAGTAATGGGAATAAACGCAGGCCAACTGTCGTAGGGCTTGCCTCCGATATTCAGCGGGAAGCCGATCACGTTGGCATAGTACTGCATGCCGAATCCCGTACTCCCGCCCATGATTCCGCCGATCAGCACGATGACGGGCAGAAGAGTGCGGTGGAAGCCCACTGCCTCTGACAGGCCTTCAATGGGCAGAGGCGTAAAAGCGTCCATGCGTTTGTAGCCGGCTTTGCTGGAGGTGTGTGCCGCGTGCAACAATTCCTCTGGAGTAGCGAACTCTGCCATCAGCCCGTAGATGGGATGTTTTCTCATGTCTTCAACTCTCGGCGCGCGTCAATCTTTAATCTTTCTTTGCACCCTCATCGGTTTCCGCCACCAACTGCCTCATCTCAAATATCGAAATCATGGGCAAAAAGCGGAGAAAGAGGAACAGCAGGGCCACAAATAGTCCGATGGTGCCGACGTAGGTGGCCCAATCCCATCTGGTGGGATAATACATGCCCCATGATGAAGGCAAAAAGTCCCGGTGCAGACTTGTCACAATAATAATAAATCGTTCCAACCACATACCCACATTGATAATCAATGAGATGATGAACAGGGCGGGGATGGTGTTGCGAACCCGTTTCGACCATAAGGCCTGGGGAATGGCGATATTGCACAGAATCAGCAGCCAATACTCGAAGGCATAAGGGCCGGTCATCCGGTTCATAATCATGTAACGGTCATACTGGCTTCCGCTATAGAAGGCCATAAACGTTTCCATCATATAGCCGTAGGCCACGATCATTCCCGTCGCCACCAGGACCTTGGCCATATTGTCCAAGTGGCGCATGGTGATGAAATCTTCCAGCTTATAGAAGGCGCGAATGGGAATGGCCAGAGTCATGACCATGGCGAAACCCGAATAGATGGCGCCGGCCACGAAGTAGGGAGGGAATATGGTACTGTGCCAGCCCGGAATCACACCCGCGGAAAAGTCGAAACTGACCACGGTGTGGACGGAGACCACCAGGGGTGTGGCCAGTCCCGCCAGTAACAATGACGCTGTTTCATACCGGTGCCAATGAACGGCAGAGCCGCGCCAGCCCATGGAGAGGACGCCATAGATAATCTTCGAGGCGCGATTTTTGGCCCGATCTCGCAAGGTCGCGAGATCGGGAATCAAACCCACAAACCAGAAAAGCAGCGAGACGGTGGCATAGGTGGACACGGCAAAAACGTCCCACACCAGCGGGCTGCGGAACTGCGGCCACGTTCCCATCGGATTCGGATATGGGAACAGCCAATAAGCGAGCCATGGCCGCCCCATGTGAAGAAGAGGGAAGGTTCCCGCGCAAGCCACCGCGAACAAAGTCATTGCCTCGGCAAAGCGGTTGATGGAAGTGCGCCACTTCTGGCGCAGGAGCAGCAGGATGGCGGAAATCAGCGTTCCGGCGTGGCCAATTCCAATCCACCATACAAAATTGGTAATGTCGAACGCCCAACCAACCGGAATATTATTTCCCCAGATTCCGATGCCGGTCATCAGCAGGTAGCTGGCGGCGTAAAGCAAAAGCATCATTAAGCTGAAGGCGATGGCGAAGCCGAAATACCAGCCGCGCGGCGTCCCTTTGGTGAGCACGATGGAGCTGATCTTGTCGCTCACCGAGGCAAAGTCGTATCCCGGCCCGATCAGCGGGCGGCTTTCGTTCTCAGCCGGAGGTTGGGTATTCAGCGGTCCCATCGTTATCCCTTGATTTCGGGGTTCGGATTTCTAAGCCTGGCCAGATAAGTCGTTCGCGGCCGGGTGTTCAATTCCGCCACCAGGCTGTAATTGCGCGATTGGGCTTTGAGCTTCGACACGCGGCTGTTCGGGTCATTGATGTTGCCGAAGACCAGCGCCTGGGTTGGGCAAGACTGCTGGCAGGCGGTCTGGATGTCGCCGTCGCGCACGTCCCGGTCTTCGAGTTCCGATTTGATCTTGGCCGCGTTGATCCGCTGCACGCAATATGTACATTTCTCCATCACGCCCCGGCTGCGCACCGTCACATTGGGATTCCTCAACGGAACCAGGCTGGGCGTGGTCCAATCCGAATAAAGTTCGAAATTGAATCGCCTGACTTTGTAGGGGCAGTTGTTGGAGCAATAGCGTGTGCCCACGCAGCGGTTATAAACCATTTCATTCAAGCCCTCGGGGCTGTGGACGGTCGCGCCCACGGGGCAAACGCCCTCGCAGGGCGCGTTTTCACAGTGCATGCACAAGACCGGCTCGTAGTAAGTTTCCGGGTCATCGAGCCCGCCACGGAAATAAGTGTCAATGCGAATCCAGTGCATGGCGCGGCCGACGCTCACCTGTTCTTTGCCCACCACCGGGATATTATTTTCCGATTGGCAGGCCACCACGCAAGCGTTGCAGCCGATACAACTGTTGGTATCCACCGCCATGCCCCAGGCGTAGCCGTCATACTTGTAGGGCGGGTAAAGCGAATCGTCCGCCCGGGTGTTCTCTTCACTGTCGCGCGCAAAATCGGGATCCTTTCGAAACTCCTCGATAGTCGCCACGCGCACCAGCTGGCGATTGAAGGCGGCCACGCTTTCTTCCTCAACTTCTTTTTGATCCTGGCTGATCATGTGCTGATATTGCGTGTAAGCCAGCGGATAGCGCTCTCCGGTTTTAATGATATCAACGCCGGAGGCAGACCAGGGCCGGTCAGAAGTGCGCAGCGCATAGGCATTGAATCCGATGCCCGTCCCCAGCCTCCCGGCTCGGGTCCGGCCATAGCCCAGGTGTACGGTTATTGTTTCGTCCGCGTGGCCCGGCGCCACCCACACCGGAGCACGCAGGGCGCGGCCCGCCAGACGAAGCTCCACCACCTCGCCCTTGGTTACTCCGAGGCGTTGAGCGGTACCCGGGCTGAGCATGGCCACGTTATCCCAAGTCAGTTTGGTGATGGGTTTGGGCAATTCCTGCAACCAGCCATTATTGGAAAAAGCGCCGTCCCACACAGTGGGATCGGGGCGGAAGATGATCGCTATGCCTCCTGAGCCGGTGGATGAGTCGCCTCCTGCGACGTTGTAGTTCGCCGCCGGCGGCACCGATTTGGGAGCGAATGCTGTGCCCGCCATTACGCCGTCGTGCAGCGAGGTTTCCCAGAAAATCTCATAGTCCTTGATCGATTTTTGATTCTTCCAATAATCGTGGACGATATTATGCGCGGTCCTTCCTGGTTCCCCTGAAAGAGCGGCGAAGAGTTCATGCGCTGACTTGCCGTCATAAAGTGGCGCGATTAAGGGTTGGATGATGGAGACCGTGCCGTCATATGCGCGCGCATCACCCCACGATTCCAGGTAATGGGCCTGCGGAATGTGCCAATCACACAACTCCGAAGTTTCGTTGTTGTATAAACTCAGATGAATTTTAAGTTTCACCTTGGATGCCGGCCGCGCCCCGCCGGGCGTGGTAGGGAGCGGGAAAAATAGGCTGCGAAGCTCGTAATTCGCGGGCGCATTGTAGAGCGGGTTGCCACCGATGATAATCAGCGTCTCCACCCCGCCAACTCGAATATCGGCGGCGAGTTCACCCAGCGACTGGGTTTGATCCGCGGGATTAGCCTCTATGGGGTCGGTGTAAATCACAGTCTTCCCATTATTGCCGAGGGCGTGATTGATGGTGTGCGCCAGCGCGTGGACCGCGGGAGATTGCTGGTCGCCGGCGAGCACGATGCTTGTGCCTTTATGGTTTTGCAGGTCACGGACGATTGTGGGAATCGCATCCGTTGGAATGCCAGCGGGTGCGGTGATTGATACGCCGCCCGAGTTCGCTCCCAACTGTTGCGCGAGCGTGCGCGCAAAACCTTCAATCTCGCGAGGCCCCAAGGCCCATCGGTGGTCCGCCATTGACCCGGTATTGGAAGGGGTACTCTCAACCACGTAAAGCCTGTTCATCGTGCTCTTGTTATCCACGATGCGGCGCTTGTCCGCAAAATCGCGCGCGTATCGCAAGGCGCCCGGACCGTAGCAAAGGAAATCCGAATCAAGGGCGAGGATGACATCCGCTCGGTCGAAGCGGTAATAAGTGTTGACGTACTCACCGAAGGCCACGCGCGAGCCTTCCCGCACGGTGTCGCGGCCGGCGGGCTCGTATTGGTGCCACTTGGCCTGAGGAAATTGTTTCAGAAAGTTCTGGATTTGATCGGCCAGGCTGGGTGAAGTAACAGTCTCAGTCAATATCCTTAGACCCTCACCTTTTTTCACAAGCTGGTCGGCCCGCAATTCGTTGATGGCGTCCAGGAACGCGCTCCAAGTGCTGATCCGGCCCTGGCGCGTGACCACTTGGGGGCGGTCCGGGTCGTAAAGGGTGAGGATGGAAGCCTGCGCGAAAGCGTCCGCAGCGCCAAGGCTGGCGGGATGGAGCGGATTCCCTTCGATTTTGGTTGGTCGTCCCATGTGGCTTTCCACCAGCAAGCCGGTGGCGATGCCGGCGAAGGGCATGGCCGTGGCGTAAAAAAGCGGCTTGCCCGGAACGATTTCCTCCGGCGCTATCACGTAGGGCACAATTTTTTCTGTCGGTAGTTTGGTACAGGCGGTCAATCCGGCAAAGGCGGCCGAGGCGGCCATAAACTTCAAAGCGTCGCGGCGGCTTACCTGGCCGGAAGATTTTTCCGGCACGTGCGGGAACTCGTGATGCAAGAAGTTTTTGAACTCCTGCGTCTCCGCCAGTTCGTCCAGACTCTGCCAGGTGCGCCGGCCGGAAGCTTCCTCCAGGCGCGCCCGGATGGTTACCAGGTCCAATCGTTCTTGTGGGTTGTCTTTTCCCGCCATAAGTTTAAGAGTCTTGCCGAAAATCACCGGTGACAGGTCACACAATCTGTCAACTGTTTCTGGTTCTTGATTTTATATACCTTTACCAATTCTTGCCCCAAAGCAAGCTGGTTATTGGGGGGCTGATAGGCTGCGTTAAAAATTTGGCTGCGCGGCCTGACGTAAAGCTCGGGCTGGCGATGGCAGCCGAGGCACCAGCGCATATAGAGGGTGTTGGCGCGCCAGGTGATCGGCATTTCCCCGATGGGACCGTGACACGTGGTACAGCCCACGCCCTTTTTGATGTGGATGCTGTGGTCAAAATAAACAAAGTCCGGCAAGGCGTTTACCCGTGTCCACTCGATGGAGCGGTTGGTCCGCAAACTGGCGCGTACCGGCTCCAGCATGGGGCTGTTCACCCAAATCTGCGAATGGCACGACATGCAGGTGTAAGTGGGCGGAACTCCGGCGAAGGAGGATTTTTCCACGGAGGTATGGCAGTAACGGCAATCGATTCCCAATTCACTCACGTGATGCTTGTGGCTGAAGGGGACGGGCTGCGGCTGAGCCACGTTGACTTCGGTAAAGTAGGGCGACTCGTTGATCTCGTATATCCCTCCGCCCAGCGCCACGACGATGAAGGCCGCGCCATAGATGCTGAGCCTGGAAAGCGTATTGGTACTGCGATGGAATATCTGTGCCATCGAAGCGCCTTAACTCCCTCAGTGGTCGTCCAATTGTTTTCGAGAGTGCCCGATCAAGCGCACTAGTCTCTTAAAAACAAACTACAAAGTAAAGGATTTTTACAGAACTCTTTTTGCGAGGGTGCCTCAATCAAATCCGTTGCTTATTTATGGGCTGAGCCTTTTGAACTTCATGCCGTGTACTCTTGGACAGACATGAATGCCTCAATCCTGTAGTTTATTGCTTGATTAAAACCTTGCGCGGCCTTTTGATAATTCTGCTGGAGGAAACGGCGCCTCGATCTGGCAAAGCGTGGAACTGAAATGAAGGCCGGGGTTTGGTGTTGATGTCCATTTCCGGGGTGCAAAGAGCATGATCCGCTTATGGTAGTTTCCGCCACAAAATTCAGGTTTATGCTGATTGTGCTCCAACTCGTCGCGTCCTCATGTTGGGGGGGCCCTGTGACTTGCGCCCAATGACCTCAAATGGCGAGGGTTAAGAAGAGCGAGTGCCGATGCTTGGTTAGCTTCCATGATGAAGATTTTACATGCTTAAGTTATTGCCATGCTCAGCCATAAGAGCCTTTGCTTTATAACTGATTGATTTTAAAGACTATACTGAAATCATGATTTGGCTATTATTTTGCTTGCTAGAATTACTTGATGCGTTCCTCAGGGGCCATTTACAACTCTCACCCACTAATTGACTGGCGGGCGAGATGGGTCAAAGTTTCCGAAATAGATGAGCTATTTGCCTTATACTCATGTCCGATCTTCGGTGTTCCAATTCAAGGTAACAAGGGACGAAAATATTGAGGGGATATAAATAAGGAGAATGCGAATGTTAAGAACCAAGTCTCGACAATTTATCGGGCTGGCTATTGTTGCCGGTCTTTTGATTGCCTCAGGTTGGATAATCAGTTGCGGGGGGAACAACGCGCCGATCCCGGTGTCGAACCCGACGACTGGGGTCATCACGACAAGCCTGACCGACCCGCCCGTCTGTGCCTCGTCGTTCGACCATGTTTGGGTGACCATCACTAAGGTGACCGCCAATATTTCGAGCACCGCCAGCGACACAGACAGCGGGTGGGTGACTTTGGTGGACCTCACCACTGCGCCGAAGCAGATCGACCTGCTGAGCCTGGCCTCCACCACATGCCTGCTTGCGCAATTAGGATCGACGAGCGGATTGCCCCCGGGGAATTATCAGCAAATCCGCCTCTTGCTCCTGGCCAATGACGCTTCGAGCGGCCCATCGCCGAACGCGTGCGGAAGTGGCAATGGTTTTAACTGTGTTGTCCCATCAGGCGACACCCCCCAGGAGCTGCTTTTGAGCAGCGAAGCAAAAACTGGAATCAAAATTCCTCCCGGCCAGATTGCCGGGGGAGGCATCAACCTGGTAGCGGGGCAAGCGGCCGACCTGAACATCAATTTTGATGGCTGCCACTCCATCATTAGGGAGGGGAACGGAGCCTATCGCCTTCTCCCGACGCTGCACGCGGGAGAGGTCTCCGTGAACAATAATGCTCTGAGCGGGAAAGTGGTGGACAGCAGCAATTCCAATCCCATTCCGGGCGCGGTGGTATTGCTCGAACAACCCGATTCCAGTGCGATTGACCGCATCATGGATGCGGGAGTGACAGACGCGAACGGGATGTTTAACTTCTGCCCCCTTCCTCCCGGAAACTACGATGTGGTGGTGGACGCAACGGTCACTGTCGCCTTGACCACCACGGTTTACGGCGCCACAATCGCTTTCAACGTGCCCACAGGGACGGCGCTGAATTCCATACCGCTGGTTTCAGAGGGGACCGGGACCGCGCTCACCACGCCGTGGTCCACCGTTTCCGGACAAGTAACCAGCGCCGGATCGAGCGGTGCCACGGTGGCGGACATCACTTTCTCCGCGCTTCAAGACGCCACACCCTCGGGCGGGACCCTAACTCACGTGACCATTCCGATTTTTGGCGTGGCCGCGCAACCGCCTGTGTTTGAAACCACTCCAACACCTACCCCTTCAACGCCGGCGTGTCCGCTGGCGACCGATTGTTTTAATTATTCCGAGACGATTCCATCCGGCAATCCGTCGGTCGGAACATTCAGCGGCGGCTCGATGGGCAGCTTCGGGGCGCCGGCAACGGGAAGCGTCAATTACAGTCTGCTATTCGAGAGCACGGATTGCACCGCCTCCACCCCAAGTCCGGCGCTCCTAACTTCGATTACCGTGACTCCTGCGGGCAAAACGACGGCCACTGTAACTCCGGCCTTTACGGGTTGCACTGCGCCTTAACTGCATGCCTTTTATCACTCCGCGCCCTCGCTAGCCCAGGCGAGCGAGGGCGCGGAGTGGTTTATTTGTGAGCATCGATCCGGCCCCCCGGTTCATTTTGCACGGAAATAATTCCTTTGGTGTGCAACGACGCCGAAGCTCGCTGCAACCCCTGCTTGACACCTGCGCCACCCTCTCACCATAATGCCCCGTTCGTCTTAAAATTTGAAAATGAGCTTCTGTCAGGGTAGCCTATGCCACAATTATTTTATAACTACGTTGCCGGCCAGTGGGTTGAGTGCGAATCCAAAAGAACTTTTCCCAACATAAACCCTGCCAACACGGATGAAACCGTCGGGCTATTTCAGGCTTCGAGCACTCATGACGCCGTGGCAGCGTGCGATGCGGCGGCCAAGGCGCAACCCGCATGGGCTGCCCTGCCGGCGCCGCGGCGCGGCGAGATTCTCTTTAAGGCGGCGGAAATCCTGGAAAGCCGGCTGGCCAAGCTGGCCGAGGAAATGACGCGCGAGGAAGGGAAGACGCTGCCGGAGTCCAAAGGGGAAGTGAAGCGCGCCATCAACATCATGCGCTATTTTGGTGGTGAGGGCGCGCGCCAATTCAGCTACCAGATCCCCTCCGAACGCGAGAATGTTTTCTGCTACACGCTGCGCAAGCCGCTGGGCGTGGTGGGGCTCATCACTCCCTGGAATTTTCCCAGCGCCATTCCCGCCTGGAAGTTGGCGCCCGCACTGGTGGCGGGGAACACGGTGGTGATCAAGCCGGCGTCGCTCGCGCCACTCAGCGGGTTGCAGTTGGTGGAGGCTCTGCACGAGGCCGGCATTCCCGCCGGGGCTGTCAATTTTATTACCGGCTCGGGCGGAACCGTGGGCAACGCCATCGCCGAGCACCCGGCGGTCCGCGCAGTTTCTTTTACGGGGTCCTGCGATGTGGGCCATGCTTTGCACGAAAAAGTTTCGCGGCGAAAAATTCGCGTCCAGCTTGAAATGGGAGGTAAGAATCCGACCGTGGTTCTGAAGGACGCCGACCTGGATTATGCCGCGGACATTCTGGTGAATGGCGCGTTTTTCTCCACCGGACAGAAATGTACCGCGTGCAGCCGCGCCATCATCGAGAAATCCATTTACGAACCGCTGCTGGCCAAGCTGCTGGAAAAAACGCGCAAGCTGAAAGTGGGCAACGGGCTCGAGGCGGGCATCGATATCGGGCCGGCCGTTGACGCGGCCCAGCTTGCGACCGATTTGAAATACATCGAAATCGGCAAGGGCGAGGGCGCCCAATTGTTGTGCGGCGGAAATCGTTTGATCGGCGGCGCTTACGACAAAGGGTTTTTTATCGAGCCCACAATTTTTGCCGGCGTCAAGCCTGAAATGCGCATTGCCCAGGAAGAAGTCTTTGGTCCTGTGCTGGTATTACAGGTCGCTGAAGATTTTGAAGACGCCATGCGCCTGGCCAACGGCGTGCGATTCGGCCTCTCGGCGTCGATTGTTTCGAGAGACTTGACCCGCGTGCATCAGTTCATCAATCGGATTGAAGCCGGACTGATCACAGTGAATCTGCCCACGGCGGGCGTGGAATACCAATTGCCGTTCGGTGGCACCAAGGAATCAAGCTTCGGCATGCGCGAGCAAGGTCCGGCGGCGCTGGATTTCTATACTGAAACGCGGACGGTCTATTTGAAATATACGACATAGAAATCAATCTGAACGGAGTAGCAGATGAAGAAAACCAAACAGTTTCTAGAAAAACTCAACTTACCTGGCGCGGACAACCACGCGCTTGAGCCGAGCAAGAAACGCTTTGCCGACGGAGGACAATTCCGGATTGAAATTCCGAGCGTGGAGGGACCGCGGGTTTTTCGCGACGTTCTCGCCGCAGCAAAAGAGCTGAAGGTGCCGATTCATCGTGTGAGTCAGGGCAGCGGCATCATGCTGCTGACCAAGGGCGAAATTTCAGAAATGGCGCGGATCGGAGCGGACCAAAAAATCGAAGTATGCCTTTTCATCGGGCCGCGCGCCACGTTCGAAACCGGCGGCCAGACAAGCGCGGCGGCGGGCAAAGTAATCGGGTTGCAGCATCGCGGCGCGGACCAGTTGGTGTACGCCATTGAAGACGTTCGCCGCGCGTGCGAGCTCGGCATTCGCAGCGTGCTCCCTGCCGACATCGGGCTCATCTGGGTCTTGAATGAAATGAAGAAGGGGGGCGACTTGCCGAAGAACCTTGTTCTCAAGAGCTCGGTCACCCTACCCGCCGCCAATCCGGCGACGGCGAAACTCTTCGAGAGCGTCGGAGTCTCTACGATGAATATTCCCACGGACCTGAGCGCAGCGCAAATCGGCGCCATCCGGCAGGCGGTGGAGATTCCCATCGACACCTACATCGAGGTGCCGGACAACTTCGGCGGGTTCATCCGCTACTATGAAATGCCGCAACTCGTTCGCGTCGCCGCACCCATTTATTTCAAATTCGGATTGCGCAATGCTCCCGACATTTATCCTTCCGGTTTGCACATTGAGGACCTTGCCGTGAAAATGGGCCGCGAGCGAGTGCGCCGCGCCCGCATCGCTCTTGACCTGATGGAGCGCTACGCGCCCGAAGCCAAAATATCCCCGCTCGGAAGCAAAGACTTGGGAATCCCGGAAGTATGAAATGGCCCGGCGCAAGCATGCCGGAAACGACACTGCCGTTCTGCGATGTTGATAAAGACGCTCGCGGGGAGCCCGTTAACGGAGTCCCGATGCCCTCGCACTTTATATCACAAAGTACTTGACAGACGGATTGCTCGGGAGTATGCTCTTCCAATGTCCGGCAACCTTCGTCCGCGTCCGCGATTTGTCGAGCCCATCCCCATTGAAAATCACGCCATGGAGAACATCCGTTTTATCCGGGAAACCATGGAACGTTCGGGCGCTTTCACGGCGGTTCCGGGTTGGGGGGGTGTGATTATTGGGGCCACGGCGCTGGCGGCGGCGTTTGCCGCCTCGCGGCAAACGGGGCCGCAAGCCTGGCTTGCCGTCTGGCTAATTGAAGTCCTGGTTGCGCTTTCCGTTGCGGCCTGGACAACTTATCAAAAGGCGAGCGCGGTCAATCTGCCCCTTTTCTCGGGACCGGGACGCAAGTTCGCCATCAGTCTTGCCCCGCCCTTGCTGGCGGGCGCGTTGCTCACCGTCGTGCTCTATCGAGGCGGGATTGTGGGCGCCCTGCCGGGGATGTGGCTGCTGCTTTACGGCGCGGGAGTTGTCACCGGAGGAGCCTTCTCGGTGAAAGTGGTTCCGGTGATGGGACTTTGTTTCATGCTGGCCGGCGCCCTGGCGCTTTTTGCCCCGGCCGGGTGGGGCAATGGATTCATGGCGGCGGGCTTTGGCGGATTGCACGTTCTGTTTGGCATCATCATTGCCAGGAGGTACGGTGGCTAAGCAGCGAGCGCTTTTGCGCGATGCCGAGCCCGGCGCCCGGACGGACGTGCGGGGAGTGCAGACGGTGTTGAGCCGGACGCTTGAGCATCGACCGCGGGACCTCGACCGCATCATTCACGAGCGCATTCGCCTGGGGATAGTCAGTGCCCTGGCGGTAAATGAATCTCTGAGCTTCAACGATCTGAAGAAATTGCTGAAGACCACGGACGGAAATTTGAGCGTCCACGCCCGAAGACTGGAGGAGGCCCAGTACATCAGCTGCTCCAAATATTTCAGCGGGCGGCTGCCCAAAACCGAATACCGCCTGGCGCCGGCCGGGCGCCGGGCTCTCGAACGGTATCTCGATCATATGGAAGCGCTGATCCGCGCCACGCGCGAGCGCTGAAAAGGACGGTATTTTTTTGGAGGTTCTACTTTATGATGCAAAGCACTTCGTATAAGTCGATTCTTTACGGGTTGCACGTGGCCATCATCATGGACGGCAACGGGCGCTGGGCCACCCGGCAAGGGCTGCCGCGCCTGGCGGGCCATCGTGCCGGGGCCGCCGCCGTGCGGCGCGCCATCCCGGCCGCCTTGCGCCTGGGCATTGACACCCTGACCCTCTTTGCGTTTACCGCCGGAAATTGGGAGCGACCTTGGCATGAAGTCTCCACCCTGATGGAGTTATTCCGTGATTTCTTTCGCGAGGAGAAAGACGCGTGCGTGGCCCGCGGAATCCTGGTGAACGTCATAGGCCGCCGCGACCGCTTGCGACCCGACTTGCGCGAGGCGGTGGAGGATATTGAGGCCGCCACCGCGCGCCGCCGCGCCATGCATTTGCGCATTGCGGTGGACTATTCGGCGCGTGACACCATCCTGCGCGCGGCCGGCCGGCTTAACCCTCATGCGCAGGTTTCACACGACGAGTTTGCCCAAGCCCTGGCGGAGGTGAGTCACGCCGGAGGCGTGGCCCCGGAGGTGGACTTGCTGATTCGCACCGGTGACGAGCAACGCTTGAGCGATTGCCTGCTGTGGGAATGCGCCTACGCGGAGCTGGTGTTCTCCCCCAGCATGTGGCCCGATTTCGAAGCTGCCGACCTGGAAGTCGCCGTGCAGGAATTCCATTCCCGCCAAAGGCGTTTTGGCCACGTGCCGGAAGAGGAAGGGCCTGCGGTCATGGAGAGAGAGGCCCGAGTGCCCGCTGCTGAAGACGCCGCACTCAAGACTGCATGACCGGGCGTGGCGCACAAGTCCCAGTATTCGCCAACATGTGGAGGACACTCGTGGGTCAGCTTTCAATATTCCAGGATCATACCACTGCCGCTATCCTCGCCTTCATGGGGGCGAGTTTTGCCTTGCTGACGGGCTCGGTGGCAATCATATACGTGCTTGCGTCGCCGAGAATCCAATTTGCCCGAGTCCTCATTTTGTTCATGGCCGCCGGGGTAGGGCTTTACATCGCGACCCTTTTCGGATTTTCCATGCTCTAGCTTAAAAGAGCCGGCCCGAACAATTTGACATGGTGGTCGGCGCGGGAAGGACGCCGGGGTTGCTAGGAAGAGGGCGCGGCAAGCCGTGCCCGTACTGTTGAGGCAAATCTTTGGCGTCGAAAAATATTTTCGTTACTATCGTCTTGCCGGTTTTGGCGCTCGCGGGCGGAGCGTGGATCGGCTTTGCCGATTCGCGCAGCGACGACGTTTTTATCACCCTCGGCCTCCTGATGGGGTTCTGTGCGCTGCTGGGTTTGGTGGGGCAGCGCCGACCCTGGCTTTGGCCGCCGCTGGTTGGCATCTGGGTGCCGGTGCTCGACTCAGTCCTGCCCCGGCTTGGCGTTGCCCCTCAACGTCCAGGCGAGTCTTTCTCTTACCTCTCCACAATTGCGGTTACAGGTTTGGTGATGGCGGTCTGCTTCGTGGGCGCCTACTTGGGAGCGTTTGTTGGGTGGTCAGTTCGAAACGTTTGGCCTGGCGCCAGTGAGGCTGGCGGGCGAGGGCATTGAAGTCCTCCTCGATGCATTCGAAGGCGGTCCGCTGCCTCCTGATTTTCTTCTCCTGACTTCTGACTCCTGCCTTCTGTCTTCTCACCTTGCCAACGGCCCGGCGGGTAAATGTTCTTCCAGATATCGCGCCAGCAATTCGCGAACGTGGAGGGACGTTCCCTTGCCTTCGGAGATGCTGTGGGTGCGGTCGGGATAGACCATAAAATCGAATGTCTTTCCCAATTCGATCAAGCGGTTGACGAGCAACTCGGTGCCCTGGAAATGCACGTTGTCATCGCCGGAGCCGTGGACGATCAGGAGTTTGCCGCGCAGGCCCTCGGCAAAATTAATGGCGGAGCCTGACTTGTAGCCTTCCGCGTTGTCCTGCGGCAAGCCCATGTAACGTTCCTGATAAATCGTGTCGTAGAGTCGCTGGTCGGGCACCGGCGCCACGGCCATGCCCACCTGGTAGAGTTCGGGGTGTCGGAACATCAGGTTAAGAGTATTCGTGCCGCCTCCGCTCCATCCCCACACGGCCACGCGCTGGGCGTCCAGGTAGGGGCGTTTTTTCTCTAAAGCCTCAAGCGCCAAGCCCTGTTCTTTTGAGGAGAGGACGCCCACGGATCCATAAATGATTTTTCGCCACGCGCGTCCGCGCGGCGCGGGAGTCCCGCGATTGTCGACGCTGGCGATGATGTAGCCTTCGTTGGCCAGGGCGGCGTGGAAAAGCCTCCCCGCCCCTTGCCATCCGTCAATTACCGTTTGCCCGGCGGGCTCGCCATAAACATAAATCAGCACAGGATATTTCTTTGAAGGATCAAAATGGGGAGGTTTGATCATCCAGCCGTCGAGCTTGACGCCGTCTTCCACTTCCACCTTAAAAAATTCGGTGGGCGCGGGAATCATATCTTTTACTTTGGTCTTCAGTTCGTGATTATCTTCAAGGACACGCGCCACCGAATGGTCCGGCAGCCGGACGAGATCGATCACCGGCGGCACGTCAAAAGAGGAGTAAGTGTGAATGGCCCAATCGCAGTCCGGCGCCATTTGATAGGAGTGGATTCCCGGCGCGCTCGCGGGTGAGAGTGGTTGGGGCGCACCCGCGCCATCCAATTGCGTGCGATAAAGGTATCGCTGTGTGGCATTTTCAGGCGAGGCGATGTAATACAACCACTGAGCGGCTGGATCCACCGCCTCGATTTGGATGACATCAAAATTTCCCGGCGTCACCAGGCGCACCTGCTGGCCGTCGCGCGAGATCACGTAAACGTGCCGCCACCCGTCGTGTTCGCTGACCCAAAGGAAATCTTTGCCGTCATGAAGCCAGCGCAAATCGTTCACCACGTCCACCCACGCGGCGTCCTGCTCGTGATGGATTGGCCGCACCGCGCCCGTGGCGGCGTCGGCCAGCAACACGTCGTTGGTATTTTGCACCCGGTTCAGATGTTGGATCACCAGTTCATCGGAATTTCCCGCCCACGCCATGCGCGCGATGTAGCTCGATTGCGGGTCGCCCGTCACGTCCATCCAGCGCGGAGGGCCGCCCGCTGCGCTCACCACGCCAATGCGTACGGTGGAATTTGCCGTTCCGGTCTCAGGATATCCGACGTGCTGGATGTGCGGGTACATGCCGAACTGGGGATAGGGCAAGTGGGTGACGATCTGGTGCTGCCCGCCGGTGTAATACATCAGGGGGAAGTCCTGCACCGTGCTGGTGTCAAAATGCCAGAAGGCGATGCGCTTGCCGTTCGGACTCCACTGGAAGCCGTCCCGAATGTCCAATTCTTCTTCGTAAACCCAGTCGGAGGTGCCGTTAATGATGGTGGTGGAGCCGTCTGAGGTCAGCGGGGTAATATGGCCGGAAGCTATATCCTCAACATAGATATTGTTCGCCATTACGTAGGCGGCCTGTGAGCCATCGGGTGAAAACTTAGCGAATTGCAGGCTGGAGGGCGAGGCATCCCCTCCCAATTTGCGCAGGGTCGCGCTCTTCCGGTCGAGCACCCAGTAATCCCCTCGAGTGGGCTGCCTCCACACTCGGGCGGCGTTGGTGAATACCAGCAGGCGCTTCATGTCGGTCGACCAGGCGTAGTTTTCAATCGCCAGCGGAGGCTTGCCTGCTTCCGGGACGAGTTGAGAGGCGGAAACCAGGATCTGGCGCTTGCCGGTAGCCGTCTCGTACTCCACAATATCCTTCGCCCCTTTCACGGTCGCCGAAGGCTCAACTGTGACGTAGGATCTCCCGCCTTCTAGCCAGCGCGCCGGTCCGAAGGACTTGGCGTTCAAGTCTTTGCCAACAAAGATGCGGCGCAGCGTGGCATCGAGTTGCGGGGAAACCTGGGCGTCCAGGCGCGGCGCGGTTGACGCGCACGCGGCCAGGCACCATACCGCCATCGCAGCCGGCAAATAACGGCGCTGAATTAATTCACGAATCTTGAAGCTCCCGCTCCAGTTGACCATTATTCCTCCCATCATGCTTCCCCCTGTGTTTATCGACGTGGGTAAAATTGCCTGGCCTCCGCACTCGCATGTGGACCGTGAATGCGCCCTCAGAAAAGATTCACTGTCGGACGCGATCTTGAGGCCCGCATTGTATCCTAAAAAGGGCTCGAGAAAGTTTTCGCGCCCTTGGAAAGAAGTTGACACGCGCTCTGACTTTCAATACAAATGGATGCCGAATCTTCGTATACGTGACCGTATACAAAGGCTCCCGCTTTGCATGGGTGCCCGACCAGGCCGGCCGCGTCTTGGGTAGCAGTCGAAAATTTTAAAATGGAACCCGGGAGTATTGGTGAAAATTCAGGGTGTGTTCTCGGTGTTGCCGACGCCTTTTTCGGACGCCGGGGAAGTGAATGTTGATGACCTCCGCCGAGTCATTGATCTATTCATCGGCGCGGGGGTTAGCGGCCTTACGGCACTGGGCGTCACCGGAGAAGTGGCCCGTCTGGTGGAGCGGGAACGGGCCCTGGTCCTCCACACGGTTCTCGATCATGTTAATGGTCGTGTGCCGGTGGTGGCCGGGACCAGCGCCGACGGCCGGAGAACTTGCATCGAATTCACCCGCCAGGCGCTGGCTGCGGGTGCCGCGGCGGTGATGGTGAGCCCGCCGAGAATGGCCAAGCTGAACTCGCAGGCGGTCCTGGCGCATTACACGGAGCTCGCTTCCGCTGTGGATATCGAAATCGTGGTCCAGGACTATCCGCCCATTTCTGGATTCACCATGGAGCCGTCCCTGCTGGCGCGCATTGCCCGGGAGATTCCGCGCGCCCGAAATATCAAGCTGGAAGATCCGCCCACTCCTTTGAAGACGGCGCGCATTTTGGAGCAGACTCAAGGAATCAATGTGAGCATCATGGGCGGCCTGGGGGGTGTTTATCTTCTTGAAGAATTAATTGCGGGCGCGGCGGGCGCCATGACCGGCTTTGCCTATCCCGAAATGCTGGTGGAAATTGTAAAGCTTTTCCAAGCTGGCGCCGTGGATCGCGCGGCCCATGAATTTTATCGTTATGTTCCGCTGATGCGTTTTGAATTTCAGGAAGGCATTGGCATGGCCATTCGCAAAGAAGTCCTGCGCCGGCGGGGCGCGCTGACCGACGCCAGCATTCGAGCGCCGGGCGCGGTGCTCGATGCCTCAACCCACTCGGCTCTAGACCGGCTGCTCGGATGGATGCGGGACAAGCAGGAGGTTCCATGGATCTCGGTTTGAAAGGCAAGGTGGCCATGATTGCGGGCGCCAGCCGCGGCCTCGGATTTTCGATTGCGAGCGCATTGGCGCGCGAAGGAGCACTGGTTTCCATCGCTTCGCGAGACTCATCCGCCATCGTGAAAGCTGCCGGCGAAATCGAGCGGCATGCAAGAGGCGGCGTCATGGGGTTGACCGCCGATGTTTCATCCCCCGAAGCGATTACGCGCTGGCATCAATCCACGGTGGAACGTTTTGGGCCGGTCGATTTGTTGGTCACTAATTCCGGCGGGCCGCCTGCCGGGGTGGCGAGCTCGTTTGATGACGGCGCCTGGCAAAGCGCATTTGAGTTATTGGTGCTCAGCGCCATTCGTATGGTTCGCACCGTGCTCCCTTCAATGATAGCGGGAAAAAAGGGCAGCATCGTTATGCTCACCTCCTCCTCGGTCAAGGAGCCCATTGCGCACCTTGCTCTATCCACGGTGATGCGGCCCTGTGTGGCGGCTCTGGCCAAAACGTTGGCGAATGAACTGGCGGGGCAGGGCATCCGGGTGAACCACTTGATTCCCGGCCGTATCTCCACCGACCGGGTGCGCGAGCTGGATGAGATCACCAGCAAGAAAGCGGGGATTTCACTCGGCGAGCAACAGAAGAAGTCAGCCGCCAGCATTCCCATGGGCCGTTATGGGCAACCGGATGAGTTTGCGCGCGCCGCGGTTTTTTTGCTATCGGACGCTGCGTCCTACATTACCGGAGCGACGCTTCAAGTGGATGGCGGGCAGATTCACAGCGTGCTTTAGGGGGTTAGAGTTCCGATGATGTCATTTTGATCTTGCAGACGCGGGAGATGGATCCCGCACTGTCGTGACGGCAATGATAGGGATTCTTCGCTGCACTCAGAATGAAAGGGTCCTAAGGTTTTTCATCGGCTTGTGAAGGAAAGAGGAATCATCACGTGGGACTGATGCGCAGTTTTTTTCTAGCCTGTTCTCAGAACAAGTTTCTACGAGTAAGGGCGACGCGCTACGGATTTGTGCGCCGCGCGGTATCGCGATTTATGCCGGGAGAGGATGTTGCGGACGCCCTTTCCGCCGCCGTGACCCTTCGCGATCAGTCCATGGGAACGGTCTTTACTCTGTTGGGGGAAAATATTTCCGACGCCTCCGAAGCCGACCGCGTGACGGCCCACTACGTTGACGTCCTGGCGCGAATTCGCGGGATGAAACTGGGAACCGAGGTTTCGGTGAAGCTGACCCAACTTGGACTGGACTTGAGTCCCGAGATTTGTTACGCCAATCTCAAGAAGATTATTGAGGCTGCCGGCGCGGGAAGCGTGGTCTGGATTGACATGGAGGCCAGCAACTACGTGGACGCTACGCTCGACTTGTACCGGCGGGCGCGCCAGGCTTATCCGAACGTCGGGATATGCCTTCAAGCTTATCTCCATCGCACCGCGAAGGATGTGGCGAGCCTGCTGCCCCTGAATCCTGCCATCCGCCTGGTAAAAGGCGCATACAAGGAGCCTGCGACGATCGCGCTTCCCCGCAAGAAGGACGTGGACGAAAACTATTTTTTGCTCGCCAGGCAAATGTTGGATAACGAATCCCTGGCGCGCGGCTCGCGAGCAGCCTTTGCCACTCATGATTGTCGTCTGATTCGGCGCATCACCGATTATGCCGAATCCAGAAGGCTCGGGAAAGACAGTTTTGAATTCCAGATGCTCTACGGAATTCAGCGGGAAGAGCAGTTCCGGCTGGCGCGCGAAGGCTGGAAGTCGATTGTGTTGATCGCCTATGGCAGCTATTGGTTTCCATGGTACATGAGGCGTCTGGCGGAGCGGCCGGCCAATGTGTGGTTTGTGCTCCGCAACCTCCTGGCCGCGTAGAGGCGGTCGCCAAATTACGACGGCCGATTCCCAGGAGCAGCTTGGAGGAGGGCCATTCGCTCTCATCCAACTCGTTTCCAATTTACTTCTCTGGCTCCGCGCTCCTGCGGAGCTTGAGAACATTGGAGTGAGGCATCCATGCAACAGACCAAGCCAGCGTTCCGCCGTTATTTCCAGGCCGTGTTTTGCATTCTGCTCAGCGCCCTTCAGGCGTCCGCTCAGTATGGGCAGCGGCCACAAGAGGCTGCGGCTTTCAAATTCAGGTTTGTGGGGCCAGCCGAAGGGAACCGCATTGCCGCCGTGGCGGGCGTGGCGGGCGACCCGAGTACGTACTATGCGGGAGCTGCGTCCGGTGGCATTTGGAAATCCAGCGATGGAGGCAATCGGTGGGTACCCATATTCGACCACGAGCCGGTGGCCGCTATTGGCGCCCTGGCTGTGGCTCCCTCCGATCCCAATGTTATCTGGGCGGGAACCGGCGAGCCCTGGGTGATCCGTGACAGCGACGTGATGGGCAACGGTGTTTACAAATCCGTGGACGCCGGAAAAAACTGGGCGCATATGGGATTGGAAGAGACGGGCCGCATCAGTCGGGTTGTGGTTGACCCCAGGAATCCCGACACAGTTTTTGTTTGCGCGCTCGGGCGCGCCACCGGCCCACAGCAGGAGCGGGGCGTGTTTCGGACCACGGACGGAGGCCAGCATTGGGACCGCGTTCTCTTCGCCGACCCGAACACGGGCTGCTCCGGGATGGCCATGGACCCGCGCAATCCGCGGGTGCTGTTTGCCGGCATGTGGCAGGTTGAATTACATACGTGGGGTGAATTCAGCGGCGGCCCCGGCAGCGGCATCTACGTTTCACGCGACGGCGGGGTGAAGTGGACGCGCCTTGATGGACAGGGTCTGCCCAAACCACCGGTGGGTAAAATTGATTTGGCCGTCGCTCCCACCGATTCCAGCCGCGTCTATGCGCTGATCCAGACCAGGGACGAGGGCTCCGTCTGGCGCTCGGATGACGGCGGTGAGAATTGGCATGTGGTGAGTCATGACCGGACGTTGATCGGTCGGGCCGGCTACTACATCCGCATCGCCGTCTCAACTGGAAACGAGAACGAGGTCTACATTTCCAACAGCAGTTTCTTTCAGTCGCTTGACGGAGGAGAGAATTTTCACACGGTCCATTGGCAGGGGGGCGACAATCACGATATCTGGGTGGATCCTCTCAACCCTGACCGTTTCGTGATCACGGACGACGGGGGGATGCGCATCACCACCGTACATGGAAGGGGGTTTCATCGTGTCGTTCTTCCCATCGGGCAAATGTACCACGTGGCCGTCGATAACCAGATTCCGTATGATGTGTATTCCAACATGCAGGACGATGGCAACATGCGCGGACCCAACAACTCAGAAGCGGGATGGGACCACGAAATGGGAGGTTGCGAATCAGGCTTCACGCTTCCCGACCCGACTAACCCTGATATCGTATGGGCCACCTGTTATGGCAATGAGGTTTCGCGCTGGGACGCCAAATCCAAAATGGCCCGTTCGGTGAGTCCGTGGATGCACACACTCGATTCGCCGCCCAACCAAGCCAAGTACCGTTGCCACTGGACAGCGCCTCTGGCCATTGACCCGTTCGACCACAACTCGGTCTACTACGGTTGCCAGGTAATTTTTAAGACCTCGAATGGCGGCCAGAGCTGGAGTGTGATCAGCCCTGACCTCTCCACTCAGGATCCTGCCCACAACACCTCATCCGGAGGCCTGGTCGGCGACAATCTGGGCCAGTTTTACGCCGAAGTTGTTTTTTCCATCGCTCCCTCACCCATTCAAAAGAACCTGATTTGGGCGGGCACCAATGATGGTCTGATTTGGAACACAAAAGACGGCGGCGAACACTGGTCCAATGTTACAAAAAATATCAGCGGCTTGCCACCCTGGGGGAGTGTCACTTGCATCCAACCTTCCTTTTTTGAGGCTGGCACCGCCTACGTTTCAGTTGATTTTCATCTCGCGGATAATCGAGATCCCTTCATATTCAAAACCACAGACTTCGGGCAGACATGGACCAGGATCAGTGGGGGGCTTCCCAAGCATCCGCTTGGTTACGTCCGAACCGTGACCGAGGACCCGAACTGCAAAGGCCTGTTATTCGCCGGCACGGGCAATGGCCTCTATTATTCCCTGGATGAGGGAGGCCACTGGACGGCCTTCCAGGAAGGTCTGCCGCCTGCACCGGTGACGTGGGCCGTTGTACAGAAGACGTTCCATGATCTGGTGGTCTCCACCTACGGGCGTGGACTTTATGTTTTGGATGACATTACGCCCCTCGAGCAAATGGCGCGGGAATCTTCGGCGGCGCCGGTGCGATTCTTTGTTCCCCGGTCTGCCTATCGGACCACCCGACACGCGCAGGCGTTGCTCAATTTCTGGCTCAAGTCAGCAGCCAAAAAGCCCGTGCAAATTGAAATCCTTGACTCGACCGGCCATGTGGTTCGCAAAATCAAGACTACGGGCAAAGAGGGCATCAACCGTGCCGTATGGGACATGCACTACGAACCGCCGCGCTTGGTCGCTCTGCGCACCGGGGCGCCGGACAACCCGAACATATGGGACGAGCCGCGATTTCGAGACAAGGACTCTCGGGCGATCCTGCATTGGGGTACAAGGGAAGCCGAGGTTGGCCCGATAGTTGCCCCGGGAAAATTCACAGTTCGCTTGACGGTGGACGGCCAGACAATGACGCAGCCCCTCACCGTTGTCAGTGATCCGCGCGCGCCCGGCTCGAACGCCGACATCGAAGCCACGGTTAAATTGCAGCTTCGCATCCGCGATGATATCAGTAAAATTTCTGACATGGTGAATCAGGTGGAATGGGCGCGCAAGCAACTCGACGTGGTGATCGATATGCTCCACAGTCAGAAGAAAGAAGGTGAGTTTCCCAAGTCGGTGGCGGACATGGGAAAAAAGATGCTCGCCCTAGAGACAACGCTGGTGGGCCGCGAGCAGTTGAATAGCGATGACAAATACTTCGTGGAATCTCTCAAACCATATTTCAGCCTGATTTGGCTTAATGGCGAGGTGGGGACGGGAGCGGGAGACGTTGCCGGAGGCGCCAACTTCGCTCCCACGGATACGACCCCGGCCATACTCATGGCGATTGAAAAGGATCTGAGCGTGGCGCAAAGCGCCTATCACGGTTGGGTCGAAAAGGAAGTACCCGCATTTAACCGCTCACTTGCGCAACATGGAATTTCGCCCATCGTGATAAGCGCGCCGGTTGCCGAAGTCGCCCCGGGCGATCTGATGCATTTGTCGGCGGCCGGCAGAAACTATAAATAATAATATGATTGAACAAAGTATGCCGATGAGCCCAACTTGCCGTCCACACGAAGTGATGACCACCTTCATCGCCAGTGCCAGGAAGCGGTCGGGAATTAAGATGGACTTAGCCTTCCCAAATTAACCATGACCTCAGCAAAACTCTTGCATGAAGGTCTGGCAGCCCAAAATCCTTGGGTGTGCGACAAATTTGTGAGAATCAGGCGGGGCGGGCACGGCGGGTCTCCCAGTAGTTTTCAAATTCACCGCTCAAGCGTTGGCAGCGGAGAGCGATGATGGCGTTGGCTCCGCGCACCGTCCAAAACATGCCCGAGCG
>DASYZE010000019.1:0-43509 GCA_035946625.1 Terriglobia bacterium | reverse complement strand
ACGCTTTGCGCCATGGCCTTGCGAGCCTTCGGATCAGCCAACATGTTGGTAAACATCTCGCGGAACTTCTCCGGGGAAATAGCCTCAGCCGCCCCATTTTTCATCCGGCTCACATTGCCATCGGATTGCTTGCTCAGAGCGTGGGGGGGGGGAGAAACGAAACCAGCGGAACATCGAACGCAGCATAGAAACTAGACTTTGCATAGCACCCTCCAGGGCGACGAAGCTTTGGCCCGCTGACGGCCTCGGTGTAACAAAGCGCTGACCTGTGATCCAGAGCATACACCTTTCGTGTTGGGAAAGACACAGTAAAAAATTCTATAATGGCTCAAGCCTAAAATCGCTGCCTGCAGTACTGTGGCCGGAGCGCGCGCCAACACCTTCATCGCCGCAACCGAGTCCTCCCGACCCTGGGGTCGGAGAACAGGTTAGCGTACCCGGCTTCTGTTCGTAATAGATAAATGAATCCGAAGCCAACGCTGGATTTTCGCACACCGATGGATGAATTGTGGGCCAATGCCCCTGGGCATGGGTATAATCGGGTTGATGTCCGTGGCTCCCATTTCGCAAATACCGCGCCGGAATCCGTATCGCGACCCAGCCGCCAAACCCGAATGGGCGCAGCTCACCCGATTGGGGGGTGACCGTGTGGCCATCCTCTTTGAGGACTTGAGAGCGCGAATCAGTGGCATTGACGGGTTGGTTGAAGAACTACATTTCTACGGCGAGGAAGCAGGTTGGTTGCCGCGCTACCGCGTGGGCGATCGGGTGCTTTTGACAGTGGAAATTCTGCCGGGAAATCTTACCGCCGCGGCTGAACTCGAGGTGTCGCTGGCCAAAAAAATATTGAACTCGCCCACGCGGACGAGTAGAATCAAAACGTGGCTTCGGCCTTTTGCTATCCGTGAGGGGATAGCTCTCCTGCGCGTCCGGCTTTCGAGCCGTGCTCATACTTGTTCCCTGGCGAGATTGATCCTGCAAATCCAAAAGGGACGTGTGTGACGCCGAGGCAGGAGACGACCTATGAATTTGAAGCCCCTGTTCCTACTTGCGCTCTTGACCGGTTCGGGCCTGGCCCGAACTCCTTCCCGGCGCATCCACAAGAAGCCACATCCTCACCGCCTGAGGACTGCCGAAAAGGGCAGTCCGGCTTCCTCTGAAACCATCCTACCGAGCGGCATGAGCTTTGTGCTGGCCAGTACTTTCGCCGGACACACTGACCCCGTGTCCGCGGTCGCGTTTAGTCCGGACGGGCGTTTTCTTGCTTCCGGTGGTTGGGACAAAAAAGTGATTTTGTGGGATGTGGCCACCGGCAATGAATTGCGCACCATGGTGGGACACACGCGCCAGGTCCTCGCCGTGGCTTTCAGCCCGGATGGACGCTACCTCGCGTCAGGCAGTGAAGATTACACCGCAAAAATTTGGGACGCGGCCACCGGTCGTGAAGTACGCACCATCGTTGGCAACAGCGATTTTGTCTGGTCGGTCGGCTTCAGTCCGGACGGCAAATACATTGCCACCGCCAGCGGCGATTCGGTCAAGATCTGGAACGTGGAGACCGGCGGCTGGGTGAACACACTGCTGGGGCCTACCGGATTTGTCCGGACCATCGCTTTCAGTCCCGACGGAGAATTTCTTGTCGCTGGCGACCATGACACCACCATTTATCGATGGAACGTTAAGGACAGCCGCCCTATTCTCACGCTCAAGAGCATGGGTAATGGGGTCCAGTCGGTCGCCCTCAGCCCCGACGGCCACACCCTGGCATCGGCATGTCACGGCTCGCCGATTACGCTGCGGGACGCAACCACCGGGCAGGTGCTATATACCCTCGGTGAAAAATTGGCGGACATCAATTCCCTGGCTTTCAGCCCCGACGGACGTACTCTCGCCTCGGGAGGGAATGACACCATAGTCCGGCTGTGGGACGTGGCCAGTGGCAAAGAACTGCGCGAGATCACCGGCCATAGATTGAACATCAGTTCCGTCGCTTTCAGCCCCGACGGCCGCTATATCGCTTCCGGGAGCTGGGACAAGGAGGTGAAGATTTGGGACGCGGCCACGGGCGCCAAGGTGCAAACACTTTGCGGCCACACCGACGGCATCCTGGACGTTGCCTTCAGCCCCAATGGCCGTTGGCTCGCCTCCTCCAGTCATGACCGCACCATCAAGCTCTGGGATACGGCCAGCGGCGAAGAGCTGCGCACTTTCACGGGTCACCGTTACGACGTGAATGAAGTTGTCTTCAGCCCGGACGGGAAGACCATGGCCTCGGCGGGAGGCGATAAAATGGTGAAGCTCTGGGACGTGGATTCGGGCCAGGTCCTGCGCAATTTTAAAGGTCATACCCTGGATGTAAATAGCGTGGCTTTCAGCCCCAACGGCCTTTTTCTCGCTTCCGGAAGCTGGGACAAGACGATCAGGATCTGGAACATCGCCTCAGGCAGGGAAGTTAGGCGCATCAGGGTCCCCGGGCGCCACGCCTCGGCAGTCATCCACGTGACCTATAGCCCTGACGGACACTATCTCGCATCGGGCAATAACGACCACTCCGTCGGAATCTGGAACGCCTACACAGGCAAACTGCTGCGCATCCTCCGCGGCCATCATGACGCGGTGATGTTTGTGGTCTTCAGTCCCGACGGCCGCCTCATCGCTTCCGGAAGCAGAGATCAGACCGTGATAATTTGGGATGCAAAATCCGGCCGCCCCTTGCACACGCTTTCCGGCCAGGCCAGCACGGTATGGTCGCTGGCCTTCAGCCCCGACGGTAAATATCTAGCCTCCGGCAATCAGGATGCCACCGTGCGCGTGTGGGATGTCAGTTCAGGGCGCGAAGTGGACACGTTGAAGGCCCATTCGGAGGCGATCACCACCGTTGCTTTCAGCCCCGACGGGCATTCCCTGGCTTCGGGAAGCTTCGACCGAACGATCAAGATTTGGCATTGGCATGAATAAGTTCAATGCGCCATTGCCGGGAGCCCTCTGATCTCCCCGGCGCCGTTGGTCGCTGCCCGGAGCACAGGAAAGTCTGGACGGAACTCATGATACTCGCGTACAAGAAAAGCCTTGTCATTTCCTGCCTCATTTTTGCGTTTCTGATTTCGATTTGTTTCCGCGCCCTGGGTCAGGCGGCGCCGCCAGCCGGGAAATCCGGAAAGGTCTACATCGTTCTTTGGTTCGACACCGAAGACTACATTTTGCCGCAAAGTGATGACGCCGCCCTGCGCATTGCGGACATGCTCACCCGGCTGGGCGTCCGCGCCACTTTCAAAGTGGTGGGGGAAAAAGGCCGCACGCTGGAGCGTCGCGGCCGCACCGATGTGATCGCGGCCCTCAAGAGGCATGAGATTGGGTACCACGCCAACACTCACAGTCAGCATCCGACCGTGGCCGAATATGAAGAGCCACTCGATTGGGAGAGCGGTGTGGAGGAATTCACCCGCCGCGAGCGCCCCGGTTTCGAGGATCTCACCCGAATCTTCGGCAAGCCGCCCACTTGCTATGGCCAGCCGGGAAGCTCGTGGGCGCCGCAGAGTTTTGCCGCACTCAAGCAATGGGGGGTTAATGTTTATCTCGATGAAGGTGAGCAGGTGGGTTTGGACGGCAAACCTTTTTGGTATGGCGGCCTCCTCAATATTTTCAATACCCGCGAAGGTGAGCAACTGCGGTCAAACGAAGACTGGTCAAATCTGGACGACGCCAAAATTAAATTCCGGCAATATTATGCCCGCATGACTTCCGACCCCGAAGGGGGACTGATCAGCATCTATTTCCATCCCGCCGAGTTCATTCATGCCCAGTTTTGGGATGCTACCAACTTTCTGCACGGCGCCAATCCGCCCCGTGAGGAGTGGAAGGTCCCGCCCATGAAATCGCCGCAAGAGATCGAAAGGCACTTTAAATATCTCGAGGATCTTGTCACTTACTTGAAATCTTTTCCCAGCGTGCGATTTATCACCGCGTCCGAGGCCCTGAACCTCTACCGGGACGCAGCGCAAAAGCGCGCCTTCAGCGCCGGCGAACTGGCTGACATTGCGCGCCAGGTGGGTCCGGAATTCTCCTTCCAGGTGCGCAACGGTTACAACCTGTCCGCGAGCGAGCAGATGGAATTGCTCAACAAGTTTGTGGCGGCTAAAATTCGGGGAAATCCTGCCGAGTCGGTTGTCCTCGAGGGCACGCCCTACGGCCCCAGTTCACCGCTCCCTGAAATGAATCAGAACCTTGACGTGTCCTGGAGCCAGTTTTCGCGCACTGTGCTGGACGTGGGCGGATTCATGGAGAAAAACGGACAGGTCCCCACCGCAGTATGGTTTGGAAGCACGGCGGTTCCTCCGCAAAGTTATCTGGTGGCGCTCGCCAGTGTCGCCACGACCTTGATCTCAAAGGGCGGGCCGCCCTCTTCGGTGCCGGTAGGCCCCGCACACTTGGCGGCGGAAAAGTATGTGGCTGATGATTCCCCCAAATTATGGGGATGGGTCATTTTCCCAGTGGGCTTTCGCGCGCCCAACCTGATGGCGCTGGCCAAGCTCCAAGCCTGGACGCTAAAGCCCGCCCGCCTTATAAACAGCGGCCAGTAGAGGAGAAAGTTGTTCCGGCAATATTTCGGCGCCTGCCTGCTTCCGGGGAAGTTGCTTTCCCCTATTTCTGCTTACCAATCTTTTGCGATTGCGCCACGCTGAAGAGCTTGAAATCAGAATACTGATGAATATTGCGTAGGATTTTGCCGTTCCAATCCACCGTCACCGTTACATCTTGAGGGAGCCAAAATGCTTCCGCGATACCTTTAAACCGGGTTTCCGAAAATTCGATATCGGTCGTTTGTTTTTCCAAATCGACAGCAGGCAAGGGAGTCAGCAGGTCTGTCCGAATGCGAACAATTTGGTAGTTCCCGGCGTCGATCCAAGCCAGACCCTGGGTAAAGGTGGGCATGGTGGCAGAGCCCGATTTAAATTTTCCGTAAACTCGCGCTTTGCCCGGAATTTGGGCGAAGGCGACGACGAAAGCATCACGGTCGTGGACTTTTTGCCGCCCGAGATAGCGAAAGGTTGAATCCGGCTGGTAGGCAGGATGAAAAACGAGAGATGCCGAAGCAAAGCCCGAAGTAAGCATGAACCCTTCGTTTAGGCCATGTGGCTCACCCTGGTCGCCCGCCACGTTGGCTCGGTACTCATCAAATCCCGGCCCCCAGGCTTCCTCCGGTATGAGGCACAAATAATGAAATTTCTGGTCCAGTTCTCCGTTGCGCTTTCCGTTACGGCGCAGCTTTTCCTGATGAATGCGTTCCAGCGAAATCGTGTTGGGAAAATTCTGAAAGAACAACGAAACGTTCCTGCCCAAGGCTTCGAGAATGGACCTCAATGGTTCCTGGCTCGATGCCGGTTCAATGCCCTGGAGTTCGGGAGCCATTCCGTGGAGATAGTCGATGGATTTCTTCGAGTTTGATTTCACCGTTTTATAAGTTACTTCGATCTTATGCTTTTCTTGAACTTCTGCCCAGAGAGTGCGGATGGCAATCGGCATTTTCTTGATGTTCCGCCCGTCCAAATAAGTGTCCATCTCTTTGCTTGCATCGTCCGGGTCCCCTCCTCCCAACAGGGCCTGGATGCGCAAGAGTCGTGCATCAGGTCCGGCCCCGGCGGCAATGGCTTTGGCCAGGTATTCGCTCGCCGCCCCCCATTTTTCAAGGAACAATTGCGAACGGCCGAGTTCCTGAAGTGCAAGGGCATCGTGCGGTGCATACTTGAGGGCCTCCGAAAAATAGCCTGCGGCGTTCCTGGGTTGATGCCTCCAACTCTCCATCACGCCATAGGCGATCAACGGCGCCGCGTTTGCGTTTTTGGGGTTGGCCAGGATTCTGTTGACTCCCTCGCTGAAATCGCGTCTGGCCCCCTCCCAATCCCCGGATGCAAGCTCTGCCAGGCCCAGCATGGTTAGGCATTGTAAACAGGCTTGCTCGGAATGCGCGACCTTATTGAAAGCTGGCAAGGCCTTATCCGGGTGGTTTTGGACAATGAATTCGCCCACTCCCCGCTCGTAGTCCTTCTTTGCCGAAGCTGCGAGGCCATCGGAAAGTTCGAGCTTTCCCAGCCGGTGAGCAAGGTTGGAAACCAAGTCATCCTCAGAAAGCAGATTGGGGTCCTCATTCACATCACGTAAAGTGATTCGAATTACGGGCGGAGTCTCGGAGTCGGCGATGGCGGAAATCAATTGAGCTCTTCGATAGCCTTTCTTGGTGACGGTCAGTTTCACGGTGAGCGTCTTGACCTCATTCACATCCAGATAGCACTCGCTCACAAACTCTCCCTGGATGTCGGATGGAAGAGTTTTGAAATCACCGGAGGCATTCAAGGGTTGGATCTGAACCATGGCCCCGCGAAGGGGATCGCCCTGTATGGTTGTTACTTTGCCGGCCACCAGCCACCGCTTCAGTTGCATGTTGGAAAGGCTGCGCGTAACCAAAGTGGTTGGATCCTGCTGAGCGAAGCCCGAGACAGCCAGGAGCGACATCACCGCCAAAAGGGTGGGACCATAAGAGCGAAGTCTCATGTTCGTAATTCGGCCCAAGTTGGATTTCGAATCAGTTTGACCCGCAGGTGAGTCACACCTGGAACCGCGAAAAATAGCTTACCATACTTCCCCCCCGGGATTCCCATTTCCTCCGTAAACTTCCTTACCGCCCTCATGTTCAATTGAAGGGGAGTGCCGGGGGTTTCTAACTTCACCAGCAGGCTTGGCCGGGCGTTTGGGTTCAGGCTTGACGAAATGCGAGCGAAAGGGCTGGACGCAATTATTTGTGACCCCGCTCACTTTTTCACTTGACACTTGAAAACCCATTATGGTACCAATGGGGCAGTTTGGCTGTCTGTCCTGTTGGATATTCGGGTGTTGACCTAATTGAACCTTAGTAATTTAGGCTTGTCGGGTGGTCGCTCTTGGCCTTGCTGAGAGCATGTCTAAGTCTCGAGCACGAAAATCTGTGAGGAGGAATCCCTTGAAAAAACTCTTCGCTTGTGGAGTGTTTTGTGCATTGCTGTGTACGGTCGGCTTTGCCCCAGCGCTGTTGTGGGGGCAAGCAAATCAGAGCGGAAGCATCAGCGGACTGGTTACAGACCAGAGCGGAGGCGTCATCGTGGGCGCTGAAGTCACGTTGACGGACGCGGCCACCAAAGCTACCCGCCAACTGCCTACCAACGGGGCGGGCCGTTTCATTTTTACGGACTTACCCCCGGGCACATACGACGTGGCCGTCGCCAAAGTCGGTTTTAGAAGGTTGACTGCGCCTGGGCAAGTGGTGACTTTGAGCAAAACCTTATCGCTGACACTCGCCATGGAAGTGGGAGCAACCACTCAGGTGGTTGAAGTAAAGGCCACACCGGGTGCCGAGCTGCAGACCACGTCTTCCACTTTTGGGTCGACCATGGATCAATCCATGCTGATGAATCTTCCCAGCACCTCGCGAGACGTGTCCAGCCTGCTCAACTTTCAAGCCACCGCTGCGCCTACGTTCCATGGCGCGGAAGGCGACATTACGGGAGGCTCGATTGCGGGCTCTACACCTGACCAGAATACCTTTATACTCGACGGCGTCACCAACACCAGCGGCCTCGAAGGGGATAACGGGTACATTAACGGCTTCAGCGGCGACCAAAGAGGTGTCGTTCCCACTCCCGTCGAATCCATCGCTGAAGTCACGGTGAACACCAATAATGCCACCTCCGATTTCAGCACTTCATCGGGTGGAGAACTGCTGGCGGTCACCAAGCGCGGCCACGACGTGTTTCACGGCGCCGCCTACAATTTTTTCCAGGGGGATTGGCTTAATTCCAACGACTGGGGCAATAACTTCACAGGTGTGACCAAGCCCAAATCGCACCAGAATCGCTTTGGGTTCGACGTGGGTGGGCCCATGCTGCCGCGAGTGTTGGGCGGCAAGACCTACTTCTTCTTCAATTATGAAGGACAGCGTTATCCCTTTAACGTCACGGGAAAATTCACCCGCACCGTGCCCTCAGACGCGCTGCGCAAAGGCATAATCCAGATTCGAACATCCCAGGGCGTTCAGTCATTTGACTTCAGCAACCCTGCATCGCTGGCTACGGCTTGCGGGACCACTACTTCGACTGACGCAGCCGGGAATACAACCGCCACGGGGGCGGGTCTGCCTTGTGACCCTCGGGGCATTGGGGTGAGTTCGGTGGTTTCGACCATGTGGAGCCAATACATGCCGGAACCCAACAGCTTTAACACCAACGGCGATAAACTCAACACCTTCGCCTATCGCTCCACCCTCACCTTGCCTTTGAACAATAACATTTTGATCGGCCGGATCGATCATGACTTCGGATCGAAATTCCGGTGGTACACACGCTACACCTGGTACAAACAAGATATCCCGACCACCAATGAGGTGGATATTGGCGGGTTGCTGAAGGGCGACACCAAGGGAGTGGCTGCGTCCGCTTCCTCGAACAACAACCAGCCCGCCGTCGTGGTGACCGGCCTCGACGCCACCATCACCCCCACGCTGACCAACAGCTTCCACTTTGGATACACCCGCAATGAGTGGAACTGGATTCGGAATGGCGTGCAAACCCCTCAGATTGCAGGCTCGGCGGGGGCCATTGAGATTGACGGTGAATCCACCAACGCGCTGATTCCAGTGAACATTGATACTCAGAATTCCCGCAACCGCGCCTGGTATGAGCACAATTACGATTTCCGGGACGAGTTGACCTGGCTTAAGGGCAATCACGTGTTCCAATTCGGCGGCGACGTGCTGCACGAATGGTGGCACTTCAATCGATTCGATAACGTAGTGGGCGGACTGACCAACTTGGTTTATGAGGTGGATAATGGGTCCGTGAAAATGACCTCGGCCTTCCAGCCCCAACCTTGCGCCGGGTCGGTGGCCGGTGCTACCGCGACCACCAACTGCATTGATTACAACGACGCCAGCGAATTGTCGAAATGGAACCAGTATTACGCCGATTTGCTCGGCATCGTCAACCACTCTTCCGTGGTGGCCACGCGCACCGGGGCCAATCTGGCGTTGAACCCCATAGGTACCCCGGCCGCCAGTTATGTGACCGTGAACACTCCCAGCATTTACATCAATGATTCATGGAAGGCCCGGCCCAGCCTCACCTTCAACTTCGGCCTGAACTATGTGGTGCAGATGCCGCCTCACGACATCAACGGACGGCAGGACGTTTTGGTTGATGCTTCCAACAACCCCATCACCTATGACAATTACGTAGCCAATCGGATAGCGGCTGCCAACAATGGACAAATCTATAACCCCGTCGTCGGATTCACGCCCGTGGGGGCTGTTGGCGCCGGATCCAAGTATGCCTTCAAGCCGTATTACGGCCAAATCGCGCCTCGCGTCTCGGTGGCTTGGAGCCCCAGTTTTGACAGCGGCTGGCTGGGCACGCTCTTCGGCCATAAAACCACTGTCATCCGTGGTGGTTACGGTCGCTTTTATGGGCGCGATCTGGGGATAAATGTCATTTCCAACCCCGTCTTGGGCGATGGATTCTTGCAGCCCGTATCATGCGTTCCCACCATGACCGGCGGTTGCACTTCAGTCAGGGGCGTCACTCCTGCCACTGCCTTCCGCATCGGCTCGAACGCGGATGGCTTGAATGTGCCATTGCCGGCGATTGCTCCGACGCTCTCGGTCCCCGTCCAACCTGGTATCGGGACTACGCCTTCGGCAGAGCTGACGGACAGCATGGATCAAAACTTCCGCCCCAATAACACCGACCAGATCGACTTCAGCATCCAACGCCAGTTAAAAGGCGACATGATTATTGAAGTCGGATACTTGGGCGTCTGGGGCCAACACCTCTTCCAAGGCATTGACATGAATGCTGTGCCCTGGATGATGAAGTTGGGCGGGCAAACGTTCGCGCAAGCGTATGCCAATATCTGGCAACAGGTGCATGCCGGAGTGCCAGTGACTGCCCAGCCTTTCTTTGAGACAGCCATGACGGCGGGAGGCAACACCTATTGCCAAGGCGCCCCGAATTGTTCGGCGGCGTTGGCATCGAACCTATCGAGTTACCTCACCTCTGAGGACGTTG
Organism: Terriglobia bacterium; assembly: GCA_035946625.1. GTDB lineage: Bacteria > Acidobacteriota > Terriglobia > UBA7540 > UBA7540 > DASYXZ01. The sequence continues at coordinate 33,421 of DASYZE010000019.1, read as the reverse complement.
TAGACTTTTGGAGCGGTATGGAAGGAAATTGGACCCTTGGCAATGCCCTGTACACAGATAGCGGCCAGTCAACGGCTTACGGGCCCTATGCAAATACCTCTGATGGCTTCTCGAATTATCAAGCCATGGTGGTCAAATTCACCAAACGCACCTCTAAAGGTCTGACCATGAACGCCAATATGACTTGGGGGCACGCACTGGGCACGATTGGCCTCGCCCAGACCTACACTCTGGACACGCCGGACAACGTCTATTGCCTGCGGTGCGACTGGACACCTCAGCCGTGGGATCGGAAACTTACCATAAACCTCGCGGGAACTTACTTGCTCCCCTTCGGGCCGGGCCAACACTGGTCCAGTTCCAACGGTATCCTCAGCCGCCTGATCGGGGGGTGGTCGGTTTCGCCCCTGTTCTCCTTTGGTTCGGGACTGCCGGCGGAGTTTTATACCGGTAGCTTCCTTGAAATGGGAGCGGGTTACGCTGAAAACGGCGCTTCGGCTGTGCCCATGACCAATACGGCAAACTTGAGCAATTCGCCCCATAATGGGGTGGTTCTGCCTGAACCAAGTGCGACGAGCGACAACGGCAACCCGAACTCAGTCGGCGTTAACGGAAATCCTGACAATGGCGGAACCGGGGCGAACATGTTTGGAGCTAATGCAATCAAAGTATTCAACAGCTTCCGACCGTTCGTTCTAGGTCTGGATAATTATCCCAACCCCGATGGGCAATTACGCGGACCTCAACACTGGGTCCTCGACCTCGGGATCACCAAAGAGACCAAAATTACCGAGCGGGTAGGACTTTCTTTCTACACGCAGATGATTAATGCGTTCAACCATACGAATTGGTCTGTCTCCGGAGACCTCAACTTGCAAGACCCCAACAACTTTGGTGTCATGAGTGGGGGCTACGGAAGCCTTGGGAACTATGGCCGCGTCATCGAACTCGGGATGCGGGTGTCGTTCTAGGTAAATCAACAACTTGATTTAATTGAATTTCGGGGGCCGTTCAAACGGCCCCCATTTTATTTGCTCAATGTCAGATGGGCAGGGAATTTCTTAGGCGCGATTATCACTCTTGGGTAGTTAGGGGCAGAACTCGCCCAATTGTCATCTTGGCAGGTTTCGGCTCGGAAAACGCCGCCTGGATGATGCCGCAGTCGGGTTGAGGTTGTACTTCTCCAGTCCCATGGGCCACTTACCAAACCCTCGATTCCACCTTCCCCTGGGGCGGCGCGCCTTCCTTCGAGACAGCCTGGGCGGACTTTGCTTTGCCGTCCCCATTTTTGGCGGCGGCAGGCTTGGCCAACCGGTCCTTAGCCCAAATCCCTGGTATGTGGATGTTGCGCGCCAATCAGGACTGGCGGCCTTCCGGGAAACCTGCGGCTCCCTGGCCAAAAACTACCTGGTGGAGACGTTTGGCAGCGGCGTGGCGCTATTTGATTACAACAACGATGGCCTGCTGGATGTGTTTCTGGTTAATGGCTCCAGTTACCAAGCCCTGGATAATCCTCGCCTCCCAAGAACTTCCAGCCGCCTCTTCCGCAACAACGGTGACGGATCGTTTACGGATGTGACGGAGGTCAGCGGGCTCCTGAATCAGGGCTGGGGCTTGGGAGTCGCTGTGGCGGACTTTGACAACGACGGTCACCCGGACGTTTTCATTACCAACTTTGGCGAGAACGCACTCTTCCACAACCGGGGTGATGGAACCTTTCAGGACGTCACCCGCGAAGCCGGCGTGGAAGGCGGAAAGTGCAGCACGGGATGTGCCTGGGGCGACTACGATGGCGATGGCCGCCTCGACCTTTACGTTGCCCGCTACGCTGACTTTGATCGGTCTCGCGTGCCCTTGCCCCAAATGGCAAACTATTGCGTTTACCTGGGCGTCCCGGTGGCTTGCGGCCCGCGCGGCCTGCAAGGTCTCTCCGACTTGGTCTACCATAATGAGGGCAACGGCAAGTTCCGCGAGGTCAGTGCGGAGGTCGGTATCCGGGACACCGAAAAGAGGTACGGATTCCAGGTGGTCTGGTTTGACTTTGATAATGACGGGCGCTTGGACGCGTTTGTGGCCAATGATTCCTCTGCCAATTATCTTTGGCGCAACCTGGGCAATGGGACGTTTGAGGAAGTGGCATTCGAAGCCGGTTGCGCCGTAAGCGGAGACGGGCGCGAGCAATCATCCATGGGTGTTGCGGTGGGCGACTATGATAACGATGGCTGGTTTGACCTTTATGTAACCAACTTCTCCGAGGACTACAACACACTTTACCACAATAACCGCGGCGTTTTCGAAGATGTCACATACACCGTGGGCTTGGGTACAGTCAGTTACAGCCAACTGAGCTGGGGTGCGGGTTTCGTCGACGTCAACAACGATGGATGGAGGGACATCTTTGTGGCCAACGGCCATATCTACCCTCAGGCTGGCCAAGCCGGCAACTCGTATTACCAGACCAACCAATTGCTGCGCAATTTGAAGAATGGAAGGTTCGCAGAGATCTCCCAAGGCGAATGCGGCTTTGCCGATGCGCGCAGCAGTCGGGGGGCGGCCTTCGGGGACCTAACGGGGAATGGGCGGATGGACATCATTGTGAATAACATTGATGACGTGCCTTTCCATTATTCATCTTCCAGGAAAATAAAGGCGAACTGGGTGCGCATCAAGCTGGCCGGGACAAAGTGCAACCGGGATGCCATCGGCGCGCGAGTGGAGGTTGCCGCAGGCGGGTTGACCCAGGCGGACGTGGTGATGGCTGGCGGAAGTTTTCTTTCAACCAGTGACGTGCGGCTTCATTTCGGGCTGGGCGACGCTTTGCGAATCGATTCGGTAAAGATTCGCTGGCCCGACGGCAGCACTCAGAGCCATTTGAACTTGATCCCCAACCGGGAGTATCGGTTTCAGCAGGGCAATCAAAGTTGACGCCTGCCAAAGAACATTTACCTTGGCCATCATGAGGACGTAGGATGATTCGAAGTCATCGAATCACACGCTTTTTTGTCATAGCCATCGCTCTCTTTTTCCCGCGATTCGAAAATGGTCGTCCTTTGTCGCCTCCTCTTGCCATTGCCCAGGAGTCTGACCGTCCGGGCGTTCAGGCTGCTCCATTCCATTCGGAGGACATACAAGCGGTAGCCGCGGCTCGCCTCGCCGTGCGTGATCATCCTGCTTCGGCACAGGCTTTCCTCGCACTGGGGACGGCGCTGATCAGGGTTGGGGATAATGACGGGGCATTGCAGGCATTCGAACGCGCCGCCAGCCTTGACGCCTCAGACGCGCAAGCCTGGTACTTAAAGGGGTTGATTGAGGCGCGAAAAAATATGTGGGCCCCGGCAAGCCGGGATTTCAGCCAGGCCGTAATGGCCCGGCCTGCATTTGTCGAAGCTCGAATTGAATTGGGCGATATGCTGCGGCGGAGAGGCGATTTTAATGGCGCGGCTTCAGAGCTGAATCGTGCCATCGAGCTGAAGCCGGAAGCCCCCCTCGCCCTTTACGACCTCGGACTGGTGCGGCTCGCGCAGGGCAATCTGGCGGAGGCGGAAGAAGGATTTCGAAGAGCAATGGTTTTCCTGTCCCCTTTTCCGCAAGGGGAACAAAGTCTGGGCGATGTTTTACTTCTCCGGCGTGACTATGCCGGCGCTGCTTCTTGTTACCGGCAGGTTTTGGCTCGCCAGGCCGAAAACCTTGAGGCGGCCAACGGTTTGGCTGTGGCCTTAAGCCATTTGGGCGATCCAACTCTTGCGGCGGAGGCCTCGAAAGCGGCTCAAACGTTGGCTGTCCAAAAGTTGCAACGACAAAGAGCCGAAATCGATAATGCACGGGCGCTCGATCTTTGGCATGCAGGCCAAAATGCGGAAGCGCTGGCAGCCTTCAGCCGGTCGCTTGCGGATGACCCCGACTTTGCCGATGCTCATTACCATCTGGGATGCTTTCTATGGCAGCAGGCGGATGAGAGCGGGGCGATCAGGCAATATCGCGCTGCGCTGGCTGCCCGGCCTCGTTATCCGGAGGCATTCAATACGCTCGGGGAAGCCTTTCTGACCCTCGGCCAAACCGACAGGGCTGTTCAGGCTTTTCGTGAAGCACTGAACTTGCGGCTTGGATTCGCTCCCGCCCATCTTAATCTGGGGAAAGCCCTGGAGAAGCTGGGGTCGAGCCAGGAAGCCCTGGAACAACTCGAGGAGGCCATTGTTCTTGCCCCGCAAACGGCCGCACCCCACATTGAGCTTGGGCTCTTTTTCGCCCGTAGTGATGGAACTCTTTCCCCGCGTGCCCGCACAGAAATCAATGAGGGGCTGCGAATTGATCCCAGCTCTCGCACCATGATCCCTGAAGGCCTGCTCGACCGTCTCCCATAGTCCCGGCAGCGCAGGGCTAATTCGGCTCGGTGATCAGGAGCGTTTGGTTTTCTTTGAGCCCGTCCTTCAGCACTTGTCTCCGGCCCGAGGGCCAATCCACCTCCACGCGATCGATTGTTTTGGACTCGCCCAGGCCGAAATACAAGGGGAGAACGCTTTGCGAAAGATAGCCGGATTTGCCGTCGTTGTATTTGGTGTAGGTTTGCCCCCCCGCGCGAACCCGGACGGTGGCCCCCAACCCATTGCGATTTGATTTGGTTCCCACCAATATCACTTTGAGCCAGTGAATGACCTTGCGTTGAGCAAGGTCGCTGATGAACACTTGCGGCTCGGAGTTGAAGTCGTTGGTCACCAAATCCAGGTCGCCATCATTGTCCAGATCAAATAAAACCGAGGACCGGCTGGAGAGCGTCCCCATCACGCTGACCTCGCCGTTTTGGTTTTTACAAACGTCTTTGCCCAGGTTTCCCATCGAGGCCTTTTGGGCACAATCGATGTCAAACCACCAGGTGTGGGTGCGGCCATCGCGCCGGGGCTCAATTCCCAGCAGAAATTCTGCGTCCAAGAAGCCTTCCCCCCGGTTATTTAACAACAATGAGTTAATGCCGTACCGATAGGGAAAGCTCATCCCGGAAGTAATGAAGATGTCGTCCCACCCATCGGCGTTGATGTCCCCCACGCTGACCCCCCACGGCCAGTAGTTTTCCACTCCCATCCGGTCCGAAACTTCCTCAAATTTGCCATCACCCAGGTTGTGGAACAAGGCGTTGCCGAAAATAAACGTTCCCTTTTTCCCCCCCAGAAAATGGTCGGGCAAAATCTCGTTGGGGGGAGTTTTGATCTTTTCCTGGCCCGGCGTGCGGACGCCCATCATGTCGGAATGCATGTCGGTCAGGAGCAAATCCATACGACCATCATTGTCGTAATCAAAAAACTTAATTCCCATGGTTCCCCAGGGGGTGCGGGGAAAATACTGCTCAGTTTTGTCGATGAACTTTCTCCCGCCTTCGTTCTCAAAGTATTGATCGTGGCCCTGCATGTTAAGAATATAGAGGTCGGGCCATCCGTCGCCGTTCAAATCGACAAAGCTTGCGTCCCCGCACCATCCATGAGGATTCAATCCCACCTCGCGGGTCACATCCTTGAACCGGTCGTGCCCCATGTTCTCGTAAAGGACGGGATGCTCGAAACGCTCGGGATGAAGGTGCCCGCTAAATGCGTCGGTGAGCCCCACGTAGGCGCCATCCGGCCATCGTTGATCGCTGGTGTATTTGCCTACATTGCATACCAGCAAGTCCAGCAGGCCATCATTGTTGAAGTCGAAGAAAACTGCCCCGGAGGAGTGAGCGGTCAGGTCAACTCCGGCTTCCTTACTGATGTCCTTGAAGTGCCCGTGCCCGTCATTCAAGAAGAGCACATTGCCTTCGTTGACGGTGGTGACGAACAAGTCTTGGTTGCCATCGTTGTCGATGTCGGCAAACGAGGCGCTGACGCTGATGCGGTCTGGCAGGCCCACGCCAGCTTCCTGGGTGATGTTCTTAAACTTGCCGCCCCCCAGATTCTTCCAGAGCTCGTTCCCGCCCACCTGATTCACGAAGTAGATGTCATACAGCCCGTCGCCATCCACGTCCGCGACGGCGAGACCATTGCCGTGATCATAGTGTACGGACTTGTAATGTTTCGCCGCATCTTCTTCCGCATGATGAACGAAAGTAATGCCGCTTTCTTTGACTTTATCCGTGAAGTGAAACTGGTAAAAAACCTTGAATTGGTTCACGGTCTGTTCTTGCGCCTTTTTGCGGGCCGCTATCGAATCCACGCCGGCGTCCGGGTTGGGAAAGAAAACTTGGACAGGCGATTGGCCGGATGCCCCTGCCAATATAAGAAGTGTGATCGCCGAAAGCAGTAAAAAATAAAACACCGCGAGTAATCGATGAAAGCTGAAATCACGCATGGTGGGCCCCCTGCCAGGGAATTATGCCATGATCCGAAGCCCATGTCCCCTAAGAATGGCATCCCGCCGGATGTTGTGGTAACATGCCACGATAGGAAATAGGGATTGGGGTTTAGGAGTTTGGGTCAGGAACGACTTCCGAGTCTTCCCCGTTCAAGTGTGTGTATGCGGAAGCCCGCTCCCTAATCCCGAAACCCCAGTTCCTAACTCCTGAAAGGAAACCGTTATGTCAGGGCATTCAAAGTGGGCCACGATTAAGCACAAGAAGGGCGCGTTGGACGCGCGCCGGGGCAAGATATTTACCAAGATCATCAAGGAAATCACCGTAGCCGCGCGCATCAGCGGCGGCGATCCGGATGCCAACCCTCGGCTGCGCACCGCCATCCTGGCCGCCAAGGCGGAGAACATGCCCGCCGACAACATCAAGCGTGCCATCCAGAAGGGCACGGGAGAACTTCCCGGCTCGGTTTACGAAGAGTCCGTGTACGAGGGCTACGGGCCTGGTGGCGTGGCCATGATGCTGGACGTAGCCACCGACAACAAGAACCGGACCCTCTCCGAAATCCGGCACATTTTTGGGAAGCACGGCGGGAATTTGGGCGCCAACGGCTGCGTGGCCTGGATTTTCACCAAAAAGGGTTACATCGTTCTGGGCAAGGAAAAAGCGGATGAAGAAACCCTGTTGAACCTGGTGACCGACGCGGGCGCCGAGGATTTGGTGGACGATGGCAGCAATTGGGAGGTCTTTTCCCCGCCCGATTCGTTCCATCAGGTGGTGGACCGCCTCAAGGCCGCCCATCTCGAGCCGACGCTGGCGGAGGTTTCCATGGTGCCGCAGAATTACGTGAAGTTGAGCGGCAAGAACGCGGCCCAGATGCTTCGCTTGATGGAGGAATTGGAGGACCACGAAGATGTGCAGCACGTTCACGCCAACTTTGACATCGAAGAAGCGGAGCTTCATGCGCTCACCCAGGCCAAATAGAACGATTTTAGATTTTGGATTTGGGATTTTGGATTAAGAACCAGTGGGCGCATTTAGATTTTGAATTTGAGATTTTGGATTGGGACGATCGGTCAGTGGTAGATAGTGAGTTGCAACGAATCATGGACATGGTCGTTGCAGCCCTTAATCTCAAATCCAAAATCAAAAATGGAGATTGGCCTCCATCAAGACCTTGAGGAGCCGAAAGTAGACGGGGATCGGTCGTTAAGGTAGTCCAAAATGCAAAATCAAGCCCCGTTCCTGCAGGGGGTATCGCGAAATCTACAATGAGTGAACATGGCATCCGGGTTTAATCCAAAATCCAAAATCCAAAATCTAAAATCACTGGCCTTGGTCGTGATCTGTCTGGCTGGGAATTCCGCCGCCCAGCAAGCACCGGCGCCCGCCCGGGTCACCTTCACCAAAGTGCTGGAGGGCAGCAGCCCGGAGTTCGAAGAAGTTGCCGTGGATTCAACCGGCGCCGCTACTTACGATGGCCGAAAACTGAGCGACCCGCCCTCGCCCCGCTCCATCACCCTTTCACCGGCCACCACCCAAAAGGTGTTCGCCCTCGCCCACGCCCTGAACGATTTCAAATCCATCGATCTCGAAAGTCACAAGAAAGTCGCCAATCTGGGCCGCAAGACTTTCACTTATGAACAGGGCGCCGTGAAAAACCAGGCCGAATTCAATTACAGCCTGCGGCGCGAGGCTCAGGACCTGGCTGAATTGTTCGAGAGAATTGCCACCGTGGAGGAACACGTTAAAGCGCTGGAGTATGACTCCAAATACGATCCGCTGAGTTTACCCAATGAACTGCTGCTGATTCAGATTGAGTTTCATGACAAAGCGGTGGCTGAACCCGAGCTATTGACGCCAGTGCTGGAACAGATTGTGCGCAATTCGCATTTTCTTCATCTGGCACAAGTCCGCGCCCGGGACATCCTGCAACACATCCAATCAGGGAACTGAGATTCCGCTCGCCCTCAATAGCGAAACCGGTAGCGCACCTGCACAAAAATTTCGCGGGGATTGAAGTAGTGCGTTCCGCCGAAGGTCAGGCTGTTGTCAAGCAGGAAGCGGCGGTTGGCCGCGTTCAGCGCCGTAACGGACAGGGAAAACCTTTCGCCAAAATCGCGGCCCAGGGCGACGTCGAACGTCGTGTGACCGGGCAAGTGCGCTGGGCCGCCAGCATCAGTGAAGCCCGAGCCATAATAAATGTTGGTGTTTGCCCAGGCGTTGCGGGGAAGGGTCACGTCCAAGCCGGCGCTGAACGTGTGCCGCTGGTCGTGATCCAGAAAAAAGCCTCCGGCGGGGGGAGAAAAATTCGTCAGCCCGCCGCTGAGGGCCCCATAGCCCTCGGCATATTGATGCGAGTAGGTAAAGTGTAACTGGCCGCGCTCGAGCAGGCGTGGCGAGCCCAGCGTAGCCTCGGTGCCGCGAATGCGCGCGTTGCCCATTGTGAGGGGAAAAAAAATATTGGAATTGCCCACGCTGTTGTGGTCAAAGAAATTCCGGGCGCGCGTCAGGAATTGGTCCGCGTCAAAAGTCCACCCCTTGATGGGAATCGTCAAGCCAAACTGGTGCTCCTCGTCGCGCTCGCCCCGGAGCGGGATAAATCCAAAGCCCTGGCCTAGAACAAAGTTTAAGAGCGGACCCGAAACGGTGGAAAGCGGAGGCGACTGATAAAACCGGCCGTAAAATCCGTGCAGCACCCAATTCAGATGGGGCACGCGTAACGCCGCGCCCACCCGCGGGCTCGCCGCGTTTTCTGAAAGCGGGCCGGAGTCATGGGTGAACCGCAAGCCACCGCTCAGGCGCAGCCATGCGCTGGCCTGGTATTCATCTTCGAAAAACAGGGCTTCGACATTACCCGTCGGGTTCTCCGACTGGCGCAATGAGAGCCCGCTTCCGTCCGTGGCCTGCAAGCCAAACCGGGTATTGTCCTGTTGCGCGAAACCATAAAAACCGACGCGAGCATTGTGTTTTTTCTTCACCGCGCCGAAAGTAATTTGCGCGCCCTCGTAATTTGATGAGCGGTTCTGTTGCACGCTGAAGATGGGATCGTTTGGGCCGCCGTTAAAATCCGCCCGATTGAAATGGTAGAAAGGCGAGGCCGTCAGCAGCAGGCCGGGTCCGGCCGTATGCACCCAGGAAAAATCCACAAAAGCGTCGCCCTCGCGTTCCCCATCGCGGGCGCCCGCGGCCTGCTGATCGGCATCGTTTGGGATCTGGTAATAATCCCGGCGCTGGGAGGTGATCAGCCGAAGTTGATCGTTCGGGTCGAGGTTAAATATGAGTGAGCCGAATCCGCTGTAGCCATTATCGCGGTCGTGAATCACCGCCGAGGTGGGCGCTTCGAGGCCCAAATCGCTGCGGTTGCCGCCCAGGCTGGCGAAGTAGGCAAAGCGTTCGGTGTGGTCGCCCAGGCTGAACTGGTCATCGGTCTGGTGGAAATTTCCATAGCTCGTTACCAACTCCGCTTCCCGGTTGCGTTCGAATCCCGTGCGCGGCGCCACGTTAAACACGCCGTAAGTGCGGTCGCCATAATCAGCGGAGTAACTCCCCCGCTGAACTTCCAGGTAATCAATGTCCTTGGGGTCGAACTGGGGGCCCACATTGCTGGCGATATTGGTGTTGGGAATGGGAACGCCGTCAATGGCCCAGGTCACCTGGTGCCCGCCGCGAATGTGAAGCTGGTCGTGGACCACATAAGCACCGGGAACGTAATCGGTGATCATTGCCAGGCTGTTGGTGCGGTCGGCGCCCGGAGTGCGCGCAATTTCCTGACGGCTGACGTCCGTTTCCGGCGTGACGGATTGCGTGGCCACCGTGCCCGCGGTGGCGGACACTTCCACTTTCTGCGTCACCGCCGCGATTTCCAACCGAAAGTGAAGGACGGGCGCACTGCCGGAGGCCACCGCGATCTGCTGCGTGGCGGGCGCGAAGCCGCTCGCACTGACCGCAATGTCATATTCTCCCACCGGCACAGCGGGAAACTCGAATTCACCGTCCGCGTTCGAGGTGGCATTTTGGGTCCAGTCCGATGTTCGGGCGCGGAGGGTAATCTGCGCGCCCGCCACGGGACGATGCTGGGGATCATGAACGATCCCGCGGATGTTTCCGAAAATAGTGGCGCCCGCGAGCACCGGGAATAAAAGCAAAGTCCCGGCCCACAAGCCGCAATGCCTGAGCTGCATAAAAGCCTTCCTGAATAATAAAAATAGTCAGCCCTGATATCAGCGCGAGCTTGGAAAAGTTGGAAGTGAGGGCCTAAGCGAGAACTTCAGGAGGCTGGTCGGGTGGAGAAGTATGACCTTTCATAATATTCGCTAAGATTTTAACCGGGGACTGATAGGAGACCGTAACTTCGTCCGCCCACAACGTGCGCGGCAAGTCGAAGCGGAAATCGACGTGCACAGTAAGATTAAGCGGTGTGTCGCTCGGAGAAACTGAGCAGGGACAAGCGTTCATGCTTGGCGAACCCGATGACTTCGCGCCCATCGGGCAAGTCGCCGGCATGGACGCCGGCCGCGGGCGCATCGGGCAGGTCGCCTTGGCGCAGCACGATGCCGAGGCGCAACATGAGTTCGCCCCCGGGCTCATGGCCAGGGGCAACATGGCTTGCGCGCACCACAGAGTGAGCGCGGCCAGCAGACACCACGCCTTGTGCGGCCGCGACATGCCACTATCTTAGCATAAGAGGGAAGCGCCCGGAGAAATCGGCGAAGGCTTCCTACTCGACGTACCCCATCATGTAAATCCCCAGGACGATGGCGAAGAGGGTCCAAAGCGTGGCGCCCAGGCGTCCTTTTAACTTGCCCAAGTCCGCCAGCAATTTGGCTCCCGCGAGGCCGAATCCCAGGATTGAAAACCACAAATGCTCGTGCTTGATCGTGGCCATGGCGGCCATCATGCTCTGCATCGCCGGACTGGATGCCACCGCCGGGTTCGCCATTTGTTGGGCCATTTTTTGCATGGCGGCGCCGCCGTGCTTATGGAAGAACAGGTAGATGCCGCCCAGGCTGGCGAGAATCGGCAGCGCGTACCTGGCAAAAAACGGAGTCAGCTTGTCGCCCGCGCGGAGCAGTTCCACCACGGCAATCAAGATCAGGAGAATCACAAAGACCCGGTGCTGGAAAACTTCCGGGTCGCGCAGGCTGTCCCACAAACCAATGGAACCGGTGGGCCAGGACTCCGGGTCATTGCGGATAAAAAGGAATTCCACCAGCCCCAGCAGGACCACGCCCGGCGCCAATCGCCACCACGTTTTGCGCGGCCATTGCAGCCCCGCGAGGAGCGCCGTGAGTCCCCAAAAAAACAGAAACCAGCCCGCCCCGCGATGGTTGAATTCGGACCACTCTTGACCGGTGAACCGCACCGCATCACTGCTGCCTGCAGGGATCACGTTTCCGCCAGTCGATATCTCGATCTTCGTCTCCGTCTTCGCGGTCGGGCTGCCTTGCCCCATATCCATCCCGGGCATTGAGCTAGGTTCGGAGGGCTGGCCCGCTGCACCGGGGCTTCCTTTCTGTGGATCGGCCTGGGGCGCCTGTGCCAGGGAAAGACGTGATTCCGTCCCCACCAGCGCGAGGCCTGCCGCCACGGTCAGAATTGTAAGTATGATTATTTTGTAATCTTTGATCGCCATAATGTTCGTCACATTATGAAATTTTCGTGTGGGGCGCAAGTAAATAGATGGCTTGCACCTCGTAGGGCCGGGGCTTGCCCTGGCCTCTTTTGAGGCCAACTTGGGATTCCGCGCGAGCCCGCACGAAGACTTGCCCTGCGCCGAAAAGGCCGGCGCAATCCGTCAGTTGACGGACGGCCCTACGAGCGCACCGGGGCTATTTCTTTTGGTTGCGGTGGCGTAGCACTGACAGAACGAGGCGAATCTCCTCGAATGAAATGTCACGAGGCAGCGCGTCTTTGAGCGGTTGAAGCCGCCCCATGCCCAGACGCGCGCATGCGGCTTCGATTTGTTCGAACTTGCCCGGCCCGATCCAAGCGGGCTGGAATTCCAATTCATCCCGCTCCACCAACTTGCAGACCATATCGACAACCGTGCCCGGTTGTCGGTCGCGAAGATTGGCAATCTCGGCAAACGTGTGTCCCTCGGCCAGCAGCCTTTTTGTTTCATCGGCCGGCTTCTCCTTCGGCTTTTGCGCCGCCATTGCGCGCGCGCCGCCTTGAAAATGTCGCAACGCCTCCAAAATCTGGGGGCCGTAGGTTTCGGTTTTACGTTCGCCGAAGCCGGGGACGCCAAGAAGTTCGGAGAGAGATCGTGGGCGCACGCGGCAAAGCTCCTCCAGACTCGAGTCATGCATCACGATGAAGGCGGGAACGCCCTGTTTGCTGGCGGTCGTGCGCCGCCACTCGCGGAGATACTCGCGCAGTTCCGCGTCAACATCAACTCCATCAACCCTGACCGCAGGCTCCCTGCCGGAGACTTGCGCGGAAACGCGTGGCGGCGTAAGCGCCGCGACCGAAGGTCTCGACCGCCCTCTCCTGCGCCTGGGCCTCACCTCTTCGTCAAGCGGCGCCAGCAGCCATTCCGGTGTGGCGCCGCAAACATCGCAGGCGCCACACGATGCCCACTTGGGTTTCTCCCCAAAATGCAAACAGATTTGGCGATGCCGGCAAGTTTTCGATTCGGCAAATCTTTTCAGAGTATGGTAGCGCTGCCACGCGCGCTCTTTCTCCTCCGGATCGCTGATCTGCCCGATGAAATGGACCAGCAGACCCACATCGCGGCCTTGCCAAAGCAGAAGGCAATCTGCCGGCTGCCCGTCGCGCCCTGCCCGCCCAGCCTCCTGGTAGTATTGCTCAATCGACTTGGGGAGCGAGAGATGGATCACGGCGCGGACGGACGTCTTGTTGATGCCGAGCCCAAAGGCGATGGTGCCCACCAGCACCCTCGTTTCGTCGGACATCCAGCTTTCCTGGTTGCGTCTCCGTGTTTCCGAATCCATTTTGCTGTGATAAGGCACGGCGGGAATGCCGGCTTCCGCGAGATAGTCAACCATCTCGTCCACGCCCCGGATGGTGGGCGCATAGACGATCACGCTCTGCCCCTCGTATTTCCGCAGCGCCCTCACCAGCAGGCCGCGCTGCGTGCCACTATCGCAGCGGCGAATGACATAACGCAGGTTGGGCCGGTGGAAGCTGACGATGTAGCGGTGCGGATCGCGCAAGTTGAGTTGCTCGATGATATCGTGGCGCACTTGGCGCGTGGCGCTGGCGGTGAACGCGGCGATCGGGAGGTCGGGAAAGTTAACCCTCAAGCCGCTCAACTGCCGGTAATCCGGCCGGAACTCGTGTCCCCATTCCGAAATACAGTGCGCCTCGTCAATCACGAAAAAAGACACCGGAACGCGCTGGAGCCAGCGCATCGAGTCTTCGCGCGCGATGCGCTCCGGCGAAAGATAGAGCAGGCGATACCGGCCCTCGCTCGCTTCCCGCATCACTCGCGCCTGCTCGGCGGCAGGCAACGAGCTGTTCAGTACCGCGCAGGGGATGCCCATCTGCACCAGTTGCGCTACCTGGTCCTGCATCAAGGCAATCAAGGGCGAAATAACAATCACGGTTTTCCCCGCCGAAATCACCGCCGGTAATTGATAGCAAAGCGACTTTCCCCCCCCGGTGGGCATCACCACGCAAGCATCGTGGCCGTCGAGCAAGCTGTGGACAATCTGCTCCTGCAACGGGCGAAATGACTTGTATCCCCAGAATTGCCGCAGTGTTTCCAATAGGTCCATGGTGAATTCCGACTAAGTATAACTCGCGGGGCGATCACTAAGGGGGATGAGTTCCGGCATCCGCTTGGATGTTGTTCACTCAACAAAAACTCGAATTGATCGCCGCGGGTAGGTGCAAGCATTCCCTCGATGCGTTTTTCCGTCAACTCGGATCTCGCGCATGTTCAGGCAATAATGTCTGAGAACACTGGAGCCAGGGCAAAAAGAATGGGTGAGGGGTGAGCGGAAATTATGAATTACCTATGACGAACGGGAAGAATACAGGCGCCATTCAGAATCCCAAGCCCAATCCCCAGCCTTCATTTGGGGAAGCTCAGATCGAGCGCATAAACATCGGCGTTTTTTTGGATGACTACGGCAACGGGATCATCATTCGGGTCCAGGCCGACAAGCGCGTAGCGGCTGACGTCCCCGCGCAGAAGCTGTTTGCGGCTTGCGATTTCTTCGATTCTTCCACCCGCCACTGAGACGCGATAAATGGGCTGGTCTTCTCCCGCCGCACTGTCTTGGTAAATGATCGACTTGCTGTCGTGGGTCCATTGAGGCGCATTCACAAGTCCGGCGTGCGCGATAACTCTCCACTTCTGAGTGTTGAAATCAAACAGCATCAGACTTTTGAAATCGTCGGACTGTGCCGCCACGTAACGGCCATCGGGCGACCACGCGGGCGGCCCCATATCTTCACTGCCGCGCAGCTTTACGACTTGGTTATTCTTAAAATCGAACATACAGATGGCCGACTCCGTCGCGTTTCCATCCTTGTCCAGCCAGGTGCGCGCGAACATCAAAGTCTGCCCGTCCCGAGACCAATTTGGAACATCTTCGGAAGTCGAATCGTTTGAAAACAGAACTTCGGGCTGGCCTCCTCCCGCAGGAATCAGGCAAAGTTTGCCGGGCTTTGAAGGCCGCAGAGCATGGAACACCAGCCGAGTACCGTCTGGAGACCAAATTGACCCGAAGACCTGCATGGGCGGGAAGGTCAATTGGATGCGATCACTGCCATCGAGCCGCTGCTTCCAAAGGCACGCGTCCGGATGGGTGACATACGTTACCCAACGGCCGTCCGGGGACCAGTTAACGCCCCCGGCGGATAGACCGGGCAGCAGAGGAATAAATTGCTGCAATCGGCGATCGTATCGGACCAGTTCGCGCTTCTCATTCCTGCCTACCAGGAAAGCACGTCGGCCGTCGGGGGTGATTGCGGGCGTCCCGAAATCGAAGACGGCGGCAAAAATTTCCACCGGCTTGGGTAAGCGAAATTGCAAGAGCCCTTTTTTCTCCTGAACCGCCCACAGCCCGACTTTCGGGAAAAAGGCTTCGCGGAACAGAAAATATTTTCCGTCCGGTGTCCAACTGCTGCAACATTGGCCCTCGCCCCATCGTGCCATGACACTTTCACGCTCCGGCAAAATCGGTTGAAGATGAGTTCCGTCCGTATTCACTTGCCACAGCGACATGCCGCCCGTCGAGTTGTTGCCTCGAATGAATTGTATTTGTCGCCCGTCGGGAGACCAACTTTCGACGCCCCCGCTATCGCCCGCTAACTTCCGGGCGTCCGTTCCGTCGCTGTTGATGAGATGCAAGGCCCCATCTTCACCTTGGAACACAATCTGTTTCCCATCCGGGGACCACCTTGCCGAGTTCGAGACACCCTCCCCAAGCTGCCGCGGCGATCCGCCAGCTAATGGTAATCTCCAAAGCTGCTGCGGATCATTCGCATAATCAAAGCTGGCGACCAACAGCTCTGATCGGTCCGGTGAAATATCCAAGAGGACTACATTGCGGAATGGGGTTCGTATTGGAGCCGGGTCTCCACCCTCATTGGGAACTTGCACCAGACTGAAATGGCTGCCTTGTGATTGGGTAATATAGACCCGGAATCCGTCGGTAGCCACGCTTTCCGCCAACCCGAAGTGGGTAATTTGGGTAACTTGCAAAACTTTGGGTGATGGATACGGCCGATTTACGATGAGCCACGCCAACCCTCCTAAAACGACCGCGAAAAGGCCCGCAAAAATCAATCCATAGAGAGTTCCAAGGCTTGCGCGAGGCAGGCTGAGTTCTTTTGGGCGGTCACCTGTGGGGAGAATGAACCCCGGCTGTTTGGCGCGGATTGCAGTCTGATCCTCCACCCTTCCCGGTCTTGGCGCCGCCTCATGAACCGCAGGAGCGGTATTTGAGATCTTCAGCTCGAACCCCGGAGCCGATTGTGCCTCTGGCAACTGTGCGGGCTTCCCATCCCGATGAGTAAAGTCTTGGCTCACGCTGCCGCAAGTCACAGGAAACTCACGGACGGGAGCTACAAATCGATAGCCACGCTTCGGGATTGTTTCTATAAACTTAATCCCGCCTTCGGTTTCCCCCAACTCCTTTCGAAGCAGGGAAATGTTGACGGTAAGATTGCCTTCTTCGACGAAAGTGTCAGGCCACACCAACTGCATCAAATCGCGCTTGCTAACCACCCGCCCATGGTTTTCCACCAAGGCTAGAAGAGTCTCAAACTGCTTCTGGGTTAACGGGACCCGCTGCAAGTCTCGATATAGAGCCCCGTCGCGGGGGTCCATTCGGAACCCGTTGAATTCGTATAGGGTATTGATAGGCAAGACTTTATCTCATCCAATAAATCTTTAATATTAATGCAGGAATTTCCTAAGTACTTCTCCACCGCACTGCACGATATTTTGCAGCCATCGTCAAAGTGCCACGCGCGTTCGCGCGCGGTTTAACGTGGCCTCGATTTTGCGCTGAAGTTGGATTTTATTACGGAAGTTTGGCGGGTGCAAGCATGTTTCGGGGCTTCGTTTAGCAACTTGGCTATTCGTCACATCTCGAAAAATTGCGCTTGGGTGGCGCTCAAACCAAATTTTCAAACAAGATCCTGGTTGGGATGGGGCAGCCAAGAAGGGAAAGAAATTTCAAAGCAGCCGTTGGGCACACGGCGGCCCGGAAATTAATGTGCCAAAAAGGAGCGCCATGATTAACGAGAAGTGGTTGAAGCGGGGAGTTTTCCTGGCGGTTGCAACTGTGCTTGCGGCGGCGACGGTGAAGGCCCAAAACACCATTACTACCGTGGCGGGGGGCGGGCCAAACAACATGCCCGGCACCTCGGCGACGCTTCAAAGTCCTTCCCTCATGGCAACGGACGGGTCAGGAAACTTATACGTTGTGGACAACAGCGCGTGTTATGTCTTTAAAGTTACTCCCGTGGGCCAGCTAACGATCCTCGCCGGAACCGGCAACAGCTGTGAATACGGCGGCGATGGCGGCCCGGCGACTAAAGCCGGCATCTCCCCTTTGGGTGTAGCGGTTGACGCATCGGGGAACGTTTATATTTCCGAAAACACCGGAGGCGTGGGAGGGGGGCCGCGAATCCGCCGGGTGGACGCGGCCACCGGCATTATCACTACCTACGCCGGCAACGGAACTAAGGGGTACACGGGTGATGGCGGGCTCGCAACCAGCGCCGAACTGAACTTTCCAACCGGATTGGCAATTGACCTTGCTGGAAATCTGTACATTGCGGACAGCGGCAATTTTGTTGTCCGTCGTGTGAGCCCCTCGGGAGTGATCACGACCTTTGCCGGCGACGGAATAGAGGGCTTTAGCGGTGATGGCGGTCCGGCCAGCGCCGCTCAACTCAGTACTTTCAACCAACAAATCGGTCTTGCGGTAGATTCCGCCGGGAACCTCTACATCGCCGACAGAGGAAACCAGCGCATCCGCGTGGTCAACACCCAAGCCGCCTCAATCACGGTGGCGAGCGTCACCATTCTGCCCGGTGATATTCAGACGGTGGCCGGCAACGGAACCGCAGGCTTTTCGGGTGACGGCGGGCCTGCCACCAGCGCCGAATTCGCAATCCCCGAGTGCCTGGCCGTGGACGGGAGCGGCAATATCTTTATTGGGGATCTTAACAACCAGCGCGTCCGGAGGGTGGCTGCGACAGGCATCATCACCACTGTTGCCGGGGTTGGGACGGCGGGTTTCAGCGGCGATGGCGGCGCGGCAACGACTGCCGAGCTGAATGAGCCGCAGGGAGTGGCTGTGGATTCCTCCGGCGATCTATTCATCGGCGATAACAGCAACTACCGAGTGCGGCGCGTGGATGGAACCACCGCCGACATCTCGACTTTCGTCGGCGACGCCAATCTAAGCTTTGTGGGCAGCACGGTTGATTTCAATGGCGACGGTTTCCTTGCGACGGACGCCTGGATCTACGATGCTTTCGCCGCAGCGTCTGACTCCTCGGATAACCTCTACGTCGCCGACGATGTTGATGGCCTCATCCGGCGCATTGACCACTCCACCGGAATCATCGGCACGGTCGCCGGCATGAACCTGTGCACCAGTGGCTTCAGCGGTGACCACGGCCCGGCCACCAACGCTTGCCTGAACTTCCCGGACGGCGTCACCTTGGACGGAAACGGAAATCTGTATATTGACGACTCCGGTAACAATCGCATCCGTGTGGTCAATCGGCAAACCAGCGCCATTACGGTGGCTGGGGTCACCATTGCGGCGGGAGACATCGCGACGGTGGCCGGGACCGGGACGACGGCTTATAACGGAGACGGCATCGCCGCCACCAGCGCTAACATCGGTCCCGACGAACCGGTGGGCCTGGACGGCTCGGGAAATATATTCATCGCGGACATTGTAAACAATCGCATCCGGCGCGTGGACGCCGTCACGGGCGTCATTACGTCCGTCGCGGGAGATGGCACGAGGGGGTTCGCGGGAGACGGGGGGCCAGCCATCAGCGCCCAACTGAACGGCGCCGAAGGCGTGACGCTCGATTCCTCGGGCAACATCTACATTCCCGACTCGAGCAACAACGTGGTCCGCGTTGTAAACACCCAGGCAGCGAACATCACCGTGGCCGGAGTTACGATTGCACCCGGGGATATTGAAACCGTCGCGGGCGATCAGAGTCTTGGCTCAGGCTACAGCGGAGATGGCGGGCCGGCCCTAAGCGCCCAAATGAGCTCACCCCTGGGCGTGGCGGTGGATTCTTCCGGGAATCTCTACATCGGCGACTTCAGAAACAACCGCGTGAGACTTGTGACCTCAAGCGGGACGATGACCACCTTTGCCGGCAGCGGAGCCACCGGCGTGTTCTCAGGGAACTTCACCGGTGATGGCGGACCGGCCGCGAGCGCCACGCTTGCGGCGCCGATCTGGGTAGATTTCGACAGCGCCGGTCATCTGCTGATCGCTGACTCCTTCAATAACCGCATTCGTGAGGTCATTCTGGGCGGCGGCGCGATTGCCAGCCTGTCACCGTCCACGATCTCGTTTGGGAATCAAAGTGTGGGCACGACGAGCGCGGCCCAGACCATCACCATGACCAATACCGGCACCGCCAATCTGGCCTTCGCTGCCGGCGCTGTGACGCTCTCGGGCACTAATGCTGCGGACTTCGCCATCAGCACCGACACGTGCAGCGGAGCCACGGTGGCACCCACCGCCACTTGCACGGTGGACGTTACATTCACTCCCAGCGTCAATGGCGCTGAGGCGGCGAGCCTCAACTTCACCGATAACGCCGCCGTCAGCCCGCAGGCCGTCAGCCTGACCGGCACCGGCGTCCTCCCGACGGCGACGGCTTCACCCTCCACCCTGACCTTCACGGCGCAGCTTGTCGGCACCACCAGCGCCATTCAAACCATCACGCTTTCGAACTCGGGGAGCGTTGCGCTGACGATTACTGGTATCAGCACCAATCTGACGGTATTCGGCCAGACGAATACTTGTGGAACGTCAGTCGCGGCGGGTGGGACGTGCACGATCAGCGTCACTTTCACGCCGACAGCCACCGGACTTGACGTTGGGATGTTGACGATTGCCGATAACGCGTTCGGCAGCCCACAAACAGTCAATCTCACCGGCACCGGCGCGCTCCCGATCGTGACACTTTTGCCCGCCAGCCTGAC
Source organism: Terriglobia bacterium (assembly GCA_035946625.1). GTDB lineage: Bacteria > Acidobacteriota > Terriglobia > UBA7540 > UBA7540 > DASYXZ01. The sequence goes on along the minus strand of DASYZE010000019.1, from coordinate 13,433 downwards.
GTTCGGCGCGACTGCGATCTCTGCCACCAGCGCCGCCCAGACTGTCACCCTGTCGAATACGGGAACGGTTCCATTGACCATCACCAGCATAAGCAGCAACCTTGCCGTTTTCGGCGAAACGAGCACTTGCGGAGCATCGCTCGCGGGGGGCGCGAATTGCGCCATCAGCATCACCTTTACGCCCTCGGCCGCAGGAGTCGTCTCCGGTACCCTGAGTGTCGCGGACAACGCGACCGGCAGCCCGCAAGTGGTCACGCTCTCGGGCACGGGCCAGGCGCCCAGCGTGACGGTATCCGCCAGCAGCCTGAATTTCAATGGCTCCACCGGCGGCCAGCCCGTGGGAAGCACCACCGCCGCCCAAACCGTTACCGTGACCAACAACAGCTCCGCAGCTCTTACGATTTCCAGCATCACCGCCAGCGGCGACTTTGCCCAGACCAGCACCTGCGGAACCTCGGTGGCGGTGGGCGCGAGTTGCACCATCAGTGTCACCTTCAGCCCTACCGCTACCGGGTCGCGCGTCGGCACGCTAACCATAAACGACAATGCGCCAAACAGCCCCCAAACCGTGGCGCTCTCGGGAACGGGTCAGGATTTCTCCGTGACCCCGACCTCAACCTCGGTTGCCATTACGGCTGGGCAGGTGGCAGTCTTCAACTTGACGGTCGCACCGCTCGGCGGCTTTGAACGGACGGTTTCGCTTACTTGCACGGGAGCGCCTCCTCCTTTGGGCTGTCTCATCGTTCCCAGTTCAATCCGTTTGAGCCCGACCACTCCGGCGACGGCCCAAGTTGACCTCGCAACCGTTGCAAGAACCCTGGGGACACCGACACGGCCGGGCAGCCCGCCATTCAATGATGGGCTCAAACTCATGGCATTCCTGCTCGGCGTGTTGTCGCTCAGCGCGGCCTGGTTCACCCTGGGGAGACGGTCGCGTCGCGCGTGGATCCTCCTGCCGGTGCTGCTGGGGATGATCGCCCTTTGGGGGGGATGTGAGCAAAAGTCAACGGGAACTCCAGCGGGCACCTACACCATCACAGTAACCTCAACCTCGGGCAGCTTGACACACGCAGTTAATCTTCAGTTGACTGTGCACTAGCTTTGCGGGGGGCGATTCAAGGTGATTAGCCCCCCACAAGCTATTTTCGTTCAGAGATTTTGTTTCTCATGAACAACGGGAAGCTCGCGCCCGGCGCAGATTCTTGGCAACCTTTTCCCTAGCAACCTTTCCCCTCGCGGCTTCGTCTAGTTAGGTGTAGGATAGATCTGCCGCCGACCAAAGTCCCCGGCCACGGGAGGCTTGTCATGAAAACCAGGGCAAGTGTTTGGGTTACATTCTTCGTAGTGTGTTTGGCCATCGCTGCTGGCACAAGTTTATCTCGCGCCCAGGACGCAACCACACCTTCACAAAACGGTTATTCGCACGTGCGAATCGTGCGCCTGAGCTTCGTGGAAGGTACCGTAACGGTGAAGAAGCCCGACCTTGCCGATTGGTCCACGGCGCCCATTAATACGCCCATCGAGGAAGGCTTCAAGCTCTCTACCTCCGAGCAAAGTTTTGCCGAAGTCGAATTTGAGAATACTTCCACCGCCCGCCTGGGCCAGCTTACCTTGCTCGACTTCGATCAGCTTGTAATGTCTCCGAATGGCGGCAAAGTGAATCGGATGACGCTGGAGCAGGGCTACGCCACCTTCACCGTGCATCCGGAGGGCGTCGACGCATTCGAAGTCAAAGCCCAGGATGCAACCGTCACTTTGGCGGCCGGTGCCACCACCGAGTTTAGGGTGGATATCGATGGCGGTTCAGTGCGGATTGAAGTCTTCAAGGGGGCCGCCCAGGTTTCCAGCTCTCAAGGCCAGCAAACCCTTACCAAGAACATGGTGGCCGAAATTCATCCCGGAGCCGAACAGGCGTTCAACCTATCACATGGGATCGTCAAGGATGCATGGGATCAATGGGTGAATGATCGCAATAACCAGGAGGCGGTGGACCGAAACAGCCCCAACCCCAGCATCTATTCGGCCGACGACAACAACTCCTATTACGGGTGGAATGATCTCTCCTATTACGGCGACTGGAATTATTTTCCCGGATTCGGCTATGGCTGGGCTCCTTATATGTCGGTGGGTTGGTCTCCCTTCATGGACGGTCGGTGGTGCTGGTATCCCGGCTTTGGTTACACGTGGATCTCCGGCGAGCCTTGGGGTTGGCTCCCCTATCATTTTGGTGGTTGGGCTTTCCAGGACGGCTTTGGGTGGACCTGGTTCCCCAGCAGTTTCGCCATGTGGTCTCCGGGGAATGTGAACTGGTCGCAAGGGTCAGGATGGGTAGGCTGGACTCCCATGGGTCCGCGCGGCAGGCCAGGGTTTGGCGGTTGTGCCCAAGGGCAAAACTGCGGGCGAATCATTGTCAGGCCTGAGACCCTTCGAAGCGGAATGCGGGTGACTCAGGCGAGCCTCTTGAATCCGGATTTGACGGGCGGCAAGGCGGTGACCAGGCCGGATATCATTCCCAGTCGAAGAGGAATGTTGCCGGGCACGCTGTTCACACCCACGGGCACGCTCGCCGGAAGGCCCAGCGCACTTCGCGGGCAGCAAGCCAACGGCAGCAGCGTGGTCGGCAGTGGCGTCAACAGCATGGTGGTGGGTGAACCGTCCGGGCAGCAAAGATCGGGCGCTCGACCCGCGATGACCGTTGCCGGCTCTCGAGGGGCTGCGACGAGCGAGCCTGGTGTCGAGTTTGACCCAGCCACCGGCCGCTTCGTCAACACCAATTCGCCAAAATCTGAAACATCAAGCGTGCGACCCAATCCGGGTGATCCATCGGCGAATCGCAGCGCGGGCGCAACGATTACGGCTCCTGGCTCTGGACAAATCAGCATGCCGACTCCAGGACGAGAATCATCCTGGACAACCCGAAGAACTGTGGCGCCGGTCTGGCAGGCATCTCATAGTCAGGCGCCCATGAGGCGCCCCACTACACCAACTTCCTACCGCTCCCACTTTTGGGGAATATCCCATTCCAATTCTTCGAGGGGATCGGGGTCCCCATACACTGGTGGTGGATTTGGAGGCGGAAGGTCAGGATCGTATGGGAGCAGCCGGGGCGCTTCCCATAGCGGCAGCGGCGGAGGGGGCTTCGGTGGTGGTTTCCACGGTTCGGCGGGAGGGGGTATTGGCGGTGGGTCCCAGAGCAGCGGTGGAGGTTCCCACGGCGGCGGTGGCGGCAGTCCACATAAGTAGGGGCGGCGACCGGCATTGCCACATTGCAAACTTTCAGATTTCGGAAGGGAAGTGTCCACGACCCCTTTGCCGACTTTCCTTCATTATACCCAACTACGAAATAATAATACCTGCATAACCCACCACGGCGTCGCGATCTCCGCCGGCGTCTGCCGAGGTGGCGTACTTCACCAGGTGCGCTTGCTTCGCCCCCAACTCCACCACTGCCGCCAGCATGGCGATGGTGGGGCCATACCCGCACATGGAAATGTTTTCCTTGCGCACCACTTCGTGCAGGCCATGAGGATCCAGCGCCAGGATTTTTTCGATCGCTCTTTGGTCTTTGATCCTGGTGACGCCGTCGGGTTCGTAGTGATTCATGTCACTGGACGCGATAACCATCACGGGTTTGGCCGCGATCTCCACCGCATGGGCCACGCAGTGGCCGAGGAATTCAAGCGCCGCATAGTTGCCCACGCCCACCGCCACCGGAACGAAGCGGAAGTCTTTCACCTGGCGCTGAAGAAAGGGCAACTGAACTTCCAGCGAGTGCTCCTGGGAGTGGGCCTCGGAATCCTCGGTGAGCAGGTGGCAGGAATTGCCAAGCACCGTGGCCAGGGCGTGATCCACAGGGACTTCACCCAGCGGGGTCTGCCATGAGCCGCCGGACATCATCGCCAGCGGGGCTCCCCGGCCGGTGTGATTGGGGCAGAGAATGATGTAGGAGGAACGGGCGGGCAGTTTCTGGTAGACGGCGCCCGCCACTTTCCCGGAATAGACATAGCCCGCGTGGGGAACTACGCACCCCAATGCCCCCTCAATTTTAGGCTCTTGAGCCGCCGCCTCGCGCCCCAGATAATTCTCCAGGTCGCGCTTTAGGACTTCAGGTTTCGCGGGATAAAAGCGTCCTGCCACCACTGCGGGCCGAACCAGGGGTGCGCCCATGAAGAACTCGCAATTCTGCGCTCCGCCTTGCTCAGATGAGGCAGGCAGGGATCGCAGATCCGGGTATGAAAATCATGCAACGAGCCAATGTGGAAATTGAGTCCCGCTGTCGCAAGAGCATGGGGAAGGATTACTCGCTTTCTTTCTCAACGGCGATCTTGAGCTCGCGAAGAAACTCGGCGTCCTGATTGGTGAGGTGAAATTCGGAATTCTGCCGTTGCTCAGGAGTCAGCTTTTGACGGTGCACAAGATTGGCCTCACCCCGCTTGTTAAACCCGATGGTGACTTCAAGGACCAGGAAAAGGTCGTAACCCGCCGCGCGGATGCGCCCCATCACGTCGGCAATCCCATCCGAGTCGGAAAGGGACTTGTTGATGGCGCTGCCCAATTCCTTGATCATGCGTTTAAAATTGTCGTCGAGGTCCAAATAATTCACCAAGTCTGTAGGAGTTCGTGAAGCCAACAAAATCAGTGTATGATTCACCGGAAAGAATTGTCAAGCCGAAAGGTCTAACCCAGGCAACTTCGTCGTTTTTTCACCTTGAAAATTCCATCATAGGTCGCCTCCGACCGGACGACAAGAAACTGGACACATCGGCCTTAATCCCTGCAAAATGCGGCATATTTCCACCCACGGCACAGCGATGGGGCGGAGGTTGGATGCCTTGACACGAGGCTCCGGGCTATCCATACTTCGCCTATGCGACTCGCGACCAGATGGCCGCTCCTGTCCCTAACCCTCGTCATGGCGGGAGCTGCATGGGGCGTGCAGGGTCAACGCAACAAGAAAGAAAAGGAGCCTCCCGCGCAGAACGGTCCCTTCGAGCTTCGAGTCGAGAGGAATGTGGTGGCCGTGCGGGTGGTGGTCCGCGACGCACAGGGGCGGCCGGTGCCGAATCTGACCCAGGACGAATTCCGGTTGCTTGACAGCAACAAGCCGCAGCAAATCATCCAATTCTCCATCGAGGGTGCAAGCGGAGCCGAAGGGGCTTCTCCCGATGCAGCCGCGTCCCCATCTTCTGCGGCTCCCGCCGGAATGCCCGTATTACCGAATCGTTTCGTAGCCATGTACTTCGACGACGAGATGATGCCGTTCGAAAATGTGGTGCGCACGCGCGATGCTGCGGAAGGCTATCTGAAGAGCGCGCTCGGGCCCACGGACCGTGTGGGAATTTTCACTTCCTCCGGGCAGGGCGATCAGGATTTTACCGCCGACCGCGCCAAGCTGAACGACGCGCTTGCTCGCCTTCGGTCGCGCGGCTCCTCCGACGCTTCGGCGCCGGACTGCCCCAAACTTTCAGACTATGAGGCCTACCAGATCGCCGAGTTGAATAACCCGGAAACGCTCCAATTGGTCACGCAAAGAGTGATCAAATGCGAGTGCCAGGGAAACCGGGCGCTATGCGTCCATGCTGAAACCCTGGCCGAGAGTGCCGCAACGACCCGTTGGCAGAATGCGGAATTTCGAGTTCAGACTTCACTACGAGGGCTCGATCAGTTGGTGCAGCGGATGGCCATGATCCCGGCGCAGCGCGGAATTGTCTTTATTTCTCCCGGTTTCATTGCCAATACGCAGCTCGAAATGGTCGATGACACCATCGATCGCGCCGTGCGCGCCGGTGTGGTGATCAATGGGCTCGACTCGCGCGGGATGTGGGCCGTGGCGCCGGGAGGCGACATTAGCGACCCGTCACCCGATACCTCTCCCGCAGCCCTGCAAAGTCAGATCGACGCGGAGGAAGTGAATACCAATGTGGTGGCCGCAGTCGCCGATGGCACGGGTGGCGTCTTCTTTCACAACAACAACGACTTCAACGCCGGATTCCGCCAAGCCGGGTCGCTGCCTGAGTTTGCCTACGTGTTGGTTTTTTCACCCGAGAGCCTAAAGCTTGACGGAAAGTATCACCGCCTCAAGGTGGAACTGGCGGCCTCAGCCCAGTGCCGCGGATGCACCGTCCAGGCGCGGCGGGGATATTTCGCACCCACCGGGAACCAGGGCGCGGCCCGGCAGGCGCGCCAGGCGCTGAATGACGAGGTCTTTTCACAGAATGTGACCCAAGCTGTGCCCGTCCACCTTTCGACGCACTTTTCCAAATCCAATTCTTCCGAGGCTCACTTGACGGTGGAAGTGCAAATTGCCGCCGCCGGGCTGCACTTTCAGCAACTGAACGGGGCCAGCGACGATCAGGTAACCATGGTCACCGCGATCTTTGACAACGATGGTCACTACTTGAAGGGGACCCAAAAGGACGTTCAGTTGCGCCTGCCGAAATCGAAGTTGACGCAGCCGCAATCGGCGGGGGTCAGCATCCCGGTCGAGTTTGACGTGGCACAGGGCACCTATCTGGTGCGCGAGGTCGTGCGAGATTCGGACGGCACCATCGGAAGCGCCAATCAAATCGTTCAGGTCCCATGATGAGTAACATAGTGCGGCGACTTTACGTCGCCATCGGCGCGCTGACTCCATTGTCGAGCCGTCGATTTCACCATTGGATCGGGACAGGTCCCACAGCAGTTTGTGTCTCAAATTTCCCGCAGCACATTTTGGAACATGCCGCTCCCTGTTCCGTTCAGTTGACGAAAGCGCAGATTAACACGGGGCAAATTTCGCTGCTATCTAAATCGCCAACCTTGAGTACAATTGACTGGGCGGGCAATCGTCCTTATGATGATTCATATTAAAAAATCCGTTGATTCAAGCGGCTCGCAAGAGGGGATTTGACTAAACTTGCCCATTTGATGGCCCGGTGGTTTCGCCACGCACAGCGAGTCTTTCACTTAGTGGTAGCCTTGGTGTTCTTTTTGTTTGCCCTGGCTGGCGCCTTCTTATCAATTTCCGAGTGGCGTTCCTATAGGGAAAATCAGGCGCTGGGCTGGGTTCATTTTGGGACCATCCTTGCCTTTACGGTTTTTCTGGTGATTCTTTCTCTTTATTCATTTGTCCGAGCGCGCAGCGTACGGTAGGTTGAACCTGTGGTTTGAATTCGGAGCCCGCCACACATCATGAGTGCTGACGGAAAGCCTCGGGAAAAAGCTAAAACGGTTTCGGGTGTTGAGATGAAGGCCGTCTACAAACCCGGCGATCTCGCCGGATGGGACCCCGAAGTAGACCTGGGCTATCCGGGGGACTATCCGTTTACGCGCGGCATCCATCCCACTCAATACCGCAGTAAACTTTGGACCATGCGCCAATATGCCGGCTACGGTTCGGCGCTCGAGTCCAACGCTCGCTATCGGTATCTTTTGGAGCGGGGGCAGACCGGCCTTTCGGTGGCGTTCGATCTTCCCACCCAGATTGGCCTCGATTCGGACCACGCTCTCGCCGCCGGCGAGGTGGGCCGCGCGGGGGTTGCCATTGATTCGCTCGAAGATATGGAGACTCTGTTTAGTGGAATCTCGCTCGATCGCATTTCCGCTTCCATGACCATCAATGCCACGGCGGCCATTCTTCTGGCGCTCTATTTTGCAGTGGCGGAGAAGCAAGGGGTGCCCCTCGAAAAACTTTCCGGAACGGTCCAAAACGATATCTTGAAGGAATATATTGCGCGCGGGACGTATATCTTTCCTCCCGCGCCGGCGCTCCGGATTGTCACGGATATTTTCGCCTTTTGCCGCGAGCGGGCGCCGGAATGGAACACTATCTCCATCAGCGGCTATCACATTCGCGAGGCCGGCTCAAGCGCCGTTCAGGAAGTGGCATTCACCCTGGCGGATGGGATCGCCTACGTGGAATCCGCATTGGCGCGAGGGCTCGCCCTGGACGACTTCGCGCCCCGCCTATCCTTTTTCCTGAATTCGCACAATGGGCTGCTGGAAGAGGTCTCAAAATTCCGAGCCGCCCGCCGCTTGTGGGCGCGCATTATGCGCGAGCGCTTTGGAGCCTCCAGCCCGCGAGCGTGGATGTTCCGCTTCCATACCCAAACCGGAGGTTCAACCCTCACCGCCCAGCAGCCCGACGTAAATATTGTCCGGGTGACGCTCCAGGCGCTGGCCGGGGTGCTCGGCGGGACCCAGTCGTTGCACACGAACTCGCGGGACGAAGCTCTGGCGCTGCCCACCGAAGCCTCTGCGCTGATAGCTCTGCGCACCCAGCAGATTCTGGCCTACGAAAGCGGCGTGGCCAACACCGTGGATCCGCTGGCCGGTTCTTACGCCATTGAAAAAATCACCGATGACATTGAGCGCGGCGCGGCGGAATACCTGCGCAAAATCGACGCCATGGGCGGAGTCCTGCGCGCCATAGAAACGGGATTCGTGCAAAGGGAAATTCAGCAAGCGTCGTTTGAGCATCAGAAGAAAGTGGAGACTGGCGAGCAGGTGGTGGTGGGCGTAAATCGCTATGGCGCGACAGGTGCTCCCTCGCCGCCCATTCTGCGAATTGACGCGGAAATCGAGCGCGGCCAGGTGGCGAGGCTGCAAAAACTGCGCGCTCGCCGCAAACCCGACCAGGTTGACGGCGCCTTGGCGAAAGTGGCCGAGGTCGCTCGTTCATCACAAAATTTGATGCCCGCCATTCTTGACGCTGTCAAAGCTTACGCTACCGTTGGCGAAATCTCCGATACTCTTCGGAAGGTATTTGGAGAATTCAAAGAATCTGTCGTAATCTAAAACGTACATCCCAAAACCATGCCCACCCTAACTTTTCTCGGCGCTGCCGGAACCGTGACCGGATCCAAATATCTCCTCGAAGTCGCGGGCGAGCGGCTCCTGATCGACTGCGGACTGTTTCAAGGCGAGAAAGAATTACGGCTGAGAAACTGGAATCCCCTGCCCATTCCGCCTTCGAGCATCAACTGGCTGGTGCTCACGCACGCACATCTGGATCACGTGGGCTATATCCCGCGGCTGGTAAAGGACGGTTATCGCGGCCCGATACTCGCCACCTCCGCCACGGTGGAGTTGGCCCGGCTCACGCTTCCCGATTCCGGCCATCTCCAGGAAGAAGACGCGGCCTACGCCAACAAAATACATTCCAGCAAACATTCGCCCGCCCTGCCCCTCTATACTCTGGAAGAAGCTATCAAATCGCTAGAGAACTTCAGCCCCATTGACGAATCAAAGCCGCTCGAGCTTTCTCCTCACTATTCGCTCCGATTTTTTAAGGCCGGACACATCCTGGGCGCGCGCAGCATTGAGGTGACGATCCGGGAAAACGGCCAGACGCTCAAAGTCCTCTTCTCCGGCGACCTGGGACGGTTTCACCAATTGATCATTCGCGAACCCGGCGAGCCTGATCCCACGGACTTTCTCATTTGTGAATCAACCTACGGCGATCGGCTCCATCCGACGGACGACTTCCAATCGCGAGTTTCGAAAATCGTTAATGAAACAGTTCAGCGCGGCGGTTCGGTGGTGATCCCGTCCTTTGCCATCGGGCGCACCCAGGAATTGCTCTATGTGTTCCGGGAACTGATTGAAAAAGGCGCGATGCGCCCCGTCCCCATTCACGTGGACAGCCCCATGGCGATTGACGTCACAGACATCTACCAGCGCCATCACGAAGATGACAACCTGGAAACCACCGCGCTGGCGGCCCAGGGGGACAAACCCTTTTCACCCCCCAACGTGCATTTTGATCGGACGGTGCAGGAGTCAAAAGCTTTGAACAATGCGCTGGGACCGAACGTCATCATCTCGGCCAGCGGCATGGTGACGGGCGGGCGCGTGCTTCATCATATGGCGCGATGCCTGCCCGATTCCAAAAACACGGTCCTGTTTGTTGGATATCAGGGAGCGGGAACGCGCGGGCGGGCGATCCAGTCTGGCGCCAAGTTCGTTAAGATTTACGGCGTCATGGTCCCCATCCGCGCGCAGGTGGAAAACGTGGAAAACCTGAGTGGGCACGGCGACTACAGCGAAATCCTGAAGTGGCTGGGCCGGTTTTCATCCCCGCCCCGGCAGACCTTTGTCACTCACGGCGAGCCCGGCCCGGCCGAGTCCTTGAAAGAAAAAATCACTGCGCAGCTTCACTGGAACGCCCGCGCCCCCGCCTATCTTGAGAAGGTTTCCCTCTAATTTCCAGGTTCCGGCGGCGCGGCGGAAGGCGATGCTTGCATCGGCTCCAGGCCCAGAGCGCCGGCAATCGCGCGCATGGCCTCAATGCAAAAAGCAATATGCTCGTCGAGACTCACGCCCATTTCTTCCGCGCCCTTCGTGATGTCCTCGCGGCTCACCGACCGCGCAAACGCTTTGTCCTTCATCCGTTTTCGCACCGATTTAGCTTCCAGCGTCCGAATTCTATCCGGGCGCACCAGCGAGCACGCGGTAATAAAACCTGCCACTTCGTCGCAGGCAAAAAGGGTTTTAGCCAGCAGAGTGTCGCGCGGCACGCCCGTGCAATCCGCGTGGCCCAGAATAGCGCGGCGCATTTCCTCCGGGTACCCGCGCTCCTTTAAAATCTCGCTCCCTTTCAGAGGATGGTCGGGAGCGTTCGGATAAACTTCGTAGTCAAAGTCGTGGATCAAGCCGACCACGCCCCACTTCTCTTCATCCTCGCCCAGTTTTCGGGCATAGGCGCGGACGCAGGCTTCCACCGCCAGCGCGTGCTTGCGCAGGTTTTCGCTTTGGGTGTACTCGCAGAGTAATGCCCATGCTGCCGAACGTTCCATCTTCCGACCTCCTCAAAAGAATGGTTCATTATACGGGAATGTAAGGAAGGGCGCCAAAGCAAACTCTGCGGGCGGGCATGGGGCAAAAAGGGGCAAAAATGAGGGCGTGGAAACTTTTGGGCTGAAAATGTGGCCTACAAATACTCTATTTTCAAAGCCTTGGAAGAAGCTGTTACTCTCGTTACTCCTGTTACTCCCGTTCCATTTTTCGGGCGGGGAACGGATTTATTATATTATGAGTTAATATATATAGGATACAATCCCCCGCCCTCGACCCGGCCCGATGGCCGCTGGCGGCGCCTTCAGTCATGCGGCGCCGCCCGCATTCCAAGCGCGCTCACTGCACGTTCAAAGTGAGGTTGACGCTATGGCTCAGGCTGGCCCCATTCGAAGAGTAGGTGCCGGTCACGGTCAGCGTATAAACTCCCGGCGCGGTGCCGGGGTTTCCGCCTCCGCCAACAAACGGGCTGCGGTTTGCGGAGATTCCGGGGTTTGCTACACTTTCGACCGTCATGCAAGCTGATTTCACTAAGCTGCGGTTTGCGGAGATTCCGGGGTTTGCTACACTGCAATCCGATTGAGGCCGCTGCGGGTCTTCGCTGCGGTTTGCGGAGATTCCGGGGTTTGCTACACTGAATAAATATCTTTACATATGGCATATAGAGCTGCGGTTTGCGGAGATTCCGGGGTTTGCTACACTGAAAAGCATCTCGTCCCGGCGACAGGTTAGCTGCGGTTTGCGGAGATTCCGGGGTTTGCTACACTCATATCGCTTTCGGCCAGCAGGTGCGTAGGCTGCGGTTTGCGGAGATTCCGGGGTTTGCTACACTGTGCCTTGCGCCGAACCCGCGCTCGATCCGCTGCGGTTTGCGGAGATTCCGGGGTTTGCTACACTTACTCTTGAAGTCTCGCGTGCTTGGTGTTAGCTGCGGTTTGCGGAGATTCCGGGGTTTGCTACACTTGGTAGCGCAGCCAGGCGGCAGTGCCGGTTGCTGCGGTTTGCGGAGATTCCGGGGTTTGCTACACTCAACGCGGCTTCCACCACGGGCGCGGCCCGCTGCGGTTTGCGGAGATTCCGGGGTTTGCTACACTCCGACGACGCTGACGGTAACGACGAGCGGGCTGCGGTTTGCGGAGATTCCGGGGTTTGCTACACTGCAGGGACCATGGCCTCGCAATTCTCCCGGCTGCGGTTTGCGGAGATTCCGGGGTTTGCTACACTGAGTCCAGCCAGCTCCAAACCGCGAGCCATGCTGCGGTTTGCGGAGATTCCGGGGTTTGCTACACTGTTGGAGCAGGGGAAAGAGCGCCCGCAAGGCTGCGGTTTGCGGAGATTCCGGGGTTTGCTACACTACGTTCTCGGTGCGCCGCCGCAAGTCCGAGCTGCGGTTTGCGGAGATTCCGGGGTTTGCTACACTTTCGGCGATGCGTACAAGGCATCAGTGCCGGCTGCGGTTTGCGGAGATTCCGGGGTTTGCTACACTTGAGACACTACCGCAATGTTGGGTAGTGGGCTGCGGTTTGCGGAGATTCCGGGGTTTGCTACACTCAGCTCGAGAACTTCACCTGGCACGATCTTGCTGCGGTTTGCGGAGATTCCGGGGTTTGCTACACTGGACTTCGCCACGAGGAAGGCGCCGACGGGGCTGCGGTTTGCGGAGATTCCGGGGTTTGCTACACTTCCCCGCGTCACACACTCGCAGTTCGCGCAGCTGCGGTTTGCGGAGATTCCGGGGTTTGCTACACTCAGCGGCGTTTCCGTTCCTCGAATCAAGGCGCTGCGGTTTGCGGAGATTCCGGGGTTTGCTACACTCCGTCGTTGTCGTGACAGTCTGATTTCCAGGCTGCGGTTTGCGGAGATTCCGGGGTTTGCTACACTCTGCTTGGACTGGTCCATCGCTTGAGGGAGCTGCGGTTTGCGGAGATTCCGGGGTTTGCTACACTCTGCTTGGACTGGTCCATCGCTTGAGGGAGCTGCGGTTTGCGGAGATTCCGGGGTTTGCTACACTTAAAATTCGCACCATGTCTTTGCATTTGTGCTGCGGTTTGCGGAGATTCCGGGGTTTGCTACACTACCCGTTGGAGTCAGCCGCAGCGCCGCCAGGCTGCGGTTTGCGGAGATTCCGGGGTTTGCTACACTTCATCTGCGCATCAAACACCCGCCCGTCAAGCTGCGGTTTGCGGAGATTCCGGGGTTTGCTACACTTTGCGCATGAACTCTACTGAGAAGGCCGTGCTGCGGTTTGCGGAGATTCCGGGGTTTGCTACACTGATTTGATGAGTGGAAATTGTCCTTCACGGGCTGCGGTTTGCGGAGATTCCGGGGTTTGCTACACTTCGCTGCCGTGCCCCGTCCTTCTCCCGCTGCTGCGGTTTGCGGAGATTCCGGGGTTTGCTACACTGGGAATTTGATGGGTTCGCCGAATCTCTCGCTGCGGTTTGCGGAGATTCCGGGGTTTGCTACACTTGTTCATGAGTCGCGCCGCGCGTGGTTCGAGCTGCGGTTTGCGGAGATTCCGGGGTTTGCTACACTGCGTGCCTTCATACACCACCACGTCGTAGGGCTGCGGTTTGCGGAGATTCCGGGGTTTGCTACACTGTTGGTAGCCGACGCCAGATGATATCGACGGCTGCGGTTTGCGGAGATTCCGGGGTTTG
>DASYZE010000018.1:0-74302 GCA_035946625.1 Terriglobia bacterium | reverse complement strand
GCTTGTATCTTGGTCAGCGAAGTTAGAATACCATGTCCGATGGGTCATGAAGGTTTCGGGGAGGCCGACCGAGGCTGAGGCCCAATCCCGCATTAGCGAGGTTGAGAGCCTGACGGGTAGATCGGCCCCCCGCCCTCTTCTCCTAAGCCGAGGAAGAATCTGCGGCCTCCGTCAGAGACGGAGAAGCCTGCATTTGCAAGCCCGACTGGAGAGGGCTCAGGGTCGGGGAGCCGAAGCCTCAGCCTATCAAAGGAGGCTCCCATGAACAACTCTCTTTCTGGTTTTGATCCTTGTGGCATCGAAGTCAGTCATCTCACCTTGGTGGTGGCGTTGCGGTGCGGCGACCGCGACCCATCGCCGCGCGAGTTCCCCAACACGGCCGAGGGACATCAGTCGGTCCTGCGTTTCCTGGCGCGGTCCGGCCGGCGAGTGCGCGTCGCCATGGAATCGACGGGGCTTTACGGCCTGGACCTGGCCCTGACCTTACATCGCGCGGGCGTGGCGGTGATGGTGGCCAACCCTCGCGCGGTGCGCCATTTCGCCCAGGCCATGCTCCAGCGCAGCAAGAACGACCAACTCGACTCCGTGGTGCTGCGCGAGTTCGCCGCGCGCATGCCTTTCGAGGCGTGGCGTCCGCCTTCGGCCTCGGCCTTGAAGCTGATGAGCGTGGCGCGCCGTCTGGAAGCCCTTACCGACATGATGGCGGCGGAGAAAAATCGCCTGCACGCGGCCTCCCTGTCGGAGGCGATTCCCGCCATCATCCGGCGTGATATCCAGCGCAGCATCCAGACCCAACAGCGCGCCATCGACCGGCTCACGCTCGCCGCCCAGGAGTTCATCCTGAGCGATGCCGTACTGGCGCGCCGCTATGAGTTGCTGCTCTCCATTCCCGGCTTCGGCGCCACCAGCGCCGTGCACATCCTGGCCGAACTCAACCTGATGCCCGCCGACATGGATGTCCGCCAGTGGGTCGCTTACGCCGGGCTCGATCCGCGCGAATACTCCTCCGGCACTTCGGTGCACAAAAAAGTCCGCATCAGTAAGGCGGGCAACAAACACTTGCGCCGAGCTCTCTACATGCCGGCCCTGGTCGCCGTCCAACACCAAGCCCAAGTGCGCGCCTACTACGAACACGTCCAGGCGCGCGGCAAACTCAAGATGCAGGCCCTGGTCGCCACCATGCGCAAACTCCTGCACGCCATCTACGGCATGTTCAAGCACGATCAGCTCTTCGAGGGCAGCAAATTCTACGCCATGATGGGAACCACTGCGCCCCCTCCGGCGCCCAAACCCCAGGAGGTCCTATGCCCTTAAATGATTTTTTCGCTTCACAATCAAGAGAGAATCTACCCGCTACCCGCTTGCGGGGCCATGCGGAAGGCCGGGACGTGCCTCGATCGGTCGCCAGCCCATTTTCTTACGAAAGCTAGAGTCCGTGACGGCGCACCCCACGATGCCGAAATTGACAAGGAAAGCCGCGAAATAGAAGGGAGTATCCAGTCGCTTCTGTTCTTCCCGGGTTGCGTAGGCGGTGACTCCGTGCATGTTTAGCGCCCACACTCTGCCCTGCGCGGGCTGCGGGGAGCGTGGCAGAATGTCATAGTAGTGGTACCAAACCAGGGTCCAATACAGAACACAGGCGAGACCGGCGATGGCCATCGCCGCTGAGATCCGTCTGAGAACTCTCAGAAACCCCATACCGGCTCCAATCCCCGCTAGCAGTGACCGCGAAGCGGCACTACCGACGTGCCCGCCCCTGTGAGTGAACCGCTGGCGCCGCCTCCGAGGCCAACCGTCCCCGCCACGCCTGTGACCACGCCACCCGGTCCATTGCCCTTTCCAACAAAGATATCGGCAGTACCTGCTGCGCCCTCACCCCCGCTTACGCTCGCATTGACAAAAGGCCCTCTCAAACCGCATACGGTGTGGGCGTTCGAGACCCCCGCCTGGAGGCCACCCGCGAGTCCAGCCCCCGCGCCAGCGCCTCCGCCAAGTCCCCAGTAAAACCCGATGTTGCCGTGCAGGTCAACAGCCAGCCCAAAGAACGAGGTTACCGTGATTCCGAACGGAAACGTGTAGTTAACTGCTCCTCCTACTTGTGCCGTCCAGGCATTTGGTGCCACCCCGCCGCACGCAATGAAGTCGCAGGGCATGCCTGACGAAGCCGAGGGAGGCGGGCCGAGCCCCGCGCCAAAGTCGCCGCTCAGCGGGCCGCTCGGCATTCCCGCATCCATTACGCCAACCGGTAGCGGCTGAGGAGGCAGCAAACCCGGCGGCGCCCCACAGGAAGCGTCGCTGGAGGCCGCGTATGCGCAAGCATCCCCTGGGTTCGCGTTGTAAGGCGTTCCAGTCCAGTTGTTGCCAAGGTGGGCGCTGGAGGGATCCCCGATAGTCGAGCCGGTGTTGACGTAATTACCCCCACCAATGTTCACGCATTGGCCGTCCTCGGGCGGACAGTATGTCGAGTCCAGTCCCATTGGGTCCGTCAAATTCGTCGGGCTATTCATCACATAGGCATAGCGGTTGAGGGACTGCGGACCGCCAGGTTCGTCTCCCGACGAATTGGTGACATCGCCGGCCAGCGGGTCGGGCGAGAGCCAGCGGCCGTAGCTGGACGTGAACATGCGATTTTGCGTCGGGTCGAGACCGTTTTCGGCGTCGCGCTTGTAGAGGTTGGCAAAGCGCTCCGCCCACAGCGTGCCCGTATATCCCCAGCGTTGTCCCCAGGGGTCGTAAATTTCGCTGCTCAGCCAATTCCCGTTGGCGTCCGTGGTGGTGCCCACCGAGCCCAGCGGGTTGGTGTGCAGGTACACGGTGCCCGCACTGTACTCCACGTAATTCCGTCCCGCCACCGGAGGAAAGTAGTCTTCCGTGGTCGTCACCGTGTTCGCCTGCATGGCCAGGTTCCCGAAAGCGTCATAGTATTTGGTAAAGCGGCCCGCGCGGCACATTCTGCCCCACCCGCGACACCCGCTCAGTCGCGTGGAAAGATAATGTGAGGGGGCCCCTCTGCGGCTGTTTCCGCTTTCGGAAAGAACGCACCCCGCACGAAAGCTAATCCACAGACGACCAGGAAAGAAAGCAAAACCCCAACGATTAGCAGGTCTAGGTCATGTGCCCCACTCAAATACGCAATCAGAAACCCGAGTAGCAGAGCTCCGATCTCTTCGTTCCGGCGAAGTCGTTGCAGTCGCAATACCTGGTTACACCCGCCACACCGATACGTTCCTGACCTCAGCTCCGCAACGCCAAACTTTCGTCCGCAAACCGGGCATGCAATAGTTCGATTTGTGTGGCTGCTCATTTTATCTCCGCCCAACCATCAATGGTTCTTAAGCCAATTCCAGAAAAAGGCGGCGCTCTTTCCGCTGACGATCGACCAGCTTGTTGGAGGGGTTCCGGTCATGAGCAAACCGCGCGCGAATTGCAATATCCATGCAGTAGCATTCGGACTGTTGGCCGCAACTGGCAAAATGGTGTCGTAAGATACTGAGGCCGCCCCAGGTGCCGTTCCCAATGTTGCTGCCCCCGCCGTCCACCCGACATAGGTTCCCGCAGCCGTCATGGGCGCAGCCTCTCTTCCCGCCGCGCCCAGCACGGCCAAACCCCACGCTTGGCTATCCGAATAGAAAGTGTCCGTCCGGCCCAGAAGTCCTCCGCCCGCGTTGCCGATGAACTGCAAGCTCCAATAAGCTGGGGAGCAAGAGTAGCTCTGCCAACTGGGGTCCGATCCTGTACAATTGAAGGTTATTGAGCCTGGATCCAGTTTCCACTGGTAAAGCTCAGGATTCTCCGGATGCGCGTTGTTGTAAGCGCTGTCCATGTACACACAATTAGGAACGTTGCAAATTGTCGTGGTTTCTGAGGTGGCGATGGTGGCGAATAGCCCGGCGTCGATAGACACCCCGTCCAATTGGTAGTTCGTGAAGTTTCCGTTGTCTCCGTAGCCCCCACCCTGACCCTCGCTCCCCGGAGAGGAGGCATCGCAACTGTTTGTCATCCCTGCGCCCTTGCCGCACACGATATTATCCAGCCCCATCGGGTCCGTCAAATTCGTCGGGTTATTCATCACATAGGCATAGCGGTTGAGGGACTGCGGACCGCCAGGTTCGTCTCCCGACGAATTGGTGACATCGCCGCCCAGCGGGTCGGGGGAGACCCAGCGGCCCTGAGTGGGATTGTAGCGGCGGAGCATGGCGTCATCGAGTTCGGGGGAGAAGTCATCCTGAATTCCGGCGTACACATTCAGCCAGCCGCCACTGGCCGCGTAAGTTTCGCCGTAGGGCCCATAGGCCGCGTCTCCGCCCACCGACCGAGAGGTATTCGACTTCAGCCGCACGCTCCCCTCCCAGTCCGGATGATAATAGTACATCAGCCCGCTCGTATTGGTCATTCCCGCGAAAGCGGGAATCCAGGGCCCGCCCGCCGGCAGCGGCACGTAGGCTTGCGCCAACGTTTGCCCGGTCATCTGCGCCAGGCGGTGGCCGGTGGGATCGTAAACCACCTCCATCGAGCTCGACCCCTGATCCCGCTCCACCATCCGACCGAAGGCGTCGTAGGTCGCCGTGGCCGTGGCCGATCCGTTCACCGTGTCCGCGATCATGTGCCCGTCCGCATCCCACGCGTAGGCTACCGTCCCCACTCCCGTCCCCGTATTCACCAGGTTCCCATTGGCATCGTAGTGGGCGATTTGCGAGCCCTTTCTGGTCCCATCGCTCCTCACCGGGCCATCTTAGCGGATTATTGGGCAGATTGCGCGGTGGGGCGGGACGGCATGGTACGCGGCATGTGCCCTGGTAGGGCCGACCCTTGGGTCGGCCTCAGGCCGGGGCAAGCCCCGGCCCTACAACGGATCGCCCCCGGGCGTGGCACGCGTCCTGCAAGCGGCGTCCGCCGTGGAGGATTTCTTAAAATCAGCTTGATCCGTCAGCCGACGGACATCGCGCTTTCAGAGATGGCTGCCCGCTAATCGCGAGGACCCGTAATATGAAAATCAACATCGCCCAACTTCGGCTTATCTATCTCGAGCGGTGGCTTCACAAAA
Organism: Terriglobia bacterium; assembly: GCA_035946625.1. Classification (GTDB taxonomy): domain Bacteria; phylum Acidobacteriota; class Terriglobia; order UBA7540; family UBA7540; genus DASYXZ01. Next base: position 69,258 of record DASYZE010000018.1, on the reverse strand, counting down.
AGTATCACTATTATCGCGAGAAAGCCAATCGGTATGGAAAGCATCATGCCATAAAGGAATATTTCCACGCTCTGGAACCCAGCGAGGTAACATATCAAGATTCCTAGGGCAGCGCTTCCAATCCCGACTTCCCTCCTTATGTGCCTAGCGCGAAGTCGTTCACCGCACCCTGGACAGCGGAACCCTCCAGACTGGTACTCGCCACTTCCCATAGCCCTTCCGCAGGCTGGGCATCGCACCCTGTTACGAATCGCCATTTCTGCCTCGAGGTTTCCCAGCCCTGTGCTGGAAACTTTTTCCGCGCGACCGGGTTAGCATGGACCATACTGCTTACATATAAGCCATCCTGCACTTGCGACACGTCCCACCGTGGCCCACCAGCTTGTGATCGGTCCCCTGAACAGCAACCCTTGCGCGAATTGGCCAGCATCTAAAATCACCTGCGGATGACCACCTACAACCTGAATGGATGCGTCCTCAGCAGCCCCGGTTGCGGCGGTCCAAGCGCCAGGAACAATGACAGTCCCGGTAGCGGCAGCGGCCCCCGTCCACTCGGCGTAGGTACTTGCGTCCAACATCGGGCTGGCTTCCAGCCCCGCCAATTGGAGTGGATTCTCCACGACTGAATACCCGTATATTTGAGCTCGTTGGTCAAGGAGGGCTCCGCTAAATATGCTCAGCCTTTGTTCCTCCCAAAGAAGGCCATAGTTCAGCTTGAGGTCAGGATGCGTCGAAAGAAATGCGGTGACCTGGTCGGCGGGGATGCCTCCATATTCCTCGGCCATGCTTGACAGGTATTTCATGTCGAAGATTGCATTGACATGAGCCGCGTAAGCCGCTTCCCCCGCCGCAAAGTCGGTGCTCATTTTCTCGAACTGGGCGCCTGCGTTAATGGTCACACCCTGGCTCGTTACTATGTTATAGGGATTGTATGATCCCGGGCACTGCAATTGCCCTCCACCACTTTCCGCGGTGGCGCTCGACGGGATATTGCACAACCCCAGCGGGTCGGTCAAATTCGTCGGGCTATTCATCACATAGGCATAGCGGTTGAGGGACTGCGGGTTGGTGAGGTCCACGGCGGCCAAGCCTGCCGGGTCGGGGCTGAGCCAGCGGCCTTGAGATGAGTCATAGTAGCGGAACCACGCGTGGTCATCCGTGCTCTCGTTATCGTGCTCAAAGCCAAAGGTGTGGTACGGGCTGGGATCGCTGCCCGCGCATTGCAGGTAGTCTCCGAAGGGCAAGCTGGTGCAGGTTTCAACCACATGGCCGTTTACATCGGTCCGCGCCCGCTCGGTCCCCAGGTGGTCGGCGTGGTGGAAATACGTCGTGCCGTTGGCGTAGGTCCCCAGGTGCCGCCCTCCCGCCCAAATATCGTCGCGAATCCAGGTCATGCCCGGGTAAGGACCGTAGGTGGATACCGCCTGTCCCGCCAGGTTGTAAACGTACTCCTGGGTAATGGTCCCGTTCACCGCTTTGGCCACCCGCCGCCCCTCCGCATCGTAGATGTAGGTCGTCGTCGTGCCCGCGCAAGTCGCCGAGCTCAGCCGCTCCTCCCCATCCCAAGTGTACTGGCAATAGCCATCCTGGAGCAAGTTGCCCGCCGCGTCGTATGAAAATCCGCCGTTGGTAATATGGTTGTGAACGTCGAAGCTGTAGCGCGGCGCGGGACCCGAACCCTGGGTTACGTTCTGCTGCGTCCGGTTCCCATATTGATCGTATGCATAGGTAAACGCCAAGCCGCTCTTACCGGCGCTGTTGATCCGATTCAGACTGTCGTAGCCATATGCCCAGCTTCCGTTCACGCTGTCATTGGCGGTGAGCAAGCTGCCATTCCCCGTGTAAGTCAGCCCCAAGGTGTAAGGCGTACTTGAAATCGAACTCAGCCGGGTGCGGTTGTCGTATCCGAAGCTCTCGGCCACGTGGTTGCCCAGGGTGTCAGCGGTCAAGCCCACAGGCCCGTAACTGGTCCCGCTTAGCAGCGTGCCCGGATGGTTCGAGTCCGAAAGGCTGCTGGTCACACCGCTCAAGCGGCTGGCGGAGTCGTAGGTGAAGTTGATCTGGCGAGCCCCGAGAACATTGTAGCTCGTGAGGTCGCCCGCTTCATCGTAAGCGTAGAGGAGGCCGTAGGCAAAGCTGCCGCACGAGGAAGGCGTACATTGGTCGGTAGCCAGCACCCGTCCCACGGAATCGGCCCAGTAGAATACCTCCGCTGTCCAACTGGAGGGGCTAAGATTGGTAGCGGCCTGCTCCATTGTCAACCGCCCATAAGGATTTTGGGTTGGGTTCCCCCAAATGCTGGTCTGGTCGTAAGCGTAGTTGGCCGTGGGCGTGCCGTCGGAGTAACTTTTCTCCAGCAAGCGATGCAGCGCGTCATAGCCGACTCCGAACCAGGAATTGCACGAGGATCCGCTCCAGCTTCCGTAGCAGGTTGTTATGCCTCGGGCATCCACACGGGTTGTCAAATCTCCGTTGGAGTTGTAGGCATAGTCGGTCTCGCCGGATTCGGGGGTTATGGCCTTCGTCAGCCGGCCCAGCATATCGTACTGATACGAGCGCGTTTCGCTCCCCTGCGTCACCGAAATCAGGTCGTCCAGCGCGTCATAACTGTACGTCGTGGTGCCGGTAGCATCGGCCACGGACTGCATTCGCCCCAGGCCGTCTGTGCAGAGCGTCTTGGAATTCCCGGCCTCGTCGGTTGTGGTGGCGCAGTTGTTGGGGTAAGACACCTGCGCGTAGCTGTTGTCCGCGTGCGTGACCTTGGTTACCCGCCCCAGCGCATCGTAAGCGTAAGTATCCCCAACAAAGCCGGATTGCCCGCAGGCAGGGCCGGAGTAGGAACCCGTATAGGGATTGCTCACACACCGAACCCGGCCCAGCCCGTCGTAAGTGGTGTCCACGGTGGCTCCAGATGAGTTGTCCACGGACTTGATAACCCGCCCCAGACCGTCCAGCGTGGTGGTTACCTGGTGATAAACGCCCGCGGTGACCCCTGTCGATGTCACGATGTAGGGCGGATTGGAAGTCAAGTGAGTGAAGTCTGCGTTCGACGAGCCGCCGTCCGCGTAGCCCGTGTTGGTTAGCCGCCACATCGAATCATTGTAGATGAAATTAGTGGGCTGGCTGTTCGCGTCGCTTACTTTCGTCACCACCGCGCCGTTGCAGTCCCATGTCAAATTGGTGGTCGGAATGACCGGTGGTGAAACGCTGTTGGGAAAAGCATTGTTGCAAGAGAAGCCGGTGGCAGCATAGTTGGTGGAACTACCGTTGAAATCCGTCGCACTTTGGAGCACACCGGCAGACGAGTAGATGAATCCCCGGTTGATGGAGGCCCATGAGCCGTTGACAATATAGTAGTGAGGCTCGGATTGCGGGTTGTCATTGCTGTCGTAGCCGAAGCCCGTACTGGAGGCCAAGCCCGAGGTCGACGTACAGGTGCTGGGATTCCCGGTGACCGTGTAAACTTCGACTGCTGACGGACGATCCACAAGATAGGGTTTATTGCTGAAAGAAGCATAACAGGTCATCGTTTCGCGAACAAAGGTCGGGCCGAAACCATACTCGTCCGTTACCGTGGGCAGCCCGTAGCTGTTGAAAGCGGTGTAGGTCTTCGAGGGGGAAACGCCGGACGGCGTGCTTTGAACTGTGCGGTTGTTGATCGGCAGGGCGACGGCCGTACCCGTGCATGGAATTGCCGCGCCGTTGTAGCAGGTATCCACCGTCAGGAGCGCAGAGCCCCCTGCCGTGCCCTGATATGCCTTTCTTTCCGTTTCATAAATTCCCTGGAAATCAATTACCGTCTGGTTCCCCAACGGGTCCGTGATTGTGGTCGAGGCGGGTGGGCCCGCTGCACGAGTGTACTGCCATGGGGTTACACTGTCCGGCGTCGTACGGTTCAAGCCTGCGGCGCTCCCGTCCCCGCACATGATTCCGTTGTTCGCTCCCGTGTAAGTGTAGCTGATCACGCCCCCCGTGGGCAGGGTAATGGAGGCGATTCGCCCCGTGACCGCGCCAGGATGGTTGGGGCTTGGTGTGGGTTCGTATGTGATCGAATACGATGTGCCGTCCGGCAGGCTGACGCTGTTTACCAGATTTTGCGTCATCTGCGTTGTCCTTCCGTAATCCGTAACCCCGTTGCATCCGAAGTGGGTTTCGACGGTATACGACGCAAAATTCATTTTCACGCTTACCTGTCCGCCGGATGGCGCCTGATATTGAAATTGATACGGGCTGGAAGGGGTTCCCGAGCCGGATACCGTCAGCGCCGTGACCCCCAGTGTATCCGTGAACGTGGTGGTGCCTCCTGCATAGGTCCCGGTGATCGTGTTCCCGTTTCGGCTGGTCAGGGTCCCGTTGCCTGAACTCGACTGCAGGGGCGCGATGATTGCCGTGCCTCCCGATGCGTGCAGGTTGACGGAAGGTCCGTACGTCAACGTGTAGGCGTAGCCTGACCCATCGTTTACAGTGCCGCTTGCCGTGCCCGAATAACCGCCGTTGCTCCCGCACGGGGTGTTCAAGGCCGCCCAATCCGTGACCTCGCCGGGAAGCGAATGGGGAATTCCACTCGTGTCGTGATACGTGAAGGCGTACCAGAAGTGCCAGTAATAGTAATGCCCGGACGGGCCTTGGGGATACCAGCACTCAGCCTGCGTCACGCTATAAGTGGTATATCCGGTCATGGATTCTGTGTTGCCCCGCCAGCCCCAATTGGAGACGGGGGTCCACACTCCACCCAAAGGATACCAGACCGAAGTGTCGTTACTCAAAATGTAATAAAATGACAACCCGTTGCCCCCCTTCGTGAAAACGGGGATGTTGCTGTGGACGTTCAGATTGGCGTTGTTGACAATGTCGGGGCCCCCGCTGAAGCTGCCAAAAGGCGGTGTACCCGTGGCCACCTGGGCGCGAGCGGTGCCGACAGTGAGCAAAAACAGGACCAAGGTCAACAGAACATGCAGCGGCCGATTTGTTGTAGCGGCGCTCTCTGAGCGCCTAGAATCCGGCGGTCGGAGACCGTCGCTAGAGAAGAGCAATGCCACCGCCCTGGCGCTGAGCAGATTGCCGATTGGCTTGGGTCGACTATAAATGCCGGCCTTCTTCAAGCGCCCGCTGACCATTGACCACCGACCACTGAAGTTATGGCCGCTCATCAGTTCCCTCCTTGGACGGCTTGAACTGAAAACGCGCTGTCCGGAATGCCGGAGTTGATGGCGACGCTGGAAACGTAGAAGTCGAATGTCAGCGTCCCCTGAACCAATTTCTGGATGTGTGTCGCGACAACGACGCCGTCCATTTTCTGATAGCCGGAGAACAGGATTTCGACCGGAAAGTTGATGTTTAGATCGCTCTCGGGGTGCGCGTTGAAAGTAACTGCGACGGGCAAATGAGTTCCTGCGTCCAGGTAGAGGTCCACGGCGCTCAAATTTTGGATCTCGGTGGTCATCGCCGCACTTTCGGTTGGCACCACGCGGGAGATCTGGAGGTGATCGACCGTCGCGCCCTCCCAGACGGTTTGCCCAATGTAGGCGGTTGCCACTTGCTGGTCATTCAGCGCGCCCCACACACTGAAGGTGGGGAACAACGTGCTCGCATCCACCCAGCAGTTGTGGAGCGCCATCGGGTGCTCCACGCCACTTGTGTCTACCCGCGCCCCAGCTTGCAATTGCCGAATTTCAGTGCGTTGGCCGCCGCTCAGGTTCAGCGCCAGCTTGCTTTCCTGGTTGCCCTTCACTTCGAGCGTGAACGTCCCGCTCTCCTCGTCCGACCCGGCCGTGTAATTCACTGTGCCTTGCAGGGTGGCGTCTGTCAGGGTTGTGCTGCCCACTGCGGCCTGCAAAGACTGCGAGGCCAGCGTGACGCCGGGCGAAATGGTTTGAGCGGTTGCCTGCGCCTGGGAAATTGTAAGTACCAGTGGAACGAAAAAAACGATGCGGGCCAAAGAGCGTGACATCGGGCACCTCCGATTGAAAACTCACCCGGCAGATAGTCTCACTCAGTTATAGTGCCAATCGACAGGTGCGCATTACGGCATATCGGTACGATAGCTGTCAAGTTAAATATTTGTTACATGTTGATCCGGCCCCCGGCGCGTCCATGCATTGTCATTCCCGCGCAAGCGGGAATCCACTTCGCAAGCCTTTGCAAAGGCGACGGCGACGGGCTGGATTCCCGCTCGCGCGGGAATGACCGGTCCCGAGAGAGCGGTCCGCGCCGACGAGTAATAAAACCCCATCACGTTACCATTGTTGCGCGTACACGTTGCGGGCAGCGCGCCCGGTGGCGGAGGCGGGAATCCCGGCAGCGCGCCGGGCGCTTATAAGCTCCTCGTGACCGGCGCCTATTCTTCTACGGGTGGCAGCTTGAGCCACAGCGTCCGCCTCATCGGGAAGGTGCAGGGAGCGAGCGCGAAATGCGGGCGGCCTGATGCCATCGGGCAGGAGGCGGGGCGGAAACTGGGGCGGGGGCGAGGAGAATGGTGAGGGAGAGCGGAGCGGGATAATATTATCTATGATATATTAACCTATAAGTACTCACAGGGCGGTGTGACCCGGAAATCGTCACAAGAGTAACACGGGTCACACCCGTCACAGCTTATTCTAAGTCCAGGCAATTACATGGTTTGCAGGCAGGTTTTTGGAGCACAATTTTTGTGAGGGTATCATTTTGCCCCTTTTTGACCCATCATGGCCTCTCAAACACTCTTGAGCACCTCGCGTACCTTGGTTGCCAGCACATCTGCCGAGAAGGGTTTTTGCAGAAGTTCGGTGCCCGGGTTCAGTGTACCGTGGTGATGGATGGCGTCATTGGCATAGCCCGACATATAGAGCGTCTTCATCTCACCCCGCAGGCGGATCAGGCGCTCGGACAATTCCCGCCCGCCCATGCCGGGCATCACGACATCGGTCATCAACAAATGGATGGGGCCCTGGTGCTGGCGCGCCACTCGCAGCGCGTCCTTGCCGTTCTGGGCTTCGAGCACGGTGTATCCCTTGGCTTGGAGCGCCCGGCGCACCAACAGGCGGACGTTCTCCTCGTCTTCAACCAGCAGCACCGTCTCTGTCCCGCCCTTCAGCGGCCGAACCTCCTTCACCTCTTTTATGGTGGCCGCATCCTTAACCGGCGGCAGGTATACCCGAAACGCTGATCCGCGGCCGAGCTCGCTTTGCACCCAAATATATCCCCCGCTTTGTTTAACGATCCCGTAGACCGTGGCCAAGCCCAGCCCAGTGCCTTTCCCTTTCTCCTTGGTGGTAAAGAAGGGCTCGAAGATGCGCGCTTGCGTCTGGGCGTCCATGCCGATGCCGCTGTCACAGACCGAGACCATCACGTAATTGCCCGGCGCCATGGGGAAGTGCCCCAGAGCAAAAGTATTGTCCACCAGGACGTTCGCCGTTTCGATGGTGAGCTTGCCCCCTTTAGGCATGGCGTCACGAGCGTTCACGGCCAGATTCATGATGACCTGGTCGATTTGTCCGGGATCGGCTCTGACGCGACCCAGGTTCTTGGCTTCGAGAATTTCCAGATTGATGTCTTCGCCAATCAGACGGCGCAGCATCTTGCTGAGGTGGGTGATGGCCACGTTCAGGTCCATCACTTGTGGCGATAGAACCTGTTGGCGTCCGAAGGCCAGTAATTGGCGCGTTAAACCTGCCGCCCGTTCGACGACGTTCTTGATTTCCTGGACGTGTCCTCGCGAGGAATCATTTTGTGATAGTTCGTCAAGCACCAACTCACTGTAGCCGTGAATGATTTGGAGCATGTTGTTGAAGTCGTGCGCCACACCGCCCGCCAGCCGTCCCACGGACTCCATTTTCTGCGACAAGGTCACCTGCTCTTCCAGCCTCTTGCGAGAGGTAATGTCGCGAATAATTCCCGAAAGCCCCAGAATTCCACCCTGGCTGTCCCGAATGGGCGACATGGTAATGGAGACAGGAAATTCGGTTCCGTCTTTGCGGAGGCTGACCGCCTCAAAATCAGATATTCTTTCTCCTTGATTGATTTTCTCCAGGAAGACCGGAATTTCGTTGGCCCCGCTTGAGGGGGCCAGGATCGATACGTGCTTGCCGTGGATCTCCTCGGCGGTATAACCGTAAACCCGCTCGGCGGCGGCGTTCCAGTCTGTAATGAAACCCTCAGGCGAGGCACCCACAATGGCGTCACCCGAGGATTCGACAATCGAGACCAACCGTGACCGCTCTTCCTCCGCCTGCTTGCGTTCGGTGATGTCGGTGATGCTTCCTCTCACCAGGTTCCGACCGGCGGCAGGGAGGCGAACCAAGCGGACCTCGCATGGAATCTCATTGCCATATGCGCTTCTGTAAACCCACTCGAAGACGGGGCTTTCGCCCGCCAGCACTTGCCTGAGGTAATCCAAAGCCCCATCACGTGAGGATTGCCCGTCGGGCTGCGCAGGGGGGCTGACATCCACCGGGCCAACCTTAAGAAGGTCTTCCCTGCTTAGTCCGAACAGGTGCATGGCATTCTCGTTGAAATCAATGAATTTCTGTGTGTCCATGTCAGCCACCACGATGGCCTCTGGTGCCCCTTCGATCAGCGTCTTGTACCTTGCCTCCGAGACACGCAACGCTTCCTCGGCCTGCCTATGTTCCGTAACATCCTGTGTGGCCCCGACCATGCGCACAGGGTTTCCCTCTGCATCCCGGACTATTTCTGCGCGCGACCGAAAGATACGCATGATACCGTCCGTACGGATCGCTCGGTATTCATATTGAAGTGAATGTTGTTCTAATTGCGCCTTTTCCCCCGCCAGGATAAGTCCCTCCCTGTCGTCGGGATGGACGAAATTCAGGAACGCCTCCAGACTCGGCTCCACTTTGCCCGGTTCCATGCCGAGAAGTCGGAACATTTCATCAGACCATTGCTCTTGATTGGTCAAGACGTCCCACTCCCAGCTTCCCATGCGCGCGATTCGTTGCGCTTCTGCCAAGCTCGCTTCGCTCTTCCGCAAAGCGTTTTCAGCCTCGGTGAGTTCGGTGACGTCGCGCGTGATGCCCCAGATTCTCACCACCCTCCCGTTTTCGACAATCGGAACTTCCGTTCTCAAGAACGTTTTGGTGTTGCCCGCCGCGTCCGAAGCCTGCATTTGCACTTGCCTGTTTTTCCATCCTGCCCTGGCCGCGGCTCGAGCCGACTCCAGCCTCAACGTATCGGTGCGGGGAATAATTTCTCCCAGGCGTTTCCCGACCAGCTCTTCCGAGCGCGAAAAGCCGTAAATTCGCGCCATGGCGTCATTGCATTCGGCGAAAATCCCGAATTGGAGCATGCGTTCGGTGGCCTCCTCGGCGGGCATTTCCACAGGGATCGGCAATTCCAACTCGATGCGCCAAACGCCTTCGTGACTGTGGGAGATGAAGTCGCGATAGCGCAGGTCGCTGATCCGGAGGGCCTTCTCAGCGCGTCGATGTTCAGTGATATCACGGCCCTGGGCAAGAATGCAGAGCACGCCGCCAATCTCCACCGTCTCAAAAGAGACGATGGCGGTTCGCACCTCCCCGAATTTTGTGAAGAGCTCCAATTCCAAGTCACGTAAAGCGCCCTGCTCCCACAACTGGACTTGCTCAGTGGTCAGCCCGGCGAGCGGCTGCAGACCCAGTTCATCCACCGTGTGGCCAATCACTTCCGCGCGGTCGTAGCCAAGCTGATGGGAGAAAGCCTTGTTGACATCGATGAACCGGCCGTCGCCGAGAGTCATGATGCTGATGGGCTCGGGGCTGGAGTGGAAGGCCTTAAAGAACATCTCCTGGCTCGACCGCAACGCTTCCTCCACCTCTTTGCGTTCAGTGATATCCTGTGCAGTACCGCGATATCGCACTGGATTTCCGTTCCTGTCGCGCTCAATTTCACCGTGGGTAAGCACCCACTTTTTCCGTCCGCCCGGCAAGTTCAGCGCACCTTCAACCTCAAAGGGTTGCCCGGTTTCGGTGGTCTTGCCTCCTGCAATCTGAATTTGGGCCCAGGTTTCAGGCGCGAAGCATCGCGCGATGGTCTCGATATCCGGAACAGAACCGTTGCGATCAAGGCCCAGGATGCGATAAAGCTCGTCGGACAAAGTTAGTGCGCGGCTCTGAATGTCCATCGCCCAACTGCCCACCTTGGCTAGGCGTTGAGCTTCCTCCAATTCTTTTTCCCTCTGGCGCAGAGCCTCATCCGCACGAACGCGCTCGGTGACATCCTGATTCGTTCCGATCATGCGCAAAGTATTTCCAGCAGAGTCGCGAACCACTTCCGCCCGGGTTTGGAAATACCTCACTTCGCCGTCCGTCCGGGTGACCCGGAACCCCACCCGCAAGGTTTGCTCGTCCTGGTTCGCCTTTTCAGAAGCAAGATAGATTCCTTCGCGATCTTCCGGATGAACCAGATTGATGAAAGTATCACCGGTCGGACTCATCGCACCGGGCGCCAGTCCGTAAAGACGGTATAACTCATCGGACCACACGGCCTCATCGGTGCGGGCATTCCATTCCCAGCTTCCCATTTGCCCGATTCGTTGAGCTTCCGCAAGGCTGGCTTCACTTGCCTTCAGGGCCAAATCGGCGTGTTTGCGTTCGGTGACGTCGTAGGCGATTCCAGCCAAGCGTTGCACCTGGTCCGAAGCATCGCGAAGTGGAAAGGTGCGGCCATGGAGCCAACGCACCGAACCATCAGGCAATACGATTCGGAATTCGCTTTCAGATCCCTCTGCCCTGGCCCGTGCGTCGAAGTCAGCGGTGACGCGCTCGCGATCATCCGGATGCAGCGAATCCCTCCAGATTCTGGGACTGGCGTAGAGGTCTTCGACTTTGCGCTTCCAGATCTTTTCGTAGGCCGGACTCACATAGAGCAGTTTCTCGGTTTTGACGTCAAAAAGCCAAAACATGTAAGGGCTGTTCTCCGCCATCTGGCGGAAGCGCTCTTCGCTTTCACGCAATGCCTCTTCCGCCTGCTTGCGCTCGGTGATATCCTGAGCAAATCCAAGAACAAAGGGTTCCTTACCGGCTTCATGGCGCAATATGTTCCTGTAAAGCCAGGATCGTTTTTCGCCCGCCTTGCTTAAGACTTGCATCACCCCAGAGTCCAAATTATGGGTTCGAATCCGCTCAATATACTCGCCATAGAACTTCCTGTCGGAGGGGGTGAGAAATTCTTGAATATTTTTTCCGGCAAGCTCCTCGGGAGATCCACCCCAAATTGCCGCCGCGGCGGGATTCACGGATAGCAGCGTGCCATCCAATGCGTGCGTGCAAATCAGTGCCAGACTATCATCAACCAAAGTTCGGTAGCGGACTTCGCTTTCCCTCAGAGCTTCTTCCGCGTGCTTGCGCTCGCTAACGTCCTGGGCTATCAATCCGATTCGATATACGTCTCCCACCTCGTTGCGGACTGGGAATCTGTGCATCTGGACCCACCGAATGGATCCGTCAGGTCGAACAATGCGAAATTCATCCTCGATGCCCTCCTTTTCGGGGTGCGACTGAAAATCGCCAAGCACCCGCCTTTCCATGCGCGCGCGGTCATCGGGATGGACGGCTTTTTTCCATCCGTCAACGTCGAGGTAAAGGCTCTCCGGAGTAAGTCCCCAAATGGTTTCATAAGCTGGACTCACATAGGCGTGCCGCCGCTCGCGTACGTCCCAGAGTAAAAACGCAAACGGGCTGTGCACCGCCATCTGCCGAAATCGTTCTTCACTTTCCCGCAGCGCCTCCTCGGCGCGCTTGCGCTCGGTAATGTCGTGAGTGATGCCCCACGTCCGCTTGAGCAATCCATTTTCGATCACGGGGACTTCCGTCCGGAATACGTCCCGGTGAACGCCTTGTCGGTCTTCATAATGAAATTCAATGCCCCTGGGCTTAAATCCTGAACGAATCATGGACAAAACTCGGTCGACGCCTTCGGGGTCAGCGGGAAGCGTAAGATCGCGCAGAGGGGCGCCAATTTTTTCCGCCACGTTGTTCCAGCCTGCCAGGCGGGCTTGCGCCTCGTTGCATTCGGCCAGGTATCCGGTCGAATACATTCGTGCCGCCACTTCTTTCTCGGGCAGGCCCACGGGGATGGGCGGTTCAAACTCGATTCGCCACAGGCCCTCCTGGCTGTGGGCAATAAAGTCTCGGTACCTTTGCTCGCTGGCTCGAAGCGCCTCCCTCATCTGCTTGCGCTCGGTGATGTCGCGGGTGATGCCCCAGGTTCGCATGAGCATTCCATTCTCGACGATGGGGATTTCAGTCCTCCGCACCTCCTTGGAATTTCCCATGCGGTCTACAAAATTGAACTCGAGAGTTCTTTGCACGAATCCCGAACGGATCAGCGACCGGACGCGCTCATTCCACAGTTCGTCCGCGATGGGGATCAGGTCATTAAAACGAGCGCCCACGACATCGGCGGCGCTGTTCATACCCAGGATGCGCGCCAACGCATCATTACATTCGGCCAGGTATCCGAATTGGCGCATGCGGCTGAAAACCTCTTCTTCAGGGATGTCCACAGGAATCGGCTGCTCAAATTCGAGCCGCCAGACGCCTTCGGCGGTGTGCGAAATAAACTCCCGGTAACGTTCCTCGCTGTGGCGAAGCGCTTCCACCATTTGTTTGCGCTCGGTAATGTCAATGCCCGTCCCAATCACATAGACGTTTTCACCTATGACGGCGCGGTCGGCCGAAAAGAGATAGGGGATCTTCCTTCCGTCCCGGGCGACGATATGGGCCTCCGCCGTGGAACTGCCTTCGGCGAACGCTTGTTCCCGTTTGGCGGCGATTAGCGCGCGATCCTCTTCAGCAATGAGGGCGTCGGGACCCATGGCGGTCAACTCCTGGCCGGAATAGCCCAGGCTCTCCGCGCCCTTATTCCACCGCATGAGCCGGCCCTGCCTGTCGATAACATAAAATGCGCCTGGCAGGCTCTTCATCACCGCATCAGAGAAGGCCTTCTCTTCTTGCAATTCTTTATCCGCGCGCTTGCGTTCAGTGATGTCCCGCGCGATGACCTGAATACCCACCGGCTGGCCGTCCTTGTAAATCAACTGGCGGTTAACTTCAACGAGTACGTGGCGGCCGTCTTTGGCGTTGAGCGCAACCTCGTGCAAAGGAACTTTCTTGCCTGCGAGCAGGTCTTGAACGATCTGGCGAATTCTTTCGTGATGCTCCTGAGCGATAATCTGCAGAACGCTTTGCCCTTGAGCCTCTTCCCGGGAGAATCCGCTGACGAGTTCCGCGCTCTTATTCATGGAAGTGATTCTGCTTTCGAGGTCGAGGGTGAGAATGACGTCGTTGGCGTTCTCAAATAAGGCCTGGTAGCGTTGCTCGGAAATCTCCACATTTTTCTTAAGGGCGAGGAGCGCTTCCTGCTGATGCAGCTTCTCAATAAGTTCCTCGGTAGCCGTATGGCGGTACACACCTGCGGCCAGGAACCCAAACAAAAGGATCAACAGAATCCCTGCAAGCAACTCCAAAGCCATCCGATGATGGAACTCGGCCAGGGCCTCATCCCGGTCAATCATGCGCGCCAAGTGGTCTCCCGCCATTGTGATTTGTTTCGCAACGCCCAATATCCGTACCCCGCGGTGATCCGTAAATTCGCCAAAAGCCAGGTCGCCTCTGGAGGCCGCACGCGCTTCAAACGTCGTGCCGCTCAGCGACTGGACGATCACCGATTTTTCGCCGCGCGCCGCACGGGCCGGGTAAAAAACGACTAAGTCTTTTCCGCGGGACCAAACCAGCGCGGTTTCAAGAGTCTTAGCGGGCTCGCCCCCCGGCACGAAAAAGGGAAGGAGCGTCTTCCAAGGATTAGTGACCAGGAGAACCATGCCCGCAATGGGATGGATCTTTTTGCCGGAGGGCCACAGCTTTGCTTCAGTAAATACCGGAACGGCGATGCTGAGGCGGACCTCACCCGTGCCCAGGCCAGAGGCAATAACATGAAACTTCTTATCGCGGTATACCTTTTCACAGACCGGCTGAAAGTCGGAGTCGCCGGCACCGGCGGTGCTCCCGCGGGCCACGATTTGACATTGGAGATCAAGCACAACTCCGGCCAGGAGGCCGTTGACAGCGGTTATTCTCTTCAGGTCTCGATCCACATTCTGCTGCATTTCCGCATTATTTCCGTGTTGGGCGGCATGGGTCAGCAATCCAGCCGTCGAGGGGTTTTCTGCAATGAATTCGGCGTTCATTTGCCGTTCGCGCAGCCACATCGCGGCCAGGCTCACCTGGTCGTTGGCCGAATTGGTCAACAAAACTTTCCAGTGCGTGAGGGCGCCAGTATAGGCCAGGCGCAAATCATGCCAAACGAGGCCCGTCACCGCCGCGGTTAGAAACAAGAAGGAGGCGATGAGAATCCACGGCGCCTTGCGGCGCGGGGATTCGAAGGTGCGGGCCTTTTCAGGGTTCCAATCGGGATTCAAAGGCATTTCATTGAGGTTTTCAGAAGACTCCATCATCAAACCTCCAAAAGCAACAGGAGAGCCCAACTCAAGCGTCGAGCCGGACCAGATCGATGGTTCATCCTAAAAATCGCGGAAACTCCTGATGCCGCCAGCCAACTTGCAACAATCTCGACCCTTGCACCCAGGCCAGGATCGAAGAAAACTGACACCCCCAGTGTTGTTTCCTGGGACCCGAACCGAATTCCGCCTCAGGATGAATTTCCGTACGTGACCTCGGTTTTAAGGGATTATACACCAACCAATTTAAACCTGCCGTGTTGCGGCCGCAGGGTGCCCGGCCGTATTAAGATCGAGCAAAGTCAGTCGAAGCCAGGGTTGAATTTTTTGGGCTTGCCATCGCCGGCCGAATTCTTTCCAGGACTTTCGGGTTCAGATTCGCAATCGAACAAACTTCATTTACCGCGCCCCGCTCGATGGCTTCCTTGGGCATTCCGAAAACCACACAGGAGGCCTCATCCTGGGCGATGGTCCAGGCCCCGGCCTCTTTCATTTCCAGCAAGCCCGCCGCCCCGTCATCGCCCATGCCGGTCATGATGACGCCGATGGCATTGGGGCCTGCCGCCTGGGCCGCGGACCGGAACAAAACGTCGACACTGGGCCGGTGGCGGGAGACCAGCGGGCCGTCGGTGACTTCCACCACGTAGTGACCGCCGCTTCGCCGCAGGACGGTGTGGCGGTTTCCGGGGGCGATAAGCGCGCGGCCTTGCAGGACCCGGTCTCCATTGGCCGCTTCTTTAACTTCGATGTGGCACATGGAATCCAGGCGTCGCGCGAATCCTGCCGTGAAGACCTCCGGCATATGCTGCACAATAACGATGGCAGGTGAGTCCGGAGGCATGGGCGCCAAAAATTCCAGGATGGCCTCGGTGCCGCCGGTGGACGCGCCCAGCACCACCACCTTGTCTGTGGTGACCCGCAAGGCAGGAGTCTTGCGATTGGGGAGAACCGCGTCCGCCGAGTGCTTGGGCACGGTGGGGAGGTGAGGATAGGCACGGCGGCGAACGCGAGCCTGCGAGGCGGAGCGCACGGTGTCAATCAACAGAATGGCGGACTCGTAGAGAAATCCCTTCACCCCCACCGTCGGCTTGGTGATCACATCGATGGCGCCATCGTCAAACGCGCTCAGGGCAACATCCGAGCCGGGGGGCGCCAGCGCGGAACAAACCACCACCGGGATGGGATCTTCAGCCATGATCTTGCGCAGGAAGGTGAGCCCATCCATGCGCGGCATTTCCAAATCCAGCAGAATCACATCGGGCCGCATCCGCTTCATTTTGTCCATGGCGATTAGCGGGTCGGCGGCCACGGTGATTCGCATTCCGGGCTCTTGGGCCAGAACGGTGGCCATCACCTGGCGCACCACCGCCGAATCATCCACCACCAACACATCGATCCCACCGCGCGAGGTTGGATGGGAAACATTTGCTCCTCCGGGAGTCGAGCCAAGAACTGCCGTTCTGTTCAGATTCTGTTCTGGAACCACTTATTTCCCCTTCCGAGCTGGGGTTTGGACGTAAACGGTGGGCACAATACTGCGCACGCAATCGGTCAGATGGTTCAGGCTTTCGGAATGTCCCACAAACAAGTAACCGTCCGCGGTCAGGTGACTCAACAAGCCGCGAACGACTTGTAACTTTTTATCGGACTGAAAATAAATCAACACGTTGCGACACAAGATCAAGTCGTAAGGCGCGGAGTGCGGCAAGGCAGCCTGCTCCAACAAGTTGAGATACTCGAAGCGGATTGCTCTTTGGATTTCAGGTCCCGCTTTCATCCTGCCCTGTTGGGAGCCCGTCCCCCGCAGCATAAAGGATTTCAAATAGGGCGCGGGGATGTGCGAAGCCTTTTCCACCGGCCAAATGCCCGCGCGCGCGCGCGCCAGCACGCGGGTGGAAATGTCGGTGGCCAGAATTTCGATCTGCCATCCGGCCGCGTGGGGAAAGTGATGGCGGAGCGTCATGGCGATCGAATACGGCTCTTCGCCCGTCGAGCAGCCGGCGCTCCACACCCGGATTTTTCGCGGCCGCTCTCCCGCGGCCGCTTGCTCCCTCCATCGAGGGAAGATCTGGCGTTCCATAAATTCGAAATGGAGCGGTTCGCGGAAAAACTGGGTTTCATTGGTCGATATGCAATCGACCATGTGAGTATGCTCGGCCGGATCGGCCAGCACACGCTTATAGTATTTGCGAAGGGAGGGAACGCCCAAGTCGCGCAAGCGGCGGGAAAGCCGCCCGATCAGCAGGGTCTTCTTGGCCGGAGCCAGATAGATGCCCGTCTCTTTTTCAATCATCCGTTGAAATAACTCAAAGTCGGCATCGGTGACGGTTTGCGAAATCAATGCGAACGTGTCGGTGCGGGCCTGATTCATTTCGAGATCGGAAAAGATTTCGCTCACCTAGCTTCACCTGTCCCAGGGGCTGAAGAATTTCAAATTCCAAGCGGGCAACGCGTACGCCCATCCATCGGCATTTCAATCAGTATTTACCTTTAATGTTGAGGGTGGGCCCCGCGCCCTGGGTGTGGCCAATCGGCCAGACCCAGAGCCGGAGCGCTGGAAGGCTCGTCTGATCCGGGGTCGCTCGTCGAGCGTTTCGCCCGGCTCAACCTCCACCTTGACGGGCCTAGTTGGCTGTGGCGCAGATCTGCTGCTCAACGCCCTCTGCCGATTGCATGGTGACCTTTTGGGCATCGGCCACGGCCAGCAGGTCAGTGTTGGACAAAGCACGGTCCAGGTCGAGGATCAGGACAAATTTCTTCCCGATCTTTCCCAGGCCCTTCAGAAAGTCCACCCGGACACGAGTCCCAAAGGCCGGAGGCGGCTCAATCTCGGAAGGTTGCAGGTCAATAACCTGGCTGACCGCATCAGCCATCAGCCCCATCACCACCCGCTCTCCGCCCACTTCGACTTCGGCAATGATCACGCAGGTCCGTTTGGTGACGCGACTGTCGCGAAGACCAAAACGTATTCCCAGATCCACCACCGGAACCACCGCGCCCCGCAGGTTAATGACCCCGCGGATGCTGGTCGGCATATTGGGAACCCGGGTCAGCGTGTCATACTCGATGATCTCCCTCACCCGGAGGATGCTGACCGCGTAGGATTCATCGGCCAGGAGGAAGGTCAGGAACTGCGTTTGTTCGGTTGCTTCAATTGTGCCAGGCATTGGGTTTCTCCCTCCTTAGAATTGGACGAACTCGCGTTCGCCAGAGTCGCTCTTGGGTTTACCCGAGCCATTGGGTTTGTAAGCCGCGCCCTCGGATTTGCTCTCCGAGTTGGATTGGCTGTCGTTAAAGGTTGAAGGTCCGCTCCGGGCTCCCGAATTGCGCGGGGCAGCCTGAGGCGCGGGCGTGCGGGTTTGCGCAAATGAAGTTCGCGCCGAGGGGGCAGGCTGCTGCCGGGTGGATTGGGCCTGGTCATGATCGCCCAAGCGGAAGAAGCCCATTAGTTGCTGCAATGATTCAGCCTGCGAGGCCATCTCTTCCGACGTCGAAGCGAGTTCTTCCGCTGCCGACGCGTTTTGTTGTGTCACCTGGTCCACCTGGCTCATGGCACGGTTGATCTGGCCGACGCCCGACGATTGTTCGTTCGAAGCGGCCGAGACTTCCTGCACCAGTTCGGTGGTCTTCTTGATGGTGGGCACGAGTTCCGCAAGCAGCGTCCCGGAGCGCTCGGAGATCTTCACGCTCGAACCGGCCAGGCCGCTGATTTCCTGAGCGGCCGTCTGGCTGCGTTCCGCCAACTTGCGGACTTCGGTGGCGACCACGGCAAAACCTTTGCCATGCTCGCCAGCCCGGGCCGCCTCAATCGCGGCGTTTAGAGCCAGGAGGTTGGTCTGGTAGGCGATCTCTTCAATGATAGAGATTTTTTCCGCAATGGCCTTCATGGCATCCACGGTTTCCTTCACCGCTTTCCCACTCTCTTCGGCATCCTTGATGACCTTGAGCGCCATTTGTTCGGTTTGACGGCTGTTCTCGGCATTCTGGGTGATGGAAGCGTTCATCTCTTCCAGGCTGGAAGTGGTCTCTTCCACCGACGCAGCCTGTTCGCTGGTGCCGCTGGAAAGCTGTTGGGCGGAGGCGTTCACCTGCGATGACCCGGAGGTCACCACGTTGGCCGCCTCACGCACTTCCGCGATCACTTGTTTAAGTTTCGTGGTCATGGAGAAGAAGGCGTTGCCCAGCACGTCTTTATCGGACTGCGGCTTTACATTGACGGTCAAGTCGCCGGCGGCGATGCCTTCCGCAACCGTTGCCATCCCGCGCAAAGAGTGGACCATTTCCTTGTTGGATTTGAGCAATCTGCCGATTTCATCGGTGCGATTCACTTTGACGTCGTGGGCCAGATCGCCCGCGGCCACGCGGTCCGCAACCTGCATGGCTTCCGCCAGAGGATTGACAATGCTCCGCCGGAGCACAACCGTGATGAAGAAGCTCAGGATAATGGCGGCAGCCAGGAAGCCTGCCAGCAGGAACACCGTTCGCTTTTCCACCGCCGCAACGTTGGCGCCCTGGGCGTTCGTCCGGTCAATGTTGTCCATGGCAAAGGCCTGAGAGGTATCTTCCATGGTGTGGATGGCATCCTTGTATTTCGTGATGAAGTGATTCGCATCCTGAGGCGTGCGCAGGGTGCCGGCGTCAACCCCGCTTTTCATCGCTCTGTATCCGGTAAGGTAGGTGGCCAGATCATTCTGCATTTCCTGGACAACAGCTTTGTCCTGCGGCGTGACGGAATACTTGTCCAAATCTCCAAGCCGGGCCTGGAGATCATCCAGCGAGTCAGACCACTTGGAGAAATATCCGGCTTGCTCCTTCTTGTCGCCCATGTTCAACTCGTAATCTTTCTCAAAGCGGCGCAGGTCAAGAATCCGTATGCGTGCGAGCAGGGCGTTGGTGGTCAGGTTCGAGTCTTTGCCCAGGATTCTCTGAATGGTGGTGTTGGTAACATTCAATGCCCAATAGCCTGAACCGGCCACGATGACCATCAAGGCCACCACCAAGCTCAGGCCGAAGGCTATTTTCTTTCCGATCCCAAAATTCCTCATATCGATCTACTCCTTGTTCTCAGATCAATTTTCCCATTGCCGCGTCCGGGCAAAGGTGTGTATTGGTAGCAACTAATTCTTCGGCGTTCGGCTGCGTGTTGGCACCGGCTTTCAGATTCACCGGCTCCTTAAAGCGCCAATTGCGCCTCCCTTTTTCAGAGCCCACAATTTCATGCGGCGGAGTCTCCAGTTACTTCATCCCTGTCCTTAACCCGCGCTGCAACGGCCTCAGTCCCCCCGGCTCTCGAAGGATTGGCCGCACTCGCTGCCCTGGTAAGCACGCCGCGTACCAGACGCCGCCGAGGCGAAAATTTGGCCCCAGGTCGTTCGCGAGGCATCACTTAGCGGGGGCAGCCGCCTTTCCCCTTGCCGCTCGCGTTCGGGCAAACCGTCTAAAAGCTGGACGGGAAGCATCCACCAGGGAGATTCATGCCAGGCTGGTGAGCGGATCCTCCAGGGCGCAAGCACAACCGATTGAATACTCTGGCGATTGTTCCAGCGTGGGGCGGACTTTGGCAACTCTGGTGCTTAAGTACCCAGCGGATGATCATGCTCTCGAATGGGGCGTACGCCAGCCCAGATCGAAAGCAGTAACCGTAGAGGTAATCCCGAGGAGGCTTTCAAAGCTTCCTTGAACTACATTAGAGGAGATTAAGGATGAGAAATCGTAAGTCTTTGGTTTTGGTTGCCCTCGTGGCAGGCATTTTTTTGCAGGTTGCAACCATGAAGGGCGCTGAAGCTCGAAGGCCCAAAAAGGTGGTGCAGCCCAAGTACCCCGAGTTAGCGCTCAAAATGCACGTGGAAGGCACGGTGAAGGTGGAAGCTGTTGTAGACAGCACAGGAAAGGTCAATAACGTTATTGTGGTGAGTGGCAATCCGCTCTTGAAATCCACGGTCGTCGATTGCGTCAAACAGTGGCAATACGAACCAGCCAAGGACACTTCCCTGGTTCCGATTGATATCAACTTTAAGCTGCCCGACTAATTGGGGTTCAGCACAAAACTCGGACTCGCCAGGGTGGCAAAGGACCTGCTCCGTAACCTGGTTCCTGGCGTACGAAAAACCCCAACTCGAAGCAGCCTCAGCGCTGGCACCCGAAGGTTAATTTCGGTCTCAGCTTGGTGACATCCCCAGAGCCTGGCAGGAACCCAATCCTGCCCGGCTCTTGTTGTTTTTTGGGGGCTGGGAGTTTCCGCTGCCGGCCATTTCCCCTTGAGTCCTTCCCCTGCGTCTCTCTCCTTGACATTCTACAGATAGAAGCGTAGACCTGTAGAGTGTCTAGGAGGCGCGATGCCCATCGAAAAATCGGAGTTGTTGCAAGGCACTCTTGACATGCTCATCTTAAAAATTGTGGCGCTGGGTCCCATTCACGGATATGGCATATCCCAGCGCATCCGCCAGATCTCCCGCGAAGCTCTTCAAGTCCAACAAGGCTCACTCTACCCGGCGCTGCACCGGCTGGAAAAGCGCGGCTGGCTGGAGGCGGACTGGGGGCAGTCCGAGAATGGACGGCAAGCCAAGTTTTACAAATTGTCGTCCAAAGGGCGGAAGCAACTGACCCGGGAGCAATCGAGTTGGCGGCGGCTGGCGGGCGCCGTAACCGTCATCCTGGAGTCGGCGCAATAGAGTAAATAGGAGGTGTGCCAATGGCGCGGTGGGATTTTCTCTCGCGAAGACGTAAACGCGAAGTGCAACTGGATCCCGAGCTTGCCTTTCACATCGACGAATTGAAGGACGCCCACATCGCCGCCGGCATGTCGCCCGAGGAAGCACACCGGCAGGCGATGCTTGCTTTCGGCGGCAGGGAGCAGATCAAGGAAGAATTGCGCGATGTCTACCGCGTAGCGGCGATAGAAACCACGCTGGCCAACTTGAGGTCCGCGCTGCGCTTTATGCGCAAATCGCCGATGTTTTCCCTCACCGTCATCTTAACTCTCGCCCTCGGCATCGGCGCCAACAGCGCGGTGTTTTCCGCCATCGATGCCATTCTCCTAAAGCCCCTGCCGTTTCCGGACGGCGATCAACTGATGAAGCTCGACCAAATCAATCCCAAGCTCAAAAATCCGGAGACCGCCGTGGCCCCGGTCCGGCTGGAAGATTGGAACCGCATGAACTCAGTGTTCCAGGCCATCGCCGGGTATTACACCCAGGACAGCTCTGAAACGTCCGGCTCGCTCCCGGAGAAAGTTACAGAGGGCCTGGTGACGCCGCGCTTTTTCGAAATGTGGGGAATCGGCCCGGAGCTGGGCCGCGATTTCACTCCGGAAGAAAGCCGGTTCGGCGGACCCTCCGCGGTGCTGCTCAGCGACCTTTATTGGCGGCGCCGTTTCGGAGCTGATCCACACGTTCTGGGCAAAAAGCTTTGGTTCGGAAAAGATTCGGCCACCATCGTTGGCGTCTTGCCCGCGTCGCTCCGTTTCACCGGCATTGAGGCGGACATCTGGTCCCCCGTTCCCATGGATGCGCCCTACGCGCAAAGCAGGGCGTCCACATGGTTCAACGCCCTGGGGCGTTTGGAGCCCGGAGTTACGGTGGAGCAAGCCCAGGCAAATATGGAGACGGTGCAGGCGCAGCTCGCCAAACAATTTCCCAAGACGGACGAGCAGATCGCGGTCCGCATCTCGCCTTACAAGGAAACCATGGTGGGCGGCGTGCGCGAATCGCTGTGGATTCTCTTCGGCTCCGTGACCCTGCTGCTTTTGATTGCCTGCACCAACATCGCGGCCTTGCTGCTCGCCCGCGCCACGCAGCGGCAGCACGAAATCGCCATTCGATTTTCTCTGGGCGCCACGCGCCCCATTTTGGTGGCTCAGTTGCTGACTGAAGCGCTGGTCCTGGCCGTGTTCGGGGCCGCGCTCGGTTTATTAGTGGCAGGCGCTGCGTCCAAGGTGTTTCGCTCTCTCGCCGCCGACCTACCCCGGCTCGCGGAAGTTCATCTCGATTTCCGCATCGTTCTCTACTCGCTGGCCTGCGCGCTGGCGGCCACGCTGCTGAGCGCGCTGCTTCCCGCCTTGCGCGCCACGCGCCACAACCTTTCTGGATCACTCGCCCAGGCGGGCCGCACCCAGGTTTCGGCGCGCAATCCCCTGCAATGGCTGCTGGTGGGGATCCAGGTGATGCTGGCGGTGACGCTGCTGGCGGGAGCGGGACTGCTGCTGCGAAGCTTCCAGGAATTGGGCCGCGTCTCGCCCGGGTTTGAGACCGCGCACGTTCTGACGTTGCACATCAGCGCCGGGTGGGGAGAAACCGGAGACATGAAGGGTCTTACCCAACGAATCTACAAGGACCTGGATTATCTCGACGCCGTTCCGGGCGTGGAAGCGGCAGCCACCTCCGCCAACTTGCCCGGAGTGCCGACGCAACTTCAAACTGAGTTGAAGTTGAGCGAGGGACAGGCAGACCTCGAGCATCCAATTGTGGCTGAGAGCCGTTTCGTGTCACCTTCCTATTTCGCCACCATGCGGATTCCCCTGCTGGCCGGTGAACTTTGCCCGAAGAACTCGGGCGAGCCCGGCCCCGTGTGCGTTCTGGTGAATCGAAGTTTTGCCGCCGCCTATCTGCCGTCATCGCCGGTGATGGGCCACCAGCTTCTGGCGCCGCCTCACTCGTTCCTTCCCACCGGCAATATTCACGGAATGGTTGCGGACGCCCGGGAGCAGGGCATCAACCACGCCCCCGGCCCGGTGGTTTATTGGTGCTTCAGCGCTCCCATGCCGGATCCATATTTCCTGATCCGAACCCGCACCGAACCGGTGACGATGGCGGAAACGGTTCGGCGCAAACTTCATGAAATCGAACCTGCCCGTTCGGTGTTTGACATCATGCCGCTGGAACAGCACCTGGGCGACGCGTTTGCGGAGACGCGCCTGCGCACCGTCCTGCTGACGTTCTTCGCGTTGACCGCAATTTCCCTGGCCTGCATCGGCCTCTACGGAACTCTCAGCTATTTTGTGAGCGTGCGGCGGCGCGAGGTTGGATTGCGTCTCGCCCTCGGCGCCATGCCGGGCCAGATCGTGAGGCAGTTCTTCCTGCAAGGCGTGCGAGTTTCGCTCCTCGGATGCCTGGCGGGATTGGTCCTGTCGGCAGGGTTTGGTCGTTTGCTGGTCGGAATGCTTTACGGTGTGTCGCCGTTAGACGCCGTAACATTTTCCGGCGTGGTCTTGATCGTCCTTGGAGTGGCCGCCATCGCCTCGCTGCTGCCCGCCTTCCGCGCCGCCCGCGTGGAACCCATGCAGGTGCTGCGCGAAGAGTAGTCCCGCGTGCCCCGACCTCACAATCATTGGATAGGGTTGGGGAAATTGGCCCGAACCGCGGACGATTTTAAGCAGTGACGGCGGATTCTTCGGTTGCGGATTTGGACAGGCCGGCGACGATGGCCGGAACATCCAGGATCAAGGCCACACGGCCGTTGCCGAGGATGGTGGAACCGCTCACACCGGGAAGTCCCTGGAAGAGTTTGCCAAGAGGCTTAATCACAATTTGATTTTCGCCGTAGAGCGCATCCACAACGAGTCCGGCCCGCATTTCATGGTGCTGGACCACGACGATTTGTTCGCGCGCGGAGGCCTCGATCTCGCCATTGAACATATGTTGCAGACGAACGTAGGGAAGCGATTTGCCGCGCAGATTAATCATCCCTTGGGAGGCTCCATTGCCGCGTTCGCTCTCAGGCAAATCCACGCACTCAACCACCACATCGAGAGGGAACACGTAGGTTTCAATTCCGACGCCCACCAGGAATCCTTCAATGATGGCCAGGGTAAGCGGCAAGCGGATGGTGATGGTGGTTCCAGCGCCTTCCTTGCTTTCCACGGTGACCGTGCCACGCAGCGCTTCGATATTACGCCGCACCACGTCCATGCCCACGCCGCGACCTGAAACATCGGTCACTTTCTCGGCAGTGGTAAAACCAGGTTCAAAGATCAGGCGAAAGAGTTCGGTATCGTTCAACTCCGCCTTGGTGACCAGGCCGCGGGTACGGGCGTTCTCCAGAATCCTGGCGCGATTTAATCCACCGCCGTCATCGCTGATCTGAATGACGATGTTCCCGGTGTCGTGGAAGGCTCTCAGGCGGATCAACCCGCAGGGATCCTTTCCCGACGCCTGGCGCTTTTGAGGTGATTCCAAACCGTGGTCCACGGCGTTCCTCAACATGTGGGTGAGGGGATCGCGAATCAGATTCACCACAGTCGTATCCACTTCCACATCCTCGCCTTCAATTTCCAGCCGCGCCTGCTTTCCGGAGGACGTGGCCAGGTCCCGCACGGTGCGGTTGTGCTGGCGGAATGTGGGACCAATCGGAACCATGCGAATCTTCATCACCAGTTCCTGAAGGTCCAGGAAGAGCCGGTCAGAATCGCGCTGGACTTCAAGCGTCTCTTCGCCACTCCGGCCCTCGAGCTCCGCCAGCATCTGGCGGATGCGTCCGCGGGCGATGGCGATTTCGCCGGTGAGGTTGAGCATGCGATCCAGTTTGTCAATGTCCACGCGCAGGGTTCGAGTCCGCTCGCTCCACTCGGTGACGTCTTCTTTGCGCCGGCCGGGCGAATTCCGAATTGTGGCGGCCGGGCGTGCCGTGGCCGCATCTAGCGCGGCGGATAGAGTTACGCCCGATTCCTCCCCCAAGACATGCAGCAACTCCTGGTGGGCGGGCAGCATTTCAACAATGCCGGCCAATGAGGAGGAGAGTAACTCCCGCATGGCATCCACGGATTTCAGAAGAGCGGTAATGAGCCCCGTACCGGCTTGGGTGGTGCCTTTTTGGAGCTGGTCCAGGCTATCTTCGAGCCGGTGAGCAAATTCGGTGAGGCCGGTAAAGCCCAGCGCGGCTGCGTTGCCTTTGAGCGTGTGGGCAACCCGAAAAATCGTGTGAAGAAGCTCCGGATCGGCGGGCGAATCTTCCAGCGCGACCAGGGATTCTTCCATGCGGCCGAGATTCTCTTCGGCTTCGGCCTTAAATGTCTGGATTAGAGCCTCAAAATCGAATTCCATTTCCTCTCACCTCAATCAGTGGGTCTTGATGTAGAGGCGGCTTTACGCCGCCACTTGGCGGGGTAAACCCGCCTCTACAGGGTCAAATTGACCCCCACCTCACTCCCTCAAAGCAACTTGACCAAGGCGCTGCCCTCGTGGGGGTGAAAGATCAGTTTGCGCCCGCGACCGCCGCCCACATCGGAAGCCACCACGGGAATTCCGGCTTCAGAAAGCATTTTCCTGGCAATCTCCACATTCTTGTCGCCCAGATGGTTTTCTTTGCCGCGCATCGCATCCAGGACGCACGCCCCACCGAACAACTTCGCGCGCAAGTTAGACTTTGAGGCTCCGGAGCGGGAAAGCTTTTCCAGCAACTGTTCGATGGCCACGTTTCCGTAACGCAGGCCCGTGGAGGCCGTCTTGACACCCGCCGGCAAGAGGTAGTGGTTGATTCCGCCGATGCCCAGCACCAAATCCCAGACGCAAACCGCCACGCATGATCCAAGGATGGTGGTGACGGCAGCAGGCTCGGTGGCAACGAAGAGTTGGCCGGGGTGCAAATACACGCTTTTCATGGCCGCTTTCTCTTGAGTCATATTTCCATGCCCAGCCGAAAAATCTTGTTCCTGCCCGGGGAGTTCGGCGGCAATCCTCACGCCCCAACTCCGTTCTTGGCGCCCACCCTTTGTTGCAACTCAGAGCAATGCAAGGCATGGGCCAGATGGGTCTGGAGCAAGCGGAACAATTCGTGATCCAAGTTCTGAAGCTCAAATTTCTGGGGAAGCAAACGAAATAGCGCTATGGCGCCGGTTACAACGCCGTTGTGCTTCAGTGGAATGCAGGCAGTGAGGTTGGCTTCCAAATCGGCGGCCCTGCCACCGCCGCCTTCTTCAATCTGGCAGATCTCCCCGGTGGTGACGGCGCGCCCGATGAGTCCGGCATCCGGAGGAAGTTTTTCGTACACTTGCGTATCGAGACCGAAGGAATCCACGCGGATCAGCCAGCCGTCAGGCGCAACGCTGAAGAGAACGTATTCCTCGCAGCCGACCAAGTTGGCGATGATCTCGCGCGCGGTCAACAGGATTTCCGCCCGGTCGAGCGTGCAATGAAGGCTCTGGCAGGCGACATAGAGTGTGGTGAGGGCGGAATTCTGCTCTTCCAACCCCACGTAACGCTCCAGAAATTGCTGCTGTTCAGTCCGGAGCTGAGCAACGGTTTGTTCGAGGGCGCTCCGCTCCTGCTCCAATGCCTGCGCCGTCGCTTCATGGTTAGGTTCCCCATCCTGCTCTGCATGATCCTGCGGCTGGATTTGTTGGGGAATGCTTTTGGAAACTGAATCGATGGAACCGCCGGCGGGCGCGGTTTCAGGGGTTTGAGAGCTCATTGTTTTGCATCCTCTTCTGCACCGATCAGGTCCACAATTTTGGTGATAAGTTCGGAGCCGTTAATCGGCTTGGTCACATAGTCGTTGCAGCCGCTGGCATACCCAATTTCCACGTTCTCGGGTTCGCCGCGGGTGGTCACAAGGATGATGGGAATGTGCCGGGTATGGTCCTGAAGGCGAATCTGCTTGCAGGCTTCGATGCCGGTCATGCGCGGCATCACCACGTCCATCACAATCAAATCGGGCAGCTCGGCCAGTGTTTTCTCCACTGCCTCCTGACCATCGCGCGCCACGATCAGCTCAAAGTCGGCGCGGTTCCTGAGGATCATTTGTTCCATCAGTAATGCGGTGGTGGAATCATCGACCAGAAGAACTTTTTTATGCCTCATCCTTAGGACCTCGTTGTTTCCATGCTGGCTTCGATTTGCGCCCCGGAGGCCATGGCCATGGTCCGTGCTTCGTTCGCGCGCAGCAGCCCGCTTTGGAGCAGATTCTGAATCGTCATGGGACGGGCCAGCATGTAGCCCTGGATCAAATTGATTCCCATCCCCAGAAGTACTTCCAGGTCGGCGGCCTCCTCAATTCCTTCGGCGATGATTTGGGCGCCAAATCGGCGGGCCAGAGTGGTAATGGACTCGAGCACGGCCACCCGGTGTTTGTCTGCGTGGCATCCTCTCACCACATAGGCGTCAACCTTCAAAGCGTCCGGGCAGCAATCGAGAATCATGTTGTAGTTGGATTGTCCCGCGCCCACATCGTCCACCGCCAGGCGCATGCCGTAGCTCCGTAATTCGTCAATCGCCCGCCAAATGCCGGCGACGTCCCAGAAGGGCGCGTGTTCGATCAATTCAACGGTCAGGCGATTTGAGGTAATGCCCCAATCGTCGGCCAGCCCCTTCAGGTAGCTCACAAATCCGGCGTCGCGCCCCAGCGTGGAGGCGTGGACGTTGACGGAAATGTTCGGTTCAAAAGGCAGCATGGAAGTGGCTTGCAGAGCCGCCCTCATGCAGGCGCGGTCCACCGAGATTTCTTCGCGCTTGCGCCGCACGTAGCCGAACAGGATATCCGCCCGCTCCACCGATGTCCCTTTGGGACCGCGCATCAGGCACTCCAGGTAATGCAGTTCGCGCTCTTCGCCGTGGATTTCAAAGATAGGTTGAAACACCGGCATCAGAGAACCAGGCTTCAGAATGGTGTCGAGTAGAGTCAGCATCACTACCTCAACCTCCTGAGACTTTCCTGGACGGCCTGGCGCAAAAGGGGCAGGGAGACGGGTTTGCGGAGAAAGGCTGAAATACCGTAGCGGTCCGCCTCCTTTTCAACTTCCTCATTGTCATAGGCGGTCAGCATGATGACCCTCGTCTCCGGCGCTTCGTGATGGAGAAGCCGGACGATTTCCAGCCCTTCATTGCTGCGGACGGGAGTCAGGTGCAGGTCGGTAATCACCACCGAATAGGCGTTGGCGCCGATCAACGCTTCCGCCTCTTCTCGTTCTGAGGCGCAATCCACTTCGAAGCCGTGAATGGCGAAGTACCGGCTCATGGTCATGAGAATTTCTTTCAGATCGTCAACGATCAGTATCTTCGTTTTCATGACCGTTGCAAAAGCACGGCAGATGCCAAACTCAGGGACTGAATCAAGAATCGTTAACTATTGGGAAAATTGTGAGTTAGCTGAAATTTTGGGGAGGTGTGAGAGGCCCGGGCGGGGGCAGTTTCTCTTTTAGAGAGTTGCCGAAGGCCCTTTTGAGACATTGATTCCCATGGCTTTGATCATCTTGTAGAGCGAGCTGCGTGGGACGCCCAACCTTTGCGCGGCGCGCTCGATGCGTCCATTCTCTTCCTGGATAATTCTTTCAATGTAAATGCGCTCCATGTCGGACAAACTTAATTTGGTATCCGCGAATGCGGAGGGCGCCGCGCTCGTCGCCTGGCCTTCAGATTCAAATTCAAATTGAAGGTGCCGGGGTTTGATCATGGCGTCATCGGCCAGCAGCGCGGCGCGCTCCAGAACGTTGCGCAGCTCGCGGATATTGCCCGGCCAGGAATATCGCTGAAGTGCCGCCAGCGCATCGGCGGTCAATTCCATTTCGGAATGCTTCAGGTTCAAAGCAATCTTTTCCAGCAAGGCGCGGGCGATCAGGGGCATATCCTCCAGGCGCTCGCGCAGGGGAGGAATCTTGAGCAGTACGGTGCTGATTCGAAAATAAAGGTCGCTGCGGAATTTCTTTTCCTTGATCAACTGGTGAAGGTTGTGATGGGTGGCGGCAATCAGGCGCACGTCCACGTGCCGGTCGCGCACATCGCCCAGCCGGCGGAAACTCTTGTCCTCGATCACCTTCAAAAGTTTGGCCTGGACCATCAAGTCAGAGTCGCCAATCTCGTCCAGGAACACCGTCCCCCGGTGAGCGATCTCGAGCAACCCCATTTTGCTGGCAATCGCGCCGGTGAAGGCCCCTTTTTCGTGGCCGAAGAGTTCGCTTTCCAACAGCTCCCGGGACAGGCCGGCGCAATTCAGATCAACGCAGGCTTCCTTCGACCTCGAACTGTTATTGTGCAGCCACAATGCCAGGGTGCCTTTGCCAGCGCCGGTCTCCCCCTGAATCAAGATGGGATTCTGGGTGCGCAGCGCGTTTTTGGCCAGGTGGGCCAACTGATGAATGGCCGGCCCCTGGCCCAGGAATGCATCCTGGAAATCGCGCGCGATTCTGGATTCGTTGGCCACCACTTTCAGCCGATTGCGCTGATGTTCCAGGGCACGCTCCAGGATCAAATGGAGAGCGGATAATTCCACCGGCTTGGTGAGAAAATACTCGGCACCCAACTTCATGGCCCGAACGGCCAAGTCCACTTCAGCGTGCGCGGTCAGGATGAGGATCGGGGTGTCGGGAACGACTTGTTGCAGGGAAGGCAGCAGGCTTAAGGCATCGCCATCGCCCAGATTGTAATCGAGCACGATGGCGTCAGGCCGGGAAGCGCGACAGGTTTCCAGCGCAGCCTTGCAGGAATCGGCTTCCAAAATGGAGTAGTCCCTCGCTTCCAGGAAACGCCGGACCGTAAAACGAAGCTGGGATTCGTCATCCACCAGGAGAATTTCAGCTTTTGACAATGCCAACCTCGCTTACATGCGGTACTGCTACAACAGCATGGAATGGTCCGCGAATAAGACTCGAGAACGGAACGCCCTCGTGCGCGGAAGGATTTAACTCCGGATCGGGCTTACTATAGGTCACGGTCCATTTCACTGTCAATGCCCCCGTTATCGGAGAATTCCTTTACGAGCTGTAATGATGCAAGAACGCGTGATGGGTGCGGTGTCGCCTCCATTTTTGCGCCCAATGCGGCCTGGCGACGCCGAACAAGTGGACGATCTTGCTGTAAAGTTGTTTTTCCACATGGTCGTTCTTAACCAGGATGGCATCCGCCCACTTCTTGACCTCACCCACCCACTGAATTTCCTCAACCAGAAGCATCACTCGTACCGCGGGGGAGAGCAACTGCCCCTTGAGCATGCGCACCAGTTGCAGTCCGGGTACTTTGGAGGGCTCCGGCGACATCACGACGAGGTCGAAATGCCAGGTGCTGGCCAGCATCAGGGCTTCGGCTCCGTCCGCCGCCCCAATCACCTCCCACCCGCTACGTTGCAGCAGGATGACGATGGCGCTGCGGGCCACGGCGCTGTTATCCACCACCAGGGCGCGTTTTCTCGCCGGCTCGGCTTCCCAATTGAATGAGGCTCCGAATTTTGATTCCACAAAAATCTCCTTAGTTCAATGACTCGGCGGCGGAAAATGACCTTTGATGGCTGTAGTCCAGGGCGATGTTGAGGTATACCTTGCCGCTGGGGGTATCAAAGCACATCACCAGCGCCTCGCTTTCGGGACCGCCCGAGTATCCTGTCTCGGCATCATGGATACACGGCGGGTAGACTTTAAAGCTGTGACCCTGATCGTTCAGCAGAGTGACCGCATTGCCCACAATAACATTGGCCAGCTCGCAGACGGTTTCGCGGGCCAGTTGGTCGGTGGGATCGATGGTCCCCCCGGCCAGCACCCCGGCCACGCGCAGGGCCGTCTCTGATTCGAGATCGAAAATGACGCGGCCTTCAATGTCGCCGCGAATAGCCACACTGGCCGCCACGCCTTTGCGGCGGTACACTTCCTCGTCCATGCTGACGTCGTTAATCTGAGCCGGGCCGGGCAGCATTTCGGCCAGCACCGCGTCTGTGGCGTTGATGAAGGGTTGGATCAGCTCAATTCTCATGGGCGTCGCTTTTCTCCTGGGAAGTGGGCGCAGCGATGGCCGCCTCGCCCAGCACGCTTTTGATCACATCGTAGAGGAGTTCGGGTTTGGGCGGCTTTTGGACAAAATAGAGTGCCCCCTTGCGCAGGGCCTCCGAAACATTTTCCTGATAGGCGACGGAGGACACCATCACAATGCGCGCCTCCGGATGCTGATTGATGATGTGTTCGGCCGCTTCAATCCCTTCCATATCGGGCATGGTCACATCCATCAGAACCAGATCCGGCAGCAGCCGGCCATAGGCCTCGATAGCGGCGCGGCCGTCGCCCGCTTCGCCCGCCATCACGCCGCCAAACATGGAGATGATCCTTTGCAGGTTCCTGCGGGCAAAAACCGAGTCGTCCACAATCAGGTACTGCAACGGTTGCCCGTCCTTTTTTCGTACCAGAGACTCAAAAGCCTGCATGGAACCCTCCCGCCGTCACTTTTCCAGCCAACTCGCACATGTTCGATTCCTTCTTTTGGGCCCAAGCAAGGCCCACGGGCGCCCGGAGAATTATCTTCATTGAGTTTTCTCGATCCGTTGATAGGCCGTCCCGTTGTTTTGGTGAATCATTCGGAATTTGTCAGTGAGTCCGAACAGGCTCTCCGATTGCCCCACAAACAGGTACCCGCCCGTATTCAAGCAGCGGTAAAGCTTGTCGATCAAGCGGCTCTTCTCTTCATCCTCGAGGCGCATCATGGCGTTACGGCAAAAGATGATGTCGTTATGTTGAGGCAGGAATTCTGTCTTCAGGTTGTGCAGGTCAAATTGCACCAGGCTCTTGAGCGATTGTCTAACCGCGTAGCGCTCGCCCATCTTGTCAAAGTAGCGAAGCCGGTGAGTGTACTCCACGCCCGCCATGTGTTTTTCAAGATATACGCCCGCTTGCGCCGTCTGTAACGCCGAATAACTCATATCCGAGGCCATAATTTCCACCCGCCACGGTGGAGGGACCAGCGGTTTGACCCGCGAAGCTTCCTGAGGCAGGGGATTGCTCAGATAGTAGTAGGCTAGGGCGTCCGCAATCTGGATGGCCATGGTAAAGGCTTCCTGCCCCGTGGAACACCCGGCGCTCCACGCCCGCAGAGTCCAGTCGCGGCGCGAATGTTTCCGCCTCAACAATTCTTCCAGGATCACCTTTTGGAACAGGTCAAGCTGCGGCTTGTTATTGAAGAAGCCGGATTCGCGGAGGGTCACGTTCTCCAGTAATGCGGACAATTCCTGCTTGCCCTCCGGGCTGGTCAGCAGCCGGTAATAATTGTAGAATGTATCAATGCTTCGGGCTTGTAATCGGCTCCGCACCCGATCTTGCAGGAAGGGATTGCAACCCTCGTCGTAATACACCCCACACTCCTGAAACATCAGCGACTGCAACAGCTTCAATTCGGCTCCCGATAACTCAACTTGTGTCGGCAAGTTCATAGATTCCTTGGCAAAGCTGCGGTTGGCCACGGTTTGGAGTCAGCCCTCAAGGGTCAGCACCCTGTTCGCGGCAGCGTGCGCGTGTCCGCCACACTCCTATGCAAGGCACGTACCAGACTCGTCGCAATCTGAGAAAAAGTCAAAAGAACGTGATTTGCCCGCGTCAACACTGGCACTTAGCCCAGGCAGCCTTCTGCGCCTTTCGGTCGGAGAATAAAATATCCGTCCATGAACGGGACTGGAAACATCCACGACTGAGAATGACAACCTAACCGCCTTATTCCCCGCTTCGTGAATAAGCGACATGAATTGAACCCCTTGGCGATTGCCATGGAGCCGGATCGTAATTGGCATGCCTCGTGCATTTGTCCTGCGCGAACGATGATGGTGTTAATGGAGGCTTAAAGTGCTACAGACGCAACAGCAGGAATCAATGACCAGCCGCGATTTTAACCCCGCAGCCACCATAGGATCGAACGATCCGGCTCTGGGCAGGCTGCTCCCCCTTTTCCCCAGCGCCAAGCCGGCGCACATCCCGATTCGCGTCGGATTGCCGACTCGGGCCAAGGGCGCTGTCCAAAAGTCCACGATTATGTTTCGTGGGCACGACACTGTGATCTTCCTGGTTGATTATCCTCTCTATGGGGGCGAGGCCGTGCAGTTGCGCCAGTCCGCGGGACCGCGTGAGGCCTCCGCAACTGTGGTGGCGCTGATGCCCAACGGACGGGGCGCCGCGGTGGCAGTTCGGTTCCTGGAAGAGATCCCCAAGTGGATCTTCAAAGCATAAATTGGCTCGGTCATTATGCCGGTCGTTTGGACTCGAATTTTGGTGGAGTATTTGATGAAGCCGCAACAACTGAGCCACGGGGTAGCCTTATTAACAGCAGTTGGCGTCACTCTGTTGGGCGCCATGACGCTGGCTGCCGCCGAGGACGCCACGAAACCCGCAGCACCTCCTTTTTCAATTGCCCAGGGAGGCAAACCAGGGAATGCGCCGAAAGATGTCACCGCGTCATTATCCATGGACAAGACGATCCTCGCCCAACAAGCCCAAATCGAGGAATTGACGCGAAGGGTGGAGCAATTGGAAAACAGGCTGGAGGCCATCACCGCGCCGACTCACGTTTCTCAATCTGGACTGGTCAGCAGTCTCGTTCCGGTGATCCCCTCCGGCTTCGATACTTATGCGGGCGACCCCGCGCCGGGCCTTCAATCGGCGACGGATTCACTTCCAGCCAGTCAGGAGCAGGTGACCGACGTCTCCAACAAAGTTGACCAGATTAACGAATCGCTCGAGACCCTCAACCAAGGCGTGGCCGGGTTCAAATTCTCCGGAGACCTCCGTTTCCGTTATGACGGGCTTTTTCGCTCCGGAAATTCCATCGCCGGTCCCCTGCAAGATTCGCGCGAACGTTACCGCCTCCGTTTCAATGTCAACAAGACCCTCGACGATCATTTTGATTTCCACCTCCAGCTCGGGTCGGGAACCTACACCAGTCAGCAGTCGATTGATTCGGATTTCTCGGGCCTTGGCGCTCATGGCCCGATTTTTATCAGTGAGTATTCGGCGCGCTACCACAACCGGCTTTTCGATATCCGGGGCGGAAAAATGGAAGAAGTCTTCGCCGATGGCTCCCGGTTCTTTTTCGACCACAACATTCGCTTCAACGGGTTCCAGGAAAGCGCCAACCTGCCCTTTGAATCCAAACCACTGGGCATGACCAATCTCGAGCTTCGGGCGGGTGAGTACATTCTCACCAACCCCAACGTCCAGACCTTGTCAGCTTCCTCTGCCTTCGTGGGGTCAGGTTATGCGCCGGGCCAAAAAGTGCGCGACGCCGACCTGTTTCACACCGGGGTAGCCGTGTTCGGAAGAATTTCAGAAGGGTGGTCGCATCAGTTTTTCGCGGACTTCCAGTGGTACCGGAACGCCAATCAGATCCAGCTTGCTTCAACGGCCGCCGGATTCCCCCTCCTGCTGAATGATTATTACGGATTGCCGCTCTCGGCGGGCCTGGGTCAGACGGGTAACGCCACCACTACTCCGGTCGGAACAATTTATACCGCGCGCGGCTTTTTGATTCCCCACCTCAGCTACCGCATTGGGCACCTGGGTTGGAGAACGCATCACCAAAACGTTCCGGTGTGGCTGCAATTTGACGCCGCGCGCAACATCGGCGCCAGCTTTCAGCGCGACGCCTGGATGGGCACGCTCAACGTGGGCGAAGTAAAAAAATTCGGCGACCTTCGTTTCCTTTATATCTATTCCGAAAAGGAGGCGAATTCGATGATTGCTCAAGTTACCGACGCCGGCCTGGGAACAATTTCGGGCGTGAATATCCGCTCGCAGAATTTTCGCGTCGACCTCGGCCTGACCAATTTCCTCCAATGGCAGAACTTGCTCTTTATTCAGAATGAAATCAGTTCAAATGACCCGGCACGCAACTTCTATGTCCCTCTACCGAGGGGCGCGAACACGCAATACCGGGTCCAAAGTCAATTCCAGTTCACGTTTTAATCTTGGAGAATGGGCGATGGCCTCTCTTACGCGCAAGCAAGGAATTCGGCAGACGGCCACAGAAAATAATCAGCACGGCAGTGAGACAGAACAATGAATCAACCGGTATTCACGCTCGAATCGCAAGACATCCCACCGCTCCATGTGGAGGGGAATATGGATCAACTTTTATACGAGTTTATTAATCGTTTTGCCCTAATCGATGGAGCCGCAAGGTTCCGTCTGCTTCAGTTCAATCCTTCCTACTATCCTGCCTAAACATCCCCCTGGGCCTCGGACAACCACCCGAGGCCCATTTCCTCCCTTGAGTTCCTCTTCCTTCTCGAGTGCCGCCTTCGCGGGAATGACCCGTCAGATGACGGGTTTCGAAAGGGATCTGATTTCAAATGACACGGGTCCCCGAGAAACGCGAAAATATACCCTCGTATAGGAATTGTGTATAATGAGTGGTAGATATACACACGGGTCAAATAAATGGCCAGACCAAATCTAGAGAGAATCAATTTGATTCTGGAAAAGAGCAAGCTAAAGCGCTTGCGGCGCGTCAACGGGGCGCGCAGCAATTCAGAGGCCGTCCGCAATGCTATCGACCATGAACTCGCCATCAAGGGTATTCAGACTGCGTTGCGAAGGCTGCGGGAACGTGGCACGTTAGAGGATGTCTTCAACCGCGCTCCCTCCAGGCGGACCAAGCGCAAATGACCTGGCTGCCTCCGGGCAAGCTAATTTTCGACACTTCGGTTTATGTGTGCCACATCCGTGAAGGGTCGTAATCGTGGATTGAGGATGACAGTGCCGTCCTCAAAAGGTCGGCGCTCACGGTAGTAGTCGCGATGGAGCTTTATGCGGGCGCACGAAGCC
The DNA here is from genome assembly GCA_035946625.1 of Terriglobia bacterium. GTDB lineage: Bacteria > Acidobacteriota > Terriglobia > UBA7540 > UBA7540 > DASYXZ01. The sequence continues at coordinate 33,340 of DASYZE010000018.1, read as the reverse complement.
GGGAAGAGAAAGACGACCTTAACGCACTCTGCCAATGGCACGGACGGTTGGGGCGCCTGTGTTCTCCCGGTGCCTCCGCTTGGTTAGAGGCAGGCCAAATGCTGGGCCGGTATACAAGAGTTTACGGCCGGCATCGAATGGCCGGCCACATTCGTGACGCGCTGATTGCCCTCGAGGCGGCGAACAATGCCGCCAGCATCGTAACTGAAAACGCCCGCGATTTTCATCGTTGGCAGAAGCTGCTTCGCGCCACAGGGCAGAGTCTGATGGTGTTCGATGTGCGCAAGCTGGCCTGAGAAGGCCAGCGGCAATGTTTTTCAGGATTGACCGAGCCAGTCATCAATCTTGCGATGGTCCCGAAACCCCGTCGGGACGGTGCCCATTAAGAAAGCTGGTTTTAAATCACTCAATTCCCCAGATCACTCAATCGGGCAATAGTTTCACTCATAGCGCAGCGCCACCATCGGATCGACTTTCGTCGCCCGCCGCGCAGGGAAGTACCCAGACACAATGCCAATTGTAACTACGGCTCCCGCAACCGTCGCGAGCGTGGCAGGGTCATAAGGGGAGATGTCCAAAAGCATGTGGGCGACCAGGCGTGTGGCAGCCAGTGCGCATGGGAATCCGATAACTTCGCCGATGAGGACGAGGCCCAAAGAATCGCGCAGGATCATCCAGAGTACGCCTCTGTTTCGCGCGCCGAGCGCGATGCGAATACCCAACTCTCGGGTTCGCTGTGAGACTGTGTACGACATCAAGCCAAACAGCCCAACCCCAGCCAACAGCAGCGCTAGAGCAGCGAAGAATCCCGACACAAAGGCCAGCGCCCGTTCATTTGACACGGTGGTGTTAATCGTCCCTTCAAGTGTCTCGGAATAGAAAACGTATTGACGGCCGAGCGAATCGATTCGCTGCCGGGCGGCTTCGAGGACTGTGCTCGGCCGGTCCGCTGCGAGCATCTCGACGTTTGTCCAATAGCCGATATACTCCGCCTCCTGCAAAAAGGGCACATATACAATGAACGGCGACGGTTTCCGGATGTCGCGCACGCGCGCGTCGTTCACGACGCCTACGACCTCTATTCTTCGCCGTTTCGGATCGGTTCCGATATTGATGCGCTGACCGATCGGATCGCCGGAAGGAAAAAGCTGTTTAGCGAGGCTTTCACTGACGAGCGAAACGCGCGGAGCTTGCCCGTTGTCCTCCCACGTGAAATCACGCCCCCGCACAAATGCGATGCGCACCGTCTGGAAGAAGTCGGGTGACACGATCTGGGAATCGGCATCAACGCCAGTCCCCGAACCACTTGGTCCGACCGTGTCTGAGCCGCCAAAGCCCGAGCCAGGTAGCATTTGGGAGAGCGCCACAGAGCGGACGCTTGGTATTTCCGAGAGTTGCTGAACAAGTGCGTGGTAATAAGCATCGTCTAAACTCTTTTTATTCCCGGTGTCGGACTCTAATTGCAGGACGACCAACTGATGGTAGTCAAAACCAGGGCTGGCCGTTCGGAGCCTTTCCAGACTTCGGACCAGTAATCCGCCCGTGGTTACCAGCGGGATCGAGAGTGCAACCTCAATCACAATGAGCAGTTTTCCGAAACGCCGGATATTCCTGCCGGATGCGTACGAAGCTTCTTGCAAAGCTCCTGTTGGTGCGCCACGGGAGGCATACCACGCTGGGGCGAGCCCAAAGAGAATTGCCGCGAGGATGGCGATGGCCGTCGCGAAACCCAACACGCGAATATCAGGGCTCACATCAATCACAGTTGGTGGGTTGAAGGCGATGTGGCTCCAAAATCCAACAAGCCATCGGCTTCCCCATGAGGCAAAGCCCAATCCAAGGGCCGCGCCGGAGATTGATAACAGCAGGCTTTCTGTGAGCTGCTGACGCATGAGCCGCCAGCGACCCGCACCCAAGGCAATTCTAATCCCCATCTCGTGCTGACGGGCCCAGGCGCGAGCAAGCAGCAAGGTCGCAAGATTGACGCTGGCGATCAGAATGATCAGGCAGGATATCCCCATAAGGACATACAAAGGCTTGGCAAACTGGTCGCGGAGGTACGAAAAGCCGTTCGTCGGGTAGGGATCGACGCGTAGATTCTTGGCGAGATACTCATCGCGCTGTTGGGGGTTTAGGTCAGGAGGTACGGTAGCCGCTCGGACGGCAGGCCAAATTGTTCCGAGTTGTGCCTTGGCCTGTTCGATACTCACGCCGTCTCGCAGACGTCCAACCGCATATTGACAGCCTGGAATTTCGAACTCGAAAGCCCTGCCCGATTTTTCAACCTGTCCGGGAACCCGCGTAATCGGAATAGTGACGTCAAGCGAGAATCCCACTTGTTCTCCAAAGAAACCCTTTGCCGTAACGCCGATGATCGTGAAAGGCTCTCCGGCAATTAGGATGGTCTTGCCGATGGCCTGCTGGGCGCCCGCATAACGGCGCTGCCAAAAGTCATAGCTTATGACAGCAACTGGTGAGGGAGCGCCACGAGAAAGACCAACGTCATCGGGAGAAATCAGCCGCCCGACCGCCGGTTTTACACCTAACACTGAATAGTAACTTCCGGTGATGTACCCGAGGTTTATCGGCCAGATGACGCCGTGTTCTTCCACATTCGAGTGATTCGGATACCTCCGGCCGAAAACTCCCTCGAAGACCTTTTGCTCGCGATTGATCTCCTGAATCTGAGGAACCGTAATCCCAGACCACTGGCCGCCCGTGTTTACTGTATAGAAGCCGACAAGTCGCGACGGATCGTGTACAGGTAGGTTGCGAAGTATAAGCGCATCGACAACGCTAAACACCGCTGTGTTCGCCCCAATGCCCAGCGCGAGCGTCAGCACCGCAACTACGGTGAAACCGGGATTGCGGCGCAATTGACGCAGGCCGCAGCGGATGTCTTGCCTGAGCGATTCCAGTGTCGATTCCCAGCCGACAGTGCGGATTCCCTCTTTCACCGCATCCACGCTGCCCATTTCGACTCGCGCCGCGCGCAGCGCTTCTTTCCGGTTCATTCCCAAACGCATCTTGTCTTTCATCGCGGCGTCAAGATAATCGTTCAGCTCTTCATCCATCTCGCGTTCGACTTGTGTCTTCTGGAAAAGTACGCGGAGCCCACCCCCAATTTTTCGCAGTAGCGCCATGTCAACCCTCCCGCCTGCCGTCCCCTGTTTACTGTCTACGGTCTACTGTCTACTGTCTACCGCCTCTAAGACGCTTCCATAATCCTGGCAATGGCCGCGATCTGTTTTCCCCACGCGTCGGTTTCGGCTTTCAATTGCTTGCGCCCACGCTCGGTGAGGTGGTAATACTTGGCCCGCCGATTGTTCTCCGTCGGGTTCCATTGCGGCTTGATCCATCCTGCGCGCTCGAGTCGGCGGAAGGCGGGAAAGAGCGACCCGGCATTGACGCGAAACACGCCCTTGCTGATCTGCTCGATCCGAAGCGCAATGCCGTAGCCGTGCATCGGCTCCAGCGCCAGCGTTTTCAGGATCAGCATGTCCAACGTGCCTTGGACAAGATCGGTGGCTCGATCGGTCATCGGTTTCTCCTTTAGACGGTCTAGATTAAAATACATCCTTCCACTAGATTGTCAAGGGGAAAGTGTGCAAGGCGGGGCGAAGGTGTAATTCGGTGTCGGCTCCCTTTCCACCCCAGGTCATTCCCGCGGAAGCATGAATCCATTGGGTATGCAATTGGGAATGCGCGGTTGAGGGACTGGATTCCCGTCCCGCGCCTGCGGGACGGGAATGACCGGTGTCCTTTAGGAAATATGTTCCCAATGGACACCAATATCGGCCGCCGAATTTACTTGACTTTAGTATAAACGTAAGTTATAACGCTTCAGTTAAGTATCTATTCCCGGGAAAAGGGCGACGTCCACAAAAATGCGTGGGGCGTGGAAGGCTGCCGGGAAGCTAGGTAATGTCAGGATGACAACGACGGGAAAAATGCCAAGCAAAGCTGGAATGTTGTTTAGATTGAGTAGATTACGCAATCGGTCTCACCTTCAAGTCCCGTTTGGCCTCACCCCCCTCGAATAAACCACAGGTTGGATATCACGAAAACGAAGCCACCATGGTTAAGCCATTTAAACTCAATCTGATAACCTCATTCTCAAGAAAACGAAGCCACCGTATTTATCCTCAATCTTAACAACGTATTACGTCGTTTTTTTGTCATGTTTTTCGCGAAAAATGGGTGAAACATCGTTTTCAATATTCCCGTTTTGATAGAATTGGGTGACTTGGCCTCGTCGCGGCGAGCGCCATCGAAAGAACGAGCCGACGAAAAGGATTCACGTTGTTCAAGAAAATCCTGGTGGCCAATCGTGGTGAAATCGCGGTGCGCGTGATGCGCGCCTGCCGTGAAATGGGCATCCGGACTGTGGGCATTTATTCCGATGCCGACCGCAAAGCACCTCACGTGCGCTTTGCCGATGAAGCTCATCACGTTGGCCCCGCGCCTTCCGTCGACAGCTACCTGCGCATGGACCGAGTGCTTGACGTGGCCCGGCGCAGCGGCGCGGAGGCCATTCATCCCGGTTACGGATTTCTGGCGGAGAATCCCGGCTTCGCGCGCGCTTGCGCCCAAGCGGGCGTGGTGTTCGTTGGCCCGCCCGTGGCGGCGCTGGAGTTGATGGGCTCGAAAACGGCATCGCGCCGCGCGGTGATGAAAGCCGGTCTGCCCGTCGTTCCGGGAACGGACCACAACCTCGACTCCATTGAAGAGGTGCGCCGCATTGCGGATGAAATCGGCTTTCCGGTAATGCTCAAAGCGTCGGCAGGAGGAGGCGGCAAGGGACTGCGGCGCGTGGCCTCTTCGGAAGATCTCGAATCCGCGTACCGTAATGCGCGTTCCGAGGCCCAAAACGCTTTTAACGACGCTTCGATTTACCTGGAGAAATATATCGAGCGGCCGCGGCACGTGGAGATTCAGCTCCTGGGCGACGACCACGGCAACCTGATCCATCTCGGCGAGCGCGAGTGCTCGTTGCAGCGCCGCCATCAGAAAGTGATGGAGGAGTGCCCTTCGCCTCTTCTCGACGAAAACATCCGGCAGCAGATGGGAGCCACAGCCGTGCGCGTGGGCAAGCTCGCTGGCTACACCAATGCCGGCACGGTGGAATTCATCGTCGACCAGAATCGGAATTTTTATTTTCTCGAAATGAACACCCGCCTTCAGGTGGAGCATCCGGTCACGGAACTCGTGACCGGCGTTGACCTGGTCAAAGAACAAATCAGGATTGCCGCGGGCGGGCGCCTGGCGTGGAAGCAGGATGACATTCACATGCGGGGCTGGGCGATGGAGTGCCGCATCTACGCCGAGGACCCTGCCCAAAACTTTTTTCCTTCTCCGGGCCTGATCACCCGGTTGAAGGTCCCATCGGGACCGGGGGTGCGCGACGATGGCGGGGTGAATGCAGGGTTCAACGTGCCCCTCGAATACGATCCCTTGCTTTCGAAACTGGCGGTGTGGGGCAACGACCGGCCGGAGGCGATGGCGCGCATGCGCCGGGCGCTCAGCGAATACGAGGTCTCAGGAATCCAAACCAACATTCCATTTTTCTGCCGCCTGCTCGATCACCCCGAATTTGTGGCGGCCCGGATTGATACCGGATTCATTGACCGCGCGCTGGAAGGCGGCCTTCTCTCCGCCAACGCGCCTGAGGATCCGAAGGCAGAGGAGGCCGCCCTTCTGGCTGCAGCCCTGCACGCTTTGCGCAAAAACAATCTGCCGGGCGCACGCGCACCCCAGACCAGCGGATGGAAGATGGCCGGGCGCGAATCACTCTTGAATCATTGGCCGGTGCGCGGCCGGTAGGCCGCGGCTCATGAAAATCGAAATCAAAATCCATTCCGGCTCCGCGGCGCATGACCGCCAGATTGAACTGGATCCGGCAGGAGTTCGCCAAGCGGCGGCAGGACGCATCGAGTTCGTCCTGGATGGCGCGCCCGCGACTGCGGATTGGGCGGAAATCTCTCCGGGCGTTTATTCCATTCTCGCCGAAGGACGTTCTTTTGAACTCCACGTTGTCGAGCACCCCGGCCACCTTGGCGCACATGCATCCACTTATGAGGTGAAGTGGGGCGTGCGCCAATATCGGATGGAAATCCTCGACCCGCGCCGGCGGCGGCATTCCGGTCCGGACGGAGCCCACGACGGCCCGCAGGAAATTCTGGCTCCCATGCCGGGTAAAATCGTCAAGATCTTGGTGGCTGAAAACCAGGAAGTCGAGCAAGGCCAGGGATTGCTGGTGATGGAGGCGATGAAAATGCAGAACGAACTGCGCGCCCCGCGAGCGGGAAGTGTGGAGCGGGTTTACGTGAATGAAGGCACGGGAGTCGAAACCGGTTTCAAGCTGATCCGTCTGGCTTAGGACTGCATTTCATAAATACGATGACGTGTGGCCTTCGGCTTTCGGACCTCCTCACCCCCGGCCCCTCTCCCCCACGGGGGCGAGGGGAGAGTTTAATTCTTGGATTTTGTCCTCGCCCCTTTGGGGGAGAGGGTCGGGGCCCCGGGTTCTGCCCCGGTGACCGTCAGCCGACAGACAGGTAAGGGGGTCCGGCAATACGTCACCGTATTTACGAAATGCATAACTTAGCGTCTGGAGTGCCGGAGGTGAAGCGCCCCGGACTAATCGACGGCGGCGGGATTGCCGGCGGCCGCCACAATTTTCTTGGAGAGATTGTTCACCACCTTCACCTGATCGCGAAGGTCTTCAATGTAAGCGGATTTCAGGAGCTCATTTTTTTCATTGGTCAGATTGCGGCGGATGGCGCTCTGCACCGCCGGGTCGGAAAGCGGGTGCTGGCCCGGCGCTTCGACGGCCAGGAGTTTGAAGACATGGAACCCGTCGGGGGCGCGAACGATCTCGGAGATCTCCCCCGGTTTAAGGGAACTCAAAACTTGCTTGAGCAACGGGCTGTTGGCCAGTGAAGACGCCGGAACAAAACCCATGTCGCCACCTCCCACCGACGTTCTGGGGTCTTCGGAATACTCCTGGGCGACGGTGGCAAAATCCTCGCCATTGCGCAGCCGGGCATACAGGGCTTGAATCTTGCGCTCCGCCGCCGCCGGCGTTTGCGCGTCGTCATTTTTTAGGTTGCGAACCTGGGCATCCTTCACCGGCGTCACTTGAATCTGGGCCACGTGGTATTGAGTTTCGGGAACGTTGAAGCTGGCCTCGTTATGTTTGTAAAAGTCGGCTATTTCTTGATCAGTTACCTTAATTTTAGAGGTTATCTCTTTATTGATTAGCTTGTCGATGATCAGGGATTCCCGCAGCTCATCGCGGACATCGCTTAGCTCCATCCCCTGCTCGTGAATCTTCTTCTGGAATTCTTCCGGCGTAAAAGCCACTTGGAGCTGCGCCAGCTTGGAATCCACTTCGGTTTCCGCCACCGAAATCCGGGCGTGGGACGCGTGGTCCACCAGAATCTGGTTGTTGATGAGTTCGTTCAAAATATTCAGTTTGAAAGTGAGGGCTTGCACCGCGTTGCTGGCGTCCGAGCCTGACTGCATTTGACGGCGATATTGCCTTTCAACCTGATCGCGGTAAATCGGCTGGCCGTCCACTTCCGCCCAAATCTCCCGAGTCGAGGCCGGCTTCCGGTTGCACGCGATGAGCAGCGCCAATCCAGTGAGAGCCAGGATGGCCAGGGCGGGTTGGGCCCGGCGTGAAATGCCTTTGATTTTGTGCATACGCTTATTGTATCGCGGTTTGGCCGGCAAGCTAAGAACAGAATTGATAGCCGAAGAGGTGGGCAAAAGGGCTGGTTTCTGGTAAAATACTTAACTGTACATTTAAGCTCAATCATCCCATGAGGTATTTATATGGCTCGTGAATGTGAAATCTGCGGCAAGACCGCCCACTTTGGCAATCGGATCAGCCACGCCCACAATGTCACCAAGCGCCGTTGGAATCCCAACCTGCGCCGGGTGCGCGCGCTCGTGGACGGCGTCCATAAGACACTTCGTGTCTGCACGGGATGCATTCGTTCCGGGAAAATCCAGAAAGCGCCCTAAGCCTCCGCCCGAGCCGCCGCCGGAATGTACGACGTAGGGAAGATCGGGCAGGCGAGGCAGCCTGCTTCCCCAAGCCGCTTTTCAAGCCTGCATTACGCGCTCCACTTGATAAACCCCCTCGATCTTTTTCAGTGAGGAGACAATGGTATCCAGATGCTGCATATCCACGATGTCCAGCGTCACGTCAATCAGGGCCTGGTTGTCACCCGTGCGCGCTTCGATATTCTGAATGTTGGAGTGAACATCGCTGATGGCCGAGGTCACTTCCGCCAGTAATCCCTGCCGGTCGGCGGTGATCAGGGTCAGTTTAACGGGGTAGAGGCTGGACTTTGGCCCCGCCCATTCCACGGCGATGCGGCGGTCGACGTCATATAAAAGATTTTGAACGTTGGGGCAGTTCTTCGAATGGACCGCGATTCCTTTTCCGCGCGTCACGTAGCCGACAATTTCCTCGCCGCGAATCGGCTTGCAACATTTGGCGCGGTAGACCATCAGGTCATCATAGCCGTTCACTTCAATGGCGGCGTCGCGGTCCAAGCCCAGCACCCGCTTGACGGCGCTGGTGATTCCCGAGGGTTTGTCCACTTCAATAAGCGCGGAGGGAACGAGTTTGGCCAGCACCTGGCGGGTGACAAATTTTCCGTAGCCCAGCCCGGCGTAAAGATCATCACCGTGCGTGCATCCATATTCGCGGGCCACCCTCAACATTTCTTCCTCCGTCACTTTCTTCAGGACAATGCCGAATTTCCGCGCTTCCTTTTCCAGAAGCTTTTTTCCAATTTCCAACGCCTGGCGGCGCTGGGCGAGGTTGATCCAGTGTTTGATCTTGTTGCGGGCCCGCGAGGTTTTCACCAGGGTGAGCCAATCCCGGTTGGGCCGATGATTGACCTGGGTCATGATTTCAACAATGTCCCCGTTCTTCAGTCGCGATTTGAGCGGAACGACCGCGCCATTCACTTTGGCACGCACGCAACGGTGGCCCACTTCGGTGTGGATGGCATAGGCAAAATCGATGGGCGTGGCGTCGCGCGGCAGCACAATCACTTTGCCCTTGGGCGTAAACGTGTAAACCTCCTCCGGGTAGAGGTCGATTTTTAGGGTGGAAAGGAATTCGCCAGGATCGCGCATCTCCTGCTGCCACTCCACCAGGTGGCGCAGCCAGGCGAAGCGCTCGGTTTCCTGTTGCGCCGGGCTGACGCCGCCCTTGTATTTCCAGTGCGCGGCAATGCCTTCCTCGGCGATGCGGTGCATCTCCTCGGTGCGGATCTGCACTTCAAAGGGCTGGCCGTGGGGGCCGATCACCGAAGTGTGCAGGGACTGATAAAGATTGGGGCGCGGGATGGCGATGAAATCTTTGATTCGACCCGGCACCGGCCTCCAGGTATTATGAATGACGCCCAGGGCGGAATAACAGTTCTTCACTGAGTCGGTAATGATGCGGATGGCCAGCAGGTCATAAACCTGGTCGATGGTGATGTGCTGGCGCGTCAGCTTTTGGCGGATGCTGTACGGCCGCTTGATCCGCCCCTCGATGCGCGCCGGAACCGAGTGCTCTTTCATCTTGGCTTCCACCTGCGAGCGCACCTCGGCCAGAAATTCTTCACTCACTTTGCGGCGGCTCTCGACGGCTTGCTTGACTTCCTCGAAAGCTTCCGGATCGAGGTGTTGGAACGCTAGGTCTTCCAGCTCACTGCGGACTTTGCCCATCCCCAGGCGGTGGGCAATGGGGGCATAAATGTCCAGAGTTTCGCGGGCGATGCGGGTGCGTTTTTCGGCGGGCAAAAAGCCCAGCGTTCTCATGTTGTGAAGCCGGTCCGCCAGTTTCACCAGCACCACGCGGATATCGTCCACCATGGCCAGCACCATCTTGCGGAAGTTCTCGGCCTGCTGTTCCTCCGGGCTCGAAAACTGGATGCGGCTGATCTTGGTGACGCCCTCTACGATTCCGGCAACTTCGGGCCCAAATTCCTGGCGCACCCGTTCGATGGTGGTGGGCGTGTCTTCCACAACGTCGTGCAACATTCCTCCCGCCAGGCAGACGACGTCCAATTTCATGTCCGCCAGAACATTGGCGACCTGCAGGAGATGGGAAACATAGGGCTCGCCTGAAAGGCGCTTTTGCGCCTTGTGCTCAAGGCAGCTGAATTCGAAGGCTTTCCGCAACAGGCTCACATCGTCCCCAGGACGGTAGGCCTGTACCTTCTTGACAATCTCTTCAAATTGCACCATGGACTGCATACCCATTCATTCTAGGTCACCGACGGAGTTTGGTACAAGCGATACCCGGTCGCTGCCGGGCCGCTCCCTGCCGAGAGGATCCCGCACGGCCGAGAATTCCGGTTGCGCCAGGGCACTTGCCCGAGCCCACCGTGAAAATATTGTGGTATGCTTCGCTTCTTTCCAACATGGGCTCCTGGCCGACTCCCTTTGCGAATGGAACGCCCGGGGCTTCTTCAGAGCCGACGCCGGGACAGGAGGTATTTATGAAAAATTGCAGGGCGAAAGTTGTAAAGGTTGCATCACTCTTGATGGTGGGACTTCTCGCCTCTTGCCAGAAGCCTTTGCACGACGAGAACGAGCTTTACATTCTAGTGGCGGCGAACATCTCGCTGCCCTACTGGCACGAGGCACAAGCTGGGTTTATGGCGGCGGCGCACGGATTGGGAGTGAAGGCCGATTTTGTCGGGCCGGAAACTTATTCGCCGGACGATGAACTGAGCGCCTTCCAGAAGGCCGTCAACCGGCATCCGTCCGGGATTCTGATTTCACCGGCCCAACCGGACAAATTCAAGAGCGCTATCGACGCCGCGGTCCAGAGCGGAATCCCCGTGATCTGCGTTGATTCCGATTCCCCCGAGTCCGCCCGCATCCTTTTTGTGGGGACGGACAATTTTCAAGCGGGATTCGAAAGCGGCAAGCGCATGGCACAACTTCTCCACGGAAAAGGGAACGTGGTCTTAATCACGATTCCCGGCCAGCTCAACCTGGACGAACGTATTCGGGGAGTTACCGATTCATTCCAGAAATTCCCTGATCTCAAGATTTTCAAAACCTTGGACGATAAGGGCGACCCCAGAAGCGCCAACGATCAGGTCTCCGTCCTCCTCACGAGCAAGAACCCAAAAGATAAGTTCGATGGGATTGTGGGCGTGGAAGCTTCGGGTGGCCCCGGCGCGGCGGAAGCCCTCCACCGCCTCAATCTGGACGGCAAGATTCCCATCGTGGCCATGGATGACAATTCTGAAACCCTGGATTGGATCAAGCGCAATGTGATCTCCGCCACCATCGCCCAGAAGCCTTATACGATGAGCTATTACGGCCTCAAGCTGCTCGATGACCTCCACCACAATGCTGTCCACGAATTCAAGGATTGGCGAACGTCCCCGGTTTCACCGCTGCCTGCCCGCGTAGACACCGGGACCACAGTCATCGATGCTTCCAACCTTGCTGCTTACCAGGCGGCGATGGTTCCCCATCCCATTCAACCTTGAGCGCCAATTTTAGGGCTGTCCGCCGATGGCGCCCGCCAAGTGCCCCGCGGAATGGAAACAAAAAAGCCCTGGGGCATTCCCCAGGGCTTCAGCGGAAAAAGCGGGTGTCTTTCGAGGATAAACTCCAAACAAAAACGGGCGCGGAAGCCCCACTACTTGGTGGATTGAGCAGCCTTTTCCTGCTGTTGCTTCATCAAGTTGTTCGCCTGCGCGTTCAAATCATTGGCCTTGGCAACGTCGGCGTCGCGTGCGGCGGGATCCTCTTCCAAATCAGCTTTCTGGCGGTACATCAGGTTCAAATATGCAATAGCATCTACATAGTCCGGTTTTAATTCAATTGCTTTATTGAGTGCCTTGATGCCCTCATCCACCAGCGCCCCGTTCTGCTCCGCCAACTGGGCGCGGTCTTTTTCAGGTAGGGGCGGCAGAATGTCGGGATGGTTGGGATCCTTGGGATTGGCAAGGTTCAAATCATTCCGTAACTTCATTTGATTGGGAAAACAAATAGCCCAATCCAACTGGCCGATCCAATAATAACCCTCGGGATTGTTGGGCTCGATCTGGAGGCGCTTCTGCTGCAATTCCTTGGCTTCCTGGAATTTATGCATGTAATAATCAATGGTCGCAATGCTGGACATCGCGTTGACATTGCTGGGGTCGTATTTCAAAACGTCCTCGAAGGCGGCGATCGTCTGCTCCCCGACTTTGATATTATCCGGAGAATCGCCGCTCGGAACGTAGAGTTGAAAATAGGCCGTCGCCAGGTATGAGCGGGCGGTCATCAGGTTGGGGTCCAGGTCAATCGCCTTTTGGAAATGCTCGATGGCTTGCTGATACTGGGCGTTGCGGAATGAGGTGACGCCTTTATTGAGCTGGTCGCGGGCTTTGAGCTTGTTACATCCGCAGGTCAAGACCGCCAAGAGCAACACCCCACATAGCGGGGCGAGTCTCTGAAGTTTCATCTTTCCATTCCTCCGTGGAAGATCCGGTGGGGGGGTTAATTGCCCTCTTCCAGATTGTGCGTGATCAATCCGATTTTATCAATATTGACCCCTTTGGCAATATCAATCACTCTCGCGACATCGCCAAACTGCAGGGTGGAGTCACCCTTGATGAAGATGATCCGTTCGTTGCGCGTCTTAAAAATGTCATCCAGTTGCGAACCTAATGCGTTGATGTCCACCGGGGTCTCGTTAATCTTCACGTGATTGCCAGGCTCAACGGACACCACGATGGTATGGGTGTCCACTTCCTGGCTTTGCTTTTCGTTTTGCCTTGATTGCGGAGCGATGGCATCCAAACCCTTGGGGGTCAGGTTGGTCACCACCATAAAGGTGATGATCAGCACCAGCAGAACGTCAATCAGCGGGGTGACGTTCATGTCCACCATGGGGCCTTTGTTATCCCCTCCGATATGCATTGACATAATTATACCCTCCCCGAGTCCTTATGATATTCAGCTTGGTGGTTGCTCCGCAAGGCGTGCCACCCGCGACACTTTCGCTCGAAGGGAAGTGCCGCTCCCCCCATCGCTCCTTACGGAGTGGACGGAGTGGGAGGAGCTCCTTTCTTCTCGAGCTTTTCGGCCAAAAGCCCCAATTCTTCAACCCCCGCCGCCCGGATGTTGTCCACCACCTTAACCACATCACCATATTTGGCCCGGGCGTCGCACTTGAGGTACACCGTTTTAGGCTCGCGATTTGCAACCCTGTCTTTCACTTTAGCCGTAACTTCGTCCAAACTAAGTGGTGTCGTGCTGAGAAACAACTTACCGTCCCGGGTGATGGCAATCACGGTGGCATCTTCCTTCTCCGCATCTGCCATATCTCTGGGATATTGGGCCTTGGCCATGTCAACAGGATAATCTTTTGACAACATGGGCGTGATGACCATGAAAATAATCAACAGCACCAGCATGATGTCCACCATGGGCGTCACGTTGATGTCGGAAACTGCCCCTTTACCGCCAACCTTGATAGCCATTACCGCTTCCCTCGCTGTGAACGCTTAATGAAGTAGTCGATCAACTCGGAAGAAGAGTTGTCCATTTCCACATCAAACGCTTCAATTTTTCCCGTGAAGTAGTTGTACATCCATACCGCGGGCACGGCCACGAAGATTCCGAAGGCGGTGGTGATCAGAGCTTCGGCAATACCGCCGGCGACAGCCGTCAAACCCGTCCCCTTGGTCGCTTGAATCTGGCTGAACGCGTTGATAATACCGAGAACGGTTCCGAACAGTCCGACGAAAGGCGCGGTGGAACCGATAGTGGCGAGGCTGGACACGCCGCGTTTCAGCTCGGCGTGCACGATGGCCGCCGCCCGCTCCAAGGCCCGCTTGGAGGCTTCGATTTCCTCGCCCGGGATTTCGCTCGAAACCTGGTGGGCTTGGAATTCCTGAAGACCAGCCGTGACGACCTTCGCCAGGTGGCTGCGCTTGTTCTGCTCGGCAATGGAAATGGCTTCATCCATTTTGCCGTCCTTCAAGGCCCCGGCCACGGAAGGCGCGAAAACGCGCGACTGCTTCCGGGCCGCACTAAAGGCGATCCAGCGGTCGATCATCACTCCGATGGACCATGCCGACATGAAGAACAGCAAAATCACGACGCATTTTGCCGGAACGCCCATCAAATGCCACATCTCAATAGGGTTGAAGCTGATGGTAGCCCCTTCTTCCTGGAACAACAACATACCGAGAGTCAAAAGGTGTGCCCCTAGCATGATTTTGTATTTCCTCCTGGAAAAATTTCGAAACTTGTGTACTACTCAGAGAGCGTAAAATTCACGTCAATTTCAGTGACCACTTCCACCGGCTCGCCGTTGAGAAGCGTCGGCTGATAGCGCCAGCGCCTCACTGCGTCCAAGGCCGCATTCACCAAAAGGGGGTGGCCGCTTGCGGCCTTCAAGTCCTGAATTGTCCCGTCCTTGCTAATGATCGCTTCCAAGCGCACTGTGCCCTGGATTCGAGCCATCTTGGCCAGCGGAGGATACTCGGGATTGGGATGAAAAATCAACTTGGCCTGTTCCACCTGGCCGCCCAGGCGAATCCTCTTGGGCGTGGCCGCTTTGGGGGGAGGCGGGGGGGGCGGTGGGGCGGCGCTGGAAAGAATGCCGCCTAATACTCCGCCCGCCGAGCCACCCGGCATTCCGCCCGGCACGCCACCCACCACGCCCACGGCGGTCTGTGGGGGAGGCTCGGGTTCGTCTTTAACTTTTGAGATGGTCTTCGGAATGACGGTCGGGGCCTTCATCAGGTCCTCCGCCGAAAGCCGCTTAATCACTTTCACCGGAGGCGCCGGAGCGGGCGGAGGAGGAGGGGGGGGAGGCGGGGGCGGAGCCACCAGCGCAACGCTCAACATCGTTTTGGGAAGAGCTTGGGTGATGAGCAATGGGATCAGGATGGCGACGCCAATCAGCATGATCTCCACAATGTAAGCAAGAGGAATCGTCGCTCGTTTCCAATTGTCAGTTTTCGCGGCTGAATAAATCAGGTAGACCACAAAACCCACGATATTGAGGAGAAACACCACACTCAGCCATACCACAGTGTTCAGACGCAGATGGCGTGTGTCCGCGTATGTGTAACTGAGGATCAGGGCGTAGGTGAAAAAAAGAACGCCCAATATGCCAGATTGAACCACGAGGTCGGTTCCCTCGGCGGCCAGGATTCCGGGGGTAAGGTAAGCGATCAAAAAGAAGACGACGCCCGTGGCAATACTGACCAGCCAGTGGGTGCCGCTCAGGACGGGCGCCCGTGAGGGCGAAGAATCCAGCAAGGTTTCATCAAACATGGATGCCACCTCCCGCAAAAATCATTTAACCGTGCCCGGAGCCCTGAGTAGGTTCCGCCTCATTAACGGCGGGCCGCGGGTTCGGGCTCGAAAACTCGAGCTTTGGTGCCGGCCAGTCCCGGGCCTCCGCGTTGTTGCCAAAACACCAGGACCGGACTGGCAATTGCAATCGACGAATAAGTGCCGATGATGACGCCGACCACCAGAACCAGCGCGAACCCGTGAATCACCTCACCGCCGAACAAGAAAAGCGACAACACTGCCAGAAAGGTAAGTCCCGAAGTCAGCATGGTCCTGCTCAGAGTTTGATTAATGCTTCGATTCACCAGGGTAAAAATATTTTCACGTTTATTCAGGCGCACATTCTCTCTTATTCGGTCGAAAACTACAATAGTGTCGTTCATTGAATAGCCGACGAGCGTCAGCAGAGCTGCAATAACCGTGAGAGTGATTTCTGTTCCCGGATATCCTACAGCGTTTAACAGTGAAAAGATACCCAAAGTGATCAGAACGTCGTGAAACGTTGCGATGACGGCCGCGACGCCGTAGATTAGCTCAAACCGAAACCAAATGTAAACAAGCATTGCGCCCAGACCAGCGAGGGTTACATAGAGAGCCTGGCGGCGGAGGTCGGCCCCAACTTTGGGACCCACCACCTGGGAGCCGCGCACGCCATAGCTCGACAAATAATAATTGGCACTCAGAAAAGTCAGCAGCGCGGGCGTCACGCCCGGAACCGTCTTCAACTGTTGAAAATTGGTGATCAGACCGCTTTGCGGGGGACTATTCTTAAAACCGATCAAGGCATCCGCCAAATCGTGGTAACCCTTGTCCGCAGCATCCGAACCCTTAAAGGCCAATTGCAATGGGTCTGAGGCGATCAGCCGTTCCGAAAGAGCCCGCGGACTGGAGTTGTTGAAATCGGCTTTGCCCGCCGGTCCCGCACCGTAAAGTCCGCCGAGCGCATCCACAATCGCCCGACTACCTGCATCCAGCGTGTCGCTTGAGGTTGTAGCCTTGATGTCCAACCCAATAATGACCTCGTGGTCGGGCTGGGCACCAATCCGCTGAAGCGTCGCGCCCCTCAGATTCTGCTGGTCCAATTGTTTGCGGATGGCATCCAAATCCGGGTCTTGGGCAAACTTCACGTCCACCACGGTGCCGCCACGAAAGTCAATTCCGTATACCAACCCCCGATGCGCGGCAATGGAAATTAGTCCAGCCACAAGCAAGGGAATTGAAAGGCCAATGAAATACCACTTCTTGCCCATCCAATCAATTTGAGGTTCGTGAAAAAGCTCCATAAGATCTTTCTCGGTCTTTTACATTAGCTATGGACACCGACGGGTATCCAAATGTTCCCGAAACTTTTCAAGACCGGCAGCCCTAAATGCTGAGCGCCTCGCCCTTACCCCGTCTCGAAAGCACATAATCGAAGATCGTCCGGGAAACATACACCGAGGTGAAAAGGTTTGCGATCAATCCGATCGTCAGGGTGACGGCAAAGCCGCGGATCGGGCCTGTCCCAAAAGTAAATAAGATGGCGGCCGAAACTACGGTGGTCACGTGGGTGTCGATAATCGTCGTAAACGCATGGGAAAAGCCCCCGGAAACGGCAGCCCCCACCGCTTTGCCGGCCCGCAATTCTTCCCGGATGCGCTCAAAGATCAGCACGTTCGAGTCAACGCCCATGCCCACCGTCAGAATGATTCCGGCAATGCCGGGCAGCGTCAGCACTGCATCAATGTAAGCAAAGGCGGCCATGAGAATCAGCAAATTGAGGATCAACGCTATGTCCGCATTAATGCCCGCTCCCTTGTAATAAACGAGCATGAAGCTCATGATGGCCGCAAAACCCACAATGGAGGCAACCACTCCGGCGCGAATCGAGTCAGCGCCCAGCGACGGACCCACCGTTTCTTCCTGCAGATAACTGATGGACGCCGGCAACGCGCCCGAATTCAATTTCAGCGCCAGGTCCGAGGCGTATTGCTGCGTGGGCAATCCTTCGATGATCCCCGAATCACTGATCTGAGCTTGAATCACGGGTGCATCCACCACGCGATTATCCAGCACGATGGCGAGCAACCGTCCGACGTTTTGCCCTGTCACTCGCTCGAAGCGGGTGGCGCCGTCGCGGCCCAGGTAAAAATTCACACCCGGCCTGCCGTTTCTGTCCACCGTCGCCTGCGCTCCACCCTTTAAATCGCGCCCAGTAATGGCTGCGATCCGGTCCACAATGTACCAAACATCCCCCTGGGAGTTGGGGCCGCCGCTCTGGGTGTTTCCCTCCAGCAGTTCCGTATCGGGGGGGAGTACGCCGCCATGCGCGGCCAGAGCTTCGTCCTTGGATGCATAACTGTGATCGTCATGGACGATTTTGAATTCGAGCAAGGCCGTGGACTGAATGATGTCTCTAACCCGGTTGAAATCGTCGATGCCGGGAAGCTGCACAACCAGCTCAAAGTCGCCTTGCCCATATTCGGCGATCTCGGGTTCCTGCACGCCCAACTGGTTGATGCGGTTGCTGATGGTTTCCTGCGCCTGCGCCAGCGCCTGGTTGCGGACGGTGGCCGCGGAACTGGCCTTCAAGGTGAGGGCGCGAGCCAGCGGGTCCCCGGCGACGCTGGCTATGTCCCAATCGGTGAAGAGCGTGGCGGCCAAGCTTTGGACGTCGCCGGACTTTTCCTGGGGGATGCCCTTGATCAGAATATGGGTGCTGTCGGTTTTCTGGATTTGGTCGTAAGGAATGTTCTTGGTCTTCAACTCGTCTTTCAATCGTTCAATCGTCTGATCGGTGGTGATGTTGACCGCATCCTCCACGTGGACTTGCAGGATAAGGTGGGTCCCGCCGCGCAAATCCAATCCCAATCGAATGCGGTTGCGCAGGTTCTGACGCAGTTCGGTGATGTTGCGCGGAAATCCAGTGAGGCCGTTTCCCCAAACCAGACCGAAGACGCACACCAGAATGACGCCGAGTATATATAGGAAGCGTCTTTTAAGCTTGGAATCCATAATAAATCATCGAAAGCCTTTCCTTATTATATAGTCCTATTTAATTCTTGCCCTTTGCTGCCCCTTCCCGCTTGCCGCTGTCGCTTCCCCCGGACGCCTGCGTGGCGCCTTCTGCGGACTGGAGACCCGTGATCGCGGAACGGGCCACATCAATCTTCACCTGACTGGCGATTTGTAATTGAACGATTTCGTCGCGAAAACCGGCGACCGTTCCGTAGACCCCGCCGCTCGTCAGCACGCGGTCCCCCGTCTTAAGATTCGCCAGCATTTCCTGCGTCTTTTTGCGTTGGCGCTGCTGGGGCATGATAACCAGAAAATACCAAATGGCGAACAAGGGCACGAAGAGTATCACAAACTGCATGATCCCTTCGCTGGCGCCAGCGTCCGCGGCCAGAGCTATTCTCCAAGTTGACAGGTATATCCAGCAAGCAATCGCCATCAAGTTTAATTCGCCAGGGTTTCAGACTGGAAAAAAGAAATCCCGCCTGTGAGCAGCGGGATCAGCAGGGTTCGTCGGATTGGCGTTCCAGCTTCGAAAACTATCGAGTGGAATGTTTTAAGGCCCCGCGCGTACCCTTGAACAAAACTTTTCAAATCCCCCAGAAAGAATAGCCTGCCGGATTTCGCGCATGCTGTCAAGGTAAAAGTATAGGTTATGCAGCGTGGCCAGCGTCGCCCCCAGCATCTCGCGGGCAATAAATAAATGGCGGATGTAGGCGCGCGAGTACCGCCGGCACACCGCGCACCCGCAAGCGGGGTCGAGCGGCAGCGGGTCGCGGGCGAAACGGAGATTCTTAATTCCCAACTTGCCCTGCGACGTGAACACGCTGCCGTTGCGCGCGTTGCGCGTGGGCATCACGCAATCAAACATGTCAATACCGCGGGCCACCCCCTCCAGCAAATCTTCCGGCGTCCCCACGCCCATCAGGTAGCGCGGGCGGTCCTCCGGAAGCAGCGCCGCGGTGTGCTCGGCCACGTCGTAGGTTTCGCTCTTCGATTCTCCCACCGAAAGCCCGCCGATGGCGTAACCCTCGAAACCAATCTCCATAATCTCCTCCGCGCTTTCCCGCCGCAGATTCTTGTCCATCCCGCCCTGAACGATGCCGAAAAGAGCCGGGGTTCGGGATTCGGGCGTCGGGATTTTGGATTTTGAATTTTGGATTTCGGATTGTGGACCTTCATCGTGTTCGGTTCTTTCCGCCTTCTGCCTTCTGCTCACTGCCTTCTCTTCTTCCGAATCCCGCGTCTTCTCGTAATGTTCCTTGGCCTTCCTCGCCCACCGCCCCGTCAACTTCATGGCCCGCTGCATGGTTTCCGTGCTGGCCGGATATTCCACGCACTCATCCAGCGTCATCATAATGTCCGGACCCAGCGCCATCTGAATTTCCACCGCCCGCTCGGGAGAGAGAAAGTGCGGTGACCCGTCCAGGTGAGAGCGGAAATGGACTCCGTCTTCGGTAACCCGGCTCAGTTTTTTCAGGCTCATCACCTGATACCCGCCGCTGTCAGTCAGGATGGGATGGGGCCAGCTCATGAACCCGTGCAGCCCGCCCATCTCGCGGACCGCCTCATGGCCCGGACGAAGATATAGATGATAGGTGTTTGCCAATATAATCTGCGCCCCCAACTGTTGCAATTGCTCCTGGGTAACACCCTTCACCGACCCCGCCGTGCCCACCGGCATGAAGCACGGCGTCTCGATGGTCCCGTGCGCTGTGTGTAGTAGCCCGGCGCGGGCGCCTGCGTGGCGCGACAAAATTTCAAATTTCAATTCTGTGGACAAGGGCAAGTCCCCAAGGGATTGGAATGGGGAAGATAGGGAGCGAATTGAGGCGGTCGATCAAGAGTCAAACCGCCAAGGCCGGGGACTCGATCGCACGCGCTATTGGATCAGGGCCAGGCCCATCTGGGCGAAGAGGAGAATAACCCTCAGCCCGAAAAAGCACAGGAAGATGGTCAACCCTTTCACTTTCCTTCCCGAAGCTTCTGAATACCCGATTCCAAGCAAAATCATCAGCCATATGGAAAAAATATCGCCCGCGCTGGCCAGCACCATCAGGGGCTTGGAAGTATCCGGCGACAGAAAAAATCCCACATTGCTGGGTACCGGACTCTGGGGGTTAAAGTGTTCCGGATCGCCGAAAAAAATGAGCGCGATGGCCATGATGCTGCCGAGCACGCTGGTGAGGTTGGCGTAGCAGGCGACCGCCAGGGCCTTGGCAAAACCAAGCTGTCCTCCAAAAATAGCGTTCACAAACAGCAGCCCCAGCGCGGCAATGATCACCAGGAAGATCGGCACTCCTATCACCGCAAAGACGTGGGCAATGATCCCGCCAATTTTCGCGCCCTGGCTCACAGCCTGGTCCATCTGCTCGGGCGACATGCTCGACGCCCGCGAACTGTGCTCAATCGACATTCGCACGATACGCTCCATGCCGATCTTGGCCAGCATCGTTTCCGTAACCGCAATGGCCGCTACCATCCCCACAATCAACGGCGCGATGAAGTCCGGCTTGCGCGCGATGTCCGCAAAAGTTTCGCCGGGTGATAGGTAAACCCCGATGAAACGTTCGATGAATGACTTGGGAGGTTCCGCGTTCTCGACTGGAGTTGCCACCGCAGGGCTGCCCATAGAATAACCTCCGCCTGAATTTTTCGGGTCTGAAATTCAAAGTCCGGCGTTGCCGAGCTTTACGGGGACAACGGTAGCAGGCAATCGGGGGCAAAGCAAGCGCAACCACGCAAACTCCCGCATGCCAGCAAGGGCGTTCCCCAAGGCGGGACGATCGTCGCGTCGACAGCAAAAAGGTCTGCGCTGCGCGAATGGATTCGCATCCACACCGAAAGTGTTAATGCCTTTAATTGAGTTTTCGATTTACCAACCAGCGAGAAGCCTTCTGCTGGCTGAGGCAGCCATGCGTCAATAAAGACGAGACGGTTATGAGGACTTGCTCCCGAAAATCCGCATGAAGCCTCTGACCCTGTAAGGATAACTGCGGCAAATCCGGGCGGGCTGGCCCATCCCCGCCCCCATGCCGGGTAAGAGAGCTCGGCCGGCACGAAGACGAACCAGAATTGAAAGGCCCCACCAGCAGGCTGCGCGTCACGCAGCCGGCTGGTGGATCGGTGTTCGTAAAATTCAGCTTGATCCATCAACCGACGAATGTTGCCATCCGTCAGTCGATGGACTGGCGGTTTAAGTGATGTCTTGTATCTTGGTCAGCGAAGTTAGAATACCTTGTCCGATGGGTCATGAAGGTTTCGGGGAGGCCGCCGGTGGCTGAGGCCCAATCCCGCAATAGCGAGGTTGAGAGCCTGACGGGTAGATCGGCCCCCCGCCCTACCCGCTGGTTTGCGTGCCCTGCCGCCTGGGCTTCAGTTGGTTTGCCTGACCTGGGGCCGGGAAAAGTTACTTTCCAACGTAACCTTTATCGACCCCGACGCCAGTGCAGTAATCCCAGCCTGTCACGGCAGAAAAACCCATGTAAAAGCCGCAGAAGCCTGCCGCAACGTCTGTAAAGTCGCTCGTAGTCAATCTGTTATTATAGATGGTGGTCAGTTCAGCGTTGGACGACGCTGCGAAGCCACCCGCCCTGTTCACAATGCCGGCGAGCGACGGTGACGCAGCACTGGTGCCGCCGACTACCAGCCATTCGTAGTAATTTAGGCCGGAGATGGGAAAGGTGTCGTAGACATATACCCCCGTATGGGGATCGGAATCAAATGACAAGTCCGGGACGGCCCGGAAATTAATAGCCTTTAGCGGAATGACAACGTTCTGGAAGCTGGGTTTGGCTTCAATGGCGCTCAAACCACCGCCGCCGTCGACCCAAGCCGCCTCTTGGATGAAGTTGAAAGTCGAAGGGCTACGGCGATTGGTGGTGCCGCCGGCGCTCACCACTTTCGGAGAAGAACCGGGCCAAATGACCCCCGGCCCATCCCCGCTCGACGCAAAGTAGACGACGCCGGGCGCAGTGAAGCAGGAGTCATCAAGGGTAGCGCACGCCGTGCTGCCGTTCTCGCCGGCGAACTCCATCCCTCCCCAGCTCATGGAAACTTCGCCCTTGCCCGTCCCCGTGCACTTCGTGAGGGCACCCGTAGTGGGATTGATTCCCGATTGCCCGCACTGCACCAGATTGTTGGCGACCAGCACGGCCTGCTGCAAGTCGAAATCATAGTTGGAACAGGCCTCCACCAGATAGAGTTTGGCCTCGGGGGACATGGCGTGGGCCCACTCGATGTCCAGCGACTCCTCGATCTCCCATCCGCCCGAAAAATCGGTCGGGACACCGTAGCCCAGGTTCACAGGGCAGGAGGAAGCTGCGGGGTTGGCCCAAACCACCTGAAACTCCGACAGTTCCAAGGGAATGCCGAACTGTACGGAGAACCAAGCCAAGTCGCCCGGGGCGGACGGGTCGTCATAAGCATCGACGATGGCGATGCTCTGGCTGCCGCCGGAGGGGTTGACGTTGGTTGCGTTGGGATTGCAATTCGGGGCCGCGGTGGTTGAGACGAGGCCATAATGACATGCGGCTGAAGCGGGCGTCTCAAAGCCGTACCCAGGGAACGGCGGATATTCGTCCGGGCTGACTCCGCTGGGGACGAAAACCTGGACATTGGTATGGGCGGCAAATTTGTGACCCGCCGGTGGGTTTTGTGGCACGCTCGATTTAGGGATGAATAGTGTGCCCGGGGCGTTCGGCATATGCAGGGACGTTGATTGAACGGTTTTGGTAATCGTGTGTGGGGCTCCTGGCAAGGATACTTGCGCCAGTCCGGAAGTTGCGAAAGCGAGCAGAATTACGAGACTTGTTATGGCCATTAACTTAATTGAACGCGTCATCAAAAGAGACCTCCCTCCTTGGTCGGATATTGGCTCTTCGGCCCCCAGCCGTCGTACCCATCCCAAAACACCACGCCGCGGTGCCGACACGAAGCCGCCGAGCCCATGCGCGAAAACGTTATTCCGCTTGCAAACCATTTTCTTGTCTAGGTAACCGCACCCTAGCACAACGGCCCTGCAAAGCCAATAGTAATTACTTAATTAACTTAATTAAATGGTGCAGCCTATTCGTATCGGATACCCCCGGCGGAGGTACAGAGTCTGCACCGGCAGGGAGCGCGGATTTCAATTTTTAAAGTCAACAGCTTGCCGGGGGATCGCAAGCCAGCGCTGACTCGCCGCGCTGAGTCCGCGGCTGGTTGGACGGATTGCCATTCCCGTCATTCAACGAGGAAATCCCCAGCTTCCCCGCCGTGGGCTCGGGGGCCAGGCGCCAGGATGGTTCTAATACAAGTAATGCCATTCATAGGATTATTTAATATACTACAGCGCCGCCAGCGGCGGACTCCGCAACGCACAAGCTCTCGGCTGCGAAGTGCGTGCCACCTGCTTTGACTGTCCGCGATCATGTGTCCCCCGGCATACCAGGTGTAGGCCGCCGTCCCGGTTCCCGTGCCCGTGCTGGTCAAGTTCCCGTTGTGGTCGTAAGTGAACAGTCGTGGATAGGGAGGGGCGCCGACAGTGGCAATGCAGTTGGTGGCGTGGTGATAGCTCGGCTGAAAGGGGATCACTCCGCTCCCCGCGTTTTTCCAAACGTTTCCGAAAGCTCCGGTGCTGGCTCCCCCTTGGTAGTGGCTGAAAGTCTCATCCCAGATCGTCCCGCAGTTGGCGATGCGAGCCAGGTCGTCCTAGCCATAGCCGCAGGTCCGCTGGTTGCTCGCTTTGAACGGGTCCCTGATGGCCAGTTGCTGCAAGGTTCCGTTGGCGTTCCAGGTAAGGTTTCCCATCACCGAAGAGCCGTTCAAGTTGAATTTGTATTGCGTCATGCGGCCCGCGTTCCCGTCACAGGCGGATGCGTCCGGATCGTTTAAGCCCAGCGTCACGCCGGTTGGCCCTCCAAACACATAATACGCCGTGTTGCTTGCCAATTATTGGCTGCCAGCGCGGGAGCTCGCAGGGGAAACGGAACTCGCTCGCCCATCGCCTTCGGGGCAAGAGTACGCTGTTGACTCATAAACATCACTCACCTCCCCGCGCCGGGTAGCTGAAGCCCAAGTCCGTTGTCTTGGACCCCGAGCTGCCCGTGTAAGCTTCGGCCATCTGCCGTTTCGCGTTTAGGAAGAGTGGGGCGAACCCCCCATCTTGGGGTGCGCGGCTTTTCGCATCCTAATAAGAACTCGATGCCCAATTCAACCCTCAATTCTCGCTACGGAACACGCGAAAACGACCGTTCGCCAGAATTGTGTTGACTTTAGGGTAAACTTTGTGTACAGCTAAAAGTTGAAAGTGGAAAGGGCGAGGGAAAGGGAGCAGGCTTTGGGAACAGAGCCCACGAACCCGGTGCTGGGGACGAAGAATGCCGAACGAAGCTGAAATGTCCTTTGGTTTGAGCAAGATCGAACTGGCGGTCCATGCTCCTATTCCCGTTTTGAATGAATTGAGAAAGAATTGAGTGATTTGGTCATTGAGTGATTTTCCCATTGGAATACTCTTTATCTAGTTTTTTTCCACGAATCAATGGTCCGTTGGATCAATCGTCAATTCCCCCGGAAAAGGGAGCGGCGGACAAAGCAATGGCGGCTCGAAAAAAGCCCGATTTGACGAACGAAGCCGGAATGTCATTTAGGATCAAGGGAAAGTTTGCGACGCACTCACTATTCCTGTTTCAAGAACATTGGGCTCAAAACCGAGGGCTCTTCGTTCACGCGGGAACCGAAGAATGAGGAGGAAGCTCGAAGCCAGCCTCTGCCGGATCAACGTATTGCTGTCCCGGAGCCACTGTTCGGCCCGCGGTCGCGTGCGCTCGCGAGGGTGGACAACTTTAGCCATTCGCATATAATACTGGCTCGACAAAAAATTCCTGGCCGGACAATTTCCGGAATCAGAAAGCAGAGGGGAAGATTTCCATGCCTGAAATAAAAGTGCCGTTCTATGGACACGCACGGCAATACCACAGCATCAAGAAGGAAATTGACGCCGCCTTCGCCACGGTGATGGCCACCGAAGCCTACGTGATGGGGCCGACCCTCAAGCGGTTTGAGAGCGAGTTGGCGAAATACTTTGGCATGAAATACGCCGTGGGGCTCAATTCCGGCACCGACGCGCTCTGGCTGTCGTTCATGGCGCTGGGCATCAAGCCGGGCGACGAGGTGATCACCACCGCCAACACTTTTTTCGCCACCGCCGAGGCGATCTGGATTGCGGAAGGCAAAACCGTCTTTGTGGATAGCGACCCGCGAACCAACAACATCGATCCCGCGAAAATCGAAGCGGCCATCACGTCGCGCACGGTGGGTATTGTCCCCGTCCATCTCTACGGACAGTGCACGGACATGAAAGCGGTGAGCGCCATCGCGAAAAAGCACAAGCTGTGGGTGGTGGAAGACAACGCGCAGGCCATCGGCGCGCATGGCGCCGGCTTCAAGCAAGGCGAGCTGAGCGACACGGTTTGCACCAGCTTCATCATTCAGAAAAACCTGGGCACCTACGGGGATGGCGGCGCGGTGGTGACCAACCGCGAGGACGTGGACACCACCATCCGGCGGCTGCGCAATCACGGCTCGCTCCAACGCTCCGTGCATACTTATGGATTCAACAGCCGGCTGGATGACCTGCACGCCGGCTTCCTGAGTGTGAAGCTGAGGCACATCACCCAGTGGTCGGACCAGCGCCGCGCTCTCGCCGCGCGCTACACCGAAGGGCTGCGGGGAACCAGCCTGACGCTGCCCTGTGAAACTCCGGGCTACCGCCACGTCTATCATCTCTATGTGGTCGAGCATCCCAAGCGAGACCATCTGGAAAAATTTCTGCTGAATGCAGGCGTGGATGTGAAGATGCATTATCCCATCGCCATCCATCAGCAGGAAGGCTACCCGTGGGGCAAGCTGGCGGACCTGAAGCCCGTTGTCCCCAATGCGGAAAGGAATGCCGCGCAATGCCTCTCCCTGCCCATGTTCCCCGAACTGCGGAACGATGAGGTGGATTACGTGGTCGAAAAAATCGTGGAGTGGAACAAACAATTCGGCCGAAACCAAGGAATTGGAACATGACAGCGCAAAAAGTTTACAAAGTGGTAGTGGTGGGCATGGGCAAGCGCGGCATGCACCACGCCTACGCCTTTAAGAAGAATCCCCGGTTTGAAGTTGTGGGCATTTCCGAAGTCGATACGGCCAGGCTGGCCAAGGCCGCGGCCGAACTCGGCATCGCCAAGACCTCCACCGACCCCGCGCCCCTTTGCGCTGAACTAAAGCCGGACATTTTTTGCTTTTGCACTCCGCCCGCCATTCGGCTGCCGCTGATCAAAGCCGGCATCCAATCCGGCGCGGCCCTGATTGCCTACGAAAAACCCATTGCGCTCTCGATGAACGAGGCGCTCGAAATCCGCGCGGCTGTGATCGCGGCGGGCGTAAAAACCGTGGTGAGCCACCAGCACCGCTACGGAAGCCACTACCAGAAGGTGAAAGAAATCGTGGCGAGCGGAGCCCTGGGCCGCGTTCATACCGTATATGGCCACGCCGCGGGATGGCTGATCCACATGATGACCCATCTGGTGGATTACATGGGCTGGTTCAACAATTACGCGGAAGCGCAGTGGGTGATGGGCCAGGCGGCCGGCCGCGGCAAGCTCGCCGATAATCATCCTTCGCCGGATTACATTGCCGGTTTCATCCAGTATGCCAACGGTGTTCGTGGAATCGTCGAGTGCGGCGCAGGCGCACCGAACATTCCGGAAATCGATTACTGGTGGCGCAAAAACCGCATCGGCGCCATGGGGACCGAAGGCTTTGCTGAAGTTCTGACCGGCGGCGGATGGCGCGCCGTTACCCGCAAGGATGGAGCCATCTCCGGCGGAGGCTGCATGAACTACGATCTCGAAATGCCCCCCTACGTTCAGGACATGGCCGCGTGGCTCGATGACGATTCCAACGTTCATCCCTGTAACGGCGAGACCGCTCACATAGGTCTTGAAATTACCATGGGGCTGATTCGGTCGGTCACCCTGCGCGGCCAGGTGGGCCTTCCTCTCGGCCCGGGTGAACCAGAGATCGAGGCGCTTCGGAAAGTTTTGCCGGATCGGCCCGTCCTCCTCTCGAGCGAGGTAAACCGCAAAGAATATTTGGGCTGATTGAATTTTCATAAGTCCGGCAGAAGCTCACTTCCCGCCAAAATTAACTCGCGCACCAACCCATTTAGTGTGCCCGGCCACACCAAATAGTGTAATTGAGACCATTCAGGACCAAATCTTCAGAGCGGCAATCTGCCTCAAGTACCTTCTAATTTGTTACCCTCCAATCAGATAGAACGGTATATGAAGGGTGCGCGCCTCTTTGGCATCTCCCGTGCATTCCAAAGTCTCGTTGTTATTCCAACAGGAGGAATTACTCTGATGAAGAAGTTAATGGCTCTGTTGTTCAGTTCCGTGTTCGTATTCTCGCTGGCGATGCCCGTGTTTGCACAGGACGCCGGCACCAGCACGCCAGCTCCGAAGCACGCCAAGAAAGAGAAGAAGGCAAAAGTGAAGAAAGCGAAGAAAGCGAAGAAAGCGAAGAAAGACAAGATGTCTGGCAGCTCTACCCAGTAGTTTTCGAATCCCGGATTATCGGGACTTGCCAGAACCCAACCCCCGGGCCAAAATTCGCCGGGGGTTTATTTTTTTGTGGACGGGCGCGCAACGACTTTCGCACACCCCGATCAAACTGCCCCGTATACCCCTGCCGCCCCGCTCGAGACGCCTCTCAGAGTGAATCACATGAGCTCCCAAATCTTCCAAACCGCTTTTCCAACCCAGGATTTCATTTGGTGATTTGGCAGAAAACTAAAGCAAACCGGCCACAAGTCAAAATAGGCGTCTCAAAAGGATGTCGAGGAGGGCGTTGGCGCGGGGAGCCGCTAGACCCAATTCAAAACCCATCCGGTAAGGTAAACGAGAATGCCCCCGTAAATAAACAAAGGTTCAAGCAACGCAGACAAGGCAACGAGGGTAGGATTGTCCACCACCGGCCAGGGCCCATAACCGCCCCAATAAACTTTGATGAGCAAGCCAACAACAATGATGGAGAGTGCTTTGCCTCGAATATCGTGTGCTTTTTGCGGACCGACCAGGAGAGACTTGGGGGTATTTGCTGCGCCAGAGTCCGAGACGAAGGAGCCCTGGCATTTGCGACATTCCGTGGCGTGGTCGTAATTCGCGAAGTTGCAATACGGGCAGTGTTTCATGAGTTCAGCCCGGAAAGCCTGTTTGGAGTCTTCCGTGCATCAAGCGCTACCCACCAAAAAGGATGGCGCGCTCATGCAGCTTAAAATACCAGCCCCACGATTAGTCGCGAACCGTGGCGTCGAGGAAAGCCCGGAGCTTTCGGCTGCGCGAGGGGTGGCGCAGTTTGCGCAGAGCCTTCGCTTCAATCTGCCGGATACGCTCGCGAGTTACGGCAAAACTCTGGCCCACTTCCTCAAGCGTATGCTCGCTGCCATCGTCCAGGCCAAAACGCATTTTAATAACCTTTTCTTCGCGCGGTGTCAAGGTCTTCAGCACCGCTTCCGTTTGTTCCTTCAGGTTGATGTTGATCACGGCTTCCGCGGGCGAGATCACTCCGCGGTCTTCGATGAAATCCCCGAGATGTGAATCTTCCTCCTCACCGATCGGGGTTTCAAGTGAGATCGGCTCCTGGGCGATTTTCAGCACCTTGCGCACTTTGATCACCGGAATATCCATGCGCTTGGCGATTTCTTCCGAGGTGGGTTCGCGCCCGTATTCCTGCACCAGTTGCCGCGAGGTGCGGATCAGTTTGTTGATGGTCTCAATCATGTGGACGGGAATGCGAATGGTTCGGGCCTGGTCCGCGATGGCCCGCGTGATAGCCTGGCGAATCCACCAAGTGGCGTAGGTGGAGAACTTGTATCCCCGGCGGTATTCAAACTTGTCCACGGCCTTCATCAGGCCGATGTTCCCTTCCTGAATCAGGTCGAGGAATTGGAGCCCGCGGTTGGTGTATTTCTTGGCGATGGACACCACCAGGCGCAGGTTGGCCTCAATCAATTCCCGCTTGGCGGCGTCGGCTTCTCTTTCGCCGCTGATAATAGTTTGGTAAGTTCGGCGAAGCTCGGGGGTGGTGGATTGAATCCGGTCCTCGAACTCAGTCAGCTTGGCACGATGAAACCGTAGCTCCTTGCGGAGTTCCTTCTGCCCATTGCCGCGCGTGCTTTCCACCCGCCGTTCCAGACGATTGACTTCACGCTCGATGGGGCGCATTTCTTCCACGCCCTGGCGAATTTTGTCGATCAGCCGTTTTCGCTCGAGGTGGGTGAACTCAATCGCCCGGATTAATTTCGAGATGATGATCCGGTGGCGGGCCACGGCAAAAGCGTAGCGCCGGAAATCGCGGGGCCGCTTGGTGCGGGGGATGGAATCACGTTTGTTCTTGAGTTGGATCAGTTTTTTATTCAAGCGCTCGATTTCGTCCACCGCGCCCATCACGTCTTGCTTGCGCTCAGCCACCCGGTCATCGGTCAATTCATCATCGTTAAAAACCACAACTTCTTTGATGGACCGGTCGTCATTTTTCAAATCTTCGCGGAGCGCGAACATTTCCTGAATGACGATGGGCGAGCGCGACTGCGCCTTCAGAACGTTGAGCTGGCCGCGCTCGATGCGCTTGGCAATCTCCACTTCGCCTTCGCGCGTGAGCAGCGGCACCGTTCCCATTTCGCGCAGGTACATGCGGACGGGATCGTTGGTCTTGTCGAGCACGCCGGGGGTCAGATCCAGCTCGACATCATCGGGGGCTTCTTCGGGCTTGATGTCGTCGGTGGCATCGAGCGAAATCTTGTCCGCGCCTTTGGGTTTGGGCGATTCCAGGACTTCAATGCCGGCGTTGTCAAACATGGAGAGCAGGTTTTCCAGATCCTCGGCCGAGTGGACGTCGGAAGGAAGAAGGTCGTTCACCTCATCGTAAAGGAGGTACCCCTTCTCCTTCCCCAGCGTAATCAGCTTGTTCACTTGGTCGAACTTCTCATCAAACGCCAAAGTTTTGGCCCCCTCTGTGGGAGAAGAAGATTGCATTCGTCACCTTTTTTCGATGGATGGACACACCCCTCACCCGACTGGGCGGGGCACCTTGCGGCATGTCTCTTGTTACCTCGCGGAAACCAGCCAATGGCCTATGGCTCCAAGAAATTAGATGTCATTCTACACCATTTTGTTTCACTAAGAATGAACAATTTTCACACCCCTCGCAACTTCACCAATTGCCTGGTTAAGTCGCCTTTGGCCTCGAGAAGCTTACCCAGCAGGGCGGAGTTCTTTTCGCGTTCCGCCGCCCGTATGGCGGCCTGCAACTGTTCAGATTCCCGCTCCAGCCGTCTCCGTCGAAGTGCGTTGGCGCACCCCTGCACCTGGGCGCGATCCCTCGCCCCTCCCGGGGACATCAGGAGTTCGTAGACCAACCGGCGCTCGTCCGGGTTGAGCGATTCATCCAATTGGCAGGGATCAAACTTCTCCCCCCTGGACCTGGCGGAAAGGATCTGCTTGAAAAGATTTTCCGTAGCCAGGCCCGCAATGTCACCTTCCTTAATCAGATTGGGCAGGAATTCAAACGCTAAATCTTCATTCTCCAGGAAAACTTTGAGGAGTTGCCTCTCCGCTGGCGTGGCCTTGGAAACAGGAAGGGCGGCGGGGGCCTGAATCTCCCGGCGCCCCGCTCCAGCCGCGCGTCTTAATTCGTCGCGCAGCAAGCGTTCGTCCAGATGCAATCGTTCCGCGACGCGGTTGCCCAACTCAGCGCGAAGCATTGGGCTGGGAACCCGAGCCAGATACGGCAACACGGCGTTAGCTGCGGCAACCTTGCCTTCGGGCTGGCTCAAGTCATGCTTTATAGAGGCCCGGTCGGTAAGGTAGTCAAGATACGATGGAGATGAGGACAAACGCTCACGATACTTCGGCGCGCCGTGTTTGCGAATGAATGAATCCGGATCGAGTCCTCCGGGCAGAGCCAGAACTTTGGCCTCAAAGCCCTCTTCGAGTAAAAGTGTAAGCGACCGCTCGGTTGCCGCCGTCCCTGCGGAATCCGGGTCGTAATTCACCACCACCCGCTTGGCAAATCGGCCCAGCAATCGAATCTGGCTTTCGGTCAGGCTGGTTCCGCAACTCGCCACCACATTCTCAATTCCACATGAAGCCACCGCGATGCAATCCATATATCCTTCCACCAGGATGGCGTAATCGAGCTTGCGGATTTCGCTCCCGGCCCGGTCGAGATGATAGAGCACGCGGCTCTTGCTATAGATCGGTGTTTCTGGGGAATTCATGTACTTGGGCTGATCCTCGCCCAGGGCGCGGGCGCCAAATGCCACCACCTTCCCCGATTCATTCTGAATGGGGAAAATGATTCGCCGGCGAAAGCGGTCGTAGCGGCGGTTGCTTTCCTGGTCGCGCAGGACGAGGCCGCTTTTCTCGGCCATCTCGGGAGCGAATCCGGCGTCGGCCAAGCGTGCCGTCAGCGCCTTGCCCTCCGCCGGAGCGTATCCGAGTCGGAAGCGCGCCACCACCTCGTCCGTCAGGCCGCGGTCCGCCAGATAGGCGCGCGCGGCGCGGCCTTCGGCGGTGCTACCCAATTGTGAAGCATAAAATTTTGCGGCCCAATCGTGAATCTTTTGCAGCACCGTGCGCTCTTTGGCGCTGGCGTCATAAGTCGCGTCGCTCGCCGATTCGCGCAGCGCAATACCCGCCTTCTCCGCCAGCAGCCGAAGCGCCTCGGGAAAAGTGATGTTTTCAATCAGCATGATGAACTTGAAAACGTCACCACCTATGCCACAGCCGAAGCAGTGGAAGATTTGTTTGCCGGGATGCACGGCGAAGGACGGCGTTTTTTCCTGATGGAAGGGACAGAGGCCCATCATGTTGGCCCCGGCTTTGCGCAGCTTCACGTAATCGCCCACCACTTTGACGATTTCAGACGCCGCTCGAACTTCATCCACCTGGCTCATGGAAGGTTGGTCAAAGGTAAAAAGTCGAAATGCAATTCTACAACGAAAGAGTGTATTCAATCCTGATTTCCAATTTGAACCCCGCTAACGGACCTTTGGGCGTGCGCCGTCACCTGTGTTTATGCGGGTTTTAATGCTGTGAAGAAGCTCCGGAGGCGCACACGCTGTGGGTGAGAAACCGAATCAGCCGGCGGCGCCCAGTAGTTTCGACGGGAACTGCTCTGGCCACGAATTTCTTGCGTCGAGGGTTGAAGGAGCATTAGAATGCACGAGCCAAGAATCCAAATCGGAAAGTGCGGCTGAATTATGATTGGGAAGACGATTTCGCACTACCGTGTTCTGGATAAGCTCGGCGGCGGCGGGATGGGTGTGGTCTATAAGGCCGAGGATACCAAACTCGGGCGCCTGGTGGCCCTGAAATTCCTTCCCGAACCTGTGGCCCGTACCGGGCGCGCCGACGAAGGGGCGGTTCGCGAACCGCCCCCACTCGAGCACCAAGCACTCGAGCGATTCAAACGCGAAGCTCGCGCGGCCTCAGCGCTCAATCATCCCAACATCTGCACCATCTACGACATTGATGAAGACGAAGGCCGTCCGTTTATCGCCATGGAATTTTTGGAAGGGCAGACGCTCAAGCATCGCATCGGCACGAAGCTCTTCGAGGCGGACCAGATTCTGGACCTGGCCATCCAACTGGCCGACGGGCTGGATGCGGCGCACTCCAAGGGGATTGTTCACCGCGACATCAAGCCGGCGAATATATTCATCACCGCGCGCGGAACGCCGAAGATACTGGATTTCGGCCTGGCGAAGTTAACGCAGCCGCTGGCAGCGAGCGGCGACTATCCTTCGAATGATGCGGATATGGCGGCCACGGCCGGTCCTATGATGGGGGTGGAAGCTCATTTAACCAGCCCCGGCACGGCGATGGGCACGGTGGCCTATATGTCGCCCGAGCAGGCGCTGGGCAAGGAACTTGACGCCCGCACGGACCTGTTCAGCCTGGGCGCCGTGCTCTACGAAATGACG